>CAYWJJ010000011.1:0-82643 GCA_964458105.1 uncultured Geobacter sp.
CCCCCTTGGAAAAGTGAGAGAATTATAGCATATTTGATTTAGAATTGGAATAACTACCTCCCAAGGCAGCAATCCAGGCTTTCAGCGCTTTTTCGACAGCTTGCTGGGCATGAAATCCAAAAATTTCATACGCAAAAATATCCGTATCCAACATTCCGCCAAGTGCCTTCAAATCACGACGGGCAATGGCAAGCATCTGCCGCGCATGGTCAAGGTCGGACATACAAATCCTTCCCCTCTCGCAATGCGTGAGAAATGACATGATTCAGAGTGTTGCGCCAACGTTCAACCTCATCAATAGAATAGACCAGGATGTCCTTTGCAACGCTAAAACCAGCAAGCGCCCTGTTGATACGGCCTGTCTCGCGGAAACGGCTTCTCCCCTCACCAAATGGAGCATCTTCGATAACCAGCAGATCAACGTCCGAACCTTCATGAGTATGACCACGTGCAGACGAACCAAACAGGATAATCCGCACCGGATTAACTTCCTTGACGATACATTCTGTCATCTGGTTGATAATATTGTCATCAATTGTAGTCATGGGAACCTCGCAGATAACGCTGCGGCTTGAATATTCCGATATTGTCCTGCTTCCACTCACTGACGGAGCAAAACAATATCGGAAGGCACCTTGAATCGCTTTACCAAAACCCGGTAAATACCTTTTGTCATGTCCACCCGGTCATTCTCGTATCCTGTCTCAGATTCATGTTCATTGTATTGAAAAAAGGCTTAACTCTGCAGAACGGAAATATGAATTGTGTATAACATAGTCAGGCGAGGTAACGGAATGAGTTTTGCATCGAGGAAATGATGGGTAATCACGGGCTTCCCGGCATAGGAGAAGCCCGCCTGATCCAGACCGTTGACGCTAGGATGACGGATTGAACTGGATAAATTGTCAAGCTGTTATCACGCCTTCCTCAAAGTGAACGAGAAAATCGACCCTTTGCCGGTTTCGCTTGATACGGCCACATCTCCGCCGTGCAGCTGCACGATATGCTTCACGATCGCCAGACCCAGTCCGGTGCCGCCCTGTTCGCGGGTCCTGGCCTCGTCGACCCGGTAAAAGCGTTCGAAGATGCGCGGCAGGTCCTTGAAGGGGATGCCGATGCCGGTATCGGCCACAGACACACGCACGAACTCGCCGATGTCCTCGGTAAACAGGCGGACGCTGCCGTTAGCGGGTGTGTACTTGATGGCATTCTCCAGCAGATTGACCAGCACCTGCTCCAGCCGCCCCTGATCGGCCAACACCCGTGGCAGAGTGCAACCGGCCGATTCATTGACGATGGCAATTCCCTTCTGATCGGCACCCTCCTGAAGCAGCATGCAGGCCTTGGAGATTGTCCCGCAGACATCCATCGGGAACAGCTCCAGCAACGCCTCCTTGGTTTCCAGGTGAGACAGGGTCAGAATATCATTGATCAAGCTGGTCAGCCGCTCGGAGTGGCTGGCAATAATTTCGACAAAGCGGCGGGCGCGCTCGGGGTCCGATTCCAGGGCACCGTCCAGCAGAGTCTCGGCATAGCCTTTGATGATCGTTACCGGTGTCCTCAGCTCATGGGAAACATTTGCAACGAAGTCGCGGCGCATGTTCTCGACCTTCTTCAGGTCGCTGATATCGTGGAACACCGCCACGATACCCTGCCTGACGCCGTTGACATTCAACGGAACCCAGTGCGTGAAAAGCGTGATGTTGTTCGGCTGGATCGACAATTCCCGCAGCAATTCGTCCATATCCGGACGGGCAAGATCGTTGTAGGCCTCCAGCAGATCAGGGTGGCGGGATATTTCGACAATTTTCTTCCCCTCCACCTCGCCATCGATGGAGAAGAGGCGCCGAAAAGCCGGATTGATCAGGGTTATGACGCCATCGGGCGCGGTCACCATGACCCCCTCGCCCATGCTGCGCAGGATCGTATCCAGCCGCTGCTTTTCCGCCGAAAGCCGCTGAACCTGATCCTCGATCCGCTGCGACATATCATTCAGCACACCGGCCAGCATGCCGATTTCATCATTGGAAACGACCTTGATTCTGGCCCCCCTGCCACCATGTCCGATACGCGCGGCCGCATCGGCCATGTCCCGCAACGGACGCGTCGTCAGGTTGGAGAGAATGCCGCTGAACAGAAGCGCGATCAGCACGGTCAGCAGCGTTGCGCCGCCGACCAGTCCATGCAGAGTGCTACGGGTGGAGGAAAGGTATTCCAGCGGCATGGCAAGGCGGATAACCCCTTCCGGAGCGCCGCTGCCGTAACTCATGGCCGAGTAGAGCATCGAGGTGCGCAGGGTGCCGGAATAGCGCAGGGCGCTTCCGCTCCCGTTTTTCATGGCTTCCTGCACTTCGGGACGCTGGAGATGATTCTCAAGCTGGGCCAGGCGATCCTTGCCCACATCCGAATCACCGATAACGGTGCCGTCCGGGGCGACCAGCGTAACCCTGGCCTTGATCGCCGCTCCGACTGTTTCCGCCAGCTGCTGAGGCGGCTGCGCCCCTTTGTTGCTGGTTACCAGCAGCCGCGCCAGTTGAGCCTGGTTGGCCAGATTGACCCGGCTTTCGGCGATCATCTCCTTCTGCAGAACATGGTCGATATAAAAGTAAAAACTGCCGGTTATCAGGGCGATCAGAAAAATGTAGGACAACATCAGCTTGGTACGGAATCCCATGGGTTACACCTCTATCTTGTAGCCGAAGCCACGCACAGTCTTGATTATGTCGCCAGGAGCACCCAGTTTGCCGCGCAAACGGGTAACATGGGTATCAACGGTTCTGGTATCGCCGGCGTTGTTGTAGCTCCAGACGTCCTGAAGCAGTTTTTCGCGACTATGCACGCGCCCTTTTTTCTCGGCCAGATAAAGCAGCAGCTTGAACTCGGTGCTGGTCAGCTCGGTTTCCACCCCGGCGCTGGTGACGATATGGCGCTGCTTGTCAATGGCGATCTCGCCGATTGAAAGCATATCCGGCGGGGGAGCTTCATGCTCGAAGCGCCTCATGACGGACTTGATACGCAGCATGACTTCCCGCATCGAGAAGGGTTTTACAATGTAGTCGTCGGCTCCCACTTCGAAACCGACTACCCGGTCGATCTCATCACCTTTGGCCGTAATCATGATAACCGGAATACTCGCAGTGCGCTGATCCTTGCGAAGCGCCTTGCAGACTTCGGTCCCCAGCAGGCCGGGCAGCATCAGGTCCAGCAGGATCAGGTCCGGCAGCTCTGCGGCAGCCTGTTCCAGCCCCTGTTTGCCGTCATGGACACAGCACGCGGAATAGCCCTCTTTTTCAAGATTGAAAGCCAGCAGCTCGGCCAGATCCTTTTCATCCTCGATAATCATAACTTTTTTCACGGCATGCTCCTGATTGTTATCCCTGGCGCGTAGACAGATTAGTATTATCGCAATAATTTGTAACATACAATTGTTACAACTGTGTTTCGGATTGATGACTTTTGTGTAGAAATCGTGACTTCAGGGTATAGCAGTCAGATTTCACAAAGAATTTATACCACCTCCACACGATTGTAACAGTCATAGCATATACTGGCCTCAAAGATGAGAGGAGGAATAAAGAGATGAAGATAAGACTGAATGAGGACTATTACTTCTGGTTTTGTGACTGGTGCGACAGCGAGAATCTTGTGCTCTGGGTGAAGCTGCAGGAAGGGACCAGCTGCGGCGCCTGCCAGCGGCCGATGACAATTCCGCACATGAATGGGGTTGTCATTGACAGCACAATTGCAGTGGGGTTGTGCTAGCCATGCGCAAGTGGCTGTCAACAGTGGCCAATTGGAGCCGATTCCCGGCACGGAGTGGTATTGCCGAACTGGATCTGCAGATTGAGAAATTGCGTATGCTGCGGGATTCCTATTACGCTTCGACAAAAGAGCAGAAACGAGTTCATGTGGATCATGCAAAGAAGGGCAGAGAGCAGCTGTGCATGCCTTAGGCAGCATATCTGGTGCTGATTGGCTGGAGCAGGATCAATGTCCGCGATACATCTCCAGCACGAAAAGTACTATTTCAATCGCGATCAAAATAATGATGATCCATTCCAGGCGGGCTGAACGACGGGCATGGGACAGGCTGGTGAAGACATCGGTCATGTCCAGCAGAGTCTCGGATTTGTGTTTGATTTCCTGGTAGCGCTGGTTCAGTTCAAAAAGGCTGGCCATAGTCAGGTAAAGACGGTCGGCCTCCGGGTTGTCCCAGGTGATCTCAGGCTTATCCAGCACCATGATATGGGCTATCGAAGTGAATTTGAAACTGAGAATAGATGAAGCCAACCGCGCCATATCCCGGTCGGGAAGTTCCAGCGTCCCCTTGCCCAGATTGGCAATCAACCCTTCCACCTCGTCGAAGACCACGTCGATCCGCTCTTCGATCCGCTCCAGCGCCACCGACTTGGCGATCACGAAACAGATGATGTCCATGAAGGCAAGATTGTAGCGCGGCATGACGGCAGAGTCATTGGTGATGTCGGGTTCGCGTGCCGGATCGATTTCCAGCCGGTATTCTTCCCGGTATGGCAGATGGGGCTGCCCCTTAATGTTGTCGGCATAGATCGGAATGCCGTCCAGGAAGCGGGCGATGATATCGCCGGAACAGTTTATAAAGACGATCCCGCCGAAGTAATACAGATAGACCAACTCCGCATCGCTGCCGGAGGCCAGCGAGAAGCTCACCGGGCTGAGCTTCATCGGCTCTTCCCAGCGATACTTGCGGGTTATGCTGAGCTTGGCCGCCAAGCGGTTCAGGTCAAGCTCCCCGACGAAAGCGAATGCATTGAAGGTAAAGAGATCCATAATTGTCTAGCTATTTTTGAACACCGGGCAGTTGGGACATTTTTGTCGCAGAAGTTCCAATTCTCGCACTCCAATATCATGCAGACCGGCATCCTCTGACGCACACAGCTTTTGCACGAGTTCTTCCCATTTGTAAGTTGAACAAGGCTTATCCAACGGTATTTCCCTCATTTTACGTGCTATCTCTTCATAGGTCGTACTGATCGCGTTTACCATAGCCGGGCCCCCTTTCTATTTAGGCTACCACAAGCAAGCCCTGTTACAAGTGTCTAACCTTGCACTTCGGACAGCCCATACCAGCCGTCCTCTCCCACTCTGCGATTGATAACCACCGACGATCCAGGCAGTTTCTTGGCGGCCCTCTTGACCTCGGTGGAGATCGAAGCCAGCTGGGCGTATGACGAGACCGGCGTCAGGCGGGTGTTGACAATACCGATTGAAATCGAGAGCAGGCTGAATGTTTCCTCTTCTCCCTTGCGGTTTACGGCACTGTAGCAGCCGGCCAAATAGTCTGTTTCTCCATGTAATACCGGCAGGTGCTCTTCGAGCGCCTTGATAACCTGCGCTGCGATGTGATCAGCATGGTGCGCTCCGGTAATGAGAATGAAGTCGTCTCCGCCGATATGCCCGCAAAAGCACGAAATGCCTGCCCCGGAAGACGCTGTGACCGCAGAGATGATTCCAGCGACCGTCTTGATAACCACATCGCCCCGCTGAAACCCGTAGTAATCGTTGAACGGCTTGAAATTGTCTATGTCGATATAGGCGATATCGAAGCCCTCTTCCGACAGAATTCGCTCGTTTATTTCGCGCTGGATAATCTCGTTGCCAGGCAACCCGGTCAGCGGGTTGGCGCCTTTGGCCAGCATCAGGTTGATATCGGTGATGGCGCTGATGAAACGATTGACATCCACGACCCCATGATAAATTCCGCTTCGGATAACACATATATTCTCAACCCTGATATCCATCTCCTGCAACTGGATCGCTTGTGCGGCGTCCCTGATGCTGACATTCGATTCAAATACCAGTTTGACCGGAGCCATCAGATCGCGCATCTTCCTGGAATGATTAATATGAAATGCGTATCCATTCATTCCGATGACATGCTCTTCCAGAAAGGTAGAGCGGTTGATTATGCCGACCGCATGGCCGCCATCCACGACCGGCAACACCTGCAGGGTTGGGTCGCTTTGAAAGCGCTTTAGAACGGCGGCAAGGTTATCACCCGGATGCGCCGGCAAAACCGAAATTGAAATATCTCCGATACATTCCGCGCTGACGGCTGCAGCAGCCTGATCACTTACGGAATCCGGTTTAACAGGGGTTTCCATGCGTGGGAACAGATCAGAAATAACCGTAGCGGGAAATATGTCAGGCGTGGAAACCGACATATCTTCGACCGGCATACCCTGGGTTATAAAAGCCTCAAACTGCTGGGGATCGAGCGGTTTTGCAAAATAGTATCCCTGAGCCTGATGGCACTTACGCTGGCGCAGGAAATCCAGCTGTTCACGTGTTTCAACCCCTTCGGCAATGACATTCAAATTAAGTGAGTGGGCCATTGCTACAATCGCATCCACAATCGCCGCATCATCCGGGTCATTTACGATATCGCGCACAAACGAACGGTCAACCTTGATCGTATCGATCGGAAGATGTTTCAGATATGAAAGCGAAGAGTAACCGGTGCCGAAATCATCCACCGAGATGCTGATGCCCAGTTCTTTCAGGCGAAGAAGCTTGCAGACCGTGTCGCCGGCATCGCCCATCAGTACGCTTTCGGTCAGCTCCAGCTCAAGAAAACGTGGGGCCAGCCCGGTCTCTTCGAGGGTTTGCATCACCAGGGGTACGAAGTCGTTGTCACGCAGCTGGCGGACAGAAAGATTGACCGCAACTTTGAGTTTCGGCAATCCGGCCTCCTGCCAGGCCTTGTTCTGGCGACAGGCCTCCTTTAACACATAAGTGCCCAGCCTCACGATCAGGCCGTTTTCTTCTGCCACGTGAATGAACCTGTCTGGAGGAATAATGCCATGTCCGGGCCTCTGCCAGCGCACAAGCGCCTCCATACCGATGATGTCCTTGCCGTTGATGGCCATTTTCGGTTGATAGCAAAGGAAAAACTCACCACCCTCTATTGCTCTCAGCATGCCGGTCTCCATACTGTGACGATCAAGGGCCTTCTGATTGAGTGCTTCTGAAAAATACTGGAAACTCAGACCGTTCAGGCGGGCCTGATTCATGGCAATATGGGCATTTTGAAGAAGCAATGCACTCGTAACACCGTCTTCCGGAAAACAGGCCGCACCGAAACAGGCTGGAATTACAATTTCATCGGCCCCAAATCTTAAAGGCTCGGAGAAAACCGTCTGCAGCTTGTTCAAGATTTTGGCGACATCCCCCTCCAGCACGGTTCCACCCAGCACGAGCACAAATTCGTCCCGATGGATGCGAGCGACCGTATCATATTCCCGAACCGTTGAAACGAGGCGTTCGGCAATGCCGCACACCATTTCGCTCCCGCCACTATGCCCGCGTGCATCAACAACAGCTTTGAAACCGGTCAGACTGACGTAGATGACCGCCGTGTTTTTCCGCTTGCGGCTGTTGAACGCGATTACCTGATTCAGACGGTCCAGCAGGAGGTTGAGGTTGGGCAGGCCAGTCTCACGGTCGTAATAGGCCAGCTTTTTAATCTCCAGTTCGGCCAGATGAAATGTTTCCTGTGATGATTGTAGTTGTTGAGCGTAATAGCGAATCAACAGATGCAGCAAACCGGCGGTGGCGATGACGAAAGAAATGCCCTTCAAGGCCCCCAAATATTCAAATTGGTGCAAATCCGCTACAAACCATGCGGTCGCGATATCAGAAAACAATATCCACGCAATTCCGACACATAAATACAACAACACAATCCTGGCCGGAGAGAGATTGTTATAGGGCGGGGAAAAAACTCTGTTGATTGTCTGCATGCGGTAAAAGCCCCTTTCAGCTTCTCGAACACAGTGGCTATTGGCAAACCGTAGGTTCAAAGGAGATTTTACACCTATTTAATGAGTGGGATTGTTACGAGTGGGCAAACAAATCGTGACGGTTTGATGAAATGACAGTCAAGGAATGCGCAAGTTAAAATTGTGAAGGCCGGCAATCGTGGATGAATCGGGGGGCGGGTCAATATGCGGTATCTTGGTCTGCCCCAGCCGAATTTGATTATACCAGCTGATTATTCACGCGAGAAAAGTATAGCGGAGCGGCTTCTGCTCTACCAGTGCGGTAAAACTTTCCAGCAGTTCTTGATCCTCGGCCAGCAGGATCTTATCGATATGTTCATGCTCGGCCGGTGATAATTTCAGGCCATGGCACAGCAGACCGAACTCGGCAACATCATTCATCCGTCCCAGAATCGTTTGATATTCCTTCAGCAGCCCCAGAACGGCGCCATAATCGCGCTCCGATACCGGCCCGATGATCTCGAAAAAGTAGCGCAGTTTTTTGATCGCGATCCGCAGGGCATGGCGTGATTCGCGCTGTTGCGGGGCGAGCGAGATCGTAATCAGATTTTGAACCGGCTGGAACAGCTTGACGGAAACTATCGAAAAATATGCCGTCAGGGAGTTTTTTTTCAGCCCCCTGATTCGTCCGGCAGACAGTCCCGCCGCAATTTCAAGCACGGACCGTTCAAGATGCCTATGGTCAAAGGCTTTCAGCACCTTGTGTATCCGGGCCAGCTCCCCACTGCGCATCTCCGGTAGCAGGCCGCAGAGCCGGTTGTCATCTGCGATTTCGAGCGGAGTCCTCGCTTGAAAAAAGAGCAGCGCTTCATCAATGTTACGCAGCCCCCCCAGCGTCCGTGTCAGCTTGCGGACGGCTCTCTTCAGTTCGGCTGCGGAGCTGGTTCGGGTCAGCGGCACAAACAGTCCCACCACAGCCCGGAAGCGGCGCGAAGCAACCCGCAAATCGTGGATGTCATCCAGGCTTGAGGTTTTCAAAACCGCGCGCCTCAGGCGCAGAAGCTCTTCCCAATGCATCAACAGTACGCCCCTGGAGCGTTCCAGCATTGCGGCCGACCCAGCACATGACTTTTTTTTCGGAACTTCGACAGTTTTCATTTCGCTGAAAAGGCCTTTTTAAGTGACATGACCAGCTTCTTGCCCGGCACCAGATACCAGAGGAAAGCGGCCGGTTTGTCCGCTTTGGCCGGATCAATTTCCAACGCCACGCAGGCTCCTTTTTTCAATGGGAGAGCTTCATGCTCCCGCCCCAGCAGCGCTGAAACCAGAAGTCCGAGTTGTGGCTCGTGGCCGACCAGCATGACCCGTTTGGAATTGCCGCAGTCTTTCAGGTATTCGATAACATCAGCCACATCTCCGCCTGGCATCAGCAGTGCGCTGGACACTACCACATTCTTGCGGCAGGCCCGCGCCGCCATGATCTCGGCTGTCTGCACCGCACGCGTCAGCGGGCTGGTGACAATCAGACGCGGTTTAGGGCCGTACTTGGCCACCCCGTAACTGATCTTTTCGGCCGACTGCCTGCCCTTTTCGGTCAGATAGCGCCATTCATCCCTCAGAGCTTCGTTCCCATCCACCGCCTCAGCGTGCCGCATAACATAAAGAAACATGCCGTCCCCCTAAAACCATAGCTAATAACCAGAATCAACTATAGACCTCATCAGATTGTTTGCAATACCTGCCGGAAACATTTACCGGATTGTAACATTTGCTCTTGGCGTCATGAGTGAGTCGGCAATTCGACCGGTCGAAGCTGATATCAAAAAGGGCAGCCTTCAGCTGCCCAATCGATTACATTGCTTTAAAATGAGTTGTTCAGACCCTGGCCAGAACCTTCAGCAGATGCGGCACCATCTGCTTCTTGCGCGACATGACGTTTTTCAGTTCGTACAGATGCGGCTCAAGCTGCGGATATTCCATGACGTGTGCGATGCGGGTGTGCCCCTCCACCAGAAAAAGCGTCGTTTCGGTCGTGATATCGGTCACCATCAATCCGGAGATAAACAGATTGTCGCGCCGCTTAACCTCCGCCAGCGCCGCCAGCAACTCCTCTTTCATGCCGTAAAACTCGTCGAACCCGACAACTTCCACCTGCCCGACCCCGATCAGGTGTTTTTCATGCTTGAACAATTTGAAGTCGGCGGCCACGACACGTTCCACCGTGCCGTAGTTTTTAAGTGAGCTGCAGGCGGCAAAGATATCACGGCCGAATTCGGCGGCAACAATGCCGGTCCGCTGCTCCAGCCAGGCCACCGCCTGCCGGTCAATTTCGGTGGTGGTGGGTGACTTCAGAATAACCGTATCAGAAAGTATGCCGGCCAGCAGCAGCGCCGCAATGGTTGGGTCAGGCTCGACACAGCAGTCCCGATAACGCCCTGCCACCAAGGTGCAGGTGCTGCCGACCGGCGAGGTTATAAAGGCGATCGGCGAGCTTGAGTGGCTGTTGCCCAGCTTGTGATGGTCGATGACTTCGGCAATTTCCACCTGTTCGGCGCCAGGCACCGCCTGTCCCAACTCGTTGTGATCGACCAGTATCAGGCTGTAGGGTATCGGCGACAGCAGCGAAGACTTGGTCGCCACGCCGGCCAGAGTGCCATCCTCTTCCAGAGCCAGAACCGCCGGCTCGCTGGAAGCCATCAGCTTCTGGCGCAGACCGGCCAGCGATTCGCCGACACCGATTGTTGAAAATTTGTGCTCTGCCAGATACGCAACCGGAGTGGACAGGCGTGCCAGCCAGGCTGCAGTGGCGGTGTCATGCGGTGTCAGCAGCACGCCGACACCGTTCTGCTGCGCCTGTTCGAGCAGCCCGTCTTCCAAAGGGTGTCCGCCGGTCACGACCAGAACCCGCACGCCGCGTTCAATGGCGGCCTGCTGGATAGTGCGGCGATTGCCGGTCATTATCAGCAGGTCGCCCGGTTCGTGCCCATCGATCCTGCTGGTAAACGAATCCTCCAGCATCGCGCCGATGAAAAGTTTCAGCGTAATCCGTTCGTCGCCTTCGCCGCCGCTCTCGAATTTTCCGGAAAGGGTTTTTGCCAGGCTCGGCAAACTGGTCGTGACCTGTCGCAGTTTCTCCTGGCAGGGGAGCATGTAGCTCTCGGAAAGCCGCCGCAGTGAAAGCGCGCCACACGGTTTATTGTCGTCATCGATGACCGGCAAAACCCTCACGCCGCTTTTGTTGAACAGTTCCAGAGCTTCGTAGGCCGAGGCCTGGCGGTCAATCGTGATAGCCTGACCGCTGATGATGTCGCGAATTTTTGGGTTGACATCAGCCAAAAGCAGCGGCTCGGAAATGCCCAGACGATCAAGTATATAACGGGTCTGCGGGTTGGGGGCTCCGGCCATTGCGGCGATCACGTTCGGGTCACCAAGTCTCTGCTTCAGGGCGGCATATCCGATCGCCGATGCGATGGAGTCAGTGTCCGGATTGCGGTGTCCGATTACATAGGTGGTTTTGGTCATGGTTTAGTGCCTTCACTTATGGGGTATCTGAATCAATAAAACAAATTTCGGTGTCGGCTGAGTAGCCGACATCATCAAACAGGATGTCTTTCAACGACATCAAATCACATCCCCTTCAGCTTCCAGAGCGCGGCAACGCCGAAAACCAGAAACATGAATCCGGCCGTACGGTGAATCCAGCAGAGCGGTATGAAGCGCACCAACTGCTTCCCTGCGAAAATACCCAGCAGCGACACAGTCCACAACGCCAGGGTAGAAGCTGTGAAAACCATGCCCATGCCCATCAGGCTGTCGGAGTGGCGGGCAGCCTGGCTGGCGGTGACCAACTGGGTCTTGTCACCCAACTCGGCCATGAAGATCATTATAAAAGCGGTGCGCGCGGCTGTGGCCGCCGTGGGTGGCGGTCCGTCGTCATCTTCTTCACTGTCGCAGGCGTGCCGCAGCGTACTGTAGCCGAAATAGAGAAACAGCAGGGCCGACACCAGCGTCACCCAAAAAATCGGCAGCATCAGGAACAATATCTTGCCCACCGCCACCGCCGCCAGATTCAGCACGACAAAAGCGGCAGCAATGCCGACAAATATCCTCTGCCACGGATAACGGAGCGCCAGGGCCATGGCGGTCAGCTGGGTTTTGTCACCCAACTCCGCCAGGAAAATCAATCCGAAGGTACTGAAAAAAATGGTCTGTTCCATCACTATTCCTATATCTGTATTTTTAGTGTTGTTCGATAACAATAACGGTGCTTGCAATTCTTGCCGATATTTCTTTCACCATTGGTTCAGGGCCGTGACAACCGGCAGAATTACCCGGGCCCCTTCCACTACAGCTATGCGAGGATTATCAACAATGGTAACGCTGATGCCGGTATGCTCTTCCAGGCGTTCACGCATGCCCGGAATCAATGCGCCTCCGCCGGTCAACCAGATACCGCTTTCGATAATCTCACATCCCAGGCTGTGGGGCAGATCCAATAAAAAGGAATTAACCGTATCCATCAATTTCTCAACCACCGCCCCCAGGGCATACGCTGATCGGCTCACTGCACCGGAGGATTGAGGTTCAAGCCTGGAGCGGGCAACACCATGTACCCGCAAGAATTCTTCGGCTTCCTGATCAGTTATCGTGCTGTCTCCGCTCTTCTGCGCAGCGAGCACAATCTCCCTGCGCATCCTTGCACAGCCGATTCTGACGGCACAGGTCGTGCGAATTTTACTGGATTGTATCACAGCACAATCGGTTACTCCTTCTCCAATATCAATCACCATCTGGCCATAGGGGGAAGAAACGTCGATTCCCGAGCCAACTGCGGCAGCAAGCGGTTCCGGTATGACTACCACCGATGAGGCCCCGGAACTGATAATAGAGTCGATCAGAAGTTCCCGTTCCAAGCGATTTACATCACTTGGTGCGCATGCCAGGACACGCGGCTTGACAACGCCGAACGCCCGCCCCTGCGCCAGCATTGGTTTCAGGATCGCCACCAGCGCCTCACCGTCCACGACGACCCCTCCAAAGAGCGCCCGCTTTGAAGCAGTTGCCGATGGATGTTCAATCAAGCAGCGAGTTCCTGTGCCCACACGCACGCTTGCAGTGCCGACATCCAGAGCCAGGTTCTGCCTCCAGAATGCATGCTGCGATAACAACGACATAACTGTTCCTTGTTTGTTTTACTCGGTCACAAATTGCCTCAATTGATGTGCATAAAACGCATTCAATCAGTCAAACAGCTCTTCAAGAAATGATTTTTTCCTATACGGCTTCTGCCCGTGGGAGTATCCTTGGCCGTGTCCATGACCATGACCATGGACGGGAGCATGACCACTTGCATAGGTGTTCTGTTGTGGCGCGTATTGAGGTTGCTGCGGTGGCGGCAACTCCTGCAAAGCTGAGCGTTCAAGGATCTTGTCCAGCTCTCCACGATCAAGCCAGACGCCGCGACATTCCGGACAATAGTCGATTTCCACCCCCTGACGTTCCGACATGACAAGATTTACGGTGGTACATACGGGACATTTCATTGAATTTCCTCCTGGTTTGTTATTCCGGATTATGTATGTTCAACAGGTACTGCCTGCTGGGCATGCTTCTTTCCAATTGTCATTGATGCGACTACCGCCAGGGTCAGGCTTGCAAATATGACCGCCAGCGAGATATGAATCGGGACATGTAATCCAAGGGCGCCCGCGATCATTTTGCCTCCCACGAAGGCCAGGATGAAGGATATTCCCAGCTTCAGGTATACGAACATGCCCATCACGCTGGCCAGCAGGAAATAAAGCGCCCGCAGCCCCATGATGGCGAAGATATTGGAGGTAAAGACGATGAACGGGTCCAGGGTCACGGCAAAGATGGCCGGGATCGAATCGATCGCAAACAGCACATCGCTGCTCTCGACCATCACCAGCGTCAAAAACAGCGGGCTGGCCACCAGCAGACCTTTGCGACGGGTAAAAAACCAGTCGCCGCGCACCCGCTTGGTGAACGGAAACAGCCTGCGGGCCAATCTGACCAGCAGGTTTTTATCCGGATGCACCTCGCCCTCTTCGCCAAAGGCCATTTTCCAGGCCGTGAACAGCAGCAACGCGCCGAACAGGTAGAACATCCAGTGGAATGTTGTCAGCAGCTCGATGCCGGCAAAGATGAACAGCGCCCTTAAAACCAGCGCGCCGATGATGCCCCATTTCAGGACACGGGCCTGATGCTCGCCACGGATTTTGAAATAGCCGAAGATCATGATGAAAACGAACAGGTTGTCGACCGATAGCGATTTTTCGATGATATAGCCGGTAAAGAACTCAAGCGCCTTGGTTTGCCCCAGAAAGACATATATGCCGGCATTGAAGGCCAATGCCAGCGAGACCCAGACGATACTCCAGGCCAGTGCCTGCCTGAATGAAACTTTGTGGGCCTTGCGGTTCATCCCCAGATCGACGGCCAGCATGACGACCATCAGCAGTCCGAAGGCTCCCCACATCAATGATTGTTCTGACATCCGTTTCCTTTCCTGATGCGCTCGATGCGCTCTTTTACTGTATTCAGAAGTTTTTTGGCCCAGATGAATTCAGTGGCCAGTATCGCCAGCCCGACCGGAATGACCACCACCGCCGGCCCCGGCAACGCGATCATGGCCACACCGGCGGCCAGGACTGTAAAACCGATCACGATCACGATCAGCCGCCTGGCTTGCCCGAGTGTTTTAAGAACAAGATGTTTCACGTCGGATTCCTTCGCTCTAACGGACTTTTTTCAAAAAAACGCATCCGGATCATTCTTTATGCAGCCGACGGTTCAAAGAGCCTGCCCGCCACCGCCAGCTGCTCCGGTGTCCCCAGCAGCAGGAGAATATCGTCATCCTGCAGTTCCCAGACCGGATCAGGATTCGGAACGACCTCTTCACCACGCTTGATGACCAGCACCGTAGCGCCGGACATGCTTCTGATGGTGCCTTCCCGCAAGCCCTTCCCCTCCAGTTGCGATCGTTTTTTCACTCGAAATGTGGCGATCTCCGCTCCCGACAGGTAACCGCTGATGCCGACCGCATGGCTGTGCCGTCTGCTCATGGTGCGCAGCATGTCGTAACCGTCACTGCGCACCTCGGCTATGCAGCGTTCTATGTCCGACTGCGGCACCATGTAATTTCTCAGTACACGGGAAAGGATCTCGACCGAAGTTTCGAACTCTTCCGGTATGACCTCGTTGACCCCCAGCTTGTAAAGCGGTTCGACCTCCAGAAGATAACGGGTTCTGACAATAATGTGCAGCGCAGGATTCAGTTGGCGCGCTAGCGATGCCACCCTTCTGCTGGCGGCGGCATCCGAAATCGCAACCACCATGCCGCGAGCCTTGGAGACCTGAGCGTGTTCCAGCACCTCCAGCTTGGAGGCATCTCCGAACATTATCTGCTGTCCCTTCTTTCCCTCTTTTTTGACGGTAAACGGGTTGGTTTCAATGACGATATGCCGGATTTGAACGCTTTTCAGCACCCGTGCCAGGTTCTTGCCGTTGACTCCGTAACCGACGATGATGACATGATCGTTCAAAATCACCGGTTTCTGATGATGGGACAACACCCCTCTGCCGCTAGTCAGCTTGTGGGGCAGCCAGGCAATGATCCGGTCCGCCAGGGGCGAGGCAAACTTGAGACAGGCCGGAGTCAGCCCCATCGTGGCTATCGAGGCGGCCAGAAAGACCTGGTACGATTCCGGCGTCAGCAGACCGAATTTGACCCCGGCCTGGGAAAGGACAAAGGAAAATTCACCGATTTGGGCCAGGGAGAGTGCCGCGATGATTGCGATCCGCATCGGCACCCCCAAAGCCATGGAAGCCCCGGTTGTGACAAGTGCTTTGACCAGCAGGATCGTCAGCACCAGTGCGGCTATCAGCAGCGGGTACTTGACCATGATGGCCGGATCCAGCAGCATCCCGACCGAGATAAAAAAGAGGCTCATGAATGCTTCCCGGAAGGGAATTATGTCGCTTAACGCCTGGTGGCTGTACTCCGATTCGGAGATAGCCAGGCCGGCAATAAAGGCGCCCAGGGCCAGCGACAAACCGGCCATGGCTGTCAGCCAGGCTGTGCCCAGACCGATGAAGATGATCGTCAGGATAAACAGTTCCCTGCTCCTGGTTTTGACAACCTGCTTGAAAATCCACGGCACCAGGAAGCGGGCGCCGTAATGTGCCGCTAACACCACCGCAGCAGCCTTGGCGCCGATGACAAGAACCCCCTGGACGCCATCGCCACCCCCCGCCAGAAGCGGAGTCAGAAGCATCAGCGGCACGATGCACAGGTCCTGGAAGATCAGGATGCCCATGGCCATTTTGCCATGGGGAGTGTCGGCCTGACCGGAGTCTATCAGCAGCTTCATCAGGATCGCAGTGCTTGAGAGCGCCACCAGAAAACCGAAAAAGGTCGCCTGACTGGCCGGAAATCCGAAAACCGCACCGACGGCGGCCACCGCCAGAATGGTTACCAGCACCTGCAGTCCGCCGCCCCACAGAACCAGGTGTTTGATCCGCATCAGCTCCTTCAGCGAAAGCTCGATACCGATCGTGAACAGCAGCAGCACCACCCCGATCTCTGCCATCTGCTCGACCTGGTGGGTATCCTGGATAAAAGCCAGGGAATGCGGCCCGGCCAGTACGCCGGTGACCAGAAAACCGATGATGGAGGGGAATTTCAGACGCCGGAACAGCACTACCGTCACCAGGGCCAGTCCGAAGAGAATCTCTATGTCTTTGAGCGCTTCATACGGCATTACATCATTCCCTGATTTCCTGGCCGGGGCTGACGAAGGAGATGCCCTGCCCCGAAGTGGCGCCGATCATGACACACTCGATGACCGGGGTATTCACAACCTTGTCGCTCACCCATCTGACTATGAAGTTGGCGCCGAAGCCGCCGCTGGCGTCCTTTTCCTCGATATGGATGAAGGTGGAAGCCAAAGGCCCCAAGTTGACCGGCTTATCAAGGTAGCGGCGGACCAGCCTGCCGTTTGTATCATAATAGTCGATGGACGTGATCCTGATTTGAGCCGACATGTCCGTGCTGCGGATGCTGAGCGTGGTTGCCAACTGGAAAGGAATCTTTTTGGGTCCGGTGAATACGTTTGAATAGGCCGGCACATAAACGGTCTGCCCCTTTGACAATCGGATTTCGGACTCCGCCGACCATGATTCCGCGGGAATCATACAGGTCAGCAGAGACAACATGACAACTAACATTGCGGTCGGAAAAATGATGCGATTATACATATCAATCCCCCTTTTCGAGTCATCTCCGGCAAATGCGGAGCATATACAATCTACCTGGCCATCTGCTTCAGAACCTGCTCCAGCTTTCGCAGTTCCTCGCCATAACCGGCCCAGTTGCCCTGGCGCTGCAGAGTAATCGCCTTCTCATAGATACCCATCGCTTCCTTGGCCAGTGCTGCCGGTGGTGCCTTCGAATCTGTCGCCACCGCCACGGTGGCAGCGGCAACTGTTTTTTTGCCGCCGAAGAGTCGCTGCAGGGCCAGCTCCAAGTTTTCTTCCATGACGACTTCATCTCCGAAGGCTACAATTACCCGTTTCAGTTCCGGCAGGCCGGCTTTGTCGGCCGCGAGAAACAGCGGTTGGACATAGAGCAGCGATTTTTCGATCGGAATCACCAGCAGGCTGCCGCGGATAACCTCCGAGCCGCGCTGGCTCCAGAGCGTCAACTGCTGAGAGATGAAGGAGTCCTGGTTGATACGGGCATCAATCTGTTTCGGGCCATAGATCAGCCTGTCGCGCGGGAAGGTGTAGGCGCGGATTTTTCCATAATTTTCCCCATCGCAACGGGCCGTCAGCCAGGCCGCCAGGTTGTCACGTTTGGAGGGGGTAAACGGCAGCAGCAGGATGTACTCTTCCACCTTTTCGCCGGGCAGTTTCATGATCGTATAGTAGGGTTCCATCGGCTTTTCGCCCAGTGCCGGAACCTGCCAGAGGTTCTCCTTATTGTAGAACACCTTGGGATCGGTCATGTGATAGGCGGCAAACATGGCGGCCTGCAGTTGGAGGAACTGGTGCGGGTAGCGGACATGCTTGCGCAGGTCATCCGGCATGTCGGCCAGCGGCTTGAAGAGCCCCGGAAACATTCGGGCGTAGACCTTTGCCAGGACATCTTGCGGATCGCTGATGTAGAAACTGAGCGTGCCGTCATAAGCATCCACGACCGCCTTGACCGAATTCCGCATGTAGTTGATGCCGCCTTGGAGCGGTTTTGAATAGGGTAGACGATTCGAGAAGGTATAGGCATCGATGATCCATTTGAGTCGTCCCTTGTCATCCACCACCATGTAGGGGTCGCCATCGAAACGGAGGAAGGGCGCTATGGCTTTGACCCGTTGATTGATGTTTCGCTTGAAGAGGATGCGGCTCTCGGCGGTTATATCGGATGAGAGCAGAATCTTTTCTGTTTTGAATTTGGCGGCAAAAAGGGCCTTTCTCAGCATGGAATCGATCGGCACCCCGCCCTTTCCGGCGTAGGTCGTATTGATATTGCCGGTGGAGGTCGGATAGCTGAATTCCGGAACCCTGGTCTTGACAACCACATAGTCGTTGGAGAGTTCGCCGAAATAGATTTCAGGCCGGGTAACTTTGATGTCAGCCAGGCTGACGGCCGGGATATCCTTTACGAAAAACTCCGGCAACCCCTCCTTGCTGATCCGGCTGACCGGACCGAAGGTAATGCCGTTGCCGTGGGTGAAGATCAGGCGTTCGTTGATCCAGTTCTTGCTGGGCAGATCGGCGTAGGAGAGTTCGCGCGGCGACAGCATGACCTGGGAATACTGGCCGTTGACCTTGTAACGGTCATTATCCACATCGAAAAACTTGTAATAGGTCCTGATCTGCTGCAGCTGGCTGTAGGTCTTCAGCAGCGGGGCATGATCCCAGAGCCGGATGTTTTTGATGGTGGCATCATTGTTGGCGATGTCGGCGGCGGAAAGCTTGGTGTCAACATCGAAAGGCACCGTCTCGATCTTGTCCAGATCGTAGCCGAAACGTGTGAATTTGAGGTTATTCTCGATGTATGGTGTCTCAAGGGCCAACTCGTTGGGAGCAACCTTGAATTTCTGCAGCACTCCCGGATAAACCCGGATACCGATCATATACAGCACCACTACGACCACCGACGGCAGCAGCGCCAGTCGCCAGGCGCCTTTCCAGATCCCAACCGCCAGCACGGCACCCGCCAGCGGTGTCAGAAACGTCAGAACCCGGTAGGTCAGCAGCCGGGAGTTGACATCGACATAACCTGCGCCATAAAAAGCGCCGTTGTTGGAAAACAACAGCCTGAAGCTGTCCAGATAAAAGCCGGCGGCAATGGCGCAGGCGAAGAGTCCTACCAGAACCGCCAGATGCCGGCGAACCTTTTCATCGACCACCGCGCCGCGCTCGGTCAGAGAGATGCCGCCCCGGACATAATACAGGGCAATGGTCGTCACTGCTGTTGCCAGCAGCATGAAGCTCGCGAAAGCCTTCAGCATTTCCATAAAAGGCAGGCTGAACAGATAGAAGCCGATATCCTTGCCGATGGCCGGGTCAACCGTTCCGACGGCCATCCGGTTCATGAAAAGAAGCATCTCCTCCCACTGCATGGCGCCCCACTGACCGGCAAACAGAGCCAGAGCGGCACAAACCAGCGTGCCCAGCGGCTTGACTAATCGTAGTGCCTCGTCTCTATGCAGCCTCAAGCTGCCGGCCTCGATGAACATTCCGGCATAGGGGAATGCTGCCCGATTCGCAAAGTGCAGATTGATTTGCACAAAGACAAACATTAGTGCACCGAACAAAACCCCGGCGCCTGTCTGGGCATACAGCGTCGTCGTGAATACCGATGCAAAACCTGTTTCCACGAAAAAGAGCCAGTCGGTGTAATAATTCAACAGGTACGAAAGAAAGGGGAAGATCACGGAGACAATGATCAGGATCAGAATGAACTTGTTTTTTAACATGCTGTAGCCCCTCGGTTGCTCACATTCAATATCATTACTGACGCTGCACTAATCTTTCGCTACGCTATCAACTTCCTCCCCCTTGAAGGGGGAGGAATCTTACAGAATCACCGTCCATATGGATTGGAAGAACTCTCCGCTCTTTTTTTCTTGATATAGCGGTAAATCAGATACCCAATCCCGGCCAGCAGGGCGATTTCAAACAGGCCTATGCCGCCGCCTGCACCACCAGCGCCACCCACGCCGTGACCGGCTCCGGCAAAGCTGCTGAACAGCATGCTGCCCAGCATGCCTCCCATCATTCCGCCGGCCATGCTTCGCATGAACCCGCCGCCGGCCTGTTGCTGGAATGCACCGGGCGCTGGTGCGGCCTGCTGCCTGGGTGTGCTTGGCTGGCTTGTCTGGTATGACGGACTGGCCGGCCTGGAATAACTGCGTGAGCCACGGCTGCCCATGGAACGGCTGCCGCCGGCCCTGGCATCGGCATTGAGTTCCAGTACGGTAATGCTCATAAACAGTACCGCCGCAATAACTGTAAATACTTTAACAACTCGGTTTTTCATTTTAATCTCCTTGGCTGCATCATCTCCGGAAAGTCCGGAACCTACGAATTCGCTGATCCGTCAGCATCCGTTTCGATGTATTGATTGTGAAGCTTGACCGGTGTACCCCGTCGCATGCGCAGGTTGAGCATCTCGACAATTACCGAGAAGGCCATTGCGAAATAGATGTACCCTTTGGGTATGTGCATATCAAGGCCGTCGCCGATCAGCGCAACACCGATCAGCAGCAAAAAGCTGAGCGCCAGCATCTTGATGGTCGGGTGTTTCTCCACAAAGGCACTGATCTTGCCGGAAAAGAGCATCATGAAGCCGACCGCGATGACTACCGCGGTTACCATAACGATCAGCTGGTTGGCCATCCCCAACGCTGTGATGATCGAATCCAGCGAGAAGACGATGTCCAGCAGCAGGATCTGCACAATGACAGCCCCGAAGGTAGTTCCGGCACCGGCGGTGGCATGCCCTTCCTCTCCTTCCAATTTCTCGTGTATCTCCATCGTGCTCTTCCAGAGCAGGAACAGGCCGCCCGACAGCAGGATCAGATCACGACCGGAAATCTCGTTGCCCACCACTGTAAACAACGGCGCGGTGAGCCCCATCAGCCAGGTCAGCGAAAACAGCAGCGCTATGCGGATGAACATCGCCAGACCGAGGCCGACCAGCCGGGCCTTTTCCTGCTGATGAACAGGCAGCTTGCCGGCCTGGATCGAGATAAAGATGATGTTGTCAATGCCGAGTACGATTTCCAGCGCGGTCAGTGTCACCAGCGCCATCCAAACCTGCGGGTCCGTCAGCCAATCCATTTAAAAATCCTCCTCTAAAATCATTTCAGTATTTAATCCATGCACAAGCTGCGGCGTTTGGAGGTCCACAGATCAATGGCCTCCCTCATGATCTCGGAAATGCTCTTCGAGGTGGTCTTGGTCAGTTTTTCCAGAGACTTTTTTTCGTTATCATTTATGCGCAGTGATATTACATTCTGCAACGGCTCGATTCGGTTTCTTTTCTTTTTGGATGATTTAGGATCTTTGGAAACAAAATTTTTGGTGTACGGCATGACTTCCTCCTGTGTGATTTGCCGGGACAGCCTGCTGTCCCGCGGTTATGGTTGCCCTGTCAGTAAGTTCGGGTTGCCAGTGATTCCAGCCGCGCGATGCGTTCCTCCATCGGCGGATGGGTCGAGAAGAGCGACATCATACCGCCGCCGGTCAGCGGGTTGACGATGAACATGTGGGCCGTGGCGGGACGGGCATCATGCAGCGGTATGGCCTGCGAGGCGTTGTGCAGCTTGCGCAGCGCGCCGGCCAGGGCCAGCGGCCGTCCGCAGATCTCGGCGCCGGAGGCATCCGCCAGGTATTCGCGGGAGCGGGAGACCGCCATCTGGATCAGCATCGCCGCAATCGGTGCAACGATCGCCATGACCAGCGAACCGATCAGGCCACCCACACCCCCGCCCTCCTCGTCATCTCCCCGGCCTGCGCCGAACATGGCGCCCCACTGCAGCATGTTGCCGATCATCGAGATGGCGCCGGCAAATGTGGCGGCAATGGTAGAGATCAGTATATCGCGGTTTTTGACGTGAGCCAGCTCATGGGCCATAACCCCTTCCAGTTCATCCGGCGTAAGAATACGCAGAATGCCCTCGGTTGCAGCGACAGCGGCATGCTCCGGATTGCGACCGGTGGCGAAGGCGTTGGGGGAATCGTCCGGGATGATGTAGACCTTGGGCATCGGCAGTCCGGCCCGACCGGCCAGGCGCTCGACCATTCCGTAGAAAGACGGGTGAACTTCGCGGGTAATCTCCTGGGCGTTGTACATCTTCAGGACGATCTTGTCGGAAAACCAGTAGGAGCCGAAGTTCATGACAGCCGCCATGCCGAAGGCAATTATCATGCCCCCCTGGCCGCCGATGGCGCCTCCCATGAAGACCAGCAGCATGGTAAGCAGGGTGAGAAGAAGTGTTGTTTTGAAACGGTTCATCATTTTTATATACCTCCGACGTTTTTATTTTTCGCCGGGGTAATAAAAAAGACCTTTACCCACGGCGTTGAACGCATTGGATAAAGGTCTTGCTTGCGATTTCGTATCGTTCCCAGCCCGAGTCTTGCGACTGTGTTGACGGGCATGGGGTCAGCCATGTCTCCGGCTGATAGCTACTCCCCTTTACTGATAGCTAATGTAATCAGCGCCGCTCATTTTGTCAAGGGCATTTTATTTGCCGCCGCCGTAGCTGTGCAAACCGGACAGGAACAGGTTGACCCCCAGGTAGCAGAAGATCGTGGCGGCAAAACCGATAATCGAGAGCCAGGCCGCCCGTTTGCCGACCCAGCCCTTGGTGATGCGAGCATGCAGAAAGGCGGCGTAGACGAACCAGACGATCAGCGACCAGGTTTCCTTTGGGTCCCAGCTCCAGTAGGTGCCCCAGGCATAGTTGGCCCAGGCCGCTCCGGTGATGATACCAATCGTAAGTAACGGAAAGCCGACCATGATGGACTGATAATTGAGGTTGTCAAGAACCTTGGTCGGCGGAAACGCGGCAAGCATGCCGCTTGGATTCCCCTCTCCCTTTTCCTCGTGAGCGGCCTTGATCAGATACATGATCGAGATGCCACAGGCAACCGCAAAGGCAGCATAACCCAGGAAACAGGTAATAACGTGATACACAAGCCAGTTGCTTTGCAAGGCCGGCACCAGCGGCTCAATCGAGCTATTCATGCCAAGTTGGGCCCAGGCCATGCCGAGCATTGCAAACGGCATTACGAAAGCGCCTATAACCCGGTATTTGTATTTCAAGTCCAAAACGACGTAGATCAACACAATCGTCCAGGCAAAGAAGACCACCGACTCATACAGGTTGGTGAGGGGAGCGCGGCCGATACCCATGCTGTAAGACTCTTTCCAGCGCAGTGCCAATGCAAAGGTCTGGGCCAGAAGTCCACCGTAGGCTGCAAACATTCCGGCAGTGCCGAGAGCTTTCGTGCGGCTGGCAAGAAATGCGAAGAACAGCAGCATCGAGATCAGATAGGCAAAGGTTGTTACATTAAACAGAAGCGAACTGGTCATGATTTTTCCTCCCCGGAAAGGTCTGATTTAAGCTTGTTTGCCAGACGGTCAAAGTGCAGCTGGAATCCTGCCTGGTTCTTACTGGCATTACCGCCGACCGTGACGCTGCCATTTTGAATCCGCACCCAGATGCGGCGATGCGACATGAAAAAGGCGGCATAAATGCCGATCACCATCAACATGCACCCCAGCCAGACAACTTCCACGCCGGGATCCTTGGCGACCTGCAGACCGGTATACATGCGATCCTGAGCACCTTTGTAGTGAATTACCGGCCCCGTTCCATGCTGCTGCGCGTGCTGGATGTTCAACTCAGGATGGTTGGCATAAACGATGAAAGTTTCCGATTTTCCATTGGGAGCATGCAATTCCACCTGGGCAGCCGGTCCGGACATTCCCGGTGCGAACTGTGAAACGTCCTTGGTAGATTCGGTAACATGCATGCTGCTTCCATCCGGTAGATTGACGGTGGATTGGCTGGGAACAGTAAGGGAAACAGGGTTTTTACCATCCAGACCACTGACGGTGAAGAAGTGGTTGCCAGCATTACCATAGCTGGATTGGTAGAAGGTGATGCCCTTATAAGTCAGCGGGTCGTTGACGATAACGCGGGCATTGGTGTAATCCGGCACCGGCTTGCCGTTCTCCAGCACGGTCAGGATGCTCTTGAACTCTTTCGGGGCGCCGCTGTCATAATGGGTTACGCTGAACTGCTCGCAGCGCAGGGAGAAACCAAGATCGATCTCCTTGTTGGAACGGGACATGACCTTGGAGATCGCTTCTCCCTCCATGATATTCACATAACCTTTAAACCCGAAGGCCGAACCGATGATGGCGCCGATAAAGATGATGATAACACTAAGATGAACGCAATAAACCGCCAAACGGCACCAGGGAGTCTTTTGTGCAAACAGGTGCCAGTCGCCGTCGGCCTCGTTCACAACAGGTTCGGCAAATTCTCTTTTCAGAAAAGCGGCAACCCGGTCTTTGACCATCACATGCTCGCCGGAATGTGAAAACTCCACCACACCGGAAAGCGACTTCTCCAGACCGCTGTTGAAGATCGTCACCGGATTGGTGATCGTTTTCCAAATATGCGGCAGGCGCTTGATGGAGCAGGCCACCAGGTTCACGGTCAGAAGATAGAGCAGCAGAATGAACCACCAGGAGTGGTACATATCGAAAAAGCCCAGCGAAGTGTAAAGCTTCAGCTTGGTCGGACTGATCTGTTGCACGTATTCCGGAGGCAGGGTGCCCTGTGGGATGATGGTACCGATTATCGAAATGAGCGCTAACCCGATCAACAGGGCCATGGTCAGCTTGAGTGAGCAGAAAAAATCCCACAGAGATTGTAAAAAATCACGGTTATTGTTTGTCACGTTTCCAGACTCCTTTTGTCGTCTCAAAGTTCAGATCACAGAGCATGACTGCGAGAATGAATCTAAAATAGGCTTGATGGATAAGAGTTGAAACATCAGGCGGCAGAATTTTGGGGTGGCACAAAAATAGAGAAATAAACCTGGGGAGGTTTGGTGTTTGTATTAAAAAAGCGAAGATAACCAAGCATTGGAGAGTAGGCGAGAACCGGGCCTTGAAGCAGTGGGGCATAATTGGAGCAGCAGTCACTTTCGCAATGGTGATCAACAGGACAATCCGGGCACGGACATCCATCGTTGCTGATATCAGATGAGAGTTGGGTATGCACTTCCTTTGCAGAGTCAACCAGGTCCAGCATACGGGCGGCATCGCAGGCAAGCGGCATGACTAAACTGATAACCAGCAGTATCGCGGCAGCTATGTGTTGGAGTGAGATTCGCATAATTAAGTGGTATCGCTGGATGCTAAAGAATAATGGCTGAATTGTCAATGACCGAACGCACCGAAAAGCACCTAACTTCCCCATTGCAGTTACATCTGAAAAACATTAGAATCGCGGCACATTCCGTGAAAACAGTAATTTTACCAATCAGTTCCGTCGCAGCACGACTAGATCCTCTCCACTGATGCGGCACCGGTGGGCAGCGATCTGACAACGATGGCCTGAAATTTGAAGTAGCTGAAGATCCTATAGGTAAACCTATTTATTCGCGGTGTATTGAAATATTACGGGAGGTTGGAATGAATCCGGAATGTCGGCGGAGTTTTCAGCACATGGTCTTGCTTCTGGCAAGTGTTGCTTTGATACTGCAAATATTTGGCATCGAAAGAGCGGAGGCCGATGAACCCGGCCGCATACGTGAGCTTGAGAGGCGGCTTGAAGAAAACAGCAGAATAATTGAAAAACTGGCTGAACGGGTGCGTGACTTGGAGAATAAAGTGTCTGTCGGATGTCGCGAAGCTGCCGTCCCGCCCGAGCAGCGGATGCCGGAAAATAAGATGGCTGCGCCGGTCGCCAGCGGATCGACTTTTCTGGATGACGTCACCTGGCTGCACGGTTTTGCCGATGTCGGACTTACTTACAGCGGCCGGCGCCAGGGCGAGGGGAGCAAACGCAAGGGGTTCTCGGTCGGAGCGCTCGATTTTTACTTGACGCCCTCGCTGGGAACCCACCTCAAAAGCTTGGTGGAACTGATTTTCGAGATAAATGGCGAGGGGGAAACCATGGCGGAACTGGAGAGGTTTCAGATCGGTTACGCCTTCAGCGATTACCTTTCGCTCTGGGGGGGGCGCTATCATACTCCGCTGGGTTACTGGAATACAGCATTTCACCATGGCAAGCAGTTCCAGACCACGATTCAGCGTCCCAAATTTATCGATTTCGAGGAAGATGGCGGCATCGTTCCGACCCACATGACCGGTTTATGGGGCAACGGAGCTGTTCGCACCGGCAGCGGCAAGTTGGGATACGACCTCTACATAGCCAATGGACCGAAGATCAATGGGAGCGGCAAGCTGGATCCCAACCCCTTTTCCGACGACAACCATGAGCTGGCCGTCGGCTTGCATATCAGTCATGATTTCACAGGCGCACTTGATGGCCTGCGGCTGGGCGTACACGCTCTCCACACCGATGTGGATGGCTATAATTCATCGGGAATACGCATAAACCGTTCCGAGCTGAATCTTCTCGGCGGCTACGGGGTCTACAGTGCTTATGACTGGGAAGTCATCGGCGAATTCTACCAGTTTTTGAACCGGGATCGTTCCGGCAGCAGCGGTACCCATGGCAGCACGCTTGGTTTTTTGCAGGCAGGACGTCTCATCGGCAGCTTCACACCTTATACCCGCTTCGAATTTGCTTCGCTTGATCAGGGAGATAATTATTTCAGCAAACTCCGGGAAGGGCACTCATATCGCCGGACTCTGGCCGGGATTCGTTATGATCTGACACCAAAGGCGGCACTCAAGTTGGAAGGGAATCACACCCGGATCATGAACCGGGACCGGGACGATTATTTCGAGATCAGTTCCCAGTTTTCGATCCGTTTTTAGTAAGTTGGAAATTATTTTCTGCGCTTTTTGCAGATAATAATTTCGTGAACGCACTTATCCTGTTTATAAGGACTGGGGAAAGGACGCACCATGGCGGCACGAAGTATTGTTTACCTGGCCGTTTTCCTGTGCACGGTCTGTTGCGGCAGACCAGCCATGGCAGAACTCGTCCTGATCTGCAACAGTGCAACGGCCCTGGATGCAAATGAAATATTTGATGTCTTTCTGGGCGGCAAACAGTTCAGCAACGGTATCAAGCTGATTCCGGTCGACAATGCAGCGGCCCAGGAGGAATTTCTGGCCAAGGTTCTGCAGATGAACAACTTAAAGTATGCAACCCTCTGGACCAAGAAGGCTTTTCGCGACGGCATTCGCCAGCCTTTGCTGAAGTCTGGCGATGCGGAAGTCCTGGAGTTTGTCAGGAGGACGCCAGGTGGGGTCGGATATGTCCACTCCACAGCCGGAGGCGTGACTGTCATCAAAAAATATTGAATGCAAATCTTGAAACTGGAATGACTCGGCCAAACCTATGAATAATGTCAAATCCCTTCGCACCGGCATCTTTTCTGAAATCATCATTGTCATGATCCCGTTGACGATGTTGTTGATCTACCAAACCGTCAGCGATATCACCATTTCAGACAGGATGGCCGACAGCTACCGCCTGCAGACCGCTTCTTCAGCGGCGCGGCATAAATTCAAGCTGTTTGTCAATGGCGTGGTCGATGCGGTTGATACCGGGAGGGTGGCAGAAGATGCCGTCCATGAACTACATGGCGCGGTCAAGGATCTTTCGTCGGTGAAAACCGGTGATCGGACGGAGGAGTTTTCCTTGCTGTCGACCAAAACGGCCGCGTTGCTGTCCCTGGTACGGAAAGATCGGTCGCTTCAGGGGGTGCTGCCCCTGCGGGAAACCATCAACCGGCTTGATGCGGAACTTGGCGCCCTGGATGCCAGTTGCGGCCAGATAAGTCACACCATGATTCAGGCGAACATCCAGTCTGCCCAAACCAGAAAAAAAATCGTTTTCGCGGCCTTGTTGCTGGGCGTGGTGGTGACAGCCTGTCTCATCTCCCAACTGATTCGACATATCAACCAGTTTGAGGAGGCCCTGCGCGAGAGCGAAGAGCGGATGCGGATCATGTTTGAATCGATCAACGCCGGGATTGTGCTCGTAGATTGCGCGACGAGAACCATCGAGGACATAAATCCTGCCGCACTCCGGATGTATGGAGGGGCAAAACATGAACTTATCGGACAATCCTGTTTCAGCCTCTTTCATAGCCACGATGATACAATTTGCCCCATCATGGATGACAGGAAAGCCATTGACATCTCCAGACGAAACCTCAATCTTCATAATGGAGAGCAACTTCCCATACTCAAGTCGGTAAATAACGTAACGGTCAGCGGGCGGCCCTATCTGCTGGAGAGTTTTGTGGATCTGAGTGAACAGGCGGCCCTGGAAACCGAACTGCTGAGCGCCAAGGAAGCCGCTGAAACGGCCAATCGTGCCAAAAGCATCTTCCTGGCCAACATGAGCCACGAAATCCGCACCCCCATGAACGCTATTCTCGGTTATTCCCAGTTATTGAGGCGCGAAAAGGATCTGACGTCACAACAGGAAAAATACATCGATATCGTCAACCAAAGCGGCGAACATCTTCTGAAACTGATCAATGATATCCTGGAAATGTCGAAAATCGAGGCCGGGACAATCAACCACACGAAAACGACCTTCAGTTTCCACGAACTGCTGAAGGAAATGGAATCTCTGTTCAGTGCCCGAACCAGACAGAAAAAAGTGAGTTTCAGCATCGATTTGGACGGTGAAGTGCCGGTGGCACTGAACGCCGACAGCGGCAAGGTGCGCCAGGTACTGATTAACGTGATCAGCAATGCGCTCAAGTTTACCGACCGGGGGGGGATTGCCGTGTCAGTTCGCACTGCCCCTGGTGCGGCGGGCGCTGACAGCATCACGATAATCATGGATGTGGAGGACTCCGGGAGCGGCATTGCATCCGAAGAATTCGACAAGGTCTTTACTTCTTTTGAACAGACGGCAAGCGGTCGCCATAAAATTGAAGGCACCGGTCTTGGTATGCCGATCAGCCGCCAATTTGCCCGTCTGATGGGGGGGGACCTGTTACTGCTGCGCAGTGAACCGAACGTCGGTTCCGTCTTCCGTTTTACTTTTCAGGCAGAGGTAGTGGACATGAAGGTTGCCGCCCTGACGGCTGCCGCGGAACGATGTGTCCGGCACATTGCACCAAACGAGAAAGAGTGGCGCGTACTGGTTGTCGATGATCAGGACACCAACCGCAGCCTGTTGTCCCAGGTACTGACCCAGGCAGGTTTCGAGGTACGTGAGGCCTGTGACGGGTTCAGCGGTGTTGAGCAATTTGAGACCTGGTCTCCGGACATTGTGCTGATGGATATCCTGATGCCAGGAATGAACGGTTATGAGGCCATGCAGCGCATCAAGGCAACCCCAACAGGAAAATCCACCCCGGTTATAGCCATCACGGCCAGTGTCATGATGGAAGAACGCCAGAAAGCCCTTGACCACGGATTCGACGGGTTCATCATGAAGCCGGTTCCGATGGAATACCTGTTCGGAGAAATCCGGCGGCTGACGAATGTGGCCTACCTGTACGAGGACATTAGTCTGGGTGGGGGAGCGACAAGCGAATTTGCCGATCTTACCACTGAAAACCTCTCAACCCTTGCCGACAACCTGCTATCCGCCATGCGCGATGCACTCGATGCGGGGGACATGGCGGCCCTGCGCGGCTTAATCGAGCGTGTTGGCCAATCCGAACCGATACTCGCCGCGGAACTGCGCCGGCTTGTCGATAATTACGCCTATGACAGGCTCACCGCATTGTTTGTCAAGGAGGAACCGCTACATGTTTGTACGTGAACAACCGGCAACCATAATGATTGTGGATGATACACCGGCCAATCTTCAACTTCTGGAAATGATGCTGGTGAAGAAAAACTATCGCGTCCTGTCGTTTCCCCGGGCGGATATGGCTTTTAAAGCAGCGCTGAAAAATCCACCTGATCTTGTATTGCTCGACATCACCATGCCGGGAATGGATGGTTACCAGTTCTGCGCAGGCTTGAAAGCGGACAGCCGTCTCCGCGATATCCCGGTGATCTTTATCAGCGGCCTGAACGAACCGATCGACAAGGTCAAGGCGTTTGGTGTCGGCGGAGTTGATTACATCACCAAACCGTTCCAGATCGAAGAGGTCCAGGCACGCCTGGAAAATCATTTAAATCTCCGGCTTCTGCAGCAGAAGGTCGAGCAACATAACCGCCATCTGGAAAATCAGGTGCAGGCATATGCTCAGGAGATCATCGCCTCGCAAATGGCGACGATCTTTGCTCTGGCAAAACTGGCCGAATCCCGTGATGATGACACCGGCAAGCATATCGAGCGGGTTCAGCTATATTGCCGGCTGCTGGCGGAACGGCTTTCGGAAACGTCAGCGTTTCAGCAGGAAGTCACCCCGAATTTCATCGAAAATATTTATCTTGCCAGCCCGCTCCATGACATCGGCAAGGTTGCCGTAGCAGACAGTATTCTCTTGAAACCCGGCAAACTCACTGTACCTGAATTTGAAACCATGAAGTCCCACACCCTGATCGGTGCCAAAACACTTGCCTCGGCTCTGGTGCAATATCCCCAGAACTTTTTTCTCCGCACAGGCCTGACTATTGCCCGTTCACACCACGAACGCTGGGACGGCAGCGGCTATCCCGACGGAGCAAAGGGCGATGAAATTTCGCTGTATGCCAGGGTTATGTCGATTGCGGATGTGTATGACGCCCTGACCTCAAACCGCTGCTATCGGCCAGCCATGTCTCACGAGGAAGCCTATGGCATAATTGTGGCAGGCAGTGGCACCCAATTTGATCCGGCGCTCGTCGCAGCCTTCGACGACATCTCGGACGAATTCTTCCGGATCAGCAATAAGCTGGCATTTGCAGAGGACAATGACATTTCGCTTGTCGGGTTGTCCGCTACCGCCTGAGCTGAAGCCACATTTCATAATGCCGGGCAAGGAAACAATCTAATGGGGATTTCCAACCACCCTTCCACAGTCACCATGCCGAAAATCGAAAAGCCCTACCCCTCGATTCTTTGCTTTTTGAGCAGCAGGTTTCCGGCCGTCGGCAGGGAGACCTGGAAACAACGGATTTCGGCAGGAAAGGTGCTTGACGACAGCGCGAACCCGATCACTCTGGGCACTGAATATGTTCCGCAAAAACGGATTATATATTTCCGGGAAGTCAACAGTGAGCCTGTCATTCCTTTTGCCGAAAAGATAATTTACCAGGACGACCGGATTCTGGTCGCCTGTAAACCGCACTTCCTGCCGGTAACACCCGGCGGCCGCTATGTTGACGAATGTCTGCTGAACCGCCTGCGGAACAGCACCGGAATCCCGGATCTGGCGCCGCTTCACCGCATCGACCGCGAAACAGCGGGGATCGTCATGTTTTCGGTCAACAAGGCGACGCGCGGCCGGTACGGAGAGCTCTTCATGAACGGCAAGCTTGAAAAACGTTATCAGGCGATTTCGGCCTGTTTGCCGGCTGGTGAAAAATCTTCATGGATTATTGAGGACAGAATCGAGCGGGGCGAGCCGTGGTTCCGCATGATGAGAATTCCCGGGACGGCCAATGCCCGCTCCAGGATAGATCTGATGGAGTTCAAAAATGGCAGGGGCCTTTTTAATTTGCAACCGATCACCGGCAAAACCCACCAGTTGCGGATTCATATGAGCGGCCTCGGTTTCGGGATTCTGAACGACCGCTATTATCCGGAACTGCAGCCGGAAAGCGCCGACAATTTTGAGGCCCCGCTCCAGCTGGTTGCCAAATCGGTCAGGTTCCGGGATCCACTCAGCGGCAAATTGCGTGAATTTGTCTCGGAACGCGAGCTGTCGTGGTGATTTCGGAATCAGTCCCATACTTCAGCAACTTAATCAGAAAAGCACGAAGCAGTTTACATGAAGGGGTAGCCCATGGTTGAAAAACGTTATCAGCTGGTATTCAGCGGCAAACTGGTGGAAAACAGAAAACCGGCTGATGTCCTGGCAAAACTATCCGATGTGCTGAAACTGGGGCCGCAGGAAGTGCGAGTTCTGTTCAAAACCGGTAATGGCGCAATAATCCTGGACGACCTGAAAGGTGCCGCTGCCTATGCCATGCAGGAACAGCTGCGGGAGGCGGGGGCGATCTGTTCGGTCAAGGAGTTGCCTGCGCCTCCTCAAGAACCTCTTTCCGGGTGTATGCTGAGCGGAGAGGCGGCAAATCCTTCCCGCCCCGCCCGGCAGCAGCAGACGCCCGCCACCCAATCCCGCATGCAACCATCGCCGCTGCCCCAAAGTGCCTCTGGGACAGCTTCCACCATCGTCAAGCTCTGCCTGTTGATTGGCGTTGCAGCAGGCGGCTGGTGGGGTTATCAGACATACCTCGCGCCCCCCTCCCCGGCATATCAGGCCTACGATCAGTTTGCCGAAGCCATGCTGCAGGGCCAGTACCAGAAGGCCGAAGAGCTGGCCTCCGGTGACGCCAGGGAATATGCCGCTTCCTGGATCAAGATGACCGCCCCCACCACCATGAAGATCTACGGCAAGGAATTCAACATGAGCCCCCCTTCGGTCAACTCGATTGCCGGCGACATTTCATGGGTCAAACGCAAGCGCAAGTCCGAGAAAAAATCGGCCGATAACAGTAAAATTGTGCTCGAAGTGGAGGAAACCGTCTGCCGCATCCCGCCGGGCGTCTCTTCGGCATTCTGTAAATGGCCGGTCACATTTCGGCATGAGGCAGAGATGCAACTGCTGGACGGCACCTGGAAGGTCTCCGGCTTCAAGGCCGAGCGGCTGACACCGATGCAGTGAACGTATAATCTGCTGAGCATATCACCAATAAGAAAGGCCCCCGGCGGAATCTCCGGCGGGGGCCTTTATATTGTCTTTATTGATCAAGGACCGTCTGATCGTTCAGCAGCTGTATCGACAGCCAGTTGTACGTGTTCATAAAGCTCCGTAACTTTGCCGAGCATCTCGGGGCGATCCAGAGTATTTGTGGGCATCTCCAGTGGTTCGTATCGAAATCGCACTGCATACACGTTCAGCAACAGCAGGTTTTTGAACCGACTGATGTCACATCCCAGTTCACGAAGGTTCAGGAGCAGGACGTGAATATCATGTACAAATCCATAACTCCCTCCGGTAGCTGAAATCCATGCCTTGAGGGATTTCTCGACCGCTTGCTGGGCGTGGAAGCCGAAAATCTCATCATCCGCCGATTCCGGTGACAACAATGACCTCATCGCCTTGATGTCCTTGGATGCCATTACCAACATCTGACGCGCCTGATCAATTGCGTTCATAGAGCACCTTTCCATCTTTGAGAGCATGGGCGATCACATGATTCCGCACATCCTTCCACTGATCGATCTCTTCGGGAGAGTACACCAGAAAATCCAGCGGTATGTTGTAGTCGAAACATATCTCCCAGAGCTTCACCATCTCGGACTCTCTGGTACGTCGGGCGTTGAATGGACCGTCCTCAATAACCAGAAAATCAAGGTCCGAATCAGGCCGCGCTGTTCCCTTTGCGTATGAGCCAAATAGAATTATCTTGCTAGGATTTACGCCTCGCACGATGGTTTCTGTCATTTCCTTAAGAAGTTGGTCTGTTACCTGGAGCATGGTGGTATCCTTGTTTTTTTCCGTACTTGAAATTTCGCCAACTATTTGTTCTGAAGGAAGAGTCAAATCCTGTAATTTGTCACGTCAATTCTCTCAAAATTAGCCTTCTGTAAAAGAACGTATTTTTCGCCATCCTTTATGATCTGAACATGCCAATACTCACGATCATCATTTTGCGTCATATTCATACCATTCAGCCACTCTCTGAAGTCATTAAAAGGTATGAGTAGAACCGTTTCTGCGGTTCCGCAACCAAAGGCTACATATGCTTTTTCATAGGTGTTAAGGCTATCGCGTTGATGAGAATGAAATGCAAACCAGTACCTGAGCCCACTGCTCGTCTGACTTTCTTTCGATACGGTACAGATCAGCGCAGTGTCATTGTCTGGAGTTACAAAGGATGCCCGTGATCGCCTGATCAGCGACAAACCAAGTTTTGCCTGTATTCTTTCTACACAATCTTCATTGAAATTGACCGGTTTCAACTTAGGTTTGGCGCTTTCGTCTTCAGACGAGCCGCGTGCTTCCGATGATTCAACTATTTCCTCGTCCGGTATTTCGGGTCGAACGTCAGCCGTCGTGGTAAAAACCAAGTCAATAATTCCGTCAACGCGTGTATATTCCCTTGGAATAAGGATATCGCAAATTTTTCTGGCAATGGCTGGCCCTTCGATTTCTTCTCTGATGCTGACAAGACGAAAGAGTGAATCCACACTGAGAAGACGAATATCCCATGCATGCCGGGAACCTCGTATCTGAGCTTCAAGGCCGCCGGTGTCCTCTCTGCCTACGACTATGAGAATCGAAGAGCGCTCTTCTGAGATCGTTTCCTGCTTTATTAAAGAGCGGCGATACCCGGCAATTTTTTCCAGATCTATTCTATAAGCATCAGTTGTTTTGACCTCGACAACAATCTCGTAACCTTCCGGAGAAATCCAGAGGCCATCGTTTCCAGTATCATTTCTGACACCCCGATATCGACCGTCATTCACCTGAAAACCAAGTCGCTTACCGGTCTGGTTAACAATATCCTGCAATGCCAAACCAGAATCATCGAATTTTGTTTCCAGGCAATCAGATGCATAGCGGGAAAGGATCGTTGAGGGAATAATGCTGATAAACGCTCTAAATTCTTCGCTGGTGTCATTACCATCTTTGAGCCTACCATCGCCAGCAAACATAATAATTTGCTGAAGGTGTTTTTCGGAGAGTTGCTTGGGTGAGGACTGCCACAGGTCAACAAGAGACATCGGTAACTCCTCTGGGTTATGCAGTCAGAAATGATTCAATCTTATAAAGCACATCATCAAGGCATTTTGCCTTTGTTTCGCACTCCCAGACGATCAGATGTCTCCAGCCAGTCTGTGCCAGCAAGTCAAAATTCCGGTTATCCCTTGTGACGTTCTCACTAATCTTTTTTTCCCAGAACTCAGCGTTTGACTTGGGCCACTTGAAATAGCGGCAATCGTGCCTGTGCCAGAAACAACCGTGGATAAACAGCGCTTTTTTTCTACCGGGAAATACAATGTCAGGTTTGCCGGGAAGGTCTTTTCGGTGGAGGCGGTAACGGTATCCGTGGCTCCACAAGAGTTTTCTGACAACTTCCTCCGGGCGGGTGTTTTTGTCCCTGATTCGGGACATGTTGTAGCTGCGCTGAGCGGGGGAGTGGACATCCATACATTTTCAACTTAACTGAAAATTACCTAATCTATTTACGTGGTTCGCAGCTTTTGATTGCAAATCAAACATTAGGTCGCGTCTTAATCCAAATATTGGTTTACCTGACAGTTTGTTTTCACTTATGTACGAAATGGATGCAAAATGCATTACAATTAAACATGGCTTATTATTGTACCAAAGAGGCCCAATCAAAAATCTTGATTCGCCCCCCTTTTCTTCAAATTTCTTTTTTTCGTCCTTCAAGCTTGCATCGCCTATATTATATATTATTCCGGACATTATTCTATGAAACACCTCATGAGTAGGAGGGTTCGTAGTGTTGATTACTTGTAAAGCTTTGTTGTTTGCTATGTCACATTCAGGAGTCAATATGATGTTACATAGCTTCGTCTTTGTAGGACACTTTCCTTTCTTAAATATGTTATCAGTCAACAGTGATTGCTTACGTTTATTTTGCTCTAGATAGATATATCCGGTAGTTGGATCTTCATGTAAACAATTAATTATAAATAATGACGAGTTCAGTTTAGCCAAAATCGTGCTATTAATTTCACCATCTACTAATTTGAAACCATGTGGTAGTTGTATATTGTCAGTGGTGTAATTTTGAAGCGTATCAAGATAACTACGATTCATCAAAAAACAAGCAAATTTGAATTGTAGTAATGGGTCTTTAGTTTTGTTTTCATTGGCATATGATTTAAATAATTTATAAAACAACTTTGAAGTGTTATTTGACCAATCATCGCCCTGAGGGACCAAGCCTAACAGGTCAGACACAAATTTCTTACTAGAATTGTGAAGTGTATTTTCCCATTCAATGTAAAGATTAAAAGCACCAATTGGTTCAAGTTTTAATTTTAATTTGTCTGATATTTGTTCGATATCATAGGTGCCGTCATCATTTTTACATGCTGTTTTTTCAAGATCTATCCATGCAACCGGCGAAATGTCTGCACGCTTGCAATTAGCAAGTACCTGTTCAATGATTTCTGAGTGTTTAGTCCAAAAAACGATAACATATGGACCATTGTTGATCGCTATTATTTTCTTTAACCTTGCAGTTAATGCTGAAGCTTTTAATTTCTCATTAAGTCCTCTAGTGTCTCTAAGTTCAATATCGAGAAAAACAAAACGAATTCCATCCTGTGGTGATACTGGCAGGGAATTTAAGCCTCCATCAAAATACATATAAGGTATTGCGTTTCTGTTAAAGGTCTGCATTAAAGGTAATGCTTCATCAAAAGTGTCATCTATTAGAACAATTCTACCGCTATTAGATAAGCGCATCAGCGGACTCCTTTTTTAAAAGCTAATGCGATTATGGCTCCATCTTCGAATGCTTTCGGGATGTCATATATGTCTAGTTCCGGAAAAAGCAGCTTTCCACCCAACGATTCCATAATTTGATTTGTTAGATGCAGGCCGATTCCCATCCCGCCAGGTTTATCGGTAACAAAAGGTTTGATTATTTCTTCTGTGGATTTACTAAAACCAGGTCCATTGTCGGCAATAACGATACTCACATAGCCTGGAAGCGCATCAGAAATATCTAAATAAATTTTGGGGTTTTTTGTTTTGGAGTACCCGAGCCACCATATTGAATTATCAAAAAGATTCATTAGGGCATTTAAAACGTGATCCTCTGAACAAAGGGCATCAAGATTTGATTTTTTATTTCTGAACTCAGGCTCCAAGCAGATTTTATGCGCATCCAGCCTGAACTCAATATTAAATACACACTGCTCCACTATTCCTTTCAAATTACGAATTTTCTTTTCAGAACTCTTAACAAGAATGCTATATCCTTCAACAAGCTTAGATAATGTTTTAACTCGTTCTTCAAGTACATTAAAGGAGGCTTTCCTTTGAAGCATCGCCTTTATTTCTTTAATAATCTTTTCTATTTGGTGGATAACTATGGTTAGATTTAATCCAGCTCCTGCACTCTTTATCAAACTATTAGTTATGCTTTCGTATTCCTCTTCAATTCTATCCAAATATCTATAAATTTCGTTAGCTACTGATTGATCTTTCACATTTTGTTCTACAATATTTTTCAATTCAGTAATATTTGTAATTACTGGCTCTGATGTGGATTTTGCTCCACAGTATTTACGCAATAAGTCCTTATCTGTTTTCCTCAATGATTCGAACCGATCAATTGCAAATCGTATTGCATAAAACAGAGTGGTATAAGCTTCATTTTCCACAAAACCTTCTCTGTTTGCTTTTTCTATCAGGTCTGTACTTTCTTCCCGGTCAAGATAGACAGCGGCTAATATTATATTATTACTGATTCTTTTAGTCGGAAGATTGACTCTACGACCACCTAAATCCAGCCAATCATTGCCAGCTTCACCATAATCCATAACCCTCATGTTGTCCCGAAATACCCTGACACCACCATTCTCATCAAGATATTTCTTGAATCCTTTTTTATCTTTAAGGTCAAAGCCAAGATTGAGGATATTGGTGTCTCTATCAAAGACAATACCCTTAAATCTTACTTTACCAATTTTATGTTTTGATAAGTCTATCTCTATATATTCTTTGTCAGACTTACGTACCATACGCTTTAATGAGTAAATTTCTTTATCAGCAATAGACAACTTTCTTGATTTAAGTTTGTTCATTGTAGGCCATGGCAGAAAATCATAATTGAACCTTATTATTTCGTTACCATGCATTTCGATATCAAATTCAAACAATTTGTAATGCTCTATATCGCTATATTGAATCAATCCTTTTAACCATTCAGAGCCTTGTATATTAAAACTAGCGGTAAAATTATCTTTACTCTCGAATGGTGAGTTAAGAGACAATATTGATCTTGCACAGTCTCTAGCCATTCCTCTGGTCCAAGGCAAACGTAATTGAGATATGGTTATTTTAGTGCCGGTCCCTTTTATAAACTCAATAGGTTGTCGCTCTTTTAACTCAACTGGAATATCTTCTAAATATTTTGATTTTTCGATTGTATTCCAATCAATATATAAACGACATTCTTTGCAACCGGCCTGTTTAGATATTATTTCTATTTGTTTCCCAAGCCTATGTACACCTAATCTGCCTATCCCCTTTTCACCCAATCTGAGGCGATTATATTTGTGGGTTCTTTTCGTTTTATCTGAGGATTTTAAGTCCTCTTTATAACTTGTACCAATTTCAAGCCAGGCAGTTGATAGCGTCGATATATCCATCCCCTCCCCATCATCCTCAATTATGATCCGTCCGTTTATTGTTGAAGTCGGGTTATACATCATCACATTGCATTCTGACGCATCAGCATCATAAGAGTTTTTGATCAATTCCAGTAATGCTATTGCCTCATTCTTAATTAGCTGTTCACCCAGCTGATTAAGAACCCTAGCTCTTGTCTTAAACGAAGGATTACCTGCCATCACCAGACCTCCAATAATCTCTCTGCAATCTTCTGCGCCAGTAACACCGGCACAGCATTGCCGATCTGCTTAAATGCCGCTGTATAACCGGCAGTATCCTTCACGCTTTCAAAAAAATAATCATCTGGAAAAGTTTGTAGACGTGCGGCTTCACGGGGGGTGATAGAGCGGTTTTGTGTGATATCTGGATGAATGGAGAAATGACCATCTTTTGAAATATGAGCAACAATCGTATGTGAATATGGCTTGTCACCGGCAATTACCTTAAATCGATCAAGAAAAGAAACCCGATTGTGATGAGTTTTCAAACGATCCGGCAGGTCATTATAATCAAGACGTTCCTGCTTCCCGTTCCACTTCTGTACCGCAATGCGGTAAATCTCCAGATCCTGTTCGTTATGTGTCCTGGCAAAGTGCAAAGTAACCGGAGTGCTATTGCCTTTAATATTAGCCTGATACAAATAGCTTCCTGAATAATCATTCATACGACATGGGTAGACTGAACCTTCACCGGCTTTGAGAATAGGGAGATCGCTAAATACTTCACTGACCTGTACACCCTCTGGTTTCCATGGTTGCGGGTATGGGTAGAAACCACTTTCACTTCCTCTTTTACCAACCAAAATTATACGCTTCCGATTCTGGAGCACACCAAAATCATCCGCTGAAATCACATGATATTCCGTCTCATAACCAGCCTCTTTGAATAATGATCGCATCATATCAAAATATAATTCACCATCGGCTGACTTGGCTGACAACAGGCCGGTTACGTTTTCAAAGACAAAATAGCGAGGTTGATAGCGCTTTAGAAATTGAGCGTAGAAGACGTACAGGTAGTTACGCTTGTCTCCACGCATCCGGTTTTTATCGCGAGCTCTGCCCACCAGTGAATACGCCTGACAAGGGGGCCCGCCAACAATCAAATCAAGCGGTTTGCCAGCTAGTTGTTCGTCTATCCGACTGAAAATATCTGGCAAGGTATCTTCGCCAACTTCTGCGTTAATTACGGAAGCAATCTCTTTTTTGGGTATAGCATCATATAAATTCTGTCTGGTAATCCGACCATGTAGATACTCGTCATAGAGCCCGGAATTGCCATTACGTTTAAGCCAGTGGAAGGCCGTTCTGGTCCTGAGCGTAAAGCAAGCGGCCCTGTCCATTTCCACATGAGCAACAGGTGTAAAGCCCGCTCTGACGAAGCCTTCTGACATCCCCCCACCACCCGCAAATACATCCAGGAATGTCAGATTGTTATGTTTGTTTGTGGTGATGGCCATAACTTTTAATAATACTCCATAGACCGAAATCAAAGTTGCTTTGAAACAGCGCAATTAATAACGTCGAAGGTTGACTTGTCAACCAGAAACTTGAACTACCCCCGCCCCTTCAACCCCTCCCTGACAAACTCAATCGCCCCCAGCACCTCTTCCCAGTACTTTCCCGCATCCCGCCAGTAGTACCATGCCTGGTCAGCGCCGCCGACGGTATAGCGCCCCTCATGCATGTTTCTCGGTCGCGGATGTCGAGCTTTTACAATTTCTGCCGCCACCAGCGGCAAAGCAGCAACTGCCTGCAGGAGTGCCTTTTCCGCCTGAGCCATACGATTAAGGGAGATCAGGGCCAAAACGCGTCCGTATATTGTTTCGGCCATGTGATCGTCCTGTGAATCCTTACAGACCGCCAGGACATCCCTGTACATTTTCAGCTTCAGACAGCAATCGACTACAAGCGCACGGACACCCTGATTGTCGCCCGGATTCAGTGACAAGATCGTTCTGAAGATGGAGAGCGCCATCTCGGTATTGCCGCTTTCCATGTATTGAAGACCAAGTGAATGGTAGGATCGCAAAAAAGGGCGATTTTCGAGCCAGCCCCATTCCAGCTTGTTGCCGGCATTGCTGAACTTTTCGATAAAGCACTGCATGCCGATATTCACCGCCTGTTGCCACAGCAGTTGGGCCTCCTGACCCTTCCCGCGCTGGTCAAGGAGCATCGCCAGATGGTGATACACGTCAATAAAGTTGGGCGCCTCATGCAGCAGGTCCCTGAGCTGCCGCTCCATCTCCGCCGGAGAGACTCCGCCGCCATCCCGCGCATCAAGCAGGTCGTTGAACTTTATCTCAGTATCATACGGAATCTCCGCGAAACGCCACTCCTTGTTCCTGACGTCTTCGAGAAAAGCCCTGTTCGTACAGACACTTTTCGTAATTTTTTTCATCTTCACACCCTCCCCGGCATTATATGAAAGCGTACAAGTAGAATAGGGCCCCAAGGCATGTCCGCCCCATGGCTTGAATAAAATTTGATCTCGTGTTTCACAACTATCTGTCCTTGAGCTTATCCGGCGAATCAACCGAATAGTCTTCCTGCGTCTCTTTCACGCTATCCAGATAGAGTGTGTCCGGGCATAAATCTATATTATCCGGCCAGGCAACAGTTCCATGATCGGCATGGCCCAGCGAAAAAAAAGCCGGATTGGCCAGGCGTTTGAAAGCAGGATAAACAAGATAAGGCGATACGTCGAAAAGTCGCTTTTCTCCGTTGACAAAGGTAAGCCGGAGCCGGAAATTCTCCAGGGGTTGCACATGCTTTACGCGTGGATTCATAAGATTCTCCGTTAACGAAGTGGCTCGATCCGGAATATTTCGCCGCCCTTTACGGCAATAGCCCAATCAGCCAGCAACTCTTCATGATGAATCTCTATCCATGCCTGGAGAAGTTTCATTTTATTCGTCGGCATTTCTCCGGCTAGGACATCTCCGCCGGGTATGGCGATAACAGCCTCCGCACCCTGGTATTCCACATGAATGTGCGCTTGATGATGCTGGCGGTTGTCCAGTGCATACATATAGACGATGATCCCATAAAACATACTGATGATTGGCATGCGGGCCCCTTTCGCAGTTGGCTTCATCCTACATTTACAAGCTGGATGGCATGATGTAATTCAAACCATCTAATTTTCTAATACTATATACACCACACCCCGTCACTCGTGCCACAATTTTAACCCGAATATTCGCTAATATATGGGCCACTAAGCATGATCGCCCCATTGTCAAACGACATCCATTATGCCAGCTTTGCCGCCCCTTTGACACACTCTTGTACAATAAGCAAAAAAGGCGCGGAGCCGAAGCCCCACGCCTTTTTCATTACTGCATATTTCTGGTATATCTACCCAAGGATCGCCTTCATGTCGGCTTCGACCGTTGTGATCGGTCCGATGTTGAAGTTCTCAACCAGGAAGTTGAGCACGTTGGGCGTGATGAAGGCCGGCAGGGTCGGTCCAAGCTTGATATTCTTGATACCGAGGTGCAGCAGGGTCAACAGGATCACGACCGCCTTCTGCTCGTACCAGGAAAGAATCATCGAGAGTGGCAGGTCGTTGACGCCGCACTCGAATGCGCCCGCCAGGGCCACAGCAATCTGGATGGCTGAGTAGGCGTCGTTGCACTGGCCGACGTCCAGCAGGCGGGGAATGCCGCCGATATCGCCGAACTCAAGCTTGTTGAAGCGGTACTTGCCGCAGGCCAGGGTCAGGATGACCGTATCCTGCGGGAGCTTCTCGGCAAACTCGGTGTAGTAGTTGCGGCCCGACTTGGCGCCGTCGCAGCCGCCGATCAGGAAGAAGTGCTTGATGGCGCCGGATTTTACGGCGGCGATGACCTTGTCGGCCACTCCCAGCACGGCATTGTGACCGAAGCCGGTCAAAATTTCCTGGCCCGGGTTTTCGGGCAGGCCGGGCAGTTCGAGAGCCTTATTGATAACTGCACTGAAATCCCATCCGTCCACATGCTTGACATCCGGCCAGCCTACCAGGCCCCAGGTATAGAGGCGGTCTTTGTAACTGTCGGCCGGCTTCTGGATGCAGTTGGTATTGAAAATGATCGCGCCGGGGAAATTGACGAACTCCTTGGCCTGATCCTGCCATGCGCCGCCGAAATTGCCCACCAGGTGGCTGTATTTCTTCAAACCGGGATAGCCGTGGGCAGGCAGCATCTCGCCATGGGTATAGATGTTGATCCCTTTGCCTTCGGTCTGCTTGAGCAGCTCTTCCAGCATCTTCAGATCATGGCCGGTTACCAGGATAGCCTTGCCGGCCCTGGTGCCCAGCTGAACCGGGGTCGGGACCGGGTGGCCGTAGGTATCGGTGTGAGCCGCATTCAGCAGGCCCATTACGGTCAAGTTGTGCTTGCCGCACTCCATCGAGAGGCCGACAAAGTCCATCAGTCCCAGGTTGGCATCGGTGGTGGCTGCCAGCGCCCTTTGAACGAAAGCAAGTACCTCGTCGTCGCTGCGGCCCAGGATCATGGCATGATCCATGTAGGCGGCCATACCCTTCAGTCCGTACATCAGGATCTCGATCACGGAACGGATATCTTCATTAGAATGCTGGGCATTGATGCCATATGCCTCGGCCTGCTTGACCATACCGTCCAGATCGTCCGCGGGTTTCCAATCGGCCACCGGACCGGAGAGTGTCACGCCGGCAGCGGCCTTGGTCTTCTCTTTAAGCTCGTAGCAGCGCTTGATTACCCCGCCGATATGACGCGCATCGAAGTCAACATTGGTGACGGTGGTGAAGAGCCCCTCGATCGTGAAACGGTCGATCTCGGCGTTGCGGCCGAGCTTGTCGGCATACAGAGCCAGACTTTTCAAGCCATACAACAGGTGATCCTGCAACGATGCCACTTGAGGGTTTTTGCCGCATACGCCTGAAATATTACAGCCGACTCCGTTTGCTGCCTGCTCACACTGGTTACAAAACATGCTCATCTCTGTTTCCTCCCTTTTCTTTGGTTGTTCGAGTAAACTCGATTTGATGGTTTTTTTCTATCAATGTGGTAGAAACACTATACCTCTTTTTTCAGACAATACTTGACGGTTGTCAAAAAAAGTTAATTCCATGAAAGTTGCTGCATGAAACCAAACCTGACCCTGATCGGCATGCCTGGCGCCGGAAAAAGCACGGTGGGAATAATCCTGGCAAAGATGCTCACTTTCCGGTTTGTCGACACGGATATTCTGATCCAGACCAGCCAGCATAAATCATTGCAGCAGATCATTGATGGCAGTGACCACCTCCATTTGAGAAATATCGAGGAGAGAGAAATCCTTCATTTGAATATTGCCAATCACGTAATTGCAACCGGCGGCAGTGCCGTTTACAGCGAAAAGGCCATGGCCCACCTGCAGGCAATTTCAAAAATCTTCTTTCTGAAAGTTGGCTACGACGAGATTCTGAAGAGAATTCGCAATTTCAAAACCAGGGGCATCGCGAAATCAAAGGATCAGACTTTTCTGGAATTGTACGAAGAACGCCAGCGTCTGTATGAAAGGTATGCCGACGCGACGATTGACTGCTCCGGGCTGGACCAGGATGAAATTGCAGAGATAATTGCAGGAAACTACATTGAACAGCATGCTTGACCGGCATGGCCGCCCATCTTAATGAGTTTGACAAGAGCCAGGTTTCCCAGTACATATCGTGACTGTTGTTAGAAATCCCCTTGATGAAAAGGCAAATCGCCATGTATAGGTCGCCGTTCACAATACTGGTTATCCTGTTTGGTTTACTGAATATCCCGCCGGCTCCGTCAGCCGAACCAGTCATTAGTATCGGCGGCAGCGGCACCCGTGCCATGAAGCATTTCGTCTCCGAGTTTGAAAAGCGCAATACCGGCGTCCTGCCGGACGGTCGGGGTTGATGCCGTGAAATACCTCCATTCAGGCATATCCCGGATCATAACCATTATTGCAGTCTTGCTGGCGCTGCTGGTGGCGCTATTAATCCCATCCGGATATTTCGGGCTCAATTACCAAATCATAAAGGGTAAATTGGAGACTGAAGCCGAGGTCAACTCACGCCTGATCGCTCATCTGATCACGGATAACCCGGAGCTGTGGCGATATGAAAACGCCCGCCTTGACGAACTTCTTTCACGCCGCCCCGCCAATGGAAACCCTGAAATCAGGCGTATTACCGACATGCAGGGCGCAGTGATAGCTTCCAACGGTTCGGCGCTTGCCGCCCCGGTCATTTTTCACTCTCAATATATCTTCGATTCCGGTCGCCCGGTGGCCAGGCTGCAGATTTACACCACCCTGGCTCCGTTGCTGATCAAGACAGGCCTGATGACGCTTCTGGGGTTTTTGATCGGAGCAGCACTGTTCCTGGCCATGCATCTGCTGCCGGTCAAGGCGGCATTACAGGCTGAACAAGCGCTCAAGCAAAACAGTGAATTCCTTGCCAAAGTCATGGACAACAACACCAGCGGTCTGGTGGTGCTGCGTCCCGACGGGACGATATCCCTTTGCAACAGGCGCTTTGCCCAGCTGTGCGGCGAGCAGGAAGAGCTGCTGCTGGGACAGAATCTAATAAACTCCTGGGTCCCGGAAACAGAACGCAAGCAACTGCTGGAACAGCTCCAGGCGCTGGCCGATGCAAACGCCAAGGCAGTTGAGTTCGAGACCGTACTGGCTTCTGCCGACGGGTCAGTGCGCCATCTGACTTGTGGCGCGGCGCGGGTCAGCGCCGATGCGGCCGAATCAGAAATAGTCATCTCGGCCGAGGATATCACCCACCGCAAGGAGTCCGAGACCCGCATCCGGCAGATGGCCTACTTTGACGCTCTGACCAGCCTTCCCAACCGAGCCCTGTTCAAAAACGAAACCGATCGTGCGATCGCCTATGCCCGGCGGTTCAACACGGTGTTCGGACTGATGGTGCTGGATATAGACAACTTCAAGCGCATTAACGATACGCTGGGACACCATTTTGGCGACTTGCTGCTGCAAGGGGTGGCGGAGCGCCTGGTGAGTTGCGTGCGAAAGAGCGACTACCTTTCGCGCCCGGGCGAGGAAGATGCGCACGAAGTGGTGGCCAGGCTTGGCGGTGACGAGTTTACGGTGCTGCTTACCAGTTTCAACCGCGATGAAGATGCGGCCAAGGTAGCAAGCCGGATCATCGGCAAAATGTCTTCGCCATTCCAGATTGACGGGCAGGAGATCTTCGCCACCATCAGTATCGGCATCGCCACCTTCCCAGGGGACGGCGATACCCGCGAACTGTTGTTTAAAAATGCGGACACGGCCATGTACCATGCCAAATCAGCCGGCAAGAATACCTATAACTTCTATCGCAAAACCATGAACGAGACCGCCCTGAAGAGGCTGAACCTGGAAAACAGCCTTCACAAGGCGCTAGAGCGCAACGAGTTCCAGCTTTATTACCAGCCGCGCATCGATTCCAAAACCGGCGCCATGCCCGGCGCGGAAGCACTGATCAGATGGAATCACCCGGAACTCGGCATGATTCCCCCCGGCGAATTTATCAGTATTGCCGAGGAGAACGGGCTGATCGTCCCCATGACCGAATGGGTAGTGCAGGAAGCCTGTCGCCAGAACAGTCTCTGGCAGCATAACGGGCTGACTCCATTGAAGGTATCGGTCAATATCTCCAGCCAGATTTTCAAGCAACGCAACCTGCCGGAGCTGATCGCGCAAGCCCTCGAAAAAACCGGACTCGATCCAAGCGGCCTGGAGATAGAGATCACCGAGAGCCTGATGCTCAACAATGTGGAAGCAACAATAATGGTGCTGAAACGTGTGCGTGAGATGGGCGTGGAGATCAGTATCGACGACTTCGGCACCGGCTACTCGTCCTTCAGCTACCTGACGCAGCTGCCGGTCAACGCCATCAAGATCGACCGTTCATTCGTCATGAACCTGCCGCAAAAGCAGGAAGACTGCGCCATCGTCAAGGCCATCATTGCCACTTCCCACAGCCTGGGTTTGATGGTAGTCGCCGAAGGGGTTGAAACTGCAGCCCAAAGCGAATTTCTGGCCGCAAACGGCTGCAACGAGTTCCAGGGATTCCTCTTCAGCCGCCCCGTCCCGGCCGATGAATTCGAAAAGTTGATGCGCAAGGCACCGGCTGCTGGTAAAACCATGGAATACTGATACGATATATGCAGCTATAACGCCCCACTTCGCAGGCTAGGCGAAGAACCAATAATATGACCCTTACCGCGCTTCCCATACTGACAATTCTTATTTTCCTGCCGCTGGCCGGTTGCCTGTTGCTGTTGCCGGTCTGGAACCGGCGCGGCGCATCACGACCGATCGCATTGGGCGTGGCGCTGGTCGAACTGGCGCTGACGGTCCGGCTGTACGCCTCCTGGCAGGATTTGTCGGCATTGCGGGCAAAACTGCCAGGCTACCTGCTGCTGGAGGACACATCCTGGATCCCGGCCTTCGGCATCCGCTATACGCTGGGCCTGGATGGCATTTCGCTGCTGATGGCCATGCTGACCGCCTTCACCTTCTGCGTGGCGCTGCTGGTGTCCTGGAACTCGATCAAGGAAAAAACCGGGCTGTTCCTGGTTCTGATGCTGACCATGGAGGCCGGCATCATGGGGGTCTTTCTGGCCCTTGACCTGGCCCTGTTCTACCTGTTCTGGGAAGTCATGCTGATCCCGATGTTCTTCATGATCGGGATCTGGGGACATGGCCGCAAGATCTACTCAACGATCAAGTTTTTCCTCTTCACGATGTTCGGCTCGCTGCTGATGCTGCTGGCGATCATCGCCTTGCACCTGCAGCATGCCCAGCAGACCGGACTGGCGACCTTCGGACTGCACGAACTGCTCAAGACCCAGCTGCCGGCTGAGACCCAGCTCTGGCTGTTTGCCGCCTTTTTCCTGGCCTTTGCAATCAAATTCCCGCTCTTTCCATTGCATACCTGGCTGCCGGACGCACACACCGATGCCCCCACCGCAGGCAGCGTTGTTCTGGCCGGCCTGCTGCTCAAAACCGGCAGCTACGGCCTGATCCGCTTCGGATACCCGCTTTTCCCCCAGGCCGCCCAAACCCTGACCCCGCTACTTTACGCCCTGGCCCTGATCGGCATCGTCTACGCCTCGTTGGTGGCCTATGCCCAGCAGGATATGAAGCGGTTGATAGCCTACTCCAGCATCGGCCACATGGGCTATGTCGCAATCGGCATCGCCGCCTGGCAGCCGGTGGCGCTGTCCGGTTCGATCCTGCAGATGGCCAACCATGGCGTAACCACCGGCGCACTGTTCTGCCTGGTCGGGATGCTGGACGAACGGGCTCATACCCGCGAGATTGCATCCTTCGGAGGCCTTTGGGGCAAAATCCCCAAATATTCCTTTTTCTTCCTGTTGTTCTCGCTGGCCTCGCTGGGGCTGCCCGGCCTGAACAACTTCGTTGGGGAGTTTCTGGTGCTGGCCGGAACCATGAAAAAGTCGCCGCTGGTGGCCGCATTAGCCTTCATCGGCATTGTTCTGACCCTGGTCTACACCGTGCGGCTGGTACAGGAGCTGCTTTTTCAGGAAGAGCGCCAGCCGTTGCCGCTGGCGGACCTGACACCCCGCGAGATCTGTATCCTGGCCGGCCTGGCCCTGGTTGACATCTGGATGGGTGTTCATCCGGCACCGCTGCTGGACCTGATTCATGGGCCGGTGCAGCTGCTGACCGGGGGTGGAATATGACCCCATCCGACATGATTGCCCTGACATCCCTGATGATCCTGGCCGGCGGCAGCATACTGGTTCTGCTGGCCGGCGCGCTCAAACCGGGCGGCTATCTGTACTTGCTGGCCGGGACCCTGCTCACCGCTTCCCTGCTCTGGAGCCTGCTGATTCCTGCCGATGCCGTCATGCACGGTTTGGCCGTCACCCCCTTCTCGCGCTTCTTTGCGGTATTCCTGGACTCAGCCGGCCTGGTTGCGCTGCTGTTGGCGGCCGGTTACAACCGCCGGCGCGGCATCGTCGGCGAGGAATATCCAGCAACACTGCTGTTTGTCCTGACCGGAATGTGGGCCGCCTGCGCTGCAACCAACCTGCTGATGCTTTTTCTCGGACTGGAAGCTTTCACCTTCGGCTTTTACATTCTCGTGGCGATAAAGCGCGATTCGGTCAAGGGGGGCGAGGCCGGATTGAAATACCTGCTGAACGGCACCCTCTCGGCCGCAATTCTGGCCATGGGCATGGCTTTGCTGTATGCCGCGTCAGGCACGCTAAATATATCCGGACTGGTTTCGGCACCAAACCATTCCGAGCCGCTCTTTATGGCCGGCGCCTGCCTGACCCTGCTGGGGATGGCCTTCAAACTATCGCTGGTGCCGGCCCACCTCTGGACGGCTGACGTTTATCAGGGAGCCCCGGCGCCGGTCACGGCGCTGCTTTCAACAGCTTCCAAAGTTGCTTCCCTGGCGGCGCTGCTGATCCTGCTGCCGCTCTTCGGAGCCTGGCGCGGCCTGCACAACCTGCTTTGGGTGCTGGCGCTGCTTTCGATGCTGGCCGGAAACTTTGCGGCACTGCTGCAGAGCAATATCAAACGCATGCTGGCCTGGTCATCGGTCGGACAGATGGGTTATGTAGCGCTGGCACTGGTGGCTGCCCCGTCCGGCGGAGTGCGGGCGTCGGTTTTTTACATGACGGTTTATGCAACGGCCGGCCTGGCCTCCTTCGGCGCACTGTCAGTGTTGTCGGATAAATTCGAGCTGACCAGCCTGGATGATTATCGCGGCCTTGGTTATCGCTGCCCGCTGGCCGGAGCGACGCTGGCAGTGGCGATGTTCTCCCTGGCCGGGATACCGCCGGCGGCCGGATTCATCGGCAAATTCGGGGTGTTTGCAGCTGCCCTGCGGGGGGGCGAAACGGCCCTGTCGATCATCGGCATGCTGGCGGCGCTGGTGTCGGTTTTTTTCTACCTGCGAGTCGTGGTAATGCTGTATATGAAGCCGGCCCAGGATTCTGCCGGGAACCGTTCGTTGAATGTTGCTGAAATATTCGCGCTGGCCGTGCCGACCGCCGCCACGCTGCTGCTTGGAGTCCATCCCCAACCATGGCTTGATCTGCTGACAAAAATTCTGACCCGATAGCAAGGAGGTTAATAATGTTGCGTTACATCATCCTGGCAATCTGCCTGTTTTGCCTGACCGCCTGCAGTACCGTCCCGATTACCGGCCGCTCGCAGCTCAACCTGATCCCCGGTTCGTCGATGCTCTCCATGAGCCTGCAGCAGTACGACCAGTTCCTGAAGGAACACAAAGTCAGTACCAACAAGGAACAGACCCAAATGGTCAAACGGGTCGGATTGCGCGTGCAGAACGCGGTTGAGCGTTATTTTGAATCCAGCGGCCTGAAGGATCAGCTTAACAACTACAAGTGGGAATTCAACCTGGTGGAGGATAAACAGGTCAACGCCTGGTGCATGCCGGGCGGCAAGGTGGTGGTCTACACCGGTATTCTGCCGATTGCCGTTGATGATGCCGGCCTGGCGGTAGTTATGGGGCACGAGATTGCCCATGCCATCGCCGAACATGGCAACGAGCGCATGAGCCAGGGACTCTTGGCGCAGATGGGCGGAACGGCGCTGTCTGCTGCGCTCGCCACAAAACCGGCGGCGACTCAGCAGCTCTGGATGTCGGTCTATGGTGTGGGAGCGCAATACGGAGCGATCATGCCCTACGGCAGGATGCAGGAAAGCGAAGCCGACCATCTGGGGTTGGTGTTCATGACCATGGCCGGATACGATCCGAATGTTGCGGTTTCTTTCTGGGAGCGGATGGCGTCCCAGAAGGGCGGACAGGCGCCGGCCGAATTCCTCAGCACCCACCCTTCGGATGCGACACGAATAGCCAATATCAAACGGCTGATCCCGGAGGTGGTCAGAAATTATTCAACCCGCTGAAGCGTTTTTGAAACCGGATGAACATCTGAACGACAGAAGTACTTGTTATCATTCGCTCACATAAAAAAAGGCTACCTGCTATCGTGCGGGTGGCCTTTCGTTTTTTACGGTGCCATGCAGCCATTGTCACAGAATATTATGAGCAAGTTGCAACCTTGCAAACCCGACACCTATCGGCCCCCATTCCCTCTGATCCCTCATTTTCCCCTTGCGCGACACGCGCCCTGCCGGGCGCGCACGAGGCAAGCCCGACCTGCGGCGGGGGCTGTTTCCCGCCGTCTGGTCGAGCCGCTAGTTGGACGTTGCAACCTTTCCATTTATCCATAACTCAGATTCGCTAAGATCAACGTTGTCATTCCAAACGACTCCGTAACCCGTTTGATCTACGTGGACGTTTTTAAAGAAAGCTTCATCTTTAAGGGGATAAAAAGAGGATTCGTTGAGGAGAGGGGCGCAGTCATAAACTCTCGTGTCCCCTGTTATGAATGTAACAAAGAGTTGTTTTCCTGAAAGCGGCGTCACTGACTTTACTTTTGGGTAAGTTGCCATGGCAATATCACTCCAATCCAGGAAGTTGTTTAAATTGCTGTGTCTTCCACATTTCCAGTAACTCGGATTGATAGCTTTGTGTCCAATCTTTCACCATACGATCAGCTCTGGCTGGTAAATCTCCTTCGATGATTTCGCAGCTTTGAATATCATATACTCCGTTGAACTCACCATAGATGGCGTGAAAATGAGGCACTCCGTGTTCCTTGAAGTACATCTTGATCAAAATTCCGTAGAACCTTGCAATTATTGGCATAATCATATCTCCTTTCACCATGAGATTATTTTATGGATTCAAAATCTTTGTTTTCTGCTGTTCAAATTCGTCTTTTGTAATGGTATCATTATCCAGCATTTTTTTCAGATTCGAGAGTTTAATATAGGTATGAATTCATAATTTCCTAATCGCCTGATTCATTTAGTCGCAATAGCCGATGCCCTTCAAAAACGGTAAGTATGTAGATTCGATTACCATTCAATCGGTAGACAATGCGATATCCTCGGTAAATAAGCTCTCGAATATCAGGATTACCTATTTCCGGCACAGTCCTTACGCTTCTCGGATTGTCAGCCAAAATTGCTTCAGTCTGGTCAATCAGGGCATCAACAAACCGAACAGCGCGCTCTACACTGTCACGTGCAATAAACTCCTCTATATCAACCAGATTTTCTCCAGCTTCCCGTGACCATGTTATGCTTATGGATTATTCGCACTTCTTCGGGCTCGCAGGGCTTTTCGCAGTTCATCTGTAGTTTGGGTACGCCCGCTTTCAACGTCTGCAATCCCTTTCTCAACAGAATAAAGAAAAGATTTTCGGTAAACCAATTCATCGTAATCCGAAGCGGACAACAGTACACCAGCCGGTTTGCTGTTTTGGGTAATGATAAGTGGATGTCCGGATGTCTGAAGTATTTTGAACCATTTGGAAATATTGGTTTTAAATTCTGCAATTGGAATAATGTCATTACTGATTGAAATAGCTCTCATTGTTTTACTCCTTAGATACGAATCTCTTTATGGTCAAAATACAGACCAATAAAGCGACCAATGCAAGTGCTCGATTTCATGCTTCGACCAACGGCTTGGCCGGTGACCCGGCGCAGGTTTGTCGCGACCGGGTCTACTGATCTCGTTGGAACATCTCCCTTATTTTGCAAGGTAATTCTACAAATGCTTATATCGAGGGCTTCTCTCCCATAAGTGGTTTTGGTAGCTGGCTGATGTCAAGAATCTTCGTGAAATGACCATCATCGTTGCATGTAACTACAAACCCACCTTTATGCTTTGCCATATTCTGGAACAATGCCTTAACATTCTTGTCACAGTTGTTATATATCACATCACCCACTAATCGATGCAACACGACACGATCACAAACGTTAAAGGAGTCATCACAGGTTAGAGCTACGACTCTGCATCTTTGCCCATTATACTCATGTCCATAAGCAATATAATGCACAAGGTCTCCATCTAAGAAATCGCGCTGATTTTTAATCTTCATGGAATTGGTATAAATTTCAATAAGCTTTAATTTTTCCTCGTCATTCTTATACTGCTTTACTAGATCCTCTCGAATCTTATCCCATACGCGTTTTGACAAGCGAAACTTACTTACAGAGCTTGAAAAGGCATCGTCCATGAAAAAGTGCACTGACAAATACTGAAGCATTATTTTTTCGAGCTCAACATTGAACCGATGTTTGTACAAATAGTCAAAAGCCAAGAAACCTACAATAACCTCCTCAATGTTTGGCTGATCAAGAATATTCTTTACACAAATATCGAATAACGGCCTTGCTTCATATTCTACATAAGCTTCTTGTTCTGCGCACTTAGCCTTTAAATTGCGTAATTTCAACTCATCGCAAGCTGAATAAAAAGCTTTAGCAGCTATAATTATATGATCGGCTATTGCTCTTGAATTCGCTGATTCTGAGATATTGGCAGGAATTTCTATAGAAGTTGGATGTGGAGGGACAATCCCTAAATATTCAAGGAGTCCAAATGGTGTAAGTTTGAAGGCAGTAATCTCACTATTTTTGAGATAAAGATTCCTAGAGAGTGATGCGTTTAGATTTAAAATAAAGGCCCCGTTCTTAGATTTGCAGGCCTTCCTGAATAAGTTTGTATCCAAAATGTGAAATAGTATTTGATTTGAGCGCTTCAGCTTTTTTACTTCGTACTTTTTATTCTCTCTTTTTCGTGTAGCTGTCAGCTTTTTGTCGCGTCTCAACTTACTATTTTTACTCATCCCAAATTACTCCTGATCAGTTATTGCATTTTGCCTTAGGTCCAACTTGATATTGAGCAGTTCACGCGCACGCGCGCGTGAACTGCTCATCCCCCCAAACAGAACATTTATCCCGAAAACTCCCAACCATACGGCTTCAGTGTGCCATTAAACCTGTCCAGTCAGTAAAACAGCAGCCAGGCATCCAGAAAGAAAAACAGCCAGCCGACGTTGCAGACCAGCGCTATGTACCAGAGATAATGCCGTTTGGTCAGGCTGGCGATGGACGACAGCATCAGGGCGATCTGCAGGAAAATCAGCGAATAGGCAAAATTCCCACCCATTTCCTGGGCCTTCAGTTTTGCCTTTGCGATCCCTTCCGCCTTTTCCTTGATCTCCTTTTTCTCGACATCATAGCGCTTGATCTCTTCACCAAATTTTCCCAGTGTCTTGCGGTACTCGGCGGCGGCTTCAGCAGGCAGCTCTTTTTGCGTCAGATACTGGAGTTCCAGTGTTTTGAGGTTGACCTCGTAGGTATGCCCCTTGATGCTCTTGGCCTGGTAATAGGCCCACTGGTCGCTTTCCTGCCCCTGGGCCATGATCGCCCGGGAAGAATATTTCCCCATGTAGAGGGTGGTAAGTGCCGCCAGCACCGCCATAATTGCGGTTGAGAGCGCCAGCCACCCCTGCCATTTTTCCTTCTGCTCCGACATTGTTCAAAATCTCCTTTTGACGTGTAGTTATTGATATTTGCCGGCAAGATCAGGCAAACAGCGGCATTGCGGATGGCGGGATGATGCCGGCCTGTTCGGCCCGCCGCAGCAGACACTCTATGGCGCGAATCCCCTCATCGCCCAGGTCGGATGAATAGTCGTTTACGTACAGATTGATATGGGCCGCGCAGACCTCTGCGCTCATCTCCTGGGCGTGCTCTCCGATGTAGTGGGCGGCTTCGTCCGGATGGCTGCGGGCATACTCAACCCCGGACTGCAGTGCACGTTCAATGGCGGCGATGGTTTCGGTTCCCAGCGAACGGCGGGCAACAATGCCGCCCAGCGGGATCGGCAGGCCGGTTTCCGCTTCCCACCACTCACCCAGATCCAGCAGCTTGTGCAGACCATAACCATGATAGGTGAAGCGCGACTCGTGGATGATCAGCCCGGCGTCGGCATTCCCCTTTAACACGGCATCCATAATCTCGTTGAAGGGCATTACGATGAAGTTGCTCAGCGATGGGTCAAACAGGCGCAGCAGCAGCAGGGCGGTGGTGTAGCGTCCCGGCACGGCGATCGTCCTGTCACGCAGGTCGCAAGGATCAATGTTGCTGCCGGCCACCAGCAACGGGCCACAACCGCGCCCCAGGGCGCTGCCGGAGCGCAGCAGGGCATATTCGTCACGGATATGCCCCAGGGCATGGTAGGAAACCTTGCTGACATCCAACTCCCCCCTCAGCGCCAGCTGGTTGAGGGTTTCCACATCCTCCAGCCGTTCCTTGCAGGAAAGCCCGCCGGTATTGACAATGTTGTGAACCAGCGGGTAAAACATGAAGGTGTCGTTGGGACAGGGGGAGAAGCCGAGTGTCAATTGGTTGCTCATGATTGCTCCTGACTTTTTATCTACAGCTGATTGTATAAGCATCCGCCGCTACGAAAACAAGTTACCACACCGTGGAATCTGCCCGGTTTTTATCTTCCTCCCAGTCTCGCCAGACCACCTGATGCTTGATCAGGTAATGGTCAACCGCCTGTCCGATGGTTGGGAAAAAGTTCTCCATGCCAAGCCTGGCAAACAGTCCATAGCGTTTGAGATGGTCCTTGACCGGCCCTTTCATCTGGGCAAAACACAACTCGATATCAGCCCGGTGCAGTTCTTCGACGAGTTCGGCCAGCACGTCGGCGGCAGTGATATCCACGTCGGTGACCGGCTCGGCGGCGACCACAATCCACCTGGTCGGCGTCGGTGCGGTCGTCACCGCCCGGAGCGCCTGCTCACGAAAAAACTCCGCATTGGCAAAAAACAACGGTGCATCCCAGCGAAACAGCACCAGTCCCGGGATTCGACGCGCTTCGGGGTGGCGCGTGATGTCGTGATAACCCTTCATGCCGTCAACCCGCCCCAGTACGGCGCAGTGCGGCCGCCATGCCCGCCAGATGAACACCAGCAGCGCCAGACCGACCGCGATGAAAATCCCCTGGATGACCCCCAACGCGGCGACCCCCAGGAAACAGACCATCGACAGGTAAAACTCCCCGCGCCGATGATAATACAGGCGCCGGACTGTGGAAATTTCCACGATCGAACTGCAGGCGGATATTACCACCGCGCCGAGGGCGGCCGCCGGGAGATGGATCATCAGGCGCGGCGCGAAGATCAGCAGCAGCGCGATGCAGGTCGCTCCGACCACACCGGTCATCTGCGTCTTTGCGCCGGCCGATTCGGCCACCGGCGTGCGTGAAGCGCTGCTGCTGACGGAAAAACCCTGGAACAGTCCGGTGGCCATGTTGGCAATGCCGAGCGCAACCAGCTCCTGGTTGTCGTCCACGTAATAACCGCCCCGCAGCGCATAAATTCGTGACAGCACGCTCATGTCGGTGATCGCTACCAGGGCGATCGCCACGGCTCCGGCACATAAAGACTTGAATTCGGCAATAGTGACCGTCGGAAAGCTGAAGTCCGGCAATCCCTGCGGCAGCGCTCCGACGGTCGCAACCTGCGCCTGAGACGTCAGATCGAACAACCCCACCGCCAGCGTGGCGCCGACCACTGCAAACAGGACCCCCGGCAGCCGCGGCGCCCAGTGTTTAGTGCCGAATATAACGGCCAGACATGCTGCGCCGATGGCACAGGTCGTCCAGTTTACCCGGCCGTTCAGAACGCCATGCGCAAGCCCGATCGATGACTGAAGGAAACTGCCCCCCTCCACTGAAAAGCCGAATACCTTCGGCAGCTGGCCAATCAGCAGGGTCAGCGCGATACCGTTCATATAGCCGTAGCGGATCGGCTTGGAAAGCAGGTCGGTAATGAACCCGAACCTGGCCAGACCGGCCAGAATGCACAACAGACCGGTGATGATCGCCAGCATCGCGGCCAGTTCGGCGGCATGCCTCGGGCCACCGGCGGCCAGCGGCAGAATGGTTGCGGCGATCAGGGCGGTCAGCGCCGAATCGGGGCCCAGCACCAGAATGCGGCTCGGCCCGAATACGGCGTATGCCAGCAGCGGGATGATCGTGGCATACAGGCCATAGATGGCGGGCAATCCGGCCGCCTCGGCATAGCCCATGCCTACCGGCGCCAGCAGAGCCGTCAACACCAGGCCGGCCACCAGATCCTGTAAAAAAATGGCGCGATTGTACCGGGCCAGCAGCCCAACCCCCGGCAGCCAGCGGCGAAGGCCGCGGGTGCGTGAGTGGCGTATTAATGTGGCGGCTGCATCAGGCTCCATCAGGTGTATACCTCGCGGGATGGTCGCTGTTCGTGGAATGGTAACGGCTGTTTATGACCGGCAGTCCGGCAAACCCATTGTTCGGACAGCCCATGTAAATATGGCTCATGTTACTACACGGATATCATAAATTGGCCACCGTGTCGAAAAAACATTGACAGAACGCCAGCCCAAATGATATTGAAAACAAAATTCATTATCTACCCGGTTATTTATCATGCGCAGCTACAATCCGATAGTTCGATTTAATCGAACACACCAGCTACAAATCCGAAATGCACCTATTCCCTCATGAATAGTTAGTACTTAATTTGACGTCAGGACAGTTATTGTTCGCCCGCAAAATGATAACGATTATCAAATTCGTAGTGGCTTCAGTGCCACCATATCACAGGAGGTAGAAAATGAGTAAAATCGGCTTGGTAACATCATTGATAGGAGGGGCGCTGGCCCTGTCGGTTCCTTCCCACGCGGAAACTTCCATACCTGATCTGCAAAGGCAGCTTGACGAGATCAAGGGCAAGATCCAGGAACTGCAGTCCCAGAAGAAGGCCGAAGAGTTGCAGATTCAGACGAAGAGCGAGCAGCCTTCCTCAAGCGCCGATTATCTGAAAAAATTGTGGGGCAACACCAAGATCAGCGGCTACGGCGAGCTTGAGTACATCTTCAGGAAGGATAACGGGAACGGTAATGGCGGAAATACTCTCGATCCTCATCGCGTCGTCCTGAATGTGACCTCGCAGCTGACGGACTGGATCGATTTCAACTCGGAACTGGAATGGGAGCATGGCGGCAGCGACGGCGGTGCTGACGGCAGCATCTCGGTTGAGCAGGCTTACCTCACCTTCAAGCTGAATCCTGCTTTCAACGTAAATACCGGCGTCATGCTTGTCCCGATGGGAGCGATCAACCAGAACCACGAACCGGTGAACTTTTACTCCAGCGCACGACCAGCCCTGGATACATACCTGATTCCGAGCACCTGGCAGGAAATGGGGGTAGGCATCAGTGGTACGCTGCACAAAAGTTTGGACTATCAGTTGATGGCGGTGACCGGTCTTGACGGCAGCAGTTTCAATGCGGAAAAAGGGTTGCGGGAAGGAAGGCAGGGCTTCAAAAAGGACAACAACCGCAATTTTGCCGTAACCGGACGAATTGACCTGCGCCCCATCGAGAACCTGCGCACCTCGCTGTCGCTGTATTCAGGCAACTCGGCATCCAGCGGCAGTGCGACCGCGTACACAACGGTTGCTGCCGTTGATGGACGCTATCGATTCAGTGATTTCGAACTGGCTGGCGAATACGTCCACGTCTACCAGGATCGCCCTGAGGTGCTGAGTGACGAGATCGGCCGAAACATGTCCGGTTACTGGGTGGAAGGCGCCTGGCACGCGCTGCCGACGGCATGGAAAAAGGGCAAGCTTGCCAATGCGGATGCGGTGCTGTTTGCCCGTTATTCGGAACTGAACACCCAGGAAGGCGGAGCTGTCGATCGAACCAAAACCAGCGGCAGGTACGATCGCAACTACACAACCGTAGGATTGTCGTTCATGCCGATTCCGTCGGTGGCGATCAAGGCCGACTACCAGTTCTTCGGGGACCGACATGCCGCAGGCGAAACCATGTTGGATAATGACAAGTTTCAGGTAACGGTCGGCTTCGTTTTTTAACCTTTAAAAATCAATTGAGCGCCGTTCATAGGTTTAATCGACAAACCGGCGGGTTGCGTAAAATAAAGGCGGCCGAGGACTCAGTTCCTTTGGCCGCCTTCTTTTTACAGCAGAAAGAATCAAACATGCTCTTTCATTTCAGGGCTGTATCTCAGGGCTGTATCTCCAGACTGGTTGCCGAAAACCCGGATAACGCCGAGCTCCCCTTGGCCTTGATCACAGTGCTCCCCGGCGCAACCAGGGATGCAAAGGAAACAAAATCGGCGTAGACAACGGAATCCTTGGACAGGGCTGTTCCAGGTTGAATAATGATACTGACGCCCAGTATGGAGAGTTGCGATGGATTTACGTTTATGGCAGTTACCGGCCCCTGAAGGATGTTGACATTGTTGGCATTAAAGCGCTCCACCGTACTGGCAATGACTCTGCCGTTTCCATCCAGGAAACCGTAAACCTGCAGATGATCCCCCGCAGCCAATCCGGAGAATGTGAGAGTTGCTACAGGTGAATCGCGACTGTCTCGATAACTTGTGCCGGCAACAGTTGTTACGGCCACCCCGTTCAGGGTCAAGCTACCGTTTATGGTGTTCACGCTCGTCAGGTCGCCTTCAAGCCGCACGGTTTTTTCCGTTTCCGCCGATATTTTTTGTGCGGCAAGTGAACCGTCGGCCTGGGCAGCGCCTTCCACCTCAAGCCGTGCGCCGGGCGTGATTATACCTGCATCGGCCGGGGAACTCCCCCTGACGAAAGATGTACCGGAGATGGTTATCTTCAACGGCCCATCCGGCCCGGACAACACGAAACTCCCCGCTACGGGTGCTCCGGCGGCAACCCCTTTGATATTGATTGATCCACCGTTCAGCACGCCGACAGTGGCGTTTTTCCTCTCGATCCGGGCGTTGTTTACCGCGCTGCCACTCAAAGTTCCCCGCACTTCGACGATCAGTCCCGCCGCAGTCAGGTCGGCAGCGGTCATGCCCACAAAAGTCGCACCGACGGTAGAGACCGTATGAGAGCCCAACGCAAACGAGTTATTGTCTACCGATGTGACGCTGCCCTTTAGCTGGACCTTGCCGCCTGCGAAACCGCTGGATTTCAGCGCAATCCTGCTGGCCTGAACCGTTCCGCCGGAATCCAGGTATCCGCTCACTTCGAGTTCAAGTCCCTGGCTTTGCCTTATCTGCAGCTCGTTTATATCGGATATGCCATCAAATATTGTTGAAACGCCGGCTTGTACCGTGCGACCGAGTATCGTAAGACTCCCGGCGGCAATATTTACCGAACCATTATCCAGTAAACCGCGCAGTTCGGGAGAAAATATGATTCGCGAATAACTACCCTTGCTGGTGGAGCTGTCATATGAGCCGGTGAGAGTCACCATCATACCGGGCCGCAAGGCTCCTTCTCCGTTGCTGAAGATGTTGTCAAAGGCAAGCAAGACCGGTGTTGCCGGGACAGCGGGGTCCGTGGATCTGGTAAACTCGATTCCATTTACGATGACGCTGCCGAAACCGGTAATCTCTCCACTGACTAACACCTGCTTGCCGGTGCCGACGATTCCACCACCGCCACCAGCAACAGTCGCGCCTCCGCCGCTGCATGCGGCCAGGCAAGCGGCAACAGCAACTATAACCACCATCCGGACAAGATTATTTGTCGGTATTCGCATGGTCGTCCTCCACTGGTCCTTCAAAATAATACAGACTCAGGCCTGCTCGCCTGACGGCCTCATCCTTTTCGACTTGATCCGCATCATCATGCTCGGCCATCCAGGCATTCAATTCCTCGAGAAGCGCCTGTGATTTCTGCTGCACCAGATGTCTCAACTCCGGCAGATGCCGGGCTGGAAAGCTGAAGTAACAGACCTTTCTCTGGAAAAACGGATCTTCGTCTTCCGCGTGAATGTTGTGATCGATGGTGTTAAGCAGATCGGCTGTTTCAAGCCCCAGAATAGACAACTTTTCCAGAATTCCGGCCCGAGGAACATATACCCTTGAAACCAGACGAATCCGATCATCAGTTGTCTGCTCCACCAAACCGATACGCAGAAGTTCATCCAGCACCGCCCGCGGCGGGATATCGCCACTATGACGCCGCACCAGGCTGCTGAAGCTCAAATCCTGACCGTCAAAACCTAGCACAAGCGGATTTCCGTTGTCATCCAGGAAATGTCGGTCGTGCGTCCAGCCATTTATGACACGTATTGAGCGTCCCTGCTGCGCTATCGCCTCCCCGTCAATTGGAAGATGGTCGCGTTTGACCCGCAGTACTTCCTTGCGGGAAAGACCGGTAAGCATTGCGATCCGGGAAACCGACTGCTTGCGGCCGGATAGATGAAATTCTTTTTCCGCCACATCGATATAGACCTGTTTGGCCAGGTTGCTGAAAGTCGTAAAGGAGATGTTGTGACGCAGCAGTATCCGCGCCAGAGGCCGCAGGAGCCTGGTTATTGCACCATGGAGTATTTCGTTGGTCTTTTTCATGGCTCTGTGTCTCAAAATACCGATGCTCCCGAACGTTCCGCTAAATAATAAGGGGACTGGTAGCCAGCCCCCTTATGCACTTCATAACAAACTATTCGATAAAGTGTTGTCTACGTCAATTTAACTAACGCTATTTTAGCTCTGTTTTTGCCGTCTCCACCTGTAGCAGGATGACTAATGCGATGCTTTCCCTATTTGCCAAGCTCTATCTCAGCTTCCTTGATTGGAGAGGTAAGGGCCGTGAAGGGATCCCACTTTACCTTAACCACGCTATTAGCTTTCAGCTGAGCAAAAAACGCATCTTTGGTTACCGGAGTTTCGCTGGATGAACTGCTCACCCTCCATTCGGTTGCACTGTTCGACGCAAGCGTGGTTCCAAGTATTGTCAGAGTTCCTGCAGCGCTGTCGGATGCTGTGACCGGTCCCTGCAGGAAGGCCTTGGTGGAAGCGCCTAGAACTTTGATGCGTGTTGCGATCAGGTTGCCGTCACGATCGGGCATTACCCTGACTTCGATGTGGTCGTTGTTGACAGGCAGAACACCATTGTCAAACCTGGTAAAACTATTGATGATGACCGATTTGCCGAGCACGGTCAGACCACCGGCCGTGACATTTGTGGCATCCGCTTCGATCTTGATATTGCTGCGGAAAGAGATTTTGGTAGCGACGATGGCTCCGCCGGCATTGAGCGGACCCTCAGCCTCAAGTTTTATGCCGATTGCAAAATCAGTGCTCAGGCCACCCTCGAAAACGGTGGAAGAATCCGTTATGACCTGCTGACCATTGACTACAAAATTTGCCACCGTGCCGCTGGATACGATCCCTTCAACCTCAACTTTTTCATTTTCCGCACCGAGTTTGTCTTCGAGCTTGATAAGTGAGGCTGTGATTGCACTGCCTGCCGGTGCTACAGTTGATTTCACCTCTACCAGCGAACCATTTGCCGCCCCAGCGGGAAGCAGACCGGCAGCAAAGTTGACCGTGAGGAAGGAAGTTCCGTTCGGAGTCAGGCTGAGACCGAAGGAGGTCGCTCCGGATACGAAACCGGTAATAAAACCTTTTGCTTCAAATTCACCGGTTGTTTTTTTGGCTACCCTGGTCGCGCGCAAGCCGCCGTTGTCATCAGGAAAACCGTTAACCTCCACAATATTGCCGACTGCAAATCCGGCTGCGGAAAAAACTTTTACCGTGTCGTCATCATTGAGACGAGTCAGGTTATCCTCGATCCGTACAGCCTGCCCCATAACCGTGATGGTTTTGCTTGCCGGATCGATGCCGTCGATCGTGCCTTCCAGGGCATCCCTGGCCTCGATTTTCGTTGCTGTACCGGTTTTGGTTGCGTCATCGCTGGTTCCACGAACCTTGACTATCATCCCTATTTTCAGATCGTTTTCAGTACCGTTTGGATTATCGTCAACAGTTATTGCAGCTCCAGCCGTGCTGTATTTGATTCCGTTCACAAAGACGCTGCCCTTGGCAGTGATCACACCTTTACTCACCGCCGCTCCAGGGGCGCCGGCCTGCGTGTTTCCTCCACCACCACCTCCGCAAGCTGTTAAAGCGAGGACGGAAGCCAAGGCGACAGTTGCCAGTTGAAAACTTTTTCCGAACGATTTCATGGCCAATCTCCTTTCTGGTTTTGTTTGGGAATAAATTCCCAATTAGTGTCTTTGATCCAAGTATAATTTTACGACCAAACATGTCAAGCAAAATAATCAACAATATATTCTTAATTAAACAACTGAATCGCTCAAGTAACACCGATTTCAAATCAATAAAGAAATCGAGGCGATGAAAGCCCTCACCAGAATAGATGCCCACCCAGTTATGTTCACAACAAACCCGTGAAAGCAGTAAAGGCCGCTGTTCCGGATTCAATCCGGAACAGCGGCCTTTACTTGCTTGGTTATCAAACCAGCCTACATATTCAGACCCGATTCGATTTAAGCTCCTTCAGCGAATAGAACGTCCCGCGCCAGGTGATACCCCCCTGCAGCAGGTTGAGGGTCATGGTGCGCAGCAGTATCCAGACAAACAGGGCGGTGCAGAACGGAAAGCCGACCGCATACCAGCGCCTCGAATTGTGGAAAGCGGCGCAGTCGGCAAAAAGCAGCGTCAGCAGCAGCACCACTCCGGCATAAAGCGCTTGCGTAATTCCGCTGGTAACAAACAGGGCCGGGTAGGGCCAGACCGTGGCGGCCAGATGAAAAATGCTTCCGGCCAGTACCGAGGTGATTTTGTAGTCCGTGCCGGAGAAAGCATTCTTTTCAAGACCGCCTATGACCTGCCGCAACGACGAATACCACTCCACGCTGATAAAATCGGGGCCATAGGCCACCTCCGATCGGAATCCGCCTTTCTTGAGGATCTTGCCCAGCTTGATGTCATCATCCGGTCTCAAACGGATGGTTTCGTGGCCACCCACGGAGTGATACGCTTCTGCCCGGACAAAGTTGAAGGCGCCGATTCCAACATGGCAAGCGTTGCGCGGGTCGCGGGCCTTCCAGGGGCGAACGAACATGGAAAAGAAGATGATGAACGAGGTTCCGAACATCTGCAAAAAAGTCGTCGGCATGGTCATGGAGGGGGATACGGCCAGATGGTCGATCCGCCCGGCCAGCATCATATTGACGGCCCGCGCCAGGCTGCTGGATTCCATGACAATATCGGCGTCGGTAAACAGCAGCAGATCACCGCCGGCCCTTTTGGCTCCGACCCACAGGGCATGATTCTTCCCCAGCCAGCGCGGCGGCAGCATATCAACGTGGATAACCTTCAGATGCGGGTTGATGTCGGCCATATCATCCAGAATGGCGCCGGTATCATCGTCGGAGCGGTCATCCACCACAATCAGCTCGTAATTGGGGTAGGTCTGGGTCAACAGCGAGCGCAAAGCAGTCCGTATATTGCGCTGTTCGTTGCGGGCAGCCACAACAATCGAAACCCTGGGCGGGTCGGGGGGAGCATCCGGCTCAATCGTTCTCAAGGCGACAATCGACCGGTTGCCGCGCATGATGTCGATTGCCGGCAGCAACCAGATGCAGAAGGTCGCCAGGGCGGTCCAGGCAAGGATTGTCATGACTGTATTTTTACTTTCATGTTAACTCCAGCCGGTGACCGCTACCGTTCCAGGATAAAGGTAACCGGCCCGTCGTTGACCAGCGCCACCTGCATGTCGGCCTGAAAAATGCCGGTCTCGACCGGCAGGCCAAGACGCCTGATCGCATCAACAAAATATTCGTAGAGCCGCTGGCCTTGATCCGGCGGCGCGGCGGTATCGAAGGAAGGGCGCTTGCCCTTGGCGCAGTTGCCGGCCAGCGTGAATTGCGAGACGATCAGCAAGGCCCCGCCAATGTCCCGCACCGAAAGGTTCATCTTGCCGTCATGGTCGTTGAAGATCCTCAGCCCGGCGATCTTATCCGCCAGCCACTCCGCCTGAATTCCGGAGTCACCTTTTTCGACTCCCAGCAGCACCAGGATGCCCTGGCCGATCCGGCCGACAACGCTGCCCTCGACTGTTACGCTGGCTGATGCTACCCTTTGAATGACCGCTTTCATTGCAAGCCTCGCATATGATCTGAAATTGGAATTAACGTGTCAGTTTGAAAAGCTCGATTTTCCGATAAAGCGTATTCCTGCCGATACCCAGCGCCCTGGCAGCTTCCGTGATATTCCATTGACACCGGTCCAGGGTATCTTTGATAGTCTCCGCCTCGCTTTCCTTGAGGCCGCGCCCGGTGGTCGCGGCGAATCCCTTTGTCCGCATCGCGGAAAGCGCGCTGTTCTCGATACCGCGTAGCGATCGGAGCAGGCGATCAAATTCTGCCGGAGCTAGCTCCCCGAATATGCCGGTATTGTCCGCTTGATCAAGAAACCGTTCGCAGGCCAGCAGAAACTCTGCGGCCCCGCCGGCATCCTGGGTCGCCAAGGCCGTCACAGACGGGCGGGCGGCTTGAAAGCGGTTGTTCAGATGGCTGGGAAGAATGGCTTGATCGGGACAGATCACAACAGCCCGCCGCATGACGTTGGCCAGCTCACGCAGGTTTCCCGGCCAGCTGTGGTTTTGCAGCAAGCGCAGAGTTTCCGGGGAAAGTCGCGCCTTGGGGTTGAACAGGTGCGCAAAGTGTTCCGCCAGCATCGGCACATCTTCGTTCCGCTGCTGCAAGGTGGGGATCTCCAGGCGAACCACGTTGAGGCGGTAAAACAGGTCCTCGCGGAAGGTCTTCTCGCGGATAGCCTCTTCCAGGTCCACGTTGGTGGCGGCAATCACGCGCACATCGGTCCTGATCAGCCGTTCTCCGCCGACCCGCATGAACTCGCCGGTTTCCAGCACCCGCAGCAGTTTGACCTGGATCATCGGACTGGCGTCGCCGATCTCGTCCAGCAGCAGCGTACCATGGTTGGCCAGTTCAAAAATGCCCCGCCGGGCTTGATTGGCACCGGTAAAAGCGCCCCGCTCGTGGCCGAAAAGCTCGCTCTCCAGCAGATTCTCCGGCAGCGCGCCGCAGTTGACCGGAATGAAGGCCGCCTCGGCCCGGTTCGAAGCGGCATGAATGAAACGGGCCAGCACTTCCTTGCCGGTGCCGGTTTTTCCCTGGATCAGCACGTTGATATTCTTGCCGGCCACCTTATAGGCCAGCGACACCAGCCGCCGCATCAGCAGCGAACTGCCGACCTGGAAGCCGACCGCGCCGGCGACTTCGGCCCATTCCTCCCTGGCCTGCCCCCCCTGGCGTTGCGGATTTCCCTGGGCAACGGCCCTGGCTATCAGCGCCTCGATTTCTGCGATGTCTTCGAACGGTTTTTCCAGGTATTCGTAGGCCCCCTGCTGCATGGCCGTCACAGCAGTTTTGACAGTGCTGTAGCCGGTCATGATGATGACCTCGCAGGCGGGCTGCCGGGCCTTGATCGCCTGGAGCAGAGTCAGGCCGTCGGTGTCCGGCAGCTTCAAATCAACCATGGCAACGCTGAAGCTGGTAACGGCCAGGGCGCGCAGCGCATCCGCTTCATTGGTGGCCGTGGCCACCTGATACCCTTTTTTGGTCAGCAACCGGCGGAAAAAGTTGCAGACGTCCATTTCGTCATCGATTATCAATATCTGAATAGGCGACATATTATTACCTGCTTTCCCGCGGCATCATTGCTGGTCAATCGGCAGCAGCAGGGAAAAGGTGCTGCCCTGGTCCGGCGTGCTGGCTACTTCGATGGTGCCGTTGTGGGACTCGGCGATCCCCAGGCTGACCGAGAGCCCCAGTCCGGTTCCCTTGGTGGCTTCCTTGCTGGTGTAGAAAGGGGTGAAAATCTTGGCCCGGTTTTCCGGAGCAATACCGATGCCGTTGTCGGTGACACTCAAAACAGCCCATCGTCGCCCGCCTATCACCCTCAACTCGGTTGCCACTTCGATTGTTTTCTCTCGTCCCCCCACCTCGGCCAAGGCATCCCTGGCGTTGATCAGGAAATTGGTCAGGACCTGCTGGATCTGGGGGCCATTGGCGATCAGACGTGGCAGGTCCGCCGCCAGGCGTTCCATAATCGTGATCTGGCTGCGGTTGATCTGGTACTTGATCATGCCCAGCACCCTGCGGGCCTCGTCGTTCAGGTCTATTTCCGTTGCCGGCTGTTGATCCTGCCGGGAAAAGGTCAGCAGGTTCTGGATGATTCGCTTGCAGCGCAGCCCCGAATTGACGATATCATCGATCTCGGCGGCCCGCTCGGACTGGCCGTCCTCCAGAAGATCCCTGGCCAGCAGCTGAGCCGTGCCGATGATCACGGTCATCGGGCTGTTCAGCTCATGGGCTACGCCGGCAGCCATCTCCCCCAGGGCCGCCAGCTTGGCCGACTGCACCAGCCGCCCCTCCATTTTGATCTTCTCGGTAACATCCTTCAGGATGATCGTTACCGCCGAAAGTTCCCTGCTCTCGTTCAGCACCGGATAATAGGAAAGGTCCAGCACCAGGCCGGACTCGGTCTGCCAGCGCTGGTAAACCGGCTTGCGGCTCCGTTGCACCTCCTGAATCGGGCACTCCTGACAGGGCTCAGTGCGGCCATGCAGCTTGGCAAAACATTTCCGGCTGAGCGACTGATCCCAGAAAACCTGCATCTCGGCCGGCAGCCGGCCATTGTGGAGCAGCACATTATAGTCGGTGTCCACCAGGAAAATCGGGTCGGTTACCGCCATGAAGGTTGATTCCCACTCCTCCTTGGCCCGCGAGACCTGTTTGTACAGCCTGGCGTTCTGGATGCTGATCGACAGCTGGTCGGCCAGATGTTCAACGAAGTTGAGATCGGTCCTGTCATAGGCATCAACGGTGCTGCCGGCAACGATCAGGGCACCGATGACTTCGTCACGTTTGAACATGGGGGCAATTGCAAATGAACGGAGCGGCCCCGGATAATCCGGGTTGATCCGGATATGGTCAAGCTCTTCCGGCGACAGGTTGAAGATCCCGGCCCGTTTCTGCCGTATGACCTTCAGGGAGGGGGAATGGGCGGGAAAGTTGTCGATGCGGCAGAAATCCCGGGGCATCATCGCCTTGAGATCCAGGCCGCTGCTCTTGACCGCCACAAGGCCCAGAAAATCGCACGGCAGGGTCTGGGGGAGTTTGGAGAAGGCCCGCTCGATGATGTCGGCGATCGACATGTCGATATTGATGTCGCGGGACAGTTGGCGCAGTATTTCCAGGCGGCTGTTCTGCTTCAGCACCTCCTGGTTGCGCTTCTTCAGTTCCACGTAATAGTTCAGCTTCGACGAATCGACCCCGGTCAGCTGTTCCAGCAGTTTTTCTCGGTTATCCATGGATGTTTCCTCGGCTTGTGCGTCAGCTGTTCCAATTAAACTCAGCAGCTCCGGTTAGGTATTTGCACTACTTCTAAAACCCTGCCTTATACCCTCACCCGGCCTCCGGCCACCCTCTCCCACAGGACCCTCTGGGGCCTAAAGGCGAGTGGATGATTTTTAACCATTCTCCCTGTGGGAGAAGGTGCCCGACAGGGCGGATGAGGGGTGGTTTTGACGTTTAGCAAGAACCTAACCGGACATTGATGAATTAAACTGAAATTACAGGCATTTCCTGAAAATCTCCGCAATATCCTCCCGGCTGGCCTGGCGCGGATTGGTCACCAGACAGGCATCCTTCATCGCGTTTTCGCTCAGAAGCGGGATGAACTCCTCGCTCAGACCGATCTCACCCAATCCTTTGGCCAGTCCGATGTCGCTGATCAGTTGCCGCACCGCGACCACCGCCCGTTCCGCTGCCGCCATTGTGGAAAGGCCGGCCAGATCCTCTCCCATGGCCTCGGCAATATCCCGGAACCGCTCGGGACAGGCACTCAGGTTGAACTCCATCACATGCGGCAGAATCGAGGCGTTGGTTTCGCCATGATGCTGGTCGATCAGGCCGTCCACCTGATGGGTCATGGCATGGGTGGCACCCAGGATGGCGTTGGAGAAGGCCAGTCCGGCCGTCAAGCTGGCCATGGACATGCTGCTGTTGGCTTCCATGTCCTGCCGGTCTGCCACGGCTCGCCGCAGATTGCGGGAAACCAGCTGGATCGACTTGAGAGCATGAATATCGGTCAGCGGTGTTGCCGCCAGCGACACATAGGACTCGATGCCGTGCGTAAAAGCGTCCAGTCCGGTGGCTGCGGCCAGCTTGCTGTCCATGGTTTTAACCACCTCCGGGTCTACTATGGCGATGTCCGGCACCAGCGACTTGGAGATGATCGACATTTTCAGCTTGCGGACGGTATCGACGATAATGGCGAACTGGCTGACCTCCGAGCCGGCCCCGGCCGTGCTGGGGGCGATCAACATCGGCGGCAGGGGGCGGCTGATCTTGTTGATTCCCTCGTAATCCTGCAGAATCCCGCCGTTGGTGGCCAGGATGGCGATGGCCTTGGCCACGTCGGTCGGGCTGCCGCCGCCGACCGCCACGATGCCATCGCAGCCCGAGGACAGGTAGCGCCGTACCCCTTCGGTCACCTCAAAGTCCTTCGGATTGGTGGTCAGCGCAGAAAAAATCTCCGTATCCAGTCCGGCAGCCTGCAGATAATGCACGGCCAGATCAACCCAGCCGGCCTTGATCACGTCCTCATCGCTGACCAGAAACACTTTCGAAGCGCCGATGCGAACGACACTCTCGCCGATCTGGCTCAGGGATCCCCGGCCGAAGATGATTTCCGGAGCAACAAATTTACTGATGTTCATGGTGACTCCTCGTGGTTAGGTCGGTTCCGGTACGTCGGTAGCTTCGTTACTGTTCATGGTCGTTCTGCTGCTCAAAAACGCTATCAATCATTCTTCCGGTTAATCAGATTCACGATCACCTTGACAATGGTGTCCTTCTCATCGGGGCGACTCTCGGCAATAAGCAGCGTCAGGGCCACCAAGGCGTTATCGGCCAGGCGTTTACTCCCATCGGGGCGGTAGAGGATGCCGTTCATGCCGAGGAAGTAGATAAACAGTGCGGCGGCGATCCGTTTGTTGCCGTCGCTGAAGGCGTGGTTCTTGACGACAAAGTAGAGCAGGTTGGCCCCTTTCTCCTCCACGCTGGGGTACAACTCCTCGCCGCCGAAGGTCTGGTAGATGGCCCCCAGGGCGCTCTTGAAACCCTGGTCCTTCTCGATGCCGAACAGGCCGTCGAACTCTCCCTTCATGGCTGCGACAATGCCGATAGCCTCGTCATAGTCGATGACGCGCAGCGCTTGCCGGGTGGTTTCCTCGATGGTCAGGGTACCGTGGTCGTAGCGATCCAGGAGATTCAGGGCATAGGCGTAGTCGGTGATGACCCGCAGCACGTCCTTGCCGGTTTCGCTGACCAGTTCCTGGTTGGCCAGGGTACGGGCCAGCAGTTCCACAGTCCGGCGCATTTCGGTCAGTTTTTCGGCCTGTTCGCGGAAGCGCTGTTCGTTGATTGTGTATCCTTTGACGATGTGGTCGCGTAGGACCCGCGTGGCCCACTGGCGGAAGCTGGTCCCTTGCTGTGACTTGACCCGATAGCCGACTGAGATGATAACGTCGAGGCTGTAGAAGACTACAGGCTTGGCTGAACCAGTAATTTGCATTTTTTGCAAATTGCTCATTTCATCAAGCTCGCCTTCTACGAAAACATTCCTAATGTGCCTTGAAATAACGGAAACATCTCGATTGAACAGATCAACCATTTGTGCCTGGGTCAGCCAGACGGTCTCGTGATCCAGACGAACGTCCAGGAAAGCCGCGCCATCAGGGGTTTGGTATAGAACGACTGCGTTGTCAGAAGTGGTCATAGTATTCTCCAAAACATCTTTGCGGCGACGTTGGCAGTTGTTTCCAAAATGTAAATAACTGCAGGTGGTTTATCAGAAATGCAAAGTGCATTTTTTGCACATTGTTTTTTCGGCCAGCTATCGTCTCAATTCATGGTCGTTTGTGTCACTTGGAAAAATTGCAACCTATCCCCCATGGAAAAGTGAAACAAGCTGTTTCACTTTTCGCTCATCAGGATATGCAACGGTAAAAGCTCGCCTAAACAGCATGTTTCTGGGCGAGACCCCCTTCATATCCGGAAGCTCGGCCCGCAGATCCCTTGCCAGTCGTTCGATAACCTTGGCACCCCATCCTTCGTGTTCCTGCCGTTTAAGTATATCGCGACCAATCTGCCAGTAGAGCATGATCAGTTCGCGGTTGACTGAAAGGGCCGCCCGCGTTCTGGCTGAACGGATGCGTGTCTTCAGGTCGTGCAGGAAATGCTTGTAACCGGTGATATCTGGAGTTGTCATGGTTTTCTCCAAAACTCAGAAGTCATTTTTAATGTTTCCGTACCCTGCTTATTCAGCCCTGCCCCAGAACCGCAACGCGGAACTGCTCGATGCCCATCTCTTCGACAAGCGTGCCTATGCGCACCTCACGGCCGGAATTACGGTACCAGTTGATGATCCTGTCCACTACGGCCAGCACTTCCTCCTCGTCCGCCGAAGTTTCCACCAGCATGTCGGCCAGGCGCGGTCTGGCGCCGGCGTTGCCGCCCACCAGAATCCGCCAGCCCTTGGGGATGCCCATGATGCCGATGTCCTTGACCGCCACTTCGGCGCAGGAGAGCATACAGCCGGAGACCCCCATCTTCATCTTGTTGGGAAGGCGCAGGGAATGGTAGAGGGTATCCATTTTCAAACCCAGTGAGATCGAATCCTGAATGCCGCGCTTGCAGTGAGTAGTACCGGGGCAGATCTTGATGCTCCGGACGCAAAGACCGATGGCCGCACCCGGCTTTTCAGCCACTTCCTCCCAGATCTTGTCCAGATCCTCTTCCTTGACGCCGAAAAGGGCGATGCGCTGGGCGGAGGTCAGCTTCAGTTGCAGCTCGTATTTATCCGCCACATCGCAGATTTTCCGCAGAGTGGCGGTATCGGTCATTCCTCCGGGGATGTGAGGTGCAATTCCGTAGGTTTCCCGATCCCGCTGCAGGATAGCACCCTTTTCAACGATATCTTTTTTCATCAAATTCCCTTTTTTTATATTTTGTCGGTTGCAGACGGATAAAGTTAGGATACAATAATCAAACAAACGTTTGAACTGATGGATTGATACCAATTTCAAATCAAGGATGAAATCAAGGCGGCGAGGATTGAGGCGACGAAGGCATACAACACGTATGTTGAGGAGCCGAAGACGAGCCAACGAAGATAGCGCCTTGATTTGGAATTGGTGTAACACCCGCCACTCCCGCGATGGAAACGGCCGTCAATCCATGCAAACGTCAGTGAAATCCGACCAGGAAAGGAGTTGCCATGTCTATTCAAGCCAACACTACCGTACGGATGTTCGGTGCTCTGCACACTATCAGAAGAGAGCGTGGACTGCAATCTACGACAGAGGTGCATATCCCTCTTGAGGGGTGTGCGGCCTGCGATCTTGCCCGCAAACTCGACCTGCCCCTAGAAAAAATTGAAGCGGTATTCGTCAACCATAAAGTTTACGGTCTCGACCACCCGATCCAGGCCGGCGACCGGGTCGCGTTCATCCCGACCGGCATTCCCGGCCCGTCACGCTTTCTGCTCGGTATTTCCGAGGCGGGCCGCCATAGCATGCGGAACTGAATATTATTAGCCGGTTTCCGTTTATTCATTTTACTACAATAACAATACGCACCGAAAATATTCAGGCTGCCAAGGACGTGTGGCTGGATATGACCTCGGATTTGAACAGCTGGAACGCTTCACGCATCAGTTCGGAAGCGCCCATATTGGTAACCTGCATCAACTCCTTGATTCGCATCATTTCGTCGTCTGACATACGCATGGAAATGACGTATGGTCTTTTAGGATCACTGTATTTGCCCCGGGGCCTGCCAACTTTTCCACGAATAACCGGCATTTCGGGGTCGGCAAGACCTATTGTGACTGCCACAACCTTTTCTTCCATTTTTTTCTCCTCGATGGGTAGCGTTTAAACACCCGTAAATAAATCCCCACAACTCGTCATCATGCAGTTGGGTCGAGTGCTTCCGAAATAACTGCATGGCAATTTCAGTACCATTTTTCTGTTTACGAGCAGCCGCTTTCATTCCCATTCAGCGTCAAGCCGCTTCAGGGCTTTGATTACAGAAAAATGAGATACCTTTTGGAGGGTGGTGAATTAATGCTTGGGTTGGCGAAAATATCGTTTTCGGCCTGTTCATTAAAAGAACATCCGTTCCATACCGGAACAGCAGGCCTGTTCCGGTATGGAACGGAGGCGGCTGTACTGTTGGCCGGCTTGCAACGAACAGCTTTTGTAACATTATGAATATACAGGCATAACTGTGATTTTTGAGTGGCCGGAAACTTCTCGTAAAAAAGTTGGTACAGGGCTTGCGATGACTTAGAAAAACCGTTCTACGAAACCGTATGCACCGACCGGTTCATGCAGGTCCCAAAAAACAGGGTGAAAACACCCAATCAAACCACGAGGAGGAAGTACAGATGGCTTTAGCAGATCAAACATTCGGTTTTTACATCCCCACTGTTTCACTGATGGGCGTAGGTTGTTCGAAGGAAGCCGGGGACCAGGCCAAGGCGCTGGGCGCCACCAAACTGCTGATCGTCACAGATGCAGGTCTGGCCAAGATGGGCGTGGCCGACACGATCAAGGGCTACATCGAAGCAGCCGGACTCCAGGCGGTCATCTTTGACGGCGCCGAACCGAACCCGACCGACAGCAATGTCCATGACGGCGTCAAGGTTTATCAGGACAACAAGTGCGACGGGATTGTTTCCCTGGGCGGCGGCAGCTCCCATGACTGTGGCAAGGGTGTCGGCATGGTGATCGGCAACGGCGGCAACATCCGCGATTTCGAGGGTGTCAACAAATCCACCAAGCCGATGCCCCCCTTTCTGGCGATCAACACCACCGCCGGTACCGCTTCCGAAATGACCCGCTTCTGCATCATCACCAACACCGACACCCACGTCAAGATGGCCATCGTCGACTGGCGCTGCACTCCGAACATAGCAATCAATGACCCGGTCCTGATGGTCGGCAAACCGGCGGCACTGACCGCCGCCACCGGCATGGACGCCCTGACCCACGCGGTCGAGGCTTATGTCTCCACCATCGCCACGCCGATCACCGACGCCTGCGCCATCAAGGCCATCGAGCTGGTTGCCCGGTATCTGAGCCCGGCCGTGGCCAACGGCGAGAACCTTGAAGCCCGTGACAAGATGGCTTATGCCGAATACCTGGCCGGTATGGCCTTCAACAACGCCAGCCTCGGTTATGTCCACTCGATGGCCCATCAACTGGGCGGTTTCTACAACCTGCCGCACGGCGTCTGCAATGCGATCCTGCTGCCGGCTGTCAGCCAGTACAACCTGATCGCCTGCCCGCAGCGCTTCGCCGACATCGCGGTTGCGATGGGCGAGAACATCAGCGGTCTTTCGGTGATGGAAGCGGCCGAAAAGGCCATCGGAGCAATCCGCAGGCTGTCCGCTTCGATCGGTATTCCGACCGGTCTCAAGGCGCTCAACGTCAAGGAAGAGGATCTGAAGGTCATGGCTGAAAATGCCAAGAAAGACGCCTGCCAGTTCACCAACCCGCGCAAGGCGACGCTGGAGCAGGTGGTAGAAATCTTCAAGGCAGCCATGTAATTTCCGTAGGGGCGAACCTTGTGTTCGCCCCTGTCGGCACCGCCACAATCGTGCCGTTACCATCAAAAGGCGGGCGATCACAAGGATACGCCCCTACGAATCCGTAAACAAAATTCATCTCCGAGCCATGCAACCTAACAGGGGACACCCTCACGGCGCCAGGCCCACGGGTTTCGCGGGAAACGGCGGGGCCTCCCTTTCGGAAAGGAGCTGCTCCGCAGAGCGGAGGTAAACACATATGATCGGGAGAAGAACAGAATGGATAAAATAGTACGCATCAACATGAACGACCTGAGCAGCAAAATCGAAACCGTCCCGGCCGCCTGGGCCGGTCTGGGCGGGCGCGGCCTGACCTCAACCATCGTCGCCGCCGAAGTTCCGCCGACCTGCCATGCCCTGGGGCCCAATAACAAGCTGGTCTTTGCTCCGGGCCTGCTGACCGGCACCCCGGCCGCCAACTCGGGCCGCCTCTCGGCCGGCGCCAAGAGCCCTCTGACCGGCACCATCAAGGAAAGCAATGCCGGCGGTACCGCGGCCCAGATGCTGGCCCGCCTTGATATCAAGGCGCTGATCATCGAAGGAATGCCCAAGGAAGACAAGTGGTACAGCCTGCATATCTCGATGAACGGGGTTACGATCCAGGAAGAGACCGAACTGGTCGGCAAATGGAATTTCGCCGTTATCGAAGCAGTTGAGGCCCGCCTCGGCAAGAAAACCGGCATCCTGACCATCGGACCGGCCGGCGAGATGAAAATGACCGCCGCCAACATCTCGGTCAAGGACCCGGACAGCAAGATCCGCAGCCATGGCCGCGGCGGTCTCGGCGCTGTGATGGGCTCCAAGAAAATCAAGTTCATCTCGATCGATGACCAGGGCGCTCCCAAGGTGCCGATCGCCGATCCGGAGAAGTTCAAGAACGCGGCCCGCGTCTTTGCCAGAGCGCTGATTGATCACCCGGTCAGCGGCGAAGGCCTGCCGACCTATGGCACCAACGTGCTGGTCAATATCCTCAACGAGGCCGGCGGCCTGCCGACCCGTAACTTCACGGTCGGCCAGTTTGACGGAGCCGACAAGATCTCGGGCGAGACCATGCATGACACGATTGCCGCACGGGGCGGCAAGGTCAAGCATGGCTGCCACGCCGGCTGCATCATCCAATGCTCGCAGGTTTACCACGATAAAGACGGCAAATATGTCACCTCCGGCTTCGAGTACGAGACGATCTGGGGACTGGGCGCCGACTGCTGCATCGACAATCTGGACGACATCGCCCGCGCCGACAGCCTGATGGACGACATCGGCATCGACTCGATCGAAACTGCGGTCATGTTCGGGGTTGCGATGGAAGCCGGGATCCTCTCCTTCGGGGACAGCAAGGAAATGCTGCGCCTGCTGACCGACGAGATCGGCCAGGGAACTCCGCTAGGCCGCATCCTGGGCGGCGGCGCTGGTTTGGTCGGCAAGACCTATGGTGTAACCCGTGTTCCGGTTGTCAAAAACCAGGGCATCCCGGCCTACGACCCACGTTCGGTCAAGGGGATCGGCATTACCTACGCCACCAGCACGATGGGAGCCGACCACACCGCCGGCTACACCATCGCCACTAACATCCTCAACGTCGGCGGCTGTGTCGATCCGCTCAAGAAAGACGGCCAGGTAGAACTTTCCCGCAACCTGCAGATCGCCACGGCAGCCGTGGACTCGACCGGCATGTGCATCTTCATTGCCTTCCCGGCCCTGGATATCCCGGAGTGCCTGCCGGCCCTGATCGATATGATCAATGCCCGTTTCGGCATCAGCCTGACCGGCAACGATGTCACCAACCTGGGCAAGCATATCCTGAAGGTCGAGCATCAGTTCAACATCGAAGCCGGTTTCACCAATCAGCACGATCGCCTGCCCGAGTTTTTCTCAACCGAAACGGTGGCTCCCCACAACGCCATCTGGGATTTCAGCGACGCCGAGATCGACGAGTTCTGGAACTTCTGATTATTGATTTAAATGATGTAGGGGCGATTCATGAATCGACTGATTCGTGAATCGCCCCTACTTTGTGGAGCATGTATGCTGGTTACCGTCAAACTCTTCGCCACATTCAGAAACGGCAGGTTCAATGTCGCCCGGCAGGAATTACCTGCGGGCAGCGATTGCCGCACAATAGTGGTCGACCTGGGTCTGACTGAAGTTGAGATCGGGGTTGTGCTGGTTAATGGCCGGCATGCGACTCTCGATCATGTTTTGCATGACAGTGACACTCTGGCCCTCTTTCCCCTGATCGGCGGAGGTTGATGTGTTAAGGGAAGCCAAAGGTGACGTTCTTAATAACTTTACCAATCAACCTTTTCCGTTCCCGCTAATCAACTTTTCAAGTACGTCCCAACTGCCTGTCAGATCCTGACCAGCTCATACTTCCTGCTTCCCAGCCCGATTTTTTCGCCATGCTCCAGCTGCACTTCCCACGGTATCTGCGGCGCAACTCCACGAAACTTGTCGCCGCCCGGTTCATGGCCGCTCCGCAGCGCCGAGCCTTCGTTGCCGCGCGCTCCATTGACCAGGTCGGCGCAGGCCTGGTCGATCGCCACCGGGTCGGTTGAGGCGCAGATGCCGATGTCGTTGACGATCGGCGCGTCGGAATGGCCGTAGCAGTCGCAGGACGGTGAAACTTGGGTGATGAAGTTGATGTAGATCGCCTTGCCGCTCTTGCCGATCAATGCACCCTTGGCGTATTCGGCCATCTTGCGCATGACCAGGTCGGCGGCATCGTCCCACTGGATGTTGATGGCCTTGACCGGGCAGACCGTTATGCAGCGCGAGCAGCCGGTGCATTTCTTCGGGTCGATATACGCCTTGCCCCCCTTGATCACGATCGCATCATGGGCGCAGGAGCGGGGGCAAATACCGCAACCGGTGCAGTTGACAGCGGCCACCACCGGCGCAACGGTGGAGTGCTGCACCATTTTCCCTTTGCGGCTGGCACAGCCCATCCCCAGGTTTTTGATCGCACCGCCGAAGCCGGTCAGATCGTGGCACTTGAAGTGGGTCATCGCCACCAGCGAGTCGGCCTCGATGATCTCGGTGCCAATATAGGTCTTCTTCAGCAGTTCACCATCAATGGCAACCTCGGTTTCGGTAACTCCGCGCAGGCCGTCGCTGATGATCAACGGCGCGCCGACACAGGCGTAGCCGAAGCCGTTTTCAATCGCGCAGGTCAGTGCCGAGACAGCTTCCTTGCGCTGCCCCGGATACAGAGTCGATGAGTCGGTCAGAAACGGCATCGCACCCAGCTTCTTGATATCTTCCACGACCTTCCTGGCAAAGACCGGACGGAGGTAGGTATGGTTGCCTTTCTCGCCGAAATGGATCTTGACGGCGGTCAGGTCCCCCTCCGAAACCTGTTGCGCCAGCCCGGCCACGGCCAGCAGTTTCGATATCTTGTCGAACAGATTTTCGTTTTGATTGGCCCGCATATCGCTGAAATAAACTTTGCTCATTTTTCCCCCGACAGTAAAAACATAAAGATACCGGATATCTGTTCAAACATAAACGATATCGGTTTGATAATCAGCTCAGAATAGCCGCACCATGACAAATACACCCACCATCGCAATGCCGATGGCCAGCTTGCCCGCAACTCCGATTGCCATCCCCACTATAGTACCGAACCCGGCGCGACTGGCCTGGTCCAGCCTGCGCTGCAGCGACAGCTCCCCGATCACGGCACCCACGAACGGCCCCAGCAGAATCCCCGGTATCCCCAGGAACATTCCGATGATTCCGCCCAGAACAGCCCCCGCCATGGCCCGATTCGAACCGCCGTATTTTTTTGTCCCAAGCGCGGCGGCGGCAAATTCCACCAGATAGGTCAGGCCGGCCATGCCCCCCAGAAGCAGCAGGGTCCAGAGGCCGACATATCGGAAACCCTCCGCCCAGGCGGCACAGACCAGGCCGGCGAACAGCAGCGGCGCTCCCGGAAGTATCGGCAGAAGCAGGCCGGAAAGACCGGTGAAAGTCAGGATTGCGCCAACAATCCAAAGAATCAGTGATTGATCGGACATCCGTCACCTCGCCAGTACTTCCCAGGCCACAAACCCCAAAACAGCCGCCACGCCGCCCGCCAGCGCGATCAGCGATGTTGCTACACGGCCGCTGCTCCAGGCGGCGGGCAGTTCACCCAGCTTGAGCGTAAAGCGCGCCAAGCCGTCCAGTGTGCCGTCAATGACTGCCCCGTCGATCCCCTTCCAGCAAAAACTCGCCAGCCAGACAAAGGGGCGGATAAAAATCAGTCTGTAGAGTTCATCCAGCATCCATCCCGACTGCAGAAAACGAATATGAAGCGGTGCGTCACCGCTTTCAGTCGCCAGCGAGGCGGACCGCCGGTCGCCGGTATAGCGCGACCAGGCCAGTCCCAAACCCAGCAGACAGGCCATGGCGGCCATGATCTGCAGCATGATTTCAGTGCTGTGTGAAGCGTGCCCGGTTGCGGCGAAACCTGGAATTCCCCCCCAAAAAACGGACAGCAGGCCGTGATTCGTCAAATAAGCCGGCAGGTTGAAAACGCCGCCCAGCAGGCCCAGCAGCGCCAGCGGAATCAGAGCCAGTGTCATAACGGCGGGAATGCGTAAAAGCCCCCCCTCCCTTGACGGGAGGGGGCTGGGGGGTGGGTGATGCAACTTATCGGCAGAGTTGTAGTTCCCCCCCCTCCCTAACCCTCCCCCGCCAAGGGGGAGGGAATCTTCATTTTCCCCATGGAACACAACAAACAGCATACGGAAGGTGTAGAAGGCGGTCATCAGCGCCGTCAGCAGACCAAGGGCAAACAGGAATCCGTAGAGCGGACCGCCCTGCTCGAAGACCGCAGCCAGGATGGCGTCCTTGCTGAAGAAACCGCCGCTGCCCGGAAAACCGGCCAGGCAAAGCGCACCGGCCAGAAACGGCCAGTAAACCAGCGGCAGACGCTGTTTCATCCCTCCCATGCGGAAGATGTCCTGCTGGTGATGCAGTGCGGTAATCACGCAGCCGGCACCCAGAAAGAGCAATGCCTTGAAGAAGGCGTGGGTCAACAGGTGAAATGTTGAAGCCGTCAGCGCTCCGGCACCGACCCCCAGCACCATGTAGCCGATCTGGCTGATGGTGGAGTAGGCCAGGATCCGCTTCAGGTCACGCTGAACGCAGGCGCTGGCTGCGGCATAGAAGGCGGTCATCCCGCCAACGATCGCGATGGCGGCCAGCGTTACAGGAGACGCTCCGATCAGCGGGAACATGCGCGCCAGCAGGTAAACTCCGGCCGTGACCATCGTGGCGGCATGAATCTGGGCCGAGACCGGCGTGGGACCGGCCATGGCGTCCGGCAGCCAGACCGACAGCGGCAGCTGGGCCGATTTGCCGGCCGCGCCGATCAGGAGCAGGATCCCCAGGGCGGTTACCACACCGGCCGGCATCAGGAACCCCATCCGGTTCAATTCGGTGATCGACACCGTCCCGAACAGCTGGAACATCCAGACCACGGCGATGCCGAATGCGGTGTCGCCGATGCGGGTCACGATGAAAGCCTTGCGCCCGGCGGTGGCATTTTCCGGTTTAGTGTACCAGAATCCGATCAGCGCGTAGGAGCAGAAACCGACCCCCTCCCACCCCAGGTACAACAGCGGCAGGTTTTCGGCCAGGACCAGGGTCAGCATGGCGAAGACGAAGATGTTCAACAGCGCGAAATAGCGGGCGGGCGATGGGTCGTCCTTCATATAACCGACCGAATAGAGGTGGATCAGGCCGCAGACGAAGGTGATCATCAGCGTCAGCGACAGGGAAAGCTGGTCTAGATAAAGGGCGATCGGTGCCTTGAAGTCGAAGTCGGCCAGCCAGGAGGCGTATTCAATTTTTAGCGGGGCAGTGAAGTTGAAAAAGGCCATTACAGAGCAGGCGAATGAGCCCCAAATGGCAGCGCAGGCGACCGTTTCGCCCACTCTGCGGGGGAGTTTGCTACCGACCAGGGCATTGAAGAGGCCGCCCAGCAGGGGCAACAGGAGTATGAAGGCAAGGTAGAGTTTCATACTACCCCTTCATCTCGCTGAAGGCGTCCGTATCAACCGTACGCTTACGCCGGTGCAGGTAGACCACCATCGCCAGCGCCAGCGAAACCTCGGCCGAGGTCAGCGCCATGATGAAGATCGCAAAGAGCTGGCCGTCGGCATTGCCCCAGCGGGCAGAGCCTCCCACGAAGACCAGCATGACCGCATTCAGCATGACCTCGATGCAGACCAGCATCATGATCAGGTTGGCGCGCCAGGCCAGCAGTCCTCCCATGCCGATAAAGAACAGCAACCCGGCCAAGACCAGGATATGTTCGAGCGGGACGATCATGGCCCCTCACCCCCAACCCCTCTCCCTGAAGGAGAGGGTGGCCGAAGGCCGGGTAAGGGCTCGCGCTGCCGCCCCAGGTAGAGAGCACCGACAAGTGCAAACAGCAGCTGCAGAGAAATCAGCTCCACCGCCAGGCCATGCTCCTGAAAGAGACGGCGTGCCACCTCCCGGATCGGAAGAGCCGCGGGATAGGCTGCCACGGTTGCGTGACGTGTCACGATTACCACCGCCAGTGAGCCGATGCTGATGCCGGACAGCACAAGGGCCGGCAGCCATTCGCGCCAGCCGGGCGAGAGCCCCTTCTCCGGATGTCCCAGGTCAAGCATCATGATCACGAACAGAAACAGCACCATGATGGCGCCGGCATACAGAATCACTTCAAAGGCCGCCACCAGCGGCGCCATCAGCAGGTAAAAGATCACCGCCATGCTGAACAGCGAAGTCACCAGATACAGGATCGCATGCACCGGATGTTTTTCGGTGATGGCCAGGATCGTGGCGATCACCGCTGTAGCGGCCAGTATATAGAAGATTGTTTGTTCGATCATGGCATCAACGTCCGGACATCCACCGGTGGCGTTTCCTCCAGCCCCGCCCCGCGCGGCTGGGTCACGGCTATCCCGGCATGTTTGTAGAAATTGTAGCTGTCATCCTTGCCGCAGCCGTTTATCAGCAGATCTTCCTTCTCGTAGACCAGATCCATGATGTCGCGCTTGCAGATTTCGTAATCCGGGGTCATCTGGATCGCCAGGGTCGGACAAGCCTCGGCGCACAGGCCGCAGAAGATGCAGCGCGAAAAGTTGATCCGGAACCATTCGGCATAACGACGGCCATCTTCGCGCTCGGCCGACTGCATCGAGATGCAGTCCACCGGGCAGGCGGCCGAGCAGAGGTAGCAGGCCACACATCGCTCGTCGCCGTCCGGATCGCGGGTCAGTACAATTCTGGCACGGAAGCGAGGGTACGGTGTCCGTTTTTCCTCGGGGTACTGGATTGTGACCGGCTTGCGCAGCATGTGGCTGAGCGTGACCCGGAATCCGCCCAGAATGGCTTTTGTGTCAGAAAGTATACTCATTCAGATAAATCGAACGCGGATCAACATGGATGCTGCGAATGTGACGGATGAATTGAATACTTTCTGGTTATCCGTGCAAATCCGTTACACCCACGTCATCCGCGTCCAATTGCCTTTCTGTTAATGTAATGATCAAGCGTTACCGTGCTTGGCCCGTTCCGCCTTTTTCAGCAGTGCCACCGCCAGCGGGTGATTGTTGTTCTCGGCATATCGGCTGGCGGTATTGCCGGCCGGCGTCCTGACCGACGGATTTGCGCCGCCGTCCAGCAGGGCCTGGATAGTCTTGTTGCAGCCGTAGATGGCAGCAAACATCAGCGGAGTGTGCCCTTCAAGATCGGTTGCATTCAAATCGGCTCCCTTTGAGATCAGCATGTTGACAATCTCGGTGTGCCCGTTGGCCGCGGCATAGTGGAGGGCCGTTTTGCCTTTGTCGCTGCTGGCGGTGATATCTGCGCCGCGATGCAGCAGGTCGTGGACAAAATCCTTGAGGCCCTCTTTGGATGCATTGATCAGCGGGGTATGGCCATGACGGTTCTTCGCATTCACGCTTTCCATGTTCGACTCCTCCCTTATTGGGTTACATGATCGGACAGCATTGTCCGTGGATCAGCGGATCAAAACAAGCCACCAGCCGGTGGCCAGTATGTTTATCAAAGCCAGCGGCGTCAGAACCTTCCACCCCAGATGCATGAGCTGGTCGTAGCGCAGCCGGGGCAGTGTACCGCGCATCCAGATAAAGAAAAAGGCAAAAGCCAGGGTTTTCAGCGAAAACCAGATCACCGGCGGCAGCAAAGGCCCGTGCCAGCCGCCCAGAAAAAAAGTGGTCGCCAGCCCTCCCAACACGATGATGTTGATGTATTCGCCGACAAAGAACAGTCCGAAGCGCATCCCCGAGTATTCGCTGTGAAAACCGGCCACCAGCTCACCTTCCGCCTCTGGCAGATCGAAGGGTATCCGCTTGCATTCGGCGGTGATGCTGATCAGGAAGATGATGAAGGCCAGCGGTTGGCAGACAATGAACGGCACCGATGCTTGCGCATCGACGATATCGGTCAAGCTGAAGGAGCGGGCCAGCATGACGATCGGCACCAGCGACAGTCCCATGGAGAGTTCATAGGAGATCAGCTGGGCCAGACCGCGGATGCCGCCCAACAGGGAATATTTGGAATTGGAGGCCCAGCCGCCGATAGCCACGCCATAGACGGCGATGGAGGAGAGCGCCAGAAAGAACAGCAGGCCCACATTCAGGTCAGCCACAACCAGCGGCAGCTGGCGGCCGGCTATTGTCAGCGGAGCGCCGAATGGAATCACGGCAAAGATCAGGATGGCGGGGATGGCGGCCATGGCAGGGGCCAGATAGAACA
>CAYWJJ010000012.1:0-80928 GCA_964458105.1 uncultured Geobacter sp.
ACGGATCAAGTTGAAGCGACTTTATCCGAAATTATGAGTGTTACGGGGTACTAGGTATTGTGCGTGCAATCTGTATTTGTTGTTTCTTCTTTTCAGCCGCCTCGGCTATACCACCAATAAAAATACACGTGAGCGCAATCGCAAAAATAATCTTGCATTTCACTTTCATTTCCCCTCTGACTAAATAAAAATACATTCAATCATCGTTATTTTCAGTAACTATATAACTATTATTGCAGATTGCAACGTGTGAATCGGTGTTGAATTTTGGCCCACCGTCAGCGTCTTAGTTGATCCATCTCCCAACAAAATCAGTGTGTATGCACGGCGGATGGGTCAGCAAGTACGCCGATAAGGGGCGTTTTTCAATTCGGATTCACATCACAAAAAAGTCGCTCTATGTGCCGGTAGTGCTGTCCCGCGAGGAGATCGATTCTTTTGCATCTTGAATACCCATTCAATCTGGTGGTGAAGATTCTTTTCGGATGTCGCCTGCGCCTGTTCGAGTGCCTGCAGTTGCGAGTGCGGGATTTCAATTTTGATGCCTGTGTGCTTACTATTCATAGCAAAGGTAAGAAGGATCGGACGGTGCCTTTGCCCGAATCAATCCTGCCGGATTTAAAGTCCCAGATTGAATATGTGAAGAGTCTTCATGAAAAGGATCTGGCGACAAGATATTCCTGGGTGTTTCTTGACGATGCAGTGGAACGGAAGCTCCCAAAAGCACCGAAAGAGCTGATTCACCAGTGGTTCCTACCGCAGTAGACTCTAACGATGGTGGGGGAAACAAATGAGCTTAGACGCTATCATCTGCATGAATCGTTGCTACAGCGTGCCTTATATGTGGCGGTGCATCACCTTTCGTCATTCTTACGTTACCCATCTGCTGCAGGCGAACTACGATATCCGCATCATCCAGACCAAGCTTGGACATTCCAACCTGAAAACGACTATGATATACACCCATTGCGTGCCGGTCAGGACGGTGAAGGAGGCCCGGAGTCCGTTGGATTTAGATCCCTTATAACGAACTAGTAAAGAATCATATCCCATCGATATTAAAACTTATTTCCCAGTTATGAGTTTCATTAGTTTCGGCGCGCCAAAAAAAAACAAGGGGTTACAGCAAAAGCTGTAACCATTTTTTCTTTTAATCTATCTGTAGGGTCGATATAGGGTCAAAAACCCCACCCACCCGAACAGTTGAGACAACTGGTCAATGGAATTATTGTACTCGTCTAGAATTCCCTTAAAGCTGAATATATTAGCTATGCGCCCTGATTGGAATCTCAATCACTGGCATAAGCGGTTCCAACTGAGTTCGGTACCTGTTTACGATCTTATTGTACAGTAGTGGGTCTTTCTTCGCCTCAAAGGTAATAACGAGCGCATATGGAATTCGTTGTGCCCCAATCGGTTTTCCGCCACCAGTCCTTGCATTGTAATGGATGTCAAAGGTAGGATTTGCAAGGCTCGTTCCACGCATGTTATGCGAAGCATGCAGAACTGTCTCCCACTTATGAGCGTCGTTACGCAGATCAGATTCAGTTTTATACATCTTACCTTTTGTAAAGAAGCTCTTTGTAGCTGCCTGATCGGAATCCTCATTAGTAGATTTGTTTTCATTCGGCCTAAACACGATTTCAATTCCACTTCGAGTATAATTTGATGAATCTTGAGAATCAGTTTCAGATGCAAAACACAATGTAGCAGTTATTGTAACCACACCTGTGATTCCATCATTAGGAACGGGAATTTGAGCCCTTATATATTTGGAAGGTAGCAGTTTACCCTGATAAACAACAGTTACAACACCTTCGCTACACCTTACGATTTCATCTATTGTATTCGGTACTCGCCCCCAACCAACCTCTACTTTAGAATGGCCGCGACAATCTGTCTTATTAATAATTAAAGCTTTTATTGCCAGCGCAGAAAGTTGATTTCCAAAATGTGCACGGATTCCTACAGCTGTCCTTAAAACATTAGGCGTAGCAAAACTAGTCCCATAAACAGGGATTGCCTCTTTAAGGTTCAAAGGGTTTAATACAAAGAAAGGCTCATCAGAAGTTCCACCAAATGCGACAACATCTGGTTTAACTAACCCTGGGCTCCTACCGGGACCAAGGCAACTATATTTCGCCCTGCTCCATGACTTGTAGGCTATCTTGTCGCACGCACCTACGGCCATCCCATTCACACAGTCGGAAGGGACCTGTATTCTGGCATTACCAGATTTTTTATCCAGATCACCAGAATTTCCAACAGCAATTGTCGCCAAGATGTTGCCGTCAGATAAGGCCTCATCAAGAGATGATGTCCACGCTTCAACTTCATCGTCCTCAACTGGCAAATCAGGTCCAACGCTAAGGTTTACAAATTGATGCTGTCCTCTTTCCAATACGTTAAGAATACGAGGTAATACGTCAAACAGGTCACTTCCAACGTCTGTGAATTCATCTATAACCCTGTAATGATCGACCTTAGCATAAGGAGGTTCGAGAAGGGCTCCGTGAACAATTGGTCCAAATAAGAACGCCGAGGTAACAGCTAGTCCATGGTTTGTTCCCTCCAAAATTGACTTACCAAGATTCTCTGTTTTTTTGCGGCTAACCCATTTATCTAGTTCTCCAAGGCCGCTTCTAATCCCACCATCAAAAATTGCGACCTTAATGCTAGAATCGAGTGCTGAACAATCAGGCAGGCTACATTCAATCGAGACAGGCTCGGAAACTGGAGGAAGATTTGGAGTATAAATACGCAGTTTAGGCATTGCTCTTACAACTCGCAGAAAGGAAAATTTTTCTATTTCAGGAATCCGTTCGTACGGAGCATATGCAGGGAAAAAACAAATTCCATTAGTTTGTATTCTGCGGTCATAATCTAGTTCTACTTCTATGGAACCAAGGTAGCTTTTGAATGTCTCAAGAATATAATCATTCTCTGGTGTGTTAAAGGCGTGAATGGCAATTTCTAAAGGAATATTTTCTTTTTGTTTTACTATTTGTTTCACTCTCTCGCCGATGTTAAAGACGCGAAAATCCTCAATTCTGATAATTTCATTTGATATACGATCAAAGTTGTTATTAACAAGGTTCTGGGTAAACCTGTTGAAATCATCTCGTTTTCCAGCAACAAAGATTTCAACTGTTGGGCTTTTATCAGCCTCGTCTTTCCTGGTGGTTTTCCTAGGTCTTAGAGCCGATTGACGACTCCCGACAGATCTTAAGCCACTTGATTCAAGTAACTGGGATGGGAAATATGATTTAGCCAGATAAGTCGGATGAAGTGACATTATCGCAACAGCTTCATCTCTGGGGCATGCTTTTGCGGGCAGGTGATTGATTTCAGCAGTTACATTGCAGGCAAGGGGGGCCAAGCGTGCAAGAGATTCCTCAAAGGTGTATGGATGCGCTTTTGGGCCTCCACCAGTGACAGGAATGATGCTCTGTGTTAACCTCTCACCGTAGCCCAACAGAAAGTTAGTGGTTTTTGACATCACTCTTCTCCTTTTGTTTTAAGGCCTTCCTTATTGTATCCCTGCTCGTTCCTGTCCATTCGGTGGCAACTCTCTGAGAAAGTCCAGCTGTGACTAATTCTGTAGCTATTATTTGTCTTTCAGAATTGGATAATGATTTTACCTTTTCTGAAATCCAATCTTTTATAACTGAATCGAAAGGCAAATTATTAATTATTGACTGTCTCCTAAATCTTATGACATCTCTTTCAATATCGCTATATGACATGCCACGGAGTAGGATTGATAATACTTTTTGCCATTTGATATTGTCAGAGCTTTCCCCTATAAACGACCCAACTGCTCTAAAAGTATCATCCTTAGAAGGCATCGGAAAATTAAGAACGATATCGAATCTTCTCCAAACGGCTGGGTCTAACAAGTCAGGATGATTCGTTGCTGCAATTAATATACTATTAGTTGGCCAATCGTCTATCTCCTGCAGTAAGACTGTGACGAGGCGCTTCAGTTCGCCAATTTCAGCTATATCATCCCTTCTTTTTGCAATAGCGTCCAATTCATCCAGAAATAGGATGCATTTAACACCTTTGGCATAATCAAAAACATTTCGTACATTTGTGCCAGTTCGCCCTAAAAAGCTGCTCATTACTGCGGACAGATCCAAAACAAGCAGAGGAAGATCAAGTTTGCTTGCCAACCATTTTGCAGCAAGCGTTTTCCCTACGCCAGGCTCACCAGAAAAAAGCAGTGACCGAGTTGGTGACAATCCTGCATCGAAAAGTTCAGCCTCCATTTTCCTTTCATTTATTATTTGATCTAACGCGGAGTCAACCTCACCAGACCATATCGGTTCTACTTCCACTGTTACGGGATGCTCAAATTTCATCAACTGCAAACGTGAATCACTATCCACAGGCACACTTGCCATTGTAGCGCTTCTCACCGGAGAGCCATGTGAGGGGTTTTCTTTCAATAAACTCATAAGGTCATTTGCAAGGTCAGGGAAATCAGCCCTTAGTTTTTTGGTTACGCGTTTGATGTATAATTGCACGTCCCGTGGCTTACCCACCAAAGCTAACCGTGATAATTCCAAAATCAATTTTGAATACAAATCGCTGCCAAACATATATCTCCCGTAGGCTTGAGTTTCAATATGATATTGCAATACTCCGTGGTGGACTAAATTGCAACTATATTTTTATATTTTAGGCCACTTATTTTTAAAGCACAAATTACAATGGCAATAACTGCCGCAAAAACAATAAGTTGTATTATGACAGCGGTCAAAATAAAATGGACTATTTTTGAATAGCATAAATATATTTTAGTCCACTCCAGCTTCGGGGCCCTGCCAAACTTTGAAAGGAACGAAATCAGTTTTTTAGAGTTCTAAATTGTCTGCGTGATAGTGGAGAAAGACCCGTGGCTTCGAGCCTCGTTGTCTGTCGTCGCCATTGACTTGGAATAGGTCCCATAATACCGGGTTCGTTATTCTGGAATTGAGACCACAAAGATAAAAACAGAGGGAGTTTTGATTTCGGGGATTTTTAAAGTATTTTATGTATGGGTATCAGATGATAACGTGTATGAATACGCTGAATTAACTTGACCGACACCCTTTGTGTCCCCCTTTCTCTCAGCTTGTGGGGCATTCAAGGGTTCTCGGTAAACATTCATCTTCTTTTAAAGATATGTGGGGAGTGGGTGTCGATTTTAACTAAAGGTGCTGTATTTTTTAATCAGCTCCTCTTTTGAATATCGCTTAATACCGTTTATCGCCGTCGTAGTCTCATCTACATCGGATTCGAACATATTCTGAATATTCTTGGATGCAACTCTAGTCATAACGGCAACAGCTTCGATGTTTAGGGCTCCTCCACCAAATCCACGAAATATTCCTGTGGTTGTTCGATTCTCCTCTTTCGGACTCTTAACAGAGGGATTTTTACCAGAGGTTTTTCTTGTCGCCTTTTTGGAACGAGCAGCGACTGAACATGACTTTTTTTTGAGCATTGTGTCCTCCTATTTACTTAAATGGCATACGCGAAAGCAGGGTTTTCTCCACTGCCCTCAACAAATACAGGATCAGAGCCAATTGGCACATCAGTACTTAATTTACCAGTCGATGCCCAGCCAGAGTTCTTTGTTCTGTAGTAAGCCAATATCGGATCATTTGAATAACCATCAAAAATGAGTGAAAGCGGTACATATCTTCGGGTACTCTCAAACCTTAGAAAAGCCCTTTTGGTTGAGGCCAAACGGCTCAAACTAACAAGCGTGAGGTGGCATTGATAACCATATGAAATTAAAGTGTCTCGCAATTCTTCAAGTGCTTTATGCTCATACCCTATCTTCGGAATGACTATATTGTACGAATTAAGTACGCAGTACTGGAATAAGCACGGCTCATCATCAAAAGGGGATCTGTCACTACCATTAATAACAATAGATGATTCTTTATGGACCAGATCGGCACCAAACTCCTGCTTCATTTCTGGAAATTTTCTTTTTGCGTAATCAGAGTCTAAAATAAACGCGCCGTGCCTATCTGCGATTGTGTTAGCAATTGTGGATTTCCCAGAGGCGGGAAGCCCCGTGATGATATAAGCTTGTCGGTCCGTCTTACACACTGCGGGACGCGCCCCACCAAAGCCCATCTTTATATCATCGTCGGAAGGGAGTCTTTCGTGGGTTATTAGCTCTTTGAATATTTCCCCTCGCAGATTCTTTCTGTCTGAATCGGATTGATGACATGGATGTCTGTTAACCTTACTGGAGATAGTTGGATCTTCCCGCTTAGTGTAAATCAAGGTTTCAGCTTTTGCGATTTCAACCGCTTTATCGCCGGTTGGATCATCAGCGGGGAGTCCAAGGACTTCTGTCAAAAAGCGATATGCAAGAAGATTGTGGTCCAAAGGGCGAGCAAAGGTTTTGCTCATGGCTATCTCCTTTTTCTCAATGGAGTAAAATATTAGAGCACTTTACCGATAATTGCAACAGCAAAGGGCCTAAATTGACATCATTGTCTACCACACTGAGAGCCGTGGAAATCGCCTCCTTCGAGTCAATAATCCCGGCCTGGCCCTCAATTTCCAGATTTAGCCGCCGTCTTTATTTCTTGCTGTGCCCGTGGCGAAAGTTTCGGCCATACGGCTTCGAAATATCGTCCGTTGTTGATGTATTTTAGTTCCTCTGCTGTTGGCGCAAACGGTTGAAGTTGTGGTGTTACAAATTTTACCAAGAATAGGGCTGCAAGCATTACAACCACCACATTTATTCCAATGGACTGCCATCCAATAAATCTTTTAGCATCCACAAGGGCGTCAGCGCTTCTTGATGCATCCATGGAGGCTTGTTTTAATGTCTCGACTTCCTTTTTAAATACCCGACAAATGGCTTGGCGGACTTCCGATACCAAGCCGTCTGTTGCTTCATTCAAGGCATGTGACGTGGCACCAACTGAGGCATGAATACTTTTCATGGCAAGATTGGGAAATGCCTTGATTGCCTGATCCAGGTCGTATAGCAGCTTGCCCGCATCAACTCTCTGTTTTTCAACATCTTTGGCAATCTTGAATACTTCTCTCTTCTCGACCTCTAATCTGTCGGTGATGGCGGAAAAACAACAGATTAGGCTATTCAGCTTCTCGATGGCATCGTTCACCTTGACGATGCCTTCAGTGTCAACTCGCGGAATAAGTTCCTGAGTCTCTTCCGCTGCTCCTATCCGCACTTCTTCACCTATGACCGATTGTGTGGATATTATTGGGCGACCAATCTCATTTGCTCCCTGCGATAATCCCCTTGCTCTCTCCTGAAGTTTCATAACTGTTCCCTCCCAATATTAGTGTTTGATATGTTGCAGAATTTTCGCCTGTGCCGGATGGTTCTCAATATGGATTTGAGGCAGTGATTTGGAATAAATGAAGGTGTCGTAGATAATCCCCCGCTTTTGCAGACCTGAGAAGGTGTAACCTCTCCCAAGATCTGAACCCTTCATGATCTCGCCATTAAGTTCAAAGCTGATTCCTGAAATCCGACCATTGGCGGCCATATTCGGAATGACCTTTACCCCTCGTCTCCCCAGGTTGTTTGCAAAAATGCTCATCGTAGAGCTATGCGTTGTCTCTTGATCTAGAATTTCCTGAAGGCGCATTTTGATGGTCGGTTGCTGAGTTTTCAGCGCCAAGCGCAGTTCCCCTGTGGTAAGCCCCCGGCGTTCAACTTTACGGCTTGATATGACTACTGAAAGACCGTGTTCCCGCTCGATTTTCCTAATCGTTTCCTCGCTTCGTTTATAGTCCTGGCTATCGGAAACCGTCTTGCCGTCCAGGCCGATGCGACTAGCGATAATATGTATGTGATCATGGTCCTTGTCGTGGTGCCGGGCAACGATGCATTGCGAAAGCTTGAATCCCATACTTTCCAGGTAATTGTCGGCGACCTGCTTCCATTCGCAATCGCTCATGCGCTCGCCAGGCGGTAGGGAAAGGCTCACGTGGTAAACTGGCCGTTTTAATTCAGGGTTGAGCTTCCGAGACTCAGCAAACTCTCTGGCGAGCTCTCGGGCCGTCAAACCATCCATGTTTCCGCCAATCAGCACGCCTTTTTCCGGGTTTAACACGTAGTTGAGAACTCCACGGAAACCTTTCCCCTTGACCTGCTTGCCAATCATTTATTGCCCTCTCACTTCCTTGCGGATAGCATGAATAATCTTGGTCAGCCCTTCCAGCGTCTCGACAATCGCTTTTCCCTCAAAACAACCTTCATATATCCGTTTGATGAGTTGGTTAAGGTTGACGCCTATCCTTCCAAGCTCTTGAAAAGTACTGAGGTTGATTGTCGGCACTGGCCGGGATAAATCTCGGCCAAGTCCTGCCTCACGCAAAAACTGCGAAAATGACAGTCCTGCTTGCCTTGATTTTTGGTCCAGCAGCATTAAATCAGCATCGGAGAGCCGAACCGTGAGGTTATGAGTTTTTCTATTGCCATCCGCAGCCTTAGGCCTACCAACTCGCCGTATCAGCTTCAATTCAGTTTGCATTTTTCCCTCCCTGCAAGCACAGCGAGTGGGGAGCGAGCCGTTTTTTGCATGGCAAAAAACATGGCTCGCTGCACACCTTTTAACAGCAATTAGCCGCACTTTACCGTGTCGCTGACCACTGAAAATTTGGCGATACCGATGATTCCGACATATACATTATGGACAACTGATTTCCTGACTTGCCTCCCAAGCCAATAATTTTGCGATGGCGGTTACAGCTATGGGCAGCGCTATATCAGTGGGCAGATCAACGCGCGCTTCGGAGATATACTTATTTTGTTGTTCCTCCAACAGCGACTCCCACAAGGCATTCCGAGCAACGGTCTGTGCTTCCTCCTGTGCCTTTAGACTGGCCTCTTTAAACTCTGCATCCGTCTTACGTCTCTGTAACTCCTCTGCCAGCATATTTCGTTCTCCGTAGGGTACATACCAGTCCGGTACCACCAACGATGCACACAGAGATTGGAGGTAGCCGCCGGGGTTGTGTCTTTCTTCCCTGTTTCGCCGCCATGTTTCGGCGGCGACATCCGCGGCGCTCGACAATCTTTCAAAGCCATGCCGCCTTACCAGAGCACGCAGTTCCGAATCGGTGACACCAGACAAAGGCGTCCTAGCCAACAACAACCGGACATGTTCTGTTGTCTTTTCTTCTCTATTGTCTTCTCTGTTCTCTGGCGTGACGTCACGTGACGCTTCACCATGATTGTCACGTGACATTTTGGCACCTTCCGGCAGGGCCAAGATTTTTTCCCGCTCCCTTTGGCGTTGCCGTTGCTTACGCTCCCGGTCCTTTTCGCGGCGTGCTTCTAACTTCTCTTCGCTCTGGTACTTCCCCCAATTCCTGATGTAAATTGCACCATCATGCTGATCGATCATGCTTAGGCCGGTTAAAATTGACAGTCCTAACTGGACAGTAGGAAGCGGAATATCAGTTACCATGCTCAAGGTTTCCGCTGAATATGGCAAACTATCCGAAATCATCAGATAACCACCCCGGTTGCACTTGCCCGCCTCAGTAAGCATAAGCAGCCAGAGCAGGACAAGGGTGTTGCCTTCTGGACCTTTGCGTATCATTTTGATCTTGCGATGGTCCAAAATGTTGCACATGATTTTTACCCAATCCATTAGTCCGGGTTCCTTGAAATAAGGTCTTGAATATCAGATACTTTCCATACAGTAGTGCGAGGACCAAGTTTTACTGGACGAGGATACCGGCCTGTTTTTACCCCTAACCACCAGCTGCTTTTGCACACAGGGATTATTGCAGGGATAGGGGGAGTCGCTTTGGGATTGCCAAGTATCTGCCATAAACGCAAATAGCCGGTTTCGGGTATCGTTGCCATAATTGTCTCCTGTTGGTCTAAGTTGAACATAGAAGAACATTCGCATCACTACAGGATTTTGTGCAATCCCATCCTATCATCACCGGACAGATTGGGGAGTAGAAACAAAAAAAGACACCCTTTGTAAGGTGCCTTTTTTGTAGATATTTATTGGAATATTTTATGTTAGCCTCCACTCCCCGTTCTCGTTATATGGAAAAGTGCCATTTTTAACCCGTTCCATAAGTACATCTGCATTTTTACGATGCATACTAATATGATCTTTCGCCTTCTCTATATCTTCTCCATAAGGATTTTTGCCAAAAATTGCATTGGAAATGACTTTATTTGAACATCCATCTCTCTTCATCTTTGCAACAGTTAGTGCATTTTCCATAACTTTAAATGCTTTCTCTGTTCTGTCACGACCATTTGAGTCTCTGATAATGCCTTTTGTCAAAGCTTCTTTACCAGCACCTTTTGCTAAGTCCTTCATAGAATCAATAACAAATAGCTTAAACTTCTCAAGCTCTCGAGCGACTTCTTCCACATCATGGTAAAGACAACAATTAAATTTGAAACACAATGGCTGCATAAACCCATTATAATCATAATTATATATAAGGTTTATCGCTACATGGACATCCTCATCTCTGTAATCTACACCTAAATTATCCAAAAATAATTTATAAAATTGATAACGGTATTCTAATATTTTCTTTATTCTATTTCGCTTTTCATCATTTTCCCGAAACGAATCATCACTGCAATCATATTCAATCTCAGTTGAATTTAGTTCGTTCATTACACCTCCAATTACCTCAATCCATCCAGATAGTCCGCCCAAAGCTGCATCATCTTTTTTCGTTCGGCAAGATGAGCCGTCCGGTTGTATGCGCGCCCGTTCGGGTCCTTAACAGCGTGTGCAAGCTGGTGTTCAATATAGTCTGGTCTAACCTGAAGCACTTCATCAAGGATCGTTCTTGCCATTGCACGAAATCCATGCCCGGTTTGTTCGTCGGAAGTGTACCCCATGCGGCGAAGAGCTGCATTGATGGCATTATTTGTCATCGGGCGAAGTGGGGTTCTGTGGCAAGGAAAAACATATTTACTGTGTCCGGTTAATGGCTGCAACTCTTTCAAGATTGCTACGGCTTGCTTGCAAAGCGGTACAATATGGGCTTGTTTCATTTTCATCTTCTCAGGTGGAAGGTTCCAGCGATCCTCTTCAAAATCAATCTCTACCCATTCCATCTGTCGCAATTCACCAGGACGGACAAACAGCATCGGTGCCAGCCTCAAAGCACACTTGACATGGAACGTGCCCTTGAATCCGTCAATTGCTCGTAACAAGTCGGCAACCTCTTTAGGGTCTGTCAGTGCAGCATGATGCTTTTCTCTGACAGGTGGCAATGCTCCTCTTAGGTCTGCCGCTGAATCCCGTTCAGCGCGTCCAGTGGCCACAGCATAGCGTAAGACCTGCCCACAGATAGTCCGCACCCGGTGCGCCGTTTCAAGCGCCCCCCTGCTCTCGATCCGGCGAAGGATCGCCAGTAGATCAACCGGCTTGACCTCTCCCACTGGCTTTGCTCCCAGCCAGGGAAACACATCACGTTCAAGTCGCTGTATCGTCGTATCAGCATGGCCGGGGGACCAGTTACCAGAAAATTTGCCATGCCATTCACGAGCTACGATCTCAAAGCCGTTCTCTGTTTCGGCTACGGTAGCTGCCTTCTGTGCCTTCTTTACCTCGCCGGGATCAATGCCATTTGCAAGCAGTTTTTTTGCATCTTCTCGGCGTTGACGTGCATCAGCAAGGGTAACAGCAGGGTAAGCGCCAAAGGAAAGGAGCTTCTGCTTACCTCCAAAACGATATTGGAGCCGCCACAATTTACCGCCTGAAGGAGTGACTAGCAGGTGTAGGCCAAAGCCATCTACCAACTTAAATTCCTTGTCTTTCGGTTTGGCGTTCTTTATCTGAATGTCCGATAGTGGCTGAATCCGCTTTGGCATTAGGACACCTCCGTTTTGATGGTATTTAATTTGCCGCTTGATGGTATCCCATATCCAACAAATGGCGACACCCCCCCAAAACTACCATCAAAACTGACGGATACCACTATACCAGAATGGATATTATTGGACAACTCAAAAGAAAAAGCCCCTGATTTCTCAAGGGCTTTTGGATTTATCCGGATGTTATCGGACTATGAAATGGTGGAGGCGGTGGGAGTCGAACCCACGTCCGAAAAACCTAGCATCTGAGACCCTACACCGTTAGTTCGTTGCTCGATTTAGCCACCTGCCTGCGCAACGAACAAGGCAGTCAGACGGCGATCCCGTTGAGTTTCGGGTTGCGCTACGGGCGTTGCGCTCCCCTATCCGGTAGTGAGTGACGCCCCCTTTTTACCACCGGCATCTTGATCGGGGACGCCTGTTAAGCTGCTAGAGCTACAGGAGTGTTATAATTGTCGGCAATTAATGCCGTGCAGGTTTATTAAGGTCGGCCACCTGCACCCGACCCGGTGCTCCCCAGATTTTCAATTCCCCGTCGAAACCTTTACGCCCCCATTACTGTGATATGAAATTTGAATTGTTAAGGATCTAATCCCTGTTTCTGGCCTTGAGCGCATGCGACAGCTCGCGTTGACTGTCCTTTTTCTTCATGTCTTCTCGTTTATCGTACAGTTTCTTACCTTTGGCAAGGCCTATCTCCACCTTGACCAGTCCATTTTTGAAGTACAGTCGCAAAGGAACGACAGAAAGCCCTTTTTCCCGAATCTTGCCGTACAATTTTTCAATCTCGCGTCTATGCAGCAACAGCTTGCGATTTCGATCCGGTTGATGATTCTGGCGGTTGCCGAATTCATACTGCGAAATGTTCAGGTTGTGCAGAAAGGCCTCGCCGTCACGCACCAGCATGAAAGAGTCATTCAGATTTGCATTGCCGGCTCGCAGGGATTTTACCTCGGTACCTTGCAGAACTAAACCCGCTTCGAACTTCTCTTCGATAAAGTAATCGTGGTAGGCTTTTTTATTGTTGCAGATCAGTTTCTCACCCATTTACTTACCATAGCAGAATTTTATTGAAAAGGGAATGCCGCAGCAGCGGACAGGCGATGCATGAGGATTGACAACCTGGTTGCCATTCTTCATTAAGATCTGAATACTGCTGCGCTCATCCTTGCATTAAGCGGTAGTTAGCTATATATTCACCACTTATCTCTGTTCACAAAGGTAGGAAATATGACTACAACGGAAACAGTTCCAGTCAATGTCGAAAAGCCGACCGCCTCCGATCTTCAGCGATCATTTTTACGCCATCTTCAGTATACGCTGGTCAGGGATAAATACTCCGCCACCAAGGCCGATCTCTATCTGGCGCTGGCCTACGCTGTTCGTGACGTGCTGGTGGAGCGCTGGCTCGATACCCAGCAGTCCTACTATATCAACGATGCCAAACGGGTCTATTACATCTCGATGGAATTTTTGATGGGTCGCACACTTGGCAACAGTCTGATCAATCTGGGCATCATGGACGAGTGGCAGACCGCGCTCAAACAGATGGGGATTGATGTTGAAGAGTTGCAGGAGAAAGAGTGGGACGCTGGACTGGGCAACGGCGGCCTGGGGCGCCTGGCAGCCTGTTTTCTGGATTCAATGGCTACAATGGGACTGCCGGCCTATGGTTATGGTATTCGTTATGAATTCGGCATGTTCTTTCAAAAAATAATTGACGGAGCACAGAACGAGTTTCCGGACAACTGGCTGCGCTACGGCAACCCTTGGGAGTTTGACCGTCAGGAACATCTGCACCAGATTAAGTTTGGCGGACGGGTCTTTAATTATGTTGACCGGCATGGTGAAAATCGTTGCGAATGGGTCGACACCACCGACGTCATGGCGCTGGCCTACGATTTTCCTGTGCCGGGTTACGGCAACAATACCGTGAATACCATGCGGCTTTGGAGTGCCAAGTCTACCCGTGATTTCGAACTTGGATCTTTCAACCAGGGAAATTATATCGGCGCTGTTGAATCCAAGATGCGTACGGAGAATATCTCTAAAGTTCTATATCCGGCCGACCATATGGCCGAGGGCAAGGAATTGCGCCTGCGCCAGGAATATTTTCTCTCTTCAGCTACTGTGCAGGATATCTTTTACCGCTTTGCCAAAAAACACGATGACCTGAATCTGCTCCCTGAAAAGGTGGCTATCCAGCTGAACGACACCCACCCGACACTTGCAATCCCCGAGCTGATGCGGATTCTGCTGGACGAAAAACATCTTTCTTGGGAAACGGCCTGGAATATTGCGACCAATACCTTTGCCTATACAAACCATACCGTGCTTCCTGAAGCGCTTGAAAAATGGCCGGTGCAAACCATGGAAAGAATCTTGCCACGTCATCTGCAGATCATCTACGGTATCAACGATCTTTTCATACGGCAGATTTCCGATCGTTTTCCTGGCGACATCGGGCGCCTGCGGCGCATGTCGATTATCGGCGAGGATGGCGAGAAGCATGTCCGCATGGCCCATCTTGCCATCGTCGGCAGCCATTCGGTCAACGGGGTGTCGGTCCTGCACAGCGAAATCCTGAAAAACGATCTGTTCCGTGATTTTTACGATCTATGGCCGGAGCGATTCAACAACATGACAAACGGAATTACCCAACGCCGCTGGTTGAAATATTCCAACCGTTGGCTGGCCGACCTGATATCATCCAGAATCGGCGAAGGGTGGGTCACCGATCTGAACGAACTGAAAAAGCTGATCCCGCTGTCGGGTGATCGCGAATTACAGCAGCAGTGGATTGAAGTCAAGAAAGCCAACAAGCGCAGGCTGGCTGATTACATATACGCTCAGAACGGCATCCGTGTCTCGCCTGACTCTATGTTTGACTGCCAGACAAAACGTATCCACGAATACAAGCGTCAGCTATTGAACGTACTGCATGTAATCACCCGTTATAATCGCATCAAGGCCAATCCCGGCAGCCATTTCGCGCCGCGTACGGTCATATTCGGCGGCAAGGCGGCGCCTTCCTATTTCATTGCCAAGCTGATCATCAATCTGATTAACGCTGTCGGAGAAACCGTCAACAATGATCCGGACACCAACGGCTTGCTGAAAGTCGTATTTCTTGGCAATTACAATGTCTCGCTGGCAGAGATGATCTTCCCGGCTTCCGATCTTTCCGAACAGATCTCCACTGCCGGCACCGAGGCGTCCGGCACCGGCAATATGAAGTATTCGCTGAACGGAGCATTGACAATCGGCACCATGGATGGCGCCAATATCGAGATCATGGAGGAGGTCGGCCGGGATAATATCTTCATTTTCGGCTTGACCGCCGATCAGGTAACCGGCCTGAAAAATGCCGGCTATCGCCCTCAGGATTACTACCATCACAACCAGGAGCTGAAACAGGCTATCGACATGATCGGCAACGGCAGCTTTTCCCCTGATAAACCTGATCTTTTCAAGCCTGTAGTTGATACTCTGCTGGGACTTGACCACTACCTGCTGTTGGCAGACTTTGCTTCATACATCGCCACCCAGGACGAAGTGGACAAACTCTATCTGCAGCCCTATGAGTGGGCCCGTGTTTCCATACTCAATACGGCCGGAATGGGCAAGTTCTCCAGCGACCGCACCATCTCGGAATATGCCCGCGAAATATGGGATGTCAAACCTGAAAAAATCAAACGTGTAAGCCGGCGGGATTTGCATTGAGTCCCTCAATAAACACAAAAACTCCAGGTCTGTGGGATCAAGCCTCGGAGGTTTTTAAAACCCCCGAGGTTTCAGCCCATGCCCCGCTGGCCGAACGCATGCGTCCCCGCTCCATGGCAGAATTCATCGGCCAGGAACATCTGCTGGGCGCAGGGCGCATACTGCGCAGCATGATCGAGAGCGACAACCTGTCTTCGCTGATCTTCTGGGGACCGCCCGGTTGCGGCAAGACCACGCTGGCATACATTATTGCCGCGGAAACCCGCATGCGCTTTGTCTTCTTTTCGGCGATTCTCTCCGGAGTCAAGGAGATCCGTGAGATTTTCCGTGAAGCGGAAGTCTGCGCCGCACGCGGCCAACGCACCCTGCTGTTCGTTGATGAAATCCATCGCTTCAACAAATCACAGCAGGACGCCTTTTTGCCATACGTGGAAAAGGGGGTCGTCACAATAATCGGCGCCACCACCGAAAACCCATCCTTTGAAGTCATCGCCCCGCTGCTTTCCCGCTGTCGGGTGCTGACTCTGCAGCAGCTGGAAGCGACTGCGATCCGTGAAATTTTGAATCAGGCTCTGGCCGACTCCGAGCGAGGACTCGGCAAACTGGGTCTTACGGCAACTGATGAAGCAGTTGATTTCCTGGCTGCCCAGGCAGACGGCGATGCCCGCAAGGCTCTCAATACGCTGGAAGTGGCGGCCAAACTCGTCTCCACTTCGTCCGGCAATCTGGAAATGGATGCTGAGATAACACTGGAAGTTGTTCAGGAGGCTCTGCAGAAAAAGGTGTTGTTGTACGACAAGGGCGGCGAAGAGCATTACAACGTAATTTCAGCATTCATAAAATCCCTGCGCGGCAGCGACCCGGATGCGGCACTGTATTGGCTGGCGCGCATGCTGGAAGCCGGTGAAGACCCGCTGTTTATACTGCGCCGCATGATAATTCTAGCCTCTGAGGACATCGGCAATGCTGATCCTCGAGCACTTCAGGTGGCGGTCTCGGCGCTGCAGGCCTTCCAGATGATAGGTATGCCGGAAGGTCGCATCACCCTGGGACAAGCCGTAACCTATCTGGCTACTGCCCCTAAATCCAATGCCTCCTACGTTGGCATCAACTCGGCTCTGGCTGAAGTCAGAAACAGCGGCGCCCTGCCGGTGCCGATGCATGTCCGCAACGCTCCCACGAAAATGATGAAGGAATTGGGCTACGGTAAAGGATACCGGTACGCGCACGACTACGATGACGGCTACGCCGGCCAGGACTGCCTGCCTGAAAGATTGGCAGGGCGCAAGTTTTACGAACCGCGCGGGCACGGATACGAAAAGAACATCATCGAACGGATGGAGTGGTTGAAGAACCGGAAAGTTAAGCCAACATGAAACCATTTACTCTTGAACGCAGCCTGATCCTGCCTATTTCACTGGATGAAGCCTGGAAGTTTTTCTCCGATCCCGGCAATCTGGTTAAAATCACACCGCCGGATATGGACTTCCGTGTCACTTCGTCGCCCTCGAACAGTATCTACGCCGGACAGATTATCACCTATACCGTGCGTCCGCTGCTGCGTATGGCCGTCAACTGGACATCCGAGATAACCCATGTCGATCGGCCCAATTTCTTTGTTGACGAGCAGCGCTTCGGACCTTATCGTTTCTGGCACCATCAACACCGTTTTCAGGAGGTGGCCGGCGGTGTCGAGATACACGATCTGGTTCATTACCTGCTTCATCATGACCATCTGGCCGGGCTGATCAACCGTATGATCGTATCGCCGAGATTACGGCGAATCTTCGACTATCGCAGCAGGATTCTTAAAGAGATCTTTCCGGCTAAAATTTGAATTCAATCTTCTGTGGAGGAACCAACCATGAAACGACTTGCAATCCTGACCAGCGGCGGTGATTGTTCCGGCATGAATGCCACCATCCGCGCAGCCGCCCGAACCGCCATAGCCAACGACATCGAGATGATCGGCTACCGTAAGGGATATGCCGGCCTTCTGAAAAATGATTTTATCGTTCTCAATTCACAGGCTGTTTCCGGGACACTGCAACGCGGCGGCACATTTCTGCAATCGGCCCGTTCGGCTGAATTCCGCACCGAAGAGGGGCGTAAAAAGGCGCTGGACAATCTGCTCAAGGAAAGGGTTGAGGGTTTGATCGTGATCGGCGGCGACGGTTCGTTGAGCGGTGCGCTGGCGCTGGAAAAAATGGGTTTTCCGGTTATCGGCATCCCGGCCAGCATCGATAACGACATTGCCTACACCGATATGGCTTTGGGAGTTGATACCGCACTCAACAACATCATCTATGCCGTGGACTGTATCAAGGATACCGCCAGTTCTCATGACCGGGCTTTTATTGTTGAAGTCATGGGGCGCAATTCCGGTTATCTGGCTTCGACTGCCGCTATCGCTACCGGGGCCGAGTTTGCGATCGTGCCGGAGGTGGAACTCGACCTTAATGATATGTGCCGTCAGTTGCGTCAACGCTACGATGAGGGGCGGACTAATGCCCTGATCATCATGGCGGAGGGAGCCGGGCATGCTCAGGAGGTTGCTGACGGCATCAAGAATGCCGTCGGTTTCGAGACCCGCGTAACCGTACTGGGACACTATCAGCGTGGCGGCGCGCCATCTGTCTTTGACAGACTGCTTGGCAGCCGCTTCGGCATGAAGTCGGTTGAGCTGCTGCTGTCGGGGACGAAAGGTGTCATGGTTGGATTGTCAGCCAACTCGCTCACTACCACGCTGCTTGAAATGGTTATCAATGGTGGCCAGAAAAAACTGAATGACGACCTGCTGCATATGTCGGAAATCCTTGGCATTTGATGCGCGCCAACTCCCGGTTTCATAAAAAACGCTCTGTCAAGAGCGGCCTTCCACCCGGTACCCTGGTGCACATCGGGGACGAGTCGGACAAAGCCGTTCAGATTTCCGTTATCGGTTATTCGCCGGACGGATTCGAAGAACGCCAGTTTCAGCAGATTGACCAGTATCTGCAGAATCCATGTGACAGTGCCGTAGTATGGGTTGATGTCGAAGGGGTTCATGACGTCGAACTGATCCGCATTCTAGGCGAGAAACACTCCTTTCACCCGCTGGTGCTGGAGGATATCGTCAATACCGTGCAACGCCCCAAAATCGAGGATTACGGCGATTATCTCTTCATTGTGCTGAAGATGCTGCACCAGACGGGGGAGGGGGATTTCAGTTCGGAACAGCTCAGCATTATACTCGGTCCTGACTATCTGTTCACCTTTCAGGAGGGCGTCAAGGGCGACGCCTTTGATTCAGTCCGCGACCGTCTCCGCGGCGGTAAGGGCAAGCTCCGCGGCATGGGAGCCGATTATCTGGCCTATGCCCTGATCGACGCGATTGTTGACGGCTACTTCAGTATTCTCGAAGCGTTCGGTGAGCGGATTGTCGATGTTGAGGATGAATTGGCTCTTACACCCGACCAGAAGTCCCTACATCGGATTAATGGCATGAAGAAGGAGATTATCTTTCTGCGCAAGTCGGTCTGGCCTCTGCGCGAGGCGATAGCATTTCTGGAGCGCGGCGACAGCCCTCTGCTGAGTGATTCCTCGAGGATCTATTTCCGCGATGTTTATGATCATACCGTTCAGATCATTGATACGGTCGAGACATACCGTGACCTGCTGTCCGGCATGCTTGATCTATACCTGTCCAGCATCAGCAACCGTACCAACGAAGTGATGAAGTTTCTGACCGTGATCGGTACGATCTTTATGCCGCTGACCTTTCTTGTGGGGGTTTACGGAATGAACTTCAAACATTTTCCGGAGCTTGAGTGGAAAGACGGCTATTTTGCCCTGTGGGGCGTGATGATCGCTATTTCACTGCTGATGGTGGCATATTTCAAAAAAAAACGTTGGCTGTAATTGCATGGAGACGTTATGACGCGATTAATACTGAAATGGGTGCTCAATTCTTTTGCCCTTTATTTTGTCATGAAACTGCTACCCGGAATCCAGATTGACCGATTTCAGGATCTGCTGGTGGCGGCACTGGTTATCGGGCTTCTGAACGCCTTCCTGCGACCGGTCATCATCCTGCTGACACTGCCGGTCACAATGATGACGCTGGGGCTCTTTACCCTGGTAATCAACGGTCTGATGTTCTACCTGGCAGCATATCTGGTGAGAGGATTCCATGTCACCGGTTTTGGTACCGCCTTCCTGGCAGCCCTTATTTTCAGTCTGTTCAGCTTTGTACTCAATATGGTCTTCGGGACAAAAAAATGACCCTGCTATTTCAGCCTGCCCCAACCCGGGACGTTTCGCCAGTCAGCATCCTTCCGAGATATACGTGAAAATCAATTCTGCACTGCTTTCCAAAGTTGTCAGGACAATCCGTGAACAACAGTTGTTTCAAGCTGATGACACTCTGATAGTGGCACTCTCCGGCGGGGCTGATTCGACTGCACTGTTGGATCTGCTCAACAGGCTGCCCGGATTCAATCCGAGACTGGTGGTCGCTCACCTCAATCACTGTCTGCGCGGATCGGAATCGGATGCGGATGAGGCGTTCTGCCGCAAACTTGCTGAGAAATATGAAGTACCCTATGAAAACCGGCGAGTTGATGTCAAGTATCTGGCAAAATCAGAGGGATTGAATCTCGAAGATGCCGGCCGGCGCGCCCGCATGAACTTTCTGGATCTGGTTCGCGAAAAACATGGTGCCGCTGCAATAGTGACCGCCCATCACAGCGATGATCAGGCCGAAACCATATTGATGAGACTTTTGCGCGGTTCCGGCATGACCGGGCTTTGCGGGATTCCGTACCGCAATCAACGCGGCTATATCAGGCCTTTGCTGAATGCGGCCCGGGAAGAAATAGTACAGTACCTGCAAGAGCGTGGATTGGATTGGCGGGAAGACGCCAGCAACCTGGACACATCCTTTATGCGAAACCGGATTCGTCATGAACTGCTGCCGCTGCTGGAACAGTACAACCCAGCTGTCCGCAGAACCCTTATCTCCACGGCTGCAATTCTGTCGGATGAAGATGAGTTGTTGGATGCGTTGGCGGAACAGGCCTTCAGCTCGTTATGGAGCGGGCATGGCAGCGATTATGTCTGCAGTATAGTTGAAATAAAGGCTTACCCGATCGCCTTGCGGCGGCGGATTCTACGATATGCCTGTCGACGGTTGGCCGGAAATCTGGACCGGTTTAACCTCGGGCATATCGAATCGATCCTTCAAATGTTGGATTCGCCTCGCCCAAACTCAAGATTGTCGCTGCCGCAGAGTATCAGCGCTGTGCGAGAATACGACCGTCTTCTGCTGCGTTTGAGAACAGAGGGCAGCTTGGGTGACAGCGGCGAAGTTTTGATCAAGGCACCCGGCCACTACCGCCTGCCAGACGGCGGGTCCTTGCAGGTTGCGATCAGCTCAACACCGCTTGACTTCCATGATCTGTCCGCTGGCAGCGCCTGCTTCAATATAAACAAGACCCCATTCCCATGGCGGGTTCGTACCTTCCGTCCCGGCGATCGCATGACACCGTTAGGAATGACCGGCAGAAAGAAGGTCAAGGATATTTTTATCGATAAGAAGGTTCCGCTATCTGAGCGGAAGTGCATTCCACTCGTTTTTTGTGGTGACGATCTGATCTGGATTGCGGGGGTGTGTATCTCTGAGCTTTGCAGAATCGATAACCCCGCTGCCGCTACGGTCATGGGGACATGGGAAAAGTAAACAGTTAGACATTGCCTCTATACCCATACCATGATTCTGCTGTAATTTGATGGATTTTATCGTCTTTTACCTTGATTATTGCTTGACAACTGAGCAACCTCTATTATTATGTATTTCAAATAAAATACTGCTAATATAATTGGAGGTTGGTTTTATGAATGCATGTGTATATCAGTCATCCTGTAGCTTTCACAATGATCTTAATGAAATAAGACCAGCCGTCCTGAAGTCTATCAAAGCAGAATACTGTGATAACCGTTATTCCAAGTGTGCACGGTTTGTTCTTTCCAACACTCATGGGCCAAGACTTGTATCAAGATATCTTTTGCCGGAAGATATTCACGGAGCTTGTAAGATTCTTGATGAACTTGACTAGCATATGCTTACAATATTCATTGAGTTATCCACTTTTTTTTCGTAAATTTTAATCAAATGTATACATCTGACTTATTGAATGATTGTATACAGCCTAAAATAACTATTGACACTATATTACAGATACTTACAAGCCATGCTTATTCGTTATGCAATCTGAAAAAGCACTCGATATTACGTTACATTTTTGAAGGTTATCCACAGATTGAGCATGTTTATCCACAACCTCTGTTGAAAGCACTTTTTGCAATGTATTTATGATCCTGACAGTACTTTTTTAACACTTGGAACATGTATCATCTGGAGGGTAATAGTACTCATATACCTCATTACAACCGTTACATCTGAATATAGCCATTCTGATCTTCTTTCGCTAAATTAGATTAGCTACAAGCTTCCTGATCATTGCTGCTGGCTCCATTTGCTCCCAATATGCTCCCAAGTACTCTTCAAGTTCCCATTGGTACTGTAAGAACGTCTCTCCGTCCCTTTCTGCTATTGGTGAGTAGATGTACTGATGCGGATCTTGATGGACATGGTATAATTAATCCAGTGATCCCGTACACAAAGGAGTTAGCCATGTCCCTTACTAAAACTTGGTATACAGTCGATGATGCAGCATCCAAGTACGGTGTGTCTGTTGAGTTGCTTTTGCATTGGGTTGAATTTGGGCTGGTCCGTGCTGAAGAAGATAAGGGGAAGATTTCTCTACTTAATGGTGATGACATTGAAAGAAAATTGAATCTAACCCCTTCGGTGTGAGTCATTGAAACTGTTTAGAACTAAAATATGGAGCTGGTCAAATATTGCCTTGCTGAAGTGGAGTGCACTTTTTGTAGGTATGCTGGCGGGGGCTTACTTCCATGAGGTTGTTACGAAGTATGCTTGGGTGATCGTCATATCAGCTTTGCTATTGGCATTCAGGCCGGCAGTTTCTTACTGGAAAGATTAGCTGCAGCCTGGTTATCATGGTTGCCTCTGGCGCTATTGATCTTGGTGAGACGGGTTGGATATGACAAGACCTCTTAGCTCCCAGTATACTTAATTGTATACCCGGAATTAAGAGGTCTTGATTTCTCCAGCAAACTAGCTAGTTAAATAAGTTGGCTGGGGCGCCAGGGATCGAACCTGGGAATGTCGGAATCAAAATCCGATGCCTTACCGCTTGGCGACGCCCCAATAGTCGGAAAAAGAAGAGTTAGAGTGTCTCTGCTACTGCTGTAAACCATTTCGTGCCGTTTGAGATCTCACGGCTCGCATTTTCCGCTTCTTCCTTGCTGTTAAATACACCAAAAACCGTAGACCCACTGCCGGACATCATGGATCCGATCGCTCCTAAGTGAAGCATCTGGTTTTTAATATCAGCTATAACCGGAAAAGCCGGTATTGTTACTTTTTCCAGATCATTTGAAAATATCTTGCAAAGATCATCCAATGTCCTGAAAAACTCTGGCAAGATACTGAGAACTACGTCGTTTGTCAACTGTAAACTTTTGTAGACCCATGCGGTTGAAACATGTACTCCAGGGTTAACCAGCAGTATCCAGGCTTTTGGCAGGTCGGGCATGGCGGAAAGTTTTTCGCCAATACCTTCTGCAAGTGCAGTTTTCTTGAAGATGAAGAAGGAGACATCCGCTCCCAGGACCACTCCGATCTCCATCAGACGTTGATCAGACAGACCCGTTTTTAGAAGTTCATTCATTCCCATCAGGACCGCAGCCGCATCGCTGCTTCCGCCGCCCAGTCCTGCAGCCACCGGAATGTTTTTTGCGATTTCTATAGTCGCTCCCTGTCCGGTTTTTGAAAGATCAAGCATAATCCGGGCGGCTTTCCAGGCGATGTTGTCCGGACCGTCAGGCACGCCATTTTTACCGCATGTTACGGTTATGTCGGGGGTGTTGGTCAATGTTATGGCGATATCATCACAAAGGTTGATGCGTTGCATTATCATACGCAGTTCATGGTAGCCGTCCGGACGGCGACGGATGACATCCAGCAGGTAGTTGACCTTGGCGGGGGCTTTGATATTCAGAGTTGGCACGTTTGCTCCTGTAGAGAGATTGTGTGTGATGGTTATAGGAAAAATCAGTAGTTTTGTCGAGTGTGAAGTTTGAAATCCTTATTGAAATGAATTTGACAGGTTTGCTGGTAGTGTGTTACGACAAAGTACGGTTATTTAGTGACATTAAAGGAGTCTTGTCATGTTCAAGGAGCTTCGCGAAGATATTAATTCTGTTTTTGAGCGTGATCCTGCCGCACGTAACGTTATGGAAATTATCTTCTGTTACCCTGGCTTGCATGCACTCTGGATTTATCGCGTAGCTCACTGGTTTTGGATAAAAGAGTTTTTTTTCCTGGGACGTTTCATCTCCCATATTGGGCGTTTTCTGACCGGTGTTGAGATTCATCCCGGTGCCAAAATCGGCAAAAAATTCTTCATTGATCATGGCATGGGAGTGGTCATCGGCGAGACTGCCGAGATCGGCAATAATGTAACTCTTTACCACGGTGTCACATTGGGTGGAGTTACCTGGGATAAAGTCAAACGTCACCCGACTTTGGAAGACAATGTCGTAATCGGTTCCGGATCGAAAATCCTGGGACCCTTTACAGTCGGCAAAGGTGCCAAGGTTGGCTCCAACTCTGTGGTTGTCAAGGCCGTTCCTGAAAATGCCACCGTTGTCGGTATTCCTGGCAGGGTTGTCATGTCTCAGGAGAAGCAGGCTGAATCCCGCCCTGATCTGGAGCATGGTAAACTGCCTGATCCGGAAGCAAAAGCGATTTCCTGTCTCTTTGATCAGATCAGAGAGCTGGAAAAAAAGTATACTGAATTGGCAGATGAACATGAAACGCTTAAAAAACGGCTCGATGCAGGTAAAAATTAGAACGTTGACGCCTCATCTCAAATCTGGCATATTCGGCCGATGATAAAGCGCCAGACCACAATAAACCGCATTTTCAAGGTTTCCGGCATCGGCCTGCACAGCGGTCGTGAGGTTACCTTGGAGTTCCTGCCTCGGCGCGAATTCGGCATTGCTTTCGTACATAACGGTGTCACGATTCCGGCCCGCTACGACATGGTTGCCGATACACGCCTTTCTACCCTGATAAATAAAGATGGAGCCTCGGTATCCACCATCGAACATCTGATGGCGGCCTTTTATTTTTCCGGGATCACCAACTGTCTGGTCTATATCGATGGGCCGGAGGTTCCTATTCTGGACGGTTCCGCCTGGGAATTCTACCAGGGGATGTGGAAAGCGGGGGTCTATGAGTTTCCTGAGTCTGGCGTATATCTGAAAGTTCAGCGACCGGTGGAAGTCAGCCACAAGGAAGCCTATGTCAGGATTAAACCGCTTAATACGCTGGATATCAGCATGTCGATCGAGTTTCGGGCACCGGTAGGCCGGCAGAAGAAGCGGGTCACCGATGTGGAAAACGCATTTTCAATAATCAATTCACGTACGTTCACAATGGTTGAGGAGATTGAGGCGATAAAGAAAGCCGGCCTTGCCAAAGGCGGCTCACTGGACAACGCCGTGGTGATCGGCGAGGACGATGTGATCAACCCCCAAGGGTTGCGCTACAAGAAGGAGTTGGTCAATCACAAGATTCTCGATCTGATTGGTGATCTCTATACAAGCGGCTACCGTATCCTTGGTAAAGTGGAAGCCAACAGGACCGGACATTATCTTAACAATATGTTTCTTAAGGAGCTGTTCTCTGACCCGCAGAACTACAGCATCTATTGACCGAGTATCACTTCACCGGTGTCCGTAAAAAGTCTTACCGGCAGTTCAAACACCCTCCTGAAAATATTCAGCATACCCATTCCCATCGACTTTACCGGTATGGCACTGACCTTAGGGTCTGACCATTTACCCTTGGCTTCAAAATAGGCCGTCAAAAAGTCCTTGTCCTTGCCCGTCAGAAGCCAGCCTACAATCGGAATCCGGTTGACGACTTTATCTACTGTCTGAAGCGGTTGTACTCCGAGGGTTATATTGAGCTCTTCCTTGACTATATCGGCACTGCCGATGATGGATATGTTAATGGCATCGCTGCTGATAAACAAATCCTGGCTGGAGACCGTGCCATCCTTGACTGCAATGCTGCCGGAAATGTTGTTGTAGGGCATGCCGCCCGAAACCATGTCAGGCAGCTGGAATTTCAGCAATTGCGATACGTTTAAAATTGAAAACACCTTCGAGAGTGCACTGAATTTGCGAATTGTGCCGCCGTTCATTTGCAAGCGTATATTTCCCAAGGCACTTTTTTTAATTTCTGACAGGTTGTGTCCCAAGGCTGTCAAGTCTCCATGCAGTGTCAGGTCGCCAGTGACCTCCCGGGATATGTCAAGTGAAGTCAGCAACTTGTCGGAGCTTACTTTATTCAGGTCAATCGTCAGATCATAACGGTTGCCCTGTAATCCGGTTTGGGCGATCCTGCCTTTGGCAGAAACTTTTCCTCCGAATACGCCGGCGGTCATGTCCTGAACATAGATGGTTCCATTGTCCTTTTGGGCAGAAAGATTAAGTTTGCTGAACTGAAGTTTTTTGTAGTTTCCGGAATCTATCTGGAACTTGATTTTATAATCTGTTCCCGGTTTGGCGGTAGTGGCCGGTGTTTTCTCAACTGGGACAAACAAAAGCAGGTCTTCAATATCCAGCTTGGTTGATGCAATATTGAGAGATGCCTTGGGAACTCTTTCGGAAAGATATGCGCCGCTGATATTGAAATTGGAAGAGTTAAAAAGCCCTGAAACGCTTTTGATGTTATATGAGCCGTTGCGAACGGAGAAGGCGGCATTGAGCCGCCTGATGCTGGCGTCCGGACGTTTCAGGGCCAGGTTGAGGTCGCGCAGGAAAAAATCGGGCGAAGTTATCAATATTTCTGCTTCCGGGTTGTTTATACTCTTGATTTTACCTTTCATGGTCAGCATGGAACTGCCGTAGCGGGCGGATATGCTGGACGTTTCCAGGCTATTGCCGCTGAACGTAATTGTTCCGTTGATTCCGCTGACCGGCTTCAGCTTATCACCAGGTTGTGCGGAAAACGCATTCAGAACGATTGTGCCGTTGTAATCCATGGCGCTGAAGTCTTCCGGATTTCCGCTGCCTTTGATATGGGCCTGCACTTTCCCGCGAGGCTGAAATTGCTGCCACATGGAGAGGATCGGAAGTTTTTCTCCCAATTGGAAGGGGTTGGTCTGCAGTTCGAATCCCAAATACGGCTGGTTTCCATATTTGAAAATGGCGTTACCGGAGAGAATCAGGGGTGACAGAGTGTAGGAAAGGCTCGAGAGCCGGGTCTCCTCTTTTCCTATTACCGAGCTGAAGGTCAAATGATTTGGTAAACCGCCTGGTTTACGGACTGCTCCAGGATAAGAATAAGCCGCCTGTTTCAGGTCCCATTCGCCGCTAAGACGGTAGGCTGAGTGGTGGCCGCTTCCCATTAGCTTGAGGTTAGAACTGTTTCCGTACTCCAGTTTCGATGCTCCCACAATTCCGGCCAGCCAGGCTATTTCGGGCCCGCGAGGTAATATATCCATATTGACCGGATAATCGGACATCTTGTCGGTATTGTATTCGGTTATGGAGCCGTCCAGCTTGAAGGGCGATGAACCGAAAAGTCCTGACATGCCGATCAGGTTGAAGTTTTTTCCTTTCAGTTCGATGGTCCCCTTGATGTTATTGAAGGACGGCGCCTTAGGGCCGTAGCTCAGCACTGCCTTTTCCACCGGCCCGCGAATCAGGAGGGTGTTGTAGTTCTGGCCAACCTCCATATGGGCAATCTGGCTGACCCGGCCATCCAGAATACCGGTGTCGAGCTTGAACACTCCCGATTTAATTTTGTTTTCAACGTAGTCGGCAGCATCTTTTTCGATGATGCCATATGGTACGTAGCTCCTGATGTCTTCGTATTTGAAAGTTTGCGGAGTCGCTGCATTGGCTACAATACGAGGATCTTTTGATGCGTAATCATGTATCTGAACATTGCCTTTTATCCTGAACAGTCCATCAATTGCGGCATCAATTGCTGAAATGTCAATCAGCTGTTTGGTCAACTTCATCGAATAATCCAACTTCAACGAGCCTGGAGAAAGTGTTGCATGAAAGACTGTCGGCCAGGTTACGGTAGCGCCATTGATCCGGATCTTGCCTTTAGCTGCAAATTGCTGCGGTTTTCCTTTAAAGCTGGTGGAAAAATCAAGCCTGCCGCCAGGGTTTGCAAATGGCATGAACCGGCCGTAATAAGGCCAGAACCGGCCTGTTTCGGCCTGCTTGATGTCTGCGTCGCAGTTCAGTTCCGTATCCAGCAAAGACGATTTGATATTCGGAAGACGGACTGTCCCTGATATTGATATTCTGGCGGGTGGCCCACTTAATGCCGGGAGGTCGGCGGATAGTTTGACATGGCCTTTTCGGCCGCGGGCAAGATGATCAATTGTAAAATAAACATTGTTGAGGTTTGCGGAGAGACCGCCTTCGCGGAGGGCCAGGTCTTGCCACTTGATGGAGCCCTTATCCATGTTGACGCGTTTGAATTCAATTTGAATAGCATCTTTGCCCGGCTTCAGCAGGTCATCGATATTGAGGGTACCGTCAGCTTTACGGATCAGCGAAAGGGTTGCGCCGTTCAGGTCGATGCTTTTAAACTCAACTTTTTTTTCCAGTAGCGGCATGATTGCCAGCTGTACTGTAATCCGTTCTGCTGAAAGGAGGTCTGCGGAACCGTCAGGTTCTTTTACCACAAAGTTGTCAAAAACGAATGAAGGTCCAAAGTGCCAGGCAAAAGAACCGCTTTTGAAGCTTACCTGCCGATTGAGGCCGCTTCGCAACAGCTCCAGGATTTCTGCACGATAGGCATTAACGTCCAGCAGGTAAGGGAGGAAAAATGCCAGGCCGGTAACAAAAGTGGCGACAAATACCAACAGGATGCCCGAGAGCTTGATGAAGCGTGTTTTTATTTTCATGAAGCTGCTCTTTTGACTGACAGTCTGATTCGCCTTATCCTGCGCCGATCCACGCTCTCCACGGTAAAAAGCGAATCCATAAAGGTTATGCTTTCGCCCTGATTCATCAGGTGACCGGCCTGTGCCAGTAAAAAGCCGCCCACCGTGGTGTAGGATGCGTCTTCCGGTATCTGAAGCCCAAGTTCCTGGTTTGCTTCCCGCACGGTAAGCATGCCGTCAAGCAGATAGCTGCCGTTATCTTCGATGATTTGGGATTGCGACACATCATCGAACTCGTCGTCAATTTCACCGACAATTTCCTCAAGCAGGTCTTCAAGCGTGACTATGCCCTCAAAACCGCCGTATTCGTCGACGATAAACACCATGTGTGCCCGTGACGACTGCATCTGCTTCAGAGTGACGCTGAGTTGGGCGTTTGAAGGAACAAAACGGGGAGGGTGAAGCAGTGATTCCAGTTTGAATTCTCCCGCATGTGATTGTGATAAAAAGGGTTCCAGATCTCTTCTGACCACGATGCCGGCGATGTTGTCAAGCTGATCGCGATAGACAGGAATGCGGGAATAACCTAGCGAATTGAATGCCTGTCGTGTTTCATCAAGTGATGCTGTGATCGGCAAGGCCGCCACGGCATGGCGTGGTATCATGATGTCCTGGACCTCGGAATCCGAAAATTCGAATACGCGGTGAAGCAGGCGCTGCTCATCCTCCTCCAGAGTTCCGCTGGTATGTGACACATCGATGATCTGGCGCAATTCTGCAACCGTGTATGCGCTGGTATGTTCAGTTGATGAATGCAACCCGAGCAGTCTTATCGTCAGTCTTCCGGCATAATCCAGAAGTATGATCGGCCAGTGGAATAATTTGTGAAACAGGCGCAGCGGCCAGGCAACTGCCAAAGCCATCTGTTCGGCACGCTCCAGTGCAAGTGTCTTGGGAGCCAGTTCGCCTAAAACTATATGGAGAAAGGTGATGGCAGTAAATGCAATTGTAAAGGAAATGGTATGCCTTACTGCAGCTGACACAATGCCTGAAAGGGGGATTTCCAGCAATCGTGCTATTGCCGGTTCACCAACCCAGCCAAGTGCAAGAGACGCGATTGTGATTCCCAGTTGGGTCGCGGATATGTACGAGTTGAGATTGTCGAGCAGTTCCAGCAGTACTGAGGCACGATGATCGCCTTCAGCCTTAAGGGCTTCAATCCTGGAACGGCGAACCGCAACCAGGGAAAACTCTGAAGCAACAAAAAAACCGTTGGCGGCAACCAGCAGGCATACGAGTAATAGATACGGAAGTGAAGAAATCATGAATCTATTCTCCATGCAAGTGTCGCTATTGTCAATCTTGACATTTTATCGCGGCATTATTTGATAGTCAAAATCATTCGTGACGGGATTGATATTAGAATGAAACCCATGCATATATTAGTGACAGCTTATGCCTTCCTGCTCTTGGGCTGCAGTGAAGACAAAAAGGAGTGTGGCGGATACTGAAGGAGCTAGAACATGCCTGATTCAGGAGTACCTCTCTTCCGTTTGCTCTTGTCAACGTCACCTTCCTATGCTAGTTTTACGAAATTTTCAACGTCACGCACTGCATATTCCAACGGGGGTTTACCTTGAATCAGTTTTACAAAAATCTTTCACTTTGGCTGGTTATCAGCCTGATGATGATCCTGCTCTTCAACATGTTTAACAAGCCGCGCCCAACCGCCGAGAAGATCAACTTCAGTGACTTCATGTCGCATATTGAATCCGGCAAAATCACTTCGGTCGTTATTCAGGGCAATGACATTTCCGGTAAGTTCGAAGGAAAAGACGGTAAGGAGTTCCGTACCTACAAGCCTTACTCGGATGCCGACCTGACCGAAAAGCTGCTGGAAAAGAAAGTCACGATCAATGCCAAGCCTGAAGAAGAAAAGTTCTCCTGGTTCTCTATTTTCATTTCATGGTTTCCGTTGATTCTGCTGGTTGGAGTCTGGATCTTTTTCATGCGCCAGATGCAGATGGGGGGCGGCAAGGCCATGTCATTCGGTAAAAGCCGGGCCAAACTGCTGACCGAAGCACAGGGCAAAATTACTTTTGAAGATGTGGCCGGTATTGAAGAAGCCAAGGAAGAACTGGAAGAGATCATCGCCTTTTTGAAAGAGCCGAAGAAATTTACGGCACTGGGCGGGAAAATCCCCAAAGGGGTGCTGCTGGTTGGCCCTCCCGGCACTGGCAAGACCTTGTTGGCCCGTGCTGTTGCCGGCGAGGCCGGTGTTCCGTTCTATTAGATCTCCGGCTCCGATTTTGTCGAGATGTTTGTAGGCGTTGGCGCCAGCCGTGTGCGCGACCTGTTTCTGCAGGGAAAAAAGAGTGCGCCGTGCATCATCTTCATCGACGAAATCGATGCCGTGGGACGTCACCGTGGCGCCGGGATGGGGGGCGGTCATGACGAACGCGAGCAGACCCTCAACCAGTTGCTGGTGGAGATGGATGGTTTCGAATCCAACGAAGGGGTGATCCTGATTGCCGCCACAAATCGTCCTGATGTTCTCGATCCGGCTCTTTTACGCCCCGGTCGCTTCGACCGCCAGGTCGTTGTGCCTCGCCCGGATGTCAAGGGGCGTGAAATGATTCTCAAGGTTCACGCCAAGAAAGTGCCCCTTTCAGAGGCTGTTGATCTGGCGCTGATCGCCCGCGGCACCCCCGGCTTCTCCGGTGCCGATCTGGCCAATCTGGTCAATGAAGCGGCCCTGCTGGCTGCACGTTTGAACAAGACGGTTGCAGATCCGAGTGATTTTGACAGTGCCAAGGACAAGGTTCTGATGGGGGTCGAGCGCCGCAGCATGGTCATTTCCGACGAGGAAAAGAAGAGTACCGCCTACCATGAAGCCGGCCATACTCTGGTTGCCAAGCTGGTGCCAGGTACCGATCCGGTCCACAAGGTTTCGATTATCCCCCGCGGTCGTGCTCTGGGTGTCACGATGCAGCTGCCGATTGAAGATAAACACAGCTATTCCCGTGAATCCCTGCTGGCGCGCATCGCCGTTCTGATGGGCGGGCGGGCGGCCGAAGATCTGATTTTCAATACCTTCACGACCGGGGCCGGCAATGATATCGAACGGGCCACCGAAATGGCACGCAAGATGGTCTGCGAATGGGGCATGAGCGACAAGATGGGGCCGCTCTCCTTTGGCAAGAAGGACGAGTCGATCTTCCTCGGTCGTGAAATGGCCATGCACAAAAACTTCAGCGAAAAGACCGCGGAGAATATCGATGATGAGATCAAGCGCATCGTCGACGAATCCTATGATCGCGCCCTGACTCTGTTACGCGATAATCTGCAGAACCTTCACAAACTGTCGGAATGCCTGATCGAGAAGGAAAATCTTAGCGGAGCCGAGGTGGACGATATTCTCGCCTCCAATGTAACCGGTGGAGACAGGCCGGCCGCAGAAGAAGCGCAGACAACACACACTGACATCCAGGCATAACATGTCCGGTTTTTTACCACGGGCACTGTCGGTCTGCACTGAAAGTCAGGCCAAAGCCGAGCTTGAGCGGATCGGTGTTGATCCGGGCGGTTTAGGTATGATGGGTGGCAAGATGCTGGCCCGCTGCATCTATTTACCCTCCCTGCAATGCCGTCAGGCCAATATTCTCAAGCAGGAGATGCTCTCTCTGGGAGGCGATGCCGCGGTTGCCCGCGGCACGGTAGCCTGCAGCATAAACGAGACGGATGCCATCCTGATCGGGACCGACAAACAGCTGCTGCAGCTCTGTGTCAAACTGAAGGCACAGCCGTTCGGCCTGCCGGCCCTGGCGGCCGAACTTGACGTACTTTTGGCAAACATCAAGCAGCCGCCGAAAAGGTGGCTGACATCCCGGCGCGAATTTTCGCTGGATCGCCCGCTGATCATGGGTATATTGAACCTTACGCCGGATTCGTTTTCGGATGGCGGCCGGTATATTGATCCTGAACGAGCTGTCGAACATGCACTGCTGATGGAGGCCGAAGGAGCCGATATTATCGACGTCGGCGGTGAAAGCACGCGGCCTGGCGCTCCGCTGATTCAGGCTGCTGAAGAGTCGGCCCGGATCATACCTGTTATAGAGCAGCTTTCCCAAAAGCTTAGTTGTGCCATCTCCGTCGATACCTGGAAGAGTGTTGTTGCCGACAGCGCATTATCTGCCGGTGCTGAAATCATAAATGACATCAGCGGCTTCAACTTTGATCCCAAAATGGCGGCCATCGTTGCCGGAAGCGGCGCCGCAGCGGTACTGATGCATACTCGCGGCACGCCGGATGAAATGCAGAATAACACCGGCTACGCCGATCTGATGAGCAATGTTATGAAAGGGTTGCAAGGCTCCGTTACGCAAGCATTGGAAGCCGGTGTGGAACGTGAGCGAATCGCGATTGATCCCGGAATCGGCTTCGGCAAAAGCGCTGCCGGCAATCTGGAAGTTTTGAGACGCCTCCGCGAACTAGCCGGTATGGGGTTTCCGATTTTATCCGGGACATCCCGCAAGTCGTTCATAGGAAAGATTCTAAAACGTGAATCGGCTTCCGAGCGCCTGTTCGGCACAGCCGCCACGGTGGCGCTCTCCGTCGCCAACGGCGCGCAGATCCTGCGGGTGCATGATGTACGTGCGATGCGCGATGTTGCCGACATGTCCCATGCTATTTTGCAGCACTGAATGTCAATCTCCTTGCACATGACAGGGGAACCATGGCCCCACTTTCCGACAGTCTCACGCTGTTAAATTTTTTTGACAAGCTCCTTGTAGCCGGTCTGATCTGCTGTTGTGCCCTGATTCTGCGAAAAGAAGCTGCTATAAGGCTGATAGCGATTCTGGTATTGCTTTTTGCAGTAGAGACGGTTGCCCGCCATATCGGGCTTGTCTCTACGGCCGCATTTTTTCAAATTCTATTGTACTCTTCACCGGTCATACTGGCGGTCATTTTCCAGAGCGACATCAAGAGGGCCCTGTTTTCGTTTTGGAAACGGCACAAGCCTGAGGACGGAACGAATCCGGATCTGTCCACAACAGTAGATGAATTGTCCAAGGGATTGCACGAACTGGCCGAACGCCGGATTGGCGCGCTGATCGTGATAGTTCGTCAAATGTCTATTGACCACCTGGTTCAGGTTGGAACTGAAATTGACGCCAAGGTTACCAGCGAACTCCTTAATTCGATCTTTCTTCCTTATTCCCCAATTCATGATGGCGCTGTTATCATTCAACGGGAGAAAATCACCAGTGCCGGTTGTTTTCTGCCGCTGACCCAGAATCCGGATATTGCTAAAAGATTCGGCACCCGCCACCGGGCGGCGCTGGGTATATCGGAGCAGACCGATGTGTTGGTGCTTGTGGTGTCGGAAGAAACCGGCAAGATATCCATCGTTCACGATGGAAAAATTACATATGACGCCGATCCGGCTGAAATCCGACGGCTTTCCCGCAAGGCAATCGAGGGAAAACGTGCGCCAAGAGTTCAGGCTGCGGCAGAATAATCAATGTTCAGGAGATGAGACTATAATGAAAAAACTTTTTGGAACAGACGGCGTTCGTGGCGTGGCCAATGTATATCCGATGACGACAGAGATGGCCATGCAACTGGGACGCGCTGCCGCCTATATTTTCAAAAGCTCCAGCAAACGCCGCCACCGGATCGTGATCGGCAAGGATACCCGTTTATCCGGTTATATGCTGGAAAACGCCCTGGTGGCAGGTATCTGTTCGATGGGTGTCGATGTCCTGCTTGTCGGCCCGCTGCCAACGCCGGGCATTGCCAACATAACCTCGTCAATGCGCGCCGACGCCGGGGTTGTGATCTCCGCTTCGCATAATGCCTTTCAGGACAATGGCATCAAGTTCTTTTCTGCCGACGGCTTCAAACTTCCGGATGCGGTTGAACTGAAAATTGAAAAACTGATCGAATCGAATAAAATCGATTCACTGCGTCCAACCGCTACCGAAGTCGGCAAAGCCTTCCGTCTTGACGATGCGGCCGGTCGCTACATAGTTTTTCTCAAAAATACCTTCCCTGCTGAAATGGATCTTTCCGGTCTCAAGATTGTTCTGGACTGCGCCAACGGAGCCGCCTACAAGGTAGCTCCGGCTGTTTTCGAAGAATTGGGGGCCGAGGTGATTCCACTGGGAGTCAAGCCGAACGGCACCAACATCAATGCCGGCTGCGGCTCCACCTGTCCATCAGTGATCAGTGAAGCCGTCAAACAGCACCGTGCAGATATCGGCATTGCACTGGACGGGGACGCCGACCGGGTCATCGTCTGCGACGAATTCGGCAATGAGGTCGACGGTGACCATATCATGGCCATCTGCGCCAGCGACATGCTGAAGCGCAAGCTGCTCAAAAAGAAGACCCTGGTGGCGACAGTCATGAGCAACATGGGCCTGGATATTGCCCTTCGCAAATCGGGCGGCAAGATCATCAAAACCGATGTCGGCGACCGCTATGTCGTGGAAGCGATGCGCAAGGGGGGCTACAACCTGGGCGGCGAGCAGTCCGGCCACATGATTTTTCTGGATTACAGCACAACCGGCGACGGCATCCTCTCGGCCCTGAAACTTCTGGCGGTCATGCGCCGCGAGGAAAAACCGCTTTCGGAGCTGGCCGAGATAATGATTCCGCTTCCACAGGTACTGTGCAATACCAGGGTCAGCGAAAAACGCGACATACTCTCTTTCAGCGACGTGGCTGCCAAAATCGGCGACATCGAACAGAAACTAGGTAACGAGGGGCGGGTGTTGATCCGCTATTCCGGCACTGAACCGCTATTGAGGGTCATGATTGAGGGACAGGATAAATACGAGATTACTAACTGGGCCAACGAAGTCTGCGACCTGGTTAAAAAACATATTGGAGAGAAGTAATGGCAAAACTGGGACTCAATGTCGATCATATAGCAACCGTTCGTCAGGCAAGGGGCGGAATCGAGCCGGACCCCGTGACGGCGGCCGCCATCGGTGAACTGGCCGGCGCCGAGGGGATAACGATCCACCTGCGTGAAGATAGGCGCCATATACAGGACCGCGATCTTGAAATACTGCGTCGCACGGTCAAAACCAAACTCAACCTGGAGATGGCTGCCACTCAGGAGATGGTGCGTATAGCACTCCGAATCAAACCGGAACAGGTCACGCTGGTACCGGAGAAACGCCAGGAACTGACCACCGAAGGTGGGCTGGACGTCATCATCAACACCAAGCAGATAACCGACACGGTCAAACGTCTTAAGGATGGCGGCATAGTAGTCAGCTTGTTTGTTGACCCTAATCAGGAACAGATCAAAGCCGCCAACAAGACCGGCACGGATTACATCGAAATTCACACCGGCGCTTATGCCGATGCGAAACTCTGGGCGGACCAGAAGCAGGAACTGGACAATATCGACACTGCCATAAAGCTGGCCCGCAAGGTGGGACTCGGCATCAATGCAGGCCATGGACTCAACTATGTCAATATCAAGGCTGTGGCGGCATTGGGTGGTATCGAAGAGTATAATATCGGGCACTCGATCATATCGCGCGCCATGCTGACGGGGCTTGACCGTGCCGTGCGCGAAATGGTGGAACTGATCAAATACTCATGATCTACGGGATCGGTACCGATATCGCGTCCACTGCACGTTTCCAGCGTTTTCTGGATGAAGGCAACAATGCTCTGCTGGAAAGGCTCTTCACGTCGTCGGAACGGTCAATCTGTCATGGCCGCAAGGATTCTGCCTCTTGTCTTGCGGCACGCTTTGCCGCCAAGGAGGCATTTTTGAAGGCGATGGGAACCGGTCTGCGGAATGGAATCTCCTGGCATGACATGGAAGTAGTAAACGACGCGCTCGGCAAGCCGGAACTGGTGCTGTCCGGAAAGGCTTCCGAGCTGTTTCAAGCCCACGGTTTGGGAAAACCACTGCTTTCGATGTCGCATGACGGCGGACATGCCGTAGCAATGGTCGTTCTGGAGGTTTCATGAGGGTCGTAACCGCGCATACCATGCAGGAAACGGACAGAAGAGCAATCGAGGAGTTCGGGATTCCTGGTCTTGAATTGATGGAGAAGGCCGGACGCAGCTGTGTGGAAGAGATCATCGCAGAGTTTGGGTTGAAAGGCCGTGCTGTAATCATGTGCGGTAAAGGCAATAATGGCGGCGACGGTTATGTGATTGCCCGCATGTTGGCCCAAAAGGGCTGGATCGTCAAGGTTGTTATCCTGGCGGATCGTGAGCAGATCAGCGGCGATGCCGCAGTAAATCTGGATAAAATATCCGCTTCCCTGACCAACTACTGTACCCATGAAGGGCAGCTTGCAGCTCTGTATATGGAAGATATCTTCCAGGCCGACGTGATAGTCGATGCAATGCTGGGAACCGGTTTACGTAGCGATGTCTCCGGTATTTACAAGGAAGCTATCGATCTCGTCAACAACTCCGGGCGTCCGACACTGTCTGTGGACATTCCTTCGGGAATTCATGGAACGACCGGTCGCGTACTGGGAAACGCCATCCGGGCTTATATCACAGTAACCTTTGCCCTTGTCAAGTTGGGTCACGTTCTTTATCCGGGAGCCGAGCATACCGGAAGATTAGTGGTTGCCGATATCGGTATTCCGCAGAATCTGATGGAGACAGCTCCCGGTTATGATTTTCTGAATCCGGAAACGATGCGCTCCATGCTGCATCGGCGTGATCGTCAAGCCCATAAAGGTGTGTTCGGTCATTGCCTGATTATTGCCGGTTCCACCGGAAAAACCGGGGCGGCCGCCCTTTCAGCCAACAGCGCGGTTCGGGCGGGTTCCGGACTGGTGACGCTGGCAACGGCTGAAAGCATCAACAATGTTCTGGAAATAAAAACGACTGAAGCTATGACTGTTCCGCTTCCGGATGCCGGGAGCGGCCACCTTTCCAGCATTGCCTTTCCGGCCATCGAAAAACTGTTGCCGGGCAAGGACGCCGTGGCTCTTGGACCCGGCCTGGACAGGCGTCCCGGTACGGTTGCGCTGGTGCACTCACTGGTGGAGTTGATAAATCTGCCGCTCGTGATCGATGCCGACGGACTGAATGCCCTGGCGGAGGATATGAGTGTACTGCGGCGCAAGAAATCCCTGCAGGTCATCCTGACTCCGCATCCGGGTGAAATGTCGCGTCTGCTGGGAACATCCATCCCGGACGTGGACGCGATCCGCATCTCCGTAGCCCAGGAATTCGCTCGAAACTATGGTGTCTATCTGGTGCTGAAGGGTGCAAGGACCATCATCGCCTCGCCTGACGGGATTGCAGCCATCAATGGCAGTGGCAATCCCGGCATGGCCACCGGCGGCATGGGGGACGTGCTGACCGGTATCATCGTTTCACTGCTCGGCCAGGGATACGATGCCTGGGATGCCTGCCGGCTGGGGGTGTTCATTCATGGTTACTCGGCGGATCTGGTGGCTGAGGAAAAGGGCGAAATCGGCATGAATGCCACGGATGTTCAGGAAAAGCTGCCTTTCGCCTATAACAAGCTGCTGAAGAATACATTGCTGTCGAACCTGAGAGTGTTCGGCGAGCTCTGAAAAAAAAGGAGTCTGACCATGCAAACTGTTGCAGATATAATGACCAGAGAAGTCGTAAGCGTAAAGGGCACTACCACGGTGCGTGAGATGGCCGAAATATTTGACAAACAGAGATTCGGCAGTCTGCCGGTACTGGATGATCAGGGTAATCTTTCCGGCATTGTTACCGCTTCCGATCTGATCGAGCAGGGGCGTCCGCTGCACATACCGACGGTTATTTCGCTTTTCGATTGGATCATACCGCTCGAAAGCGAGCAAAGCCTGGAACGGGATCTGAGAAAGATTACCGCCCAGACGGCGGCTGAGTTGGCATCAAAGGATGTTGTCACGATCTCGCCGGCCGAGCCTGTCAGCAGGGCGGCGGAGTTGATGAGCATTCACAAGCTGCATGCTCTTCCGGTTGTGGATGGGAAAAAGGTGGTTGGCATGGTGTCGCGCATTGACATCATCCGCGCTATGAATCGCTAGTGCCGATGCTGCGTATCATTTCATGCTCCTCTCAAGATACCGAGGCTCTTGGATCGAAAATGGGCCTGATGCTGTCGCCCGGTTCTTTCCTGGCACTGCGAGGCGGTTTGGGAGGCGGCAAGACCTGTTTCACCCGCGGCATTGTTTCGTCAGTAGCGCCGGGCAGCGCCCACATGGTTGCCAGCCCGACCTTTGCAATCATGAACAGCTACCCCGGCGCTGTTCCGGTTTACCATTTTGATTTCTATCGCCTGAGTGGAGATGATGACATTGCCGAACTTGGTTTTGAAGAGTACTTTTATGGTAATGGCATCTGCGTAGTGGAGTGGTCCGAGCGGTTGAGGGAGTTGCTGCCGGCCGATTACCTGGCTGTCACGTTTGAGTATCTGGAAAACGAGCAGCGCCTTATTACAGTAACCGCCAATGGACCTGTATCATCAAATATTCTTGAACAACTGTCGGAGCAGCGGCCCAAGGAAGATTTTCTTTGACCTTATAGCGGCTTATCTGCTATAGAGCAAAATCTAATGTTTGCTTTTTCAAACAATTATAGTCAGGGAGGGTAGTATGGCGCTTGTAGTTCAGAAATACGGCGGCACCTCGGTCGGAACCACCGATCGAATTAAAAATGTCGCCAAACGCATTATCAAAACCTACGATGCCGGAAACGATGTGATAGTTGTTGTCTCGGCCATGTCGGGCGAGACTAACAAGCTGGTAGCGTTGGCCAATGAAATGTGTGAAATTCCGGATGGTCGCGAATATGACGTTCTGGTAGCTACCGGCGAACAGGTAACAATCGGCCTCCTGGCCATGTATCTCAAGTCCCAGGGATACAAAGCCAAGTCCTACCAGGGTTGGCAGGTGCCTATCATTACCGACTCGACCGCTACCAAGGCTCGTATCGAAAGCATTGGCGATGCGAATATGCGCGCCGATCTGAAGGAAGGTACGATTGTAATCCTGGCCGGTTTCCAGGGTGTGGATGCCAACGGCAACGTCACCACGCTGGGCCGCGGCGGTTCCGACACTTCGGCCGTGGCCATTGCAGCCGCGCTGAAAGCCGATGTGTGCGAAATATACACTGACGTTGACGGAGTCTACACAACCGATCCCAATGTCTGCAAGGAAGCCCGCAAGATCGAAAAAATTTCGTACGACGAGATGCTGGAACTGGCCAGCCTTGGCGCCAAGGTGCTCCAAATCCGCTCGGTCGAATTTGCCAAAAAATACAATGTGGACGTACATGTGCGCTCCAGTCTAAATGAAAACACCGGTACGATGGTTACCAGGGAGGATAAGGAAATGGAAGGAATTCTCGTTTCAGGAGTAGCATACGACAAGAATGAGGCCAAAATTGCCGTAATGGGCGTGCCGGACAAGCCTGGTATTGCCGCCAAAATTCTCACCCCGCTCTCGGATGCGGCTATCTCGGTCGATATGATCGTTCAAAATGTCAGCATCGACGGTATGACCGACTTCACCTTCACCGTCACCAAGGCCGACTTGAAGCAGGCGCTTCTGATTACCAACGAGTCCGCCAAGGAGATCCAGGCCAAGCAGGTTATTTCAGACGAGAACATCAGCAAAATCTCAATCGTCGGCCTCGGTATGCGTAGCCATGCCGGCGTAGCTACCCAGATGTTCACAGCGCTGTCGCAGAACAGTATCAATATCCAGATGATATCAACTTCGGAGATCAAAATCTCTGTTGTAATCGACGAGAAATACACCGAGCTGGCTGTGCGTGTCATGCATGAGACTTTCGGTCTGGCCGGCTGATTGCTCACTTACAGATTTGATTGAAAAAGGGGGAGAGCACCTGATGTTCTCCCCCTTCATATTATAGAATTCGAGAAGACCATGACCTCAGAAAAACCCAAATATTCCTTTTTCAGCTATCGTGACAACTGTCTGCAACCTGTCTCGGCCGGCGTCGTCAGCGAATACCCGGTTCAGCTGATCGTCAACGGTCGTGAAATTGCCACGCTGATCGGTTCACCGCACGATTTGCGCTTTCTGGTGGCCGGTTTCCTGCGCCTGCAAGGTTTCGTATCGTCTCTGTCCGACTTCGAGATGTTCAGCGTCTGTGAAGAGTTTGGCAGTGCCAATGTCCGAATCAAGGGAGAACTGCCGGAACGTCTTAAACCGGTTCTGACATCCGGTTGCGGTAGCGGCATCAGCTTCAGCATGCCGGATGCGGGCTCGAATTTCAATGCCGTGCCGGGGGGCGGACAACTTGTGTTGCCGAGCCAGATATTCGGACTGATGGAGGAGCTTGCCAGAAGGGCGGATCACTATCGCTCACACGGCGGCATCCATTCGGCCGCCATTGGCCGGGCAGGTCGTATGATGCTGTACGCAGAGGATCTGGGGCGTCACAATACCTTTGACAGGATCGCCGGAGAAGCTCTTTTCAAAGGGATCAACATGAATGGAGCCGAACTGGTTACATCCGGCCGCGTTTCAACCGAGATGGTCGCCAAAGCGTCCCTGATGGGTATCAAGTTGATCGCATCGCGCACATCGCCAACCGATATGGCAGTCAAACTTTGTGACCAGGCTGGCATCTGCCTGGCCGGTTACGTGCGGGGCGGTTCGTTCACAGTCTACAGTCACCCGGAAGTGATCGAGCCTTTTTCGTCCGGCAACAAGATCGAAGGAGTGACCGGCGTGATCCTGGCAGGCGGATCATCAAGTCGCATGGGCAGAAACAAAGCTCTGATGGAGATTGAGGGGGAGACGATAATTACCCGCGAATACCGAACGCTGGCGGCCCTGTTCCACGAAGTAATCATAGTTACCAATACACCTGAAGAATATGGATTCATCCCTTGTCGCAAAGTATCAGACATATATCCCGGAGCCGGGTCAATTGCCGGTCTTCACGCCGGGCTGGCTGCCAGCAACACGGAAAACATTTTTGTCGCGGCCTGCGACATGCCGTTTCTCAATCCTGACCTGATCCGATTGCTCTGCAAAAATGCAGGTGACAGTGAAGCGGTGGTGCCGCTCAACTGCGAAGGTCTGCGTGAGCCGCTGCACGCTGTCTATAATCGTTCAATGCTGGATAAAATGAGGGACGCCATAGAGGATGGAGATAAAAGCATCCTGCATCTTTTGGACCGGGTCAAAACTTCGCTACTGCCGGCAAACAGGATCGCTCCCATCACCGGTGCACTGGAATCATTCAGTAATGTGAACACGATGGATGAATACGAGAGAGTTACAGAGCGGCAATAATTCCATTTCTAAATCAATCAAGGCACTATCTTCGTTGGCTCGTCTTCGGCTCCTCAACGTACTATTTGTACGCCTCGTCGCCTTGATTTCATCCTTGATTTAGAATTGGAATAAGGCGTTCAGCGCGCTTGAGTTTGCGAAGATCAGCAAAGAAGCAGCTCAGCAGGTTGGAACATTCGCTTTCCATCACTTGCGGCACAAGTTCGACGCGGTGATTGAGGCGTGGATCGTTGGAAAGATTGTACAGTGAGCCGGCCGCCCCGCCCTTGGGATCGTAACAGCCGAAGACGACGGTTGGTATGCGGGACAGAATGATGGCGCCCATGCACATCGTACAGGGCTCCAGTGTCACATACAGGGTTGTGTTCAGAAGCCGCCAGGAACCAAGTTTCCGGGCGGCTTTCCTAATTGCAATCAGTTCGGCATGGGCAGACGGGTCCTGTGACGTTTCGCGCAGATTATGGCCACGGGCGATTATTATGCCATCGCGGACCATAACGCAGCCGATCGGCACTTCATTCTTGGCCCGAGCCTTACCAGCCTCGGCAATGGCTCGTCGCATCCAGTATGTGTGGTTTTTTTCTGGCATTGTCATATTCATCGAGGGTATTTGTCGCAGGAAGTCTAACATAACAACTTGATCGACCAAAGGGAATACTCAGGATAATAACAGCAACAGTGTTAATAAATTCGACATATCATGAATTGCCAAATAATTGACAACGTGCTGGAAGATACATCATAAATAACAAAAAGTGCCGTAACTTCCTGAGAACAGGGTTTTGCGGCACTAGATAGATTAATGCACGTGTGAGTTTGTGGATTATTTCTTTGTTCTTCTCCGGATAAAGCCCAAACCGGCATAAGCAGTTTGAAAGGTCTGAAGCGTGTTATTGTCAAAATTAAAGCCCACCAAATAAATCAGGCGGGCTTCTCTTTTTCTCTAAATCTGTTTTACCTTATCAAGGCCTTTTCCGGCACATTCTACCTCCGGAGTAATGTTATATTCTATTGTGGGTTCCAGCCTGGCGGAGTTTCTTCCATAAAAGATGTAAAGCCTCCTTTTGATGATTTATACTGCCTTACAGCTGGGTTCAATATATCATTGTTAAAATGAATTTACAGTCTTTTTTAAATTATTTTTTTCAAGTATAATTTGCAATTGCTTTTCCTGTTTTACCTGAGCAATCCCAAAATCCCGCTATGAACATCTGAAAGCAGCTACTGCCTGATTTGAGATGAGAACCTCGTTGTGATTCATTCGCATATACTGAAAGCATATTTGTTTCAGACGGTGTAGTGTTTGTGCGCTTCTATCTGCTCCGTTGTCATTTTAATAGATTATGCTGTTGGAAATGACAGAATCCATCTGATGCAACGGTCTCATACAAGTGTTTGCATGACTCATTTGAGGTTGCGGATTGGTTGCGTCAGGGTTCGTGCCAACAGAATGCTTGTTGGCACAAACGGCAGGTAGAGACGGGGTGTTCGCGGGCTGCCATGCTGTCGGAATTCCGACACTGACCAGATGAAAAACGTAAAAAATATCGACAAGAAGATGCTTTTCAGATTCTCCGTATGGAGGGTGCCAAGCTAATATACTTGAATTATTGCAAAATAAAAAACTGGTATATCATATGCATGTTGATTGGTAGTCGAATGAATTAACTTTCCGGTATGCAGCTGACGCTGAAAACGTGCTTGAAAAGCAACTGCAGGAAGGGGATGACAAAATGCCATGGTATATGAATCCAGTTGAAACCTGCAAGGTCTTGAACAGAATAGCTGACCGTTACCAGCGTACCACGCTGCAGGACCTCAAAACCGTACTTGATCAGGCTACCCAGTTGATCTGGGAAAAACAGGAAAACTACTATCAAAACCGCAGGTAATCAGGGTGGATTTGTACTAGATGCCATGATTTAGATTATTGATGACTATTTAATTACAGAATCTGCATTTGCCTGCATTTCTTCCCTGACTGCCGTAAGTAATTCCGCACAGATTACCACCAATTCCTGCCTTAGACTCTCTGCTTCCGATGACAGTTCGATATCCACTGACTCTGCGAAATACTTGAATTTTGTTACCACATCCTCAAACTGATCTATGCTGCATTCCATTGTTTCCTCCGCTGTGCTTTGCTAATTTAAATCTGACGCTTGAATAATTATCCTAATTCAGGCTGATCTGGCGCTGATTCATTAATCAGCTGTCCGGCGCGTTTCCAGCGGCGATGAACCCAGTACCAATCCAAGGGATGACGAATGATAAAGTTCTCAATGGCATTTGAGTACAGCTGGACATCCGCGGCCATTCCGGTGGCGGAGTTGTCGTCGGAAAAGGATAGTTCGGGATATATTTCGATCACATGCCGGTCTGCTTCACGATGTATGAAGGCAGGCAACACAGCTGTTCCGCATTTGCGTGCCATCACTACCGGACCCTTTGAAGCCCAAGCTTTTCTCCCGAGAAAGTTTATCAATGCCCCTTCTTCCGGGAAAACCGCCTGGTCTACCAGAAGCCCTACCATGCCGTTTTTGCGAAAGACAGCCAGCATGTTTTTGAAAGCTTCATGTTTATATATAATTTTATTGTTATACCGCTGGCGCATTTTTTCTACCATGCTGTTAAGGTATGGACTGTTCTGGCGCCGTGCAACCACCGACATGGTCGATTTTAAATGATGGGCCAGTCCTAGTGCCGCCAATTCCCAGTTGCCGCAGTGACCTGTAAGAAATATTAACCCTTTGCCTCGGGCTATTGCTTTATCAAAATGTTCTTTCCCACGAATCTCAACCTGTTCGACAATCTTCATGCCTTGCCCGTGGTACAAGCGGGCTGTTTCTATCAGTGACATCCCCAGGTGTTCAAACATCATGCCTGCTATTTCTTCAGCGGTCTGTACCGGTAAATTCCAGTCAGGGTCTTTCATCATGGATGGCAGGGCCTGACGGATGTTATCAATTGCGATTTGCCTCCTCTTTGGAATCAGAACAGCGCTCATCCGCCCCAGGATCTTTCCTGTCGGTCGGACAAGGCATTCCGGAATAACGGCGAATACAATTGTAAACAGGTAGAAAATTATCGCCTGTATGAACCAGAAAACTTTTTTCATGTATTAAAGGTCAACTCCCGAAAATAATTAGTAACTTGTATTGAAGCTATGCCACTGGATAGTTTGAGTTGAAAACGCGAAAAACGGAGCGGTAATCAACAACGCCGGTTTGAAAGACATGCAAGCGTGGAAATCAAGCGGACTGACAGGACGCAGGGGGAAAGTCACTGGTTTATGCGAAATTACGCAAAATCTGAATACTGCATCATTTCAGGGGGAATTTTATAGCAATCCAGCAAATGATTTGCAAGTAAAAGAAATGTCCGTGCGCGGAGTAGATTCACATAAATTAGAATTCTTGACCTGCTTATCCTGGATAATTAAAGTGATTTAAATATATTCGAATCGTATTTCAATTGTTGAAAGGAACAATCATGAACGACGTAATTCTGCATGCTTTCGATTGGCGCTATACCGATATTGCAAATAACGCCGGCAGGATCGCCGGACTTGGCTACGGGGCGGTTCTGATCCCGCCCCCACTTTACAGCGATGAATCGGGAAGCGAGTGGTGGCAGCGCTATCAGCCCAAGGATTACCGGGTCTTGCGCTCATTCCTTGGCAAGAAGGCCGAGCTGGAAAAATTGATTTCCGCATTGCACAGCAACGGGGTGCGCGTGTATGTCGACATTGTTTTCAACCACATGGCCAACGAAAACCGTCCGGACAGGTTCAACTTTCCCGGAGAATCCGAATTGAAACGCTACCAGCAGGAGCGGGAGGCGTTCGAAAAAGACCGCCTTTACGGTAACCTGGACGTGGGTCTGTTTTCGCCCTGGGACTTCAACCCGTATGGTGCTATCAAGGATTGGATGGATGCTTTTCAGGCAACCGAATATTCCCTTTCGGGCCTGCCTGATCTCGACCTCAGCCAGTGGGTGGTTGATCAGCAGCGGACCTGTCTTCGGGCGTTGAATGAGATGGGAGTGGATGGTTACCGGGTAGACGCCGTCAAACATCTGCCGGAGGCCCATATTCGCAGCGTATTCGAGACGGCAGACATGTCCGGAAAGTATCTTTTTGGCGAAGCGCTGACCTCCAATGACAATGAGGAGAGGGTGTTCCTGTGGCCCCTGTTCAATAAGTCGTATTTATCGTTTTACGATTTTCCGCTGCACGAAACTCTGCGCCGGACATTTTCGCCGGGCGGCAGCATGCGTGAACTGGTTGATCCGGCCGCCTTCGGTCAGGCTCTGCCCTGGTGGCGGGCGGTGACCTTCGGTGTGACCCATGACATGCCGAACAACGATGGTTTCCGGGGCGTGATGCTGCAGTCGCAGGATGAATATCTGGCCAATGTTTATCTGATGGGGCGTGACGGTGGCGTGCCGCTGGTCTATTCCGACAATAACCAGAGTGCCGGCAAGTACCCTGAAGATAGCAACCGTTGGGCAAATTCGTGGAATCGAACAGACATAACGGCAATGCTGCGCTTCCACAATGCTGTTCATGGCCAGTTGCAGCATTCGTTATTCGAAGACGACGGTTTCCTGGTTTTTGCCCGGGGAGAGACCGGTATCGTTGCGATCAACAAGACCGCCTTCTGGCAGTATCCGACAATATCTACAAGCGGTCTGCGCCACGGCAGCTACCATTGCCAGATACATGGTTATCAAATGGAAGTGAGCGGTGAAGTTTTCACGTTTGCAATCCCGCCCCGTGAAGCTCAGATGTGGTTGTTTGGCGGATAATAAAACCGGGGACGCTTGTTCTGACATAAAATCAGAAAAGCGTCCCCGGTTTTAAATGTATAAAACTTATTCATCCACTGCAGCAATCAGCCGCTTTCAGCAATTATCGCCTTCAGCTTTTTTCTGCTCCATAAAAGCTTTTTTAGCTATCCTCAGCCGCCGTCCCCCCAGAAAAACTTCTTCGATTACAATCGCTGCAAAACAGATCATAAACAACGTGAAAATGACTCCGAGAATTATTGCAAACATACATTACTCCTACCCGCTTACGGTTTGACCTTGTTTGGGTTCTTATTCTGATTGCGGCGCTCAATGATCTTTAACTTTATTTCGTCGAATTTGCCTTGCTGCTCAGCAGTCAGAATCGGCCTGATCTTATCGGAGGAAATCTGGTTCAATTCCTGCAATTTTACGCGGCGCTGCTCCCGATTGTAAGTATCGTTGCCACGTAAGGTTTCCAACTGTAAATTTTCCTCGTCCAGTATCGGCTTGATCTTGGCCTGCTGCTCTGCTGTCAACCCCAGGTCGAGTGTCAGTCTTTGGATGCGTTTTTCGGAATCGTTGCCGTCCTGATTGGGACCGGGACGCGAGCTTCTGATGTTGGAGCGTTTTTCGCGGATTATTTTTTTGGCCTGTTCGTGCTTTTTCTGCTGTTCCGGTGTCAGAATCGGTCTGATTTTATCATAGGTTGCCGTGTTAAGTTCCTGCAGCCTGCTGCGGCGCTCATCCCGATTGTAACTGTCGTTGCCCCGCAACGCTTTCAACTGCAGATCTTCCTCAGCCAGGATCGGCTTGATTTTGGCCTGTTGTTCTTCGCTCAAGCCCAACCTATGCGTCATCATTTCCAAACGGTACTCGGGGCCATACATATCCGGTTTAGCGCGTTTCATGGCGGCGGGTCCTCGGCTGACAGGTGTTCCCGGCTCTGTCTGGGCCATTACCGCCTGAGTACCGGCTGATAAAACCCCGCAAGCTGCCAAAATTCCGATGAATCTTTTCGCCTGACTCATGTTGTGCCTCCTTAGAATGATGATTATTACGGGGATATTACAAAAAAACTGCGAACTATGCACATAGAATTTCCGGATGGTGCGACAATATCTTTGATGAATTAAAATTGTCAGTTCGAAAAAATACTTTCCACGTTTGCATTGATCGGTGCTTAAACACAATTCCTTTGTTTCTATGTACATATTTTGCTATGAACAAACCATGGGAACTGATTTGACATGAAAATTCTGCACACATCGGATTGGCACATCGGCCGGGCGCTGTATGGCCGCAAACGCTACGAGGAATTCGATCGTTTCCTGGACTGGCTGATCGACTGCATCAGCAGGGAAGGTATTGAAGCTCTTCTGCTGGCTGGAGATGTTTTTGACAACGGCACACCCGGTAACCGGGCTCTGGAGCAGTACTACCGGTTTCTGTGCCGGGTGGCAGGTGCCGGCTGCCGCCATGTTGTGATTACGGCCGGCAACCATGATTCGCCTTCTCTGCTCAATGCTCCCCGCGAATTGCTGCATTCTCTGAATGTCCATGTTGTCGGTTGTATGACCGAGGCGCCGCAGGACGAACTGCTGCTGCTGAAGGATGCCGACGGCCGGCCCGAACTGATTGTCTGTGCCGTGCCCTATCTGCGCGACCGCGATATCCGTCGGGCCGAAGCCGGCGAAACCTGCCAGGACAAGGATCGTAAACTGATTGAGGGTATTCGCGATCATTACCGGCAAATGGGTGAACTTGCCAATGCCAAACGCGCCGAGTTGGGAGTCAAGCTGCCGGTCATCGCGATGGGTCACCTTTTTACCAGTGGCGGACAGACGGTCGAAGGGGATGGGGTGCGGGAACTGTATGTCGGTTCGCTTGGCCAGGTGCGTGCCGATAACTTCCCGGACTGCTTCGACTATCTGGCTCTTGGCCATCTGCATCTGGCCCAGAGGGTAGGGGGCGCCGATAACCGCCGTTATTCCGGTTCTCCGATTCCGATGAGCTATGGTGAGGCCGGGCAGCGCAAGCTTGTTCTGGTAGTGGAGACAACTGAAGAAGGCCTTTCAGTTCAGGAAATATGCGTGCCGCGCTTTCAGGCCCTGGCCACGGTTCGTGGCGATTGGAACCAGATCGCCGGGCGGATTGTGGTGATGAAAGAAGAAGCAGCTTCAATCTGGCTGGAAGTGATCTACGATGGCGATCAGGTGATCGGCGATCTGCAGGAGCGTTTGCGGGAGTTGATTGACGGTACAGCATTGGAATTGTTGCGGATAAAGAACATGCAACTGGTGGAACGGACCCTGAGCCGGATGGCTTCGGAAGAAACCCTGGATGATCTGGACCCTCAGGAAGTTTTTGCCCGCTGTCTGGAAGCCCACGCTGTGCCGCAGGAACAGCAGGGTGAGCTGGTGGCCGCTTTTCGTGAAACCGTTGCGGCTCTGTATGACGATGATGCACTGGGGCTGCCATGAGAGTGCTGCGCTTGTGTTTCAAAAATCTGAATTCACTGGCCGGTGATTGGGTTATTGATTTTACGCACCCCGATTATGTCTCCAGCGGTATCTTCGCGATTACCGGGCCGACCGGCGCCGGTAAAACAACGGTCCTCGATGCAATCTGCCTGGCGCTCTACGGTCAGACTCCCCGTCTGGACAGGATTACCCAGGGCGATAACGAGATCATGTCCCGCCAGACCGGCGAATGTTTCGCCGAAGTTGAATTTGAAACGGCCAAGGGACGATTCCGCTGTCACTGGAGTCAGCACCGCTCGCGCAGATTGGCCGACGGTCAGCTGCAGTCGCCAAAGCATGAAATTGCCGAAGCTGAAAGCGGAGTAATACTTGAATCAAAACTTAAGGCTGTGACTGCAAAGGTTGAAGAAGTAACGGGAATGGACTTTGATCGCTTCACCCGCTCGATGCTGCTGGCTCAGGGGGGATTTGCCGCCTTTCTTCAGGCTGGACCCGATCAGCGTGCACCGATTCTGGAACAGATTACCGGCACCGAGATATACAGCCGGATTTCGATCAAGGTCCACGAACGTACCTCGGAAGAGCGCAGGAAACTGGCGGAACTGCGTGCCGAACTGGATGGAATACGGTTGTTGGCACCGGAAGAAGAAAATGCTCTGCGGAGTGAACTTGCCGGGCTGCAAGCCCAGGAAAAAACGCTGGTTGGAGAAGTTCAAATTGTCCAGGAAGCCCGTTCCTGGCGTGAACGGATAGCTGCACTGGAGAGTGAGCTTTTGCAGTTGGACCGGGATTGGCAGCTCTTTGAGACAAACAAGCAGCTGGCAACCCCCGAGCTGGTGCAACTGGACCTGGCGGCACGCGCCCTGAAAATTGCCGGAAACCATGCCCACGTCAGCGCGGTGCGTAAACAGCAGGAAATGGAACTTTCCGAGCTGAAAAACGCCGAAGAGCATCTGCCCCGGCTTCAGCAGCACTGGCAGGCTGCTTTCGATGCGTTGGAACAGGCCGATCTCGGTCTGGCCAAGTCCGGAGCCGAACAGGCTCAAGGGGCTGAACTGATCCGTGTTACCAGGGAACTGGACATAAAGCTTGGTGAAATGCAGTCCAGGTTAAAAGCCTTGACGGACGAGACTGAAACTGTCATGCGGCAGAGCGGTGGCTACCGTCTGGCGATAGCTGCAAGCGATGAGCGACTGGGCGAAATTGGCTTGCAGCTGGCTTCGGTCGCATCCCTGCTGGATGAACATCACTCCGATGCAGGATTGAATGAAGAACTGACCGGGATTGAACAGCTGCTGAGAACCTTTAAGGCGCTTGATCAACAGTGTCGGGCCAATCGTGACAAGCTGGGCCGTCAGGCCGCCGTTATAGCGAACACCAGGCTGGCGCTTGATCAGTCTGAAGCCGTTTGGAAGGGTGTCGTGCAGGCAGTGGCTGAGGCCGAATGCGAGGTGACGACCCTGTGCGGTTCTCGCGAAACTTTGCTGCAGGGGCGTGAGCTGTCTGCATGGCGCGACCAGGCTGAAACGGTTGCAAGCAGGATAGCTCGCCTGGCAACTGTTGGCGAAGCTGTTGCCAGGATTGGGGAAACCGGACAGCGACAGACGGAATTGACAATACATGTTGCAAAGCTTGAACAGAAGTTGTCCAACATATTGCAGCAGCAGGAAAAACTGGCTAATGAGCACGTGTTGCGCGAGCAGCTTGTCTGTCAGCTGCAGGACAAGGTCGTGTTGCTGAACCGGGTGCGGGACCTGGAAGAGGAAAGGGCGCAACTGGTGGATGGCGTGCCATGTCCGTTGTGCGGTTCCAGCGATCACCCCTATGCTGCCGGTAATGTTCCGCAACCGGATGCGGTACAGCAGGAGCTGGAGCAGGCTATCGCCGAATCTAAAGTGGTAGGCAAGCAGCTGGCCGACAACGGACTGGAGCGAGTCGCTGTCGGCAAGGATCTGGAACAGGCCCGGCAGGATCAATTTGAATGCCAGGGACGGCTTGACCGCGATGAGACCTTCTGCAGAGGCGTTTTTACCGAACTTGGTCTGAGTGTTGATGTCGGTGCATGGGCGGAAGCGGTCCGTCAGGAATCCGAAGCTGGTCAAGGTCTGTTGGCCAATCTGCGGGATGTGATAAATCGGAGTGAACAGATTGAGTGCTTGGAGCAGGTTGCCAGGGCGGCGTTGGGCAAGGCGAAGGATGAACTTTCCCGGCAGGAAAAGGTGCGACTTGCCGCTGCTTTGGGGCACGAATCTGCGCTGTCCGAGCTCAAACGGCTGGAGAATGAGTCTGCCGTCCTGTGTGACGATCTGGAGCAAGCGCGAAACGCTGTCGAACGAGCAGTGGAACCGTATGGTTGCAAAGAAATTGATCCCGGCAAGGCCGATCAGATGCTCGCCGCCCTTTTTGCACGGCGAGACGCCTGGCTGCAATGGACAAAAACCGGTGAAAATCTCAAAAAAGAGCTGGCTGAAACCGCTGCCGGGAAGGAAAAACAGCAGGCGTTGCTGGCGGAAGCTGAAAGGGTTCTGGCGGATAAGGAGCAGCAACTGCAGGACGGAACCGCCCAGCACGGTGACCTGCTCGAACAGCGTCTGGAACTGTACGGTGAACTTGACCCGGATCGTGAAGAGAAGCGTCTGGCCGATGCGTTGCGGCAGGCAGCCCAGCGTCGTGAAGAAACGATGCAGGAAATGAACCGGCTCCGGACAGAACTCGACATGTTACAGCAGCGGATAAGCACGTTGACCGTTTCAATTAAAGAACGGGCAGGGCAGCTTGCCGAGCTGGAACCGGTTCTGGGGTTGCACCTGGCAGAAGCCGGGTTTGCCGATGAAGCGGCATTTTTGCAAGCCTGCCTGCCTCAACAGCGCTATGACGAGCTTGTGCAGCGTGCGGCGGTTCTGAACAATCAGGAAACCGTGCTCCGGACACGCCGGCAGGATCGCAAGGAAATTCTGGCGGCAGAGCAAGACCGAAATCTGACTGACAAAACTGTTGATCAGATCCGCGAGGAATGCGGGATCGCAGCCGGGCGTTTGGGCGAACTGCAGAAAACCGTGGGAGCGCTTGACCATAAACTTTTGCAGCACGTTGAACAGCAGCAACAGCACCACACCCGGCTTCAGGAGATTGAAACCCTCAAACGGGAGTGCGAAAGGTGGGAGCGACTGCATTCGTTGATCGGCTCCGGCGATGGGAAGAAGTTCCGCAATTTTGCCCAGGGTCTGACCTTTGAGCTGATGGTGGCCCATGCCAACCGCCAGCTGCAGAAAATGAGCGACCGCTACATCCTGGTGCGTGACAAGCTGGAACCGCTGGAGTTGAACGTGATCGACAATTATCGTGCCGGAGATATCCGCTCCACCAGGAATCTGTCCGGCGGGGAAAGTTTCATCGCCAGCCTGGCCCTCTCGTTGGGGCTTTCCAGCATGTCCAGCCGCAACGTGCGGGTGGATTCGCTGTTTCTGGACGAAGGTTTCGGAACTCTGGATGAAGATGCGCTTGAGACCGCTTTGGAAACACTTTCGGCCCTGCAGCAGGAAGGCAAGCTGATCGGTATTATTTCTCATGTTCCGGCACTGAAAGAGCGCATCGGTACTCAGATCCTGGTCGAGGCGGGCAGTGCCGGACGCAGTACCCTGAGCGGCCCGGGTTGCAGCAGGAGTTAACCGCCGGCGTTTTTTTTGCAAAGCATAAATATCCGTTTTCAAAGTAAATGAATGAATGGAGGAAAAGCATGGAAGAAGCGGTTACATTCTGGCTCGACAACAAGATATCATCGGGCTTCAAGGTGGCGGAAATCGGTGCCCAGATGCTGGTGTCGTACCGGGACAAATATTACGTGGTCGAGGGGGGAGCCGCCAAAATGAAGGGGGTCCGGCCGCTGCACTTCTCCAAGACATCCCTGCCGACGATCTGGAAGAAGGCCATCAAGGGTATTCTGCCGCCGGTAGCCGCCCCGACCGTGCATCAGGAAGACGAATATCTCCCTGCAACAACATCGATCAAAAAGGAGCGACCCAAAATGAAGAAGAGTGTCACGACTGAAACGGAGCCGTCTGAAACGTTGCCGGAGAACAAACAGCCGGTCCGGGTCGAGCCCGCCCCGGAAGCAAAGCCGGCTCCCAAGCCGGTTAAAAAGGTGGAGGCCAAGCCGCTGCCCCAGAATGTCGTGGTTGCCAACTGTCCCTATTGCAACCACAAACACGAACTGGCGCTGGAGAAGGGCAAAAACGGCAAACCGTTCTTTGTAGCCTGCGCCAAATGTGCGGCCGAATTCGCCGTGCGTTATGTGCCGGTTACGATTTACCAGGCCCAGGTGGCGGCTTTTAAGTAAACGATAACGATCAAACTTCGGAGCATTTATTTATGGAACAGGTAACTCTGGATGGCATCAAACTCTCACTGGCCGGCCCGGTGGAACTCAATCTGAAGTGGGTCGGCCAGGAGGAACTGCTGCGGCAGCTGCTGGCGGCCTGGATGGTGATCGACGAGCGGGATATCCCCTTTAACCCGCGCCTGATCGGCAAGCCGGGGGTCGGCAAGACCACCCTGGCCTATGCCGCCGCCAAGCGGCTGGGGCGTCCGGTTTACCTGTACCAGGCCACCATGGACACGCGCCCCGAGGATCTGATCGTGACGCCGGTGATCGGCCCGGACGGCAGGATCCAATATGCTACTTCGTCGCTGGTATCGGCTATGCTGACCGGCGGGGTGCTGATCCTGGACGAGGGCAACCGCATGAGCGAAAAGGCCTGGGCCTCGCTGGCGCCGCTCTTGGATGACCGTCGCTATGTGGAGTCGATCGTGACCGGCCTGCGGATTCCGGCCCAGCGTGATTTCCGGATCGTGATCACGATGAACGAGGACGCCTCGACCTTCGAAATCCCGGAATACATCCATTCCCGCCTGCAGCCCCAGATCTACATCGACTTTCCCGAAGCGGACGAGGAACTGGTGATTCTGCAGGAGAACCTCCCTTTTGCCGAGAGCGGCATCCTGAAATACGTGGTGGACTTCCTGCAGCGCTCCCACGCCGCCGATGAGCTCTATTCGGTCCGGGACGGCATCAACATTGCCCGCTATGCCCTCAAGATGTCAGCCGCCGGCGGCCAGCCCCCCCGCGACCTGCTGCGGCTGGCGGTCGAGCGGATCCTGGGGGACGAAGCCCTGCCGTATCTGGGGTGACCATGCCCCAACGCCTCCATCTTGAACAATTCGGACCGATCCAGGCCCTGCCGGTGCTGCATTACCGGCTCGAGTTCGCCCAACTGGTGCGGACCGCTTTCCAGCGCGTCCGACCGGAGGCTGTAGCGATCGAATTGCCCCATACGCTGGAGGCCCCTTTCCTGCGTGCTCTGCGGAGGCTGCCGCAGATCTCGGTCATCAGCTACTCTAGCAGGGTCAAGGAACAGGAAGAAACCGTCTACCTGCTGGTGGAGCCGGCCGATCCGCTGGTGGAGGCGGCCCGTTTGGCCCTGGAACAGGGTCTGCCGCTGCATTTCATCGATGTGGACAGCGACAGCTATCCCAGTCACAGCGAACAGCTGCCCGATTCCTACAGCATCTGCCGGATCGGGCTGGAGGCCTACTATCGCGAATACCGCGCCGCCTGCGGCGATCAGCTCCCCGACCGGGAGGACCGGCGCCGCGAGCAGGGCATGGCATTTCGCCTGCAGGAGCTGGCCAGGCGTTATCGGCGAATTCTTTTTGTCTGCGGCATGGCCCACCTGGAAAGGGTCAAGCAGCTCTTCGACACACCGCTTGCGGCGCCGCTGGAGCGGGTTCGGCGGGAGGGTGTCAGCGTCTTCAATCTGCACCCCGATTCCTGTGGCGAGATCCTAGCCGAGTTCCCGTTTTTGTCGGCGCTCCATGAGTATCGCCGTTCAGTATTGCCGGACGAGCCGCAGGAGAGCGGGGCCGGGCTGCGCAAACGATTCCATGCGCTGGAGCTGATCAGCGGCGGCAAACAGGACGTTCCCGAGGAACAACTGCTGGATAACGCCATTCGCCGCAGCGCCCGCCACCTGGGGCGCGAAGGTGCCTTTCTCGACCGGCAGCGGGCCATCTACCGCCTGTTCAGCGAGGCAGCCCGCCACTTTCGCCAGGAAACTGGCGAAAGCCTGCACCTCTGGCAAAAACGTGCTTTTTTCCGTTTTGCCCGCAACTATGCCCTGGCAGGCGGCATGCTGCTGCCGGACCTGTTCCAACTGCTGGCGGCCGCCCGGGGGTGCATCGACGACAATTTCGCCTACGCCTTCTGCCGCCTGGCGGTCTGCTACCCCTGGCAGCAGGAAAGCAGCGACCTGGCCACGATCCGGATTTCTCCGGAAGAGATCTGGGGCGGCAGTCGCCGGATCCGCTTCCGTCCGCGCCAGAAACGGGACAAGGGGCTTTCCCGCTTCGGCTTCCTGAAGCGCAAGCGGGAACGGCGCCCCGGCGAATGGCTGGAAGGCTTTGACGATCCCTCGGTCTGCTCCTATCCGCCCGAGGATCTGGCAATCGAGAATTATGGCCGCTTCCTGAAGCGCAAGGGGAGCATGCAGCTCTCCGAAGAGCTGACCCGCAGCGAGAAGTTCAGCAGTTCAATGCTGGATGGAATCGATATCCGGGAAACGATGCGCAACATTCATGACGGGGCGATCTACGTCCGGGAACAGCTGCGGGCCAAGGGCGGGGTGGGGTGCCTGGTGGTGATTTTCGATCAGGATCGCCATAACCAGCGCTATCCCTATCGCATGACCTGGCTGGGGGAGCATGACCAGGAATCGGACATGGCCTTCTATGCCACCGATCCGGCCGAGAACCTGGTTGGTCCCGGTATCTGCCGCTGCGAGTACGGCGGTTTCCTGCTGTCCTACCCGCCACGGCGCATGCTGGATGTCTGGGAAGACCCGGATTACCGCATGGCGGCCAGCCGGGCCGAAGTCCTGCTGATGGCGGCCCTGGATTATTCACCGGAAAAATACGTGGTCTATGTGGCCGCCAAACCGCCCCGCAGCATCTTCAAGCAGATGGCCGCCCGGCTGGACCGGCGGATCGTCTACATCCCGCTCGGCTCGCTGTCGCCGGTCAAGCTGAAGCAGATGCGGATCATGCACATCCTGGCCGGCAAGGACAAACGCGGGATAGCCGGAGAGTACATCTGGTAATAAAAGAGCGACTTCACAGGATCTTTATATAGGAATTTGTGCGAAGAGGGTGAGGCTGGTGATATGTGATGACGTGTTTGGAATCTGATTCAGATGGAGTTATAAAATTTAAATCCGTTTTTCCCGCTACTCTTAACCTCGTACATAGCCATATCGGCCTTTTTCATCAGTTCCCTTGCGTCATCAGTCCCATTTACGGGATAAATTGCTATCCCGATGCTGGTGGTGATGTGCAAATCATATCCCTGTATTGAAACCGGTTCGTTTATGACGCTGATGATTTTATTTGCGACAACTGCCGCATCTTGCATGTGGGATATTTCTGACAACACAATGATAAACTCATCCCCGCCTTGCCTGCAAACTGTGTCCATACCGCGCACACAGGTTTGCAACCTGCCGGCCATAACCTTGAGAAGTTCATCACCTATATCGTGACCCAAGGTGTCATTGATTTGCTTGAAGTCATCAATATCCAAATACATGATCGCTAATGAACGTTCAAACCGCTTTGCCTGTACAAGGGCCTGACTGAAACGATCCAGCAGCAATCTGCGGTTTGGAAGGCTGGTAAGGGTGTCGTAAAATGCCAACTGGTAAATTTGGTCCTGGCTGCTCTTGCGGTTGGTTATATCCTCGATTTGCGCGATTAGATAAAGTGGGTTTCCGGCAACATTTCTGACAATTGAAGAGGTAAGTTGTGTCCATACTACCTGCTGATCCTTCCGGATATAGCGTTTTTCCATGTGATAGGAAGTGACGCTGCCATCCAGCAACCGTTTCACATTGGCAATATTAGATTCCAGGTCGTCGGGATGGGTGATCTCCTGAAAAGTCAACTTTTCCAGTTCATCCTTTTCATACCCGAGGATTTCACAGAGGGAGCGATTAACCAGCATGAATCTGCCTTCCAGTGACACAACGGACATGCCGATCGGCGCATTCTCCAGGATATTTCGAAAACTCTCCTCGCTATTTCGAAGAGCCTCTTCAGCTTGCTTGCGTTCACTGACAAGACTATTGAAATTAGTCAGCAAAAGACCGATCTCAGCGTGGTATTTCACAGGTAATGGCCTAAGGTCACCTGCTGACATCTCATTGACACTTTTACTGGCATGACTCAACGGTGCCAGCAATCTCCAGATAACCAGCCACACCGCAATGAGCACGAAAGCAGAGAGAACCGCCGCAATCGAGTAAGCCCGAACTCTCATTGAGCGAATGGGTGCAAAGGCCTCCTCGGTGGGCAAAACTATCTGGGCAATCCAGCCTGTCGTCGGGATATGTTTTGCGGATGTCAGCGTCTCGATGCCCAGTGAGTTAACGGCTATCCCCGAACCTTCATATCCAGCCAGGAAGCGATCCAGCATTTTGTTGACGCCTGGCTTTGCCATTGGCTTAAACTTGCGTAACGGGTTGCTGGAGGTGGCGATCAGTCCGTATTTCGGAACATTGATTGCTATGTAACCGGTCTTGCCAACATTTGCATGCTCGACCTGACCGAAGAGCGTGGAGTCGGAAAACAAGGCAAAGCCGACCAACAACCCGTTTAACTGGCCGGATTTATCCTTGATTGGTGCGGCAAACGCAACGCCGGGTTGTTTGGTGAACCTTCCGATACGTGGCTTGCCAATCGCAGTTTTACCGGTTGCGAGCACTTCTTTGTAATATTCCATCTCACTGAACGAAGCATTAGCCCGCTCCGGTACGATGGGGTAATCGGTTATCCCGTTACCATCCTTGGAAATAATAGAAAGGCCGGCTTTAAACAAAGCCAGCAGGCCGAAGCGGGACTTCAGGAATTCTCTTGCTTTTTCCGGGTTGTCAAGAAGTTCGGGGGTGATAATCTCAGCATTTAATTCCAGCAATTCAATACGTTGTCGGATTTTGTCATCCAGATCTGAAGCAACGTACGACACTGTCGAGATTTGCTGGGTTTCCAGCAAATCGGTCATGTCCCGTGCCAGTTTCTTTTCAACGCTATATGTTAACAGCCAGAAACTGGCTAAAAAAAGCAGCAGAACTATTCCGGCAATCTTGGTTTTGAGGCTTATTGAGCTGATTTTTTAAGCATTTATGAACCTTTTCGAGGACAGTCAACATATGAAAACCATACTGGTCACACGGATATTAATGAACTATTCTGCAATAGCACATAAGTTTTCATCTTTGAAGTATATAGTTATCAGACATCCATTTAAATATTTTCAGCAGCAGCTTAAAGTCCGGTCAACTAAGAAGGATCTGATCCGGTTGTATTGGAGTTTTCCGCTATCATACAACCTTCAGATTCCAATCCCATCCAGGTCGGCATACTGTTTGCCACGGGTGCCATTCGACTTTCCACAAAAAATGTGAATAACCCTGTTGAAAGTGTGGATAAGCGTCCTGAATTGTCATGTGTTATTCAGGGGTTTTTACGTCTTGCATAACGAATAGGCATGGTCGCTAACTGTCTGTAATAACGTGTCAATAGTTAATGTGATCTGTATACAATCCTTCTTTGGATTTAAAGAAAACCGGTGTTGCGAATAAATACATGCTAAAGCAGTTAACTCATGAAAAAACAGTTCTTATCAATGGCAGACCGTCAAGGTCTGTTTTCTGTTTTGAGGATCTTCGTCATCCGTTAGGTTGTTTCATATGGGATCTTTTTGTGATATCTAATACCAAGTCGCAATCAAACGATTACGTCGTTGGCTTCGTCGTTGGCTCCTCAACGTACTTATAGTACGCCTTTGTCGCCACTCTCCTCGCCGCCTTGTACTCATTTTGATTGCACCTTGGTATAATTCCAATTCCAAATCAAAGCGCCATCTTCGTTGGTTCGTCTTCGTCCCCTCGACATACTGATTGCATACCAGTCGCCGCCTTGATGGCATCTCCGATTTGAAACTGGAATAATGACTCCGGAGGTATTAACAATGACTCAACGGGCTATTCTCTGCCCCCGCTGCCGGCGGTTGGTGGGCAGCGAAGAATCGGTCTGTTCCTGGTGCGGGACGTCCCGTTCGGCTGCCTGGTGGCACTTGATCAACTGGACGCAGGGACAGGGGGATGGCGACTGGCTGGTCAAGGCGATCATTACGCTCAACGTGCTGTATTATGCACTTTCGTTGATGCTCGGAGGCGGCGGGGGATTCATCTCACCCGGGCAAACCAGTCTGCTGCTGTTGGGCGCTACCGGCACAATTCCGATCGACTATTACGGCCGGATCTGGTCGCTGCTCAGCGCCAATTATCTGCATGGTGGCATTCTGCACATCATTTTCAACCTGATGGCGCTGCGTCAGATCGCGCCGCTGGTCGCCGGCGAATACAGCCCGAGCCGTCTGCTGATCATCTACACATTGGGTGGGATTTTCGGATTCATCGTGTCCTATCTGGCCGGGGTTTCGTTTACGATCGGCGCTTCGGCGGCCGTCTGCAGCCTGATCGGCGCGATGCTCTATTATGGAAAGAGCAGGGGGGGCGCCTATGGCAATACGGTCTACCGCGAGGTGGGGGGGTGGGTCTTCAGTCTATTCCTGTTCGGACTGATTTTCCCAGGCATCAACAATTGGGGACATGGCGGGGGCGTAGTTGGAGGTGTTCTGATCGGCATGATGGCAGGCTATAATGACCGCCGGCCGGAGTCCTGGGTCCATAAAGCCCTGGCGCTGTTATGCGCGGCAGCGACGGTTGGAGTGCTGGGGTGGGCGGCATTTGGTGCGATAATGCGATGAGTCGTACTATGGAACCGGCTGTTTCGGGCGGCGGCCCAGGACAGCGGTGGGCAACGGTGCCGGGCTCTGGGCAAAGGCATAGTTGCCGCCCAGTGCCGCATAGGTATCCATAATCCTGACCAGCCCTTTTTTCTCGTTTTCACTGATCTCACGTACCCGCTCCCCTTTCGTGCCGATGCAGGTCAGAACGGCTTTGCGCGATTTGAGAAGTGCCTGCAGCAGTGCGTATGATTGCTTGTCGAGTAGCGCATCATGGTATTCGGCAACCTTGTCTTGAAGTTTTTCGGTTTTGATCGATGGTGGCTGAATCAAAAAGGTCTTTCCATCCACTTTGATGCTGAATCGGGATATATCGATCGGTTTTTTTGCGACCGACTGAATGCAGATTCGTGGCCAGATCATGCCGTAGATATCGACCAGATATACATAGAACGCATCGACCGACTTGTCGCGGGGAGTTGATTCGTCGAAATATTTAACCGGATTTTGCGGGTTGTCTGTCACTTTTCTAACGCCGGGGCGCTTTTGTGTCTTAGCCTCTTTTTCCAGCACCTTGCGCAGCTCTTCGGATTCAGGGGAGTCTTTCGGCATTTTAGCAAGTTGCATGTAGGCGGTTGAATTGTTACCCTGCTTGATTGCTTCACGGACGCTGTTGATGACATCCTGGGGGGGGAGTTTTGCCAGAATCTCCTTTTTTTCGGATTCTGTTACAATAACGGTCATTTCGCGAGGTTTGGGCGGCGGTGCCTCTGAATCGGTGAAAAGGTTGACCAGATAAAATACAACCGGGACCATCAGTACCGCTATCACAATAATAAACGTAAACCTTGTCTCTTCGGACCATTTTTTAAAAAGCATGAATATACCATGTCAAAATAGGAAGTGATTGCAACAAATGTTTATTAAAAGTACACCTGATTAGTGAAATTCACCAGCGGAATATGCCGGCAGTCGAATCTGAACCGGTAAGCGGGCATTCGATGGAGTTCAATATGTGTCACAATCCATGCTGATTATTGTGGAATCGCCGACCAAGGCGAAAAAAATACAGTCCATACTCAAAGTGAAAACCATCTCCACGGTGGGGCATTTCAAGGATCTACCCGATTCAACAATCGGTGTTGATCTGAAGAGTTATGAGCCGACCTTCGTGTATCACGAGAAGAAAGCCAACCTGCCGAAGGAACTGCGCGCGGCGGCCAAGGGCGAGACCGTCATGCTGGCAGGTGACCCGGACCGGGAAGGGTATGCCATCAGCTGCCATATTTATGAAGAGGTTAAAGCTGTTGCCAAGGAGTGCCTGCGCATGGAGATTTACGAGGTCACCGAGAAGGGGCTCAAGGAATCTCTTGCCAAGGCGGTGCCGTTCGAAAATACCAACACCGGTCTTTACAACGCGTTTCTCGGTCGCAGGATCGGCGACCGCCTGGTTGGTTATATCCTGTCGCCGATCACCAGCAAAAGTCTGCGCGGCAAGTACAGCGTGGGCCGGGTGCAATCACCAGCGGTTCGGCTGGTGGTTGACCGCGAACGGGAGATTCGCAGTTTCATTTCAGCTCCGTACTGGGTGCTGGATATCCGGCTCGACAAGGATGGTACGCAGTTTCTTGCGCGTCACGTCAAAGGTAAATTCGAGCAGATTGCGGATGCACAAGCTATTATTGACCTAATCCGCGCAGAGACCCATGCCCTGGCGACCAAGGTCGAAAAAAAAGAGGTCAGGCAATCACCCAAACCGCCATTCACAACGGTTGATTTGCAGGCGGCGGCCGCCGTCCGGTTGAAATACTCGCCGGAACAGACGATGAAGCTGGCCCAGGCGCTTTTTGACCATGGCATCATCACCTATCACCGTACCGATTCGGTCCGGATGGACGATGCCTTCATAGCCGAAATCAGGGAATTTCTGGGGAAGGCTCTTGGCGCCGACTACCTGCCGGTAAAACCGAATCTGCACAAATCTAAAAATTCGCAGGCCGATGCGCACGAAGGCGTTCGTCCCACCCATATGCACTCCATCGCCGAGATCGCTGCCGTCATCAAAAAAGAGAATTTGACCCAGGAACATGCCCGGTTGTACGAACTGATTTTCAAGCGCGCCGTTGCCAGCCAGATGGCGCCGGCCCGCTTCGACTCAACCACCATGCTCTTCGATGTGTCCGGGGAACGTTTCAAGGCTTCCGGGAGGGTTCTGGTCTTTGACGGTTTTCTCAAAGTCTACGCCGAGCTTGACGAGGAAAAGGAAAAGAAGGGGGAAGACGAAAAACTGCAACTGCTCCCTCCGGTTGAAACAGGAGATCTGGTATTCAAGGTGGGGGAGGTCCTTGACGAGAAAAAGACCAAGCCGCCCGGGCGTTTTACGCTGGGTTCGCTTGTCAAGGAGTTAGAGAAGCTGGGCATCGGCCGCCCTTCCACCTATGCCGCCATCACCAAAAATATTACTGACCGTGGTTATGTGAAAGAGGAAAAGGGGAAAGTGGTTCCAATGCCGCCGGGTGAAACCCTGATTGATTATCTCCGGGGACAGCATGCCTGGGTGATCGATTATGAACTGACCAGCAAAATGGAAAGCTTTCTGGATCTGGTGGTCGAAAACAAGGAAAGCTGGCAGCGCTTTTGCCGTGGTGTTCACAACAAGATGGGTTTCGCGATTCCGGCGGCGCGTGGAGCTGATGGTGGCGCGAGCGAAGGGCAGTTGAAGTACGCCGGCGATCTGGCTGCCAGAAACGGGCTGACCATACCGGAGGAGGTCCTGAAAAGCGGAAAAGCGATTTCCAGCTGGATTGAAGCGGTTGTCGGACGTAAAACAGCGAAAGACAAAACTTTAAAAACAGCGCCGGGAAAATGAAAAGCCCGCCAATATTTCGGCGGGCTTCAGTTGATTTTTCTTTTGCTATTCCCTTTTCAAGGACTCTTCCGGCCCCTCTTGCCTCCGGATCGATACTTCATCTTTCTTGGCTTTCCTGCCGGGTGGAGTTTCTTCGATAGCATCGCCCCCCTTTTGACAGTATTTTCTGCTTTGCTTCTGATTATAATATAACACTGAAATATGCATATTTACAGACTGTTTAAAAAATAAATATCGGTATATAATCACAAGCTGTGACAAAACAGATGCTTTAAAATATTTTCCGGGCGGAAACATGTTAGTGTCGTGCCGCGATGCTGGCCCAGACCAAAACTTAATTCAATCAACAGGGACCTCAATAACACTCTTTCTTACCGATTCTACCTGCAACATCCATAAAATAACCTGACAGGAGCCGTTCATGACAAACAACGATATTCTACGCAGGGTGCGTTACGCCCTGGATATCAGCAATCCAACGATGATTGAAATCTTCAAGAATTCCGGCTGCAACATTGAACTACCCACGCTGATCAAGTTTCTCAAAAAAGAAGATGAGGAAGATTATATTGAATGCAGCAACCCATTGATGACTTTTTTTCTGGATGGCTTGATCATTCACAAAAGGGGCCGGCGCGAATCGGCAACAGGGCAGGTGGCCAAGCCCGATGCGGCACTGACTAACAACACCATTCTGAAAAAATTGCGGATTGCCCTTGATTTCAAGGAAGACGATATGATTGCAATTATGAAACTGGCCGACATTACCCTTTCGAAGTCCGAACTGAGCGCATTGTTCAGGAATAAGGGGCATAAAAATTTCAAGGAGTGCGGCGACCAGTTCCTCAGGAATTTTCTGAAGGGGTTGACGATTCGCTGCCGGAATACCAATCCTGTGGAGGAGTGAGATGTCACCGGGTACGTATTGCGTTTTATGCATAATCTGAGATTGCACGGCCGGAGTCATCATGCTGAATAATCCATTACTGCTGGTCTGCCTTGCCATCGGCTGCGGAGCCTTGATTGGCCGCATATCCATACAGAAGGTCTCGCTTGGAGTTGCCGGGGTCCTGTTTGCCGGCGTCATGTGGGGCTATATCGAACCCGCCGTCAAGCCGCCGGACGCACTGGCAACCTTTGGCCTGGCGTTGTTCGTGTACGCGATCGGGCTTTCATCAAGTGAATTTCTTTTTCATACCTGGGCACATGGCGGATGGCGATACCTCTTGATACCTCCGGTAGCTATCTTTTCTGCCTTTTGTGTGGATGTGTTAGCATCCCGGATTTTGAATATTCCGGCAAGTACCGCAGCGGGCGTTTTTGCAGGCGCCCTGACCAATACCCCCTCATTGGCCGCAGCTACAACTGCACTGGGTCAGAGGGGTGCCGAGGCAACTCTTGGCTATGCAATCGCGTATCCGCTTGGCGTACTGATTCCGATTTTGATGCTTTCCTGGCCATTCAGGCGCGAGACGCACTCTGTTGGCGATTCACTGACCAGTGCGGCAATATCGATATCGAATGTAAAAGAACCCGGTGAATCGATCGCGGGCCTGTTGGAGCGCTACTCACTGTCGGTGCGCTTTGCCCGATGTGTGCGTGGTGACGAGCAGTTTGCCGTCTCCGGATATTCGGTAATTAAAAACGGTGACATTGTGACGCTGGTCGGGTTGTTGGACGATGTGCAGAAAGCAACCGATGCGTTGGGCGTAAAGTACGAAGGCGATATTCAACACGATCGCAGCCAACTGGATTTCCGGCGGATCTTCGTATCAAATCCGGCCATTTATGGCAAAACATTGCGCCAGGTGGGGATTTTTCGTAATTTCGAAGGTATCGTGACCAGGATCAGGCGCGGCGATACGGATTTTATCCCGATAGCCGAAACTACCATCATGCCGGGCGACCGTCTGCGTGTGATTGCACCACGGGAGAATCTTTCGGCAATATCTGCATTTCTTGGTGATTCCTACCAGGAGGCCAGCGAATTCAACGTCTTGACTTTTGGTTTGGGGCTCGCAATGGGCATAGCTCTGGGAACGGTTGATATCAGCCTGCCGATGGGGCTTGGAACTTTTGAAATAGGCCCGGTGGCTGGTTGTTTGATTGTTGCGCTTGTCTTGGGGGCGTTGGGAAGAACCGGGCCGCTGACATGGTATCTGCCATACGGAGTGTCGATGTCACTGCGCCAGCTCGGTCTGGTTGTCTTTCTGGCATGTGCGGGCATCAAGGCGGGAGGTCTTCTGCATACGGCGCCGATCAATGTGTCCGCGCTTACAGCAGGAGCCTGCATCACAATCGTAGCCTGCCTGGTAACCCTTGCAATGGTGCGCGCTATTGCAGGCAAATCGTGGCCATTTATCGGAGGTGTAGTGGCTGGAATTCAGACCCAGCCGGCGGTTCTGGGATTTGCCGTTGGTCGCTGCGGTAATGAGCGGGTCGAAGCCGGTTATGCAGCTGTATATCCGCTCAGCATGCTGTTGAAAATTATTTTTGTGCAGATTTTTCTGATGGTGATGAGGTAAGTCAAGCTAGGGATTGACAGGCGCCGGTCCGTTAACGGCAACTCAAGGCTGCTTGACATAGACAAGCTTATATATTATCGTCACAAACCCTGCTAAGCCCCATCAATCGGTTGTTTGACAGGATGAAACATTTTATCAACATACAAGGAAGAACTCATTATGCGCAGTGATACTATCAAAAAAGGTCTGGAACGAACCCCGCATCGCGCTCTGCTGAAGGGGACCGGAGTGCCCCAGAGCCAGATGGACAAACCTTTTATCGGTGTAGCCACCAGTTTTACCGACCTGATTCCCGGCCACGTTGGAATGCGCGATCTGGAACGCTTCATTGAAAAAGGGGTGCATACCGGTGGTGGACATTCCTTCTTCTTCGGCATTCCCGGTGTATGTGACGGAATGGCCATGGGGCACAAGGGGATGCATTACTCATTGCCGACCCGTGAGCTGATCGCCGATATGGTTGAGTCAGTGGCGGAGGCGCATCGCCTTGACGGTCTGGTGCTGTTGACCAACTGCGACAAAATCACACCCGGCATGCTGATGGCTGCCGCCCGGCTGGATATTCCCTGCATCGTCGTCACCGCCGGTCCGATGATGAGCGGACGCGGCCAGGCCGGCCGCCAGTTTTCGTTTGTATCCGACACCTTCGAGGCGATGGCCCGTTACAAGGCCGGCGTGATCAGCGACAAGGAACTGCAGGTCTGCGAGGACAACGCCTGTCCCGGCATGGGTTCCTGCCAGGGGCTTTTCACCGCCAACACGATGGCGATCCTGACCGAGACGATGGGCATGAGCCTGCCGCGCTGCGGTACCGCACTGGCCGTTTCGGCGCTCAAGCGCCGGATTGCCTTTGCATCGGGCGAAAAGATCGTCGAATTGGTGCAGAACAACGTCACCCCGCGCAGCATCATGACCCGCGAGGCTTTCGAGAACGCCATTCGCGTTGACCTGGCCCTGGGCGGCTCTTCCAACACGGTACTGCATCTGCTGGCCATCGCCCGCGAGGCGGGCGTCGATTTGCCGCTGGAGTTGTTTGACGTGCTGGCCAAGGATACCCCGCAGCTGGCCTCGATGAATCCGGCCGGCGAGCACTTCATGGAAGACCTGGATATCGCCGGTGGCGTTGCCGGTGTCTTCAAGCAATTGGGAAATAAGATCAAGGATACGCAGACGCTCTTCGGACTGACCACCCATCAGCTGGCCGAGAGCATTCAGAATGTTGACGAGGAGGTCATCCGCCCGCTTGGGAACCCGGTGAAGAAGGAGGGGGGCATTGCGATCCTCTCCGGTAACATCGCTCCCAAAGGGGCCGTCGTCAAGCAATCCGGAGTGTCGGAGGCGATGATGCAGTTTGAGGGCACCGCCCGCTGCTTCGACGCCGAGGAACTGGCCATGGCTGCCATCATGGAGGGCAAGATCACCTCCGGCGACGTGGTCGTCATCCGCTATGAAGGACCGAAAGGCGGGCCGGGCATGCGTGAAATGCTGGCGCCGACCGCCGCCATCATGGGGATGGGGCTGGGTGATTCGGTGGCGCTGATCACCGATGGCCGTTTCTCGGGCGGCACCCGCGGACCCTGTATCGGCCACATTTCGCCGGAAGCGGCCGAAGGCGGACCGATTGCACTGGTGGAAGAAGGCGATCGGATTCTGCTGGATATACCTGCCCGCCGACTGGAACTGCTGGTGGATGATGCCACCCTGGCCGCCCGCCGGGCTAAATGGCAGGCTCCCGAGCCGAAGATCAAGACCGGCTGGCTGGCCCGCTATGCCAAGGCTGTCACGTCTGCCCATACCGGAGCGGTGACTACCGCCTGAACCGGTTTTGCCGTTTCGGGATTTAATCAAGAGATCAATATCAAAACGAGGTAAATATATGAAAATGAACGGCGCACGAATAATGCTGGAATGTCTGAAAAAAGAGGGTGTTGACACCGTCTTTGGCTATCCCGGCGGTACCGTCATCAATATTTATGACGAACTTTTCAGTTTCAAGGAAATCCGCCACATTCTGCCGCGCCATGAGCAGGCCGGCACGCACGCTGCCGACGGCTATGCCCGCGCGACCGGCAAAGTCGGCGTGGCGATCGCCACTTCCGGTCCCGGTGCCACCAATACCGTCACCGCGATTGCCACTGCCTACATGGATTCGATCCCGATGGTTATTGTTACCGGGCAGGTGCCGACCGCGCTGATCGGCAACGACGCTTTTCAGGAAGTTGATATCATCGGCATTACCCGCCCCTGCACCAAACACAGCTTTCTGATCAGGGACGTCAAGGACATTGCCGTGATCATGAAAAAGGCTTTTTACATCGCCCGTACCGGTCGGCCCGGCCCGGTTCTGGTCGACTTCCCCAAGGATATCCAGGTTGCCTTGGGTGAATTCTCCTATCCGGACTCGGTTGAGATCCGCAGTTACAAGCCGACCGTGGAGGGGCATCCGCGCCAGGTTGAAAAAGCCTGCAAGATGATCATGGAATCCCGCCGGCCGGTGCTGTATGTCGGCGGCGGCGTCGTGCTGGGTGACGCGGCCGAGCAGCTGACAACGCTGGCGCGCAAGCTGGCGGTTCCGGTTACGACCACGCTGATGGGTCTGGGCTCATTTCCCGGTGACGACCAGCTCTCGCTGGGGATGCTCGGCATGCATGGCGCTTATTGCGCCAACATGGCCATGACCCACAGCGACCTGATCATTGCGGTCGGGTCGCGCTTCGACGACCGGGTTACCGGCAAGCTGGCCACTTTTGCTCCCCACGCCAAGATTATCCACATCGATGTCGATCCGACTTCGATCAAGAAAAATGTGCGGGTCGATCTGCCGATTGTCGGCGACGTCAAGGATGTACTGACCCAGATGATCAAGCTGACCGACAAGGCCAAAGACAAGGCGGCCGAATTCGTAGCCGCCCTGAACCCCTGGCATCAGGAAATCTCGGCCTGGAAGGATAAACATCCGATCAGCTACAAAAGCAGCGCTACGATCATCAAACCGCAGTTTGTGATCCAGAAACTGCGCGAACTGTCGGACGAAGATGCGATCGTTTCGACCGATGTCGGACAGCACCAGATGTGGACCGCCCAGTTCTTCAAATTCAACTCGCCCCGCACGTTGTTGACATCCGGCGGACTCGGCACGATGGGCTACGGCCTGCCGGCCGCCATGGGGGCCCAGGCCGCTTATCCGGGGCGTCAGGTCATCACGATCTGCGGTGACGGCGGAGTGCAGATGAATATTCAGGAAATGGCCACTCTGGTGCAGAATAGGCTGCCGGTCAAGATCGTGATCCTGAACAACAATTTCCTCGGCATGGTCCGTCAGTGGCAGGAGCTGTTCTTCGACAAACGCTATTCCCAGACCTGCATGGAGTTGCCGATCGATTACATCAAGCTGGCCGACGCCTACGGCGCCAAAGGTTTTCTGGCCACCAAGCCGGAAGATGTTGAAAAGGTCATCAAGGCCGGCTTTGCCGAAAATGGGCCGGTGATCATGGAGTTCAAGATTGCCCGCGAGGAGAAGGTTCTGCCGATGGTTCCGGCCGGGGCATCATTAAATGAAATGGTACTGAACGCGTAAGGAGAAAGACTGCCATGCAACATACAATATCAGTTCTGGTTGAAAATGAATTCGGTGTGCTTTCCCGCGTAGCGAGCCTTTTTTCCGGCCGCGGCTTCAATATCGACTCACTATCGGTGGCACCCACCAACGAAGAAGGTCTCTCGCGCATGACGATCGTCACCCGTGGCGACGATAAGATTTTGGAACAGATCAACAAACAGCTCAACAAGCTGATTGACGTGCTGAAAGTGATCGATTTTACCGACGGCAGTGGTATTGAACGCGAGATGGCTCTGATCAAAGTCACGGCCGAGGATGAGAGTCGCGCCGAAGTGCTGCGCATCGTTGATATCTTCCGGGCCAAGATTATTGACGTTACTCCCAAGTCCTATACGATTGAGGCCACCGGCAATCCGGTCAAGATTGATGCAATTCTGGATCTGCTGCGCCCGCTGGGGCTGAAGGAACTGGTCCGTACCGGTTCGGTCGCAATTGGCCGCGGAGCCAAAGGCTGGAAGGGGTAGGCGTAGCTTTGCGGAGTGCAAAATAAAGGCGAGCCGCCACGAAACTGGCGGCTTTTCTTGTCTGGCGCCTCCCTGTCTGCCAGTGCCCATGGCATTGGCGAAACAGCTATTTACGTTGACAGCAGCGGTCGAATGTAGTATCAATTCCGTTCGTTTTGCTTGCTCAGGTTAAACCGGTTTACCGGATAAATTTATGTGGAAGGATATGCCAGCATGAATGTTTATTATGATCGTGATTGTGATCTTGCGTTGATCAAATCTAAAAAAATTACCATTGTGGGGTACGGTTCCCAAGGCCATGCCCATGCCTGCAACCTCAAGGATTCCGGCGTTGATGTAACGGTGGCGCTGCGAGCAGGGTCAACCTCCGCCGTCAAGGCGCAGAATTCCGGCCTCAAGGTGGCAACTGTTGCCGAAGCCGTTGCCTCGGCTGATGTTGTGATGATCCTGACACCTGACGAGTTTCAATCGACTCTTTATCGTGACGAGATCGAACCGAAACTCAAAAAAGGTGCGGTCCTTGCCTTTGCCCACGGTTTCGCGATCCACTACAACCAGGTTGTGCCGCGCGCCGACCTGGATGTGATCATGATCGCCCCCAAGGCGCCCGGCCACACGGTCCGCTCCGAGTTTGTCAAAGGCGGCGGGATTCCCGACCTGATTGCAGTTTTCCAGAATGCATCGGGCAACGCCCGCAACGTGGCACTCTCCTACGCCAGCGCCATTGGCGGCGGCCGTACCGGCATCATCGAGACCACCTTCAAGGACGAGACTGAAACCGACCTGTTCGGCGAGCAGGCTGTGCTCTGCGGCGGCGCAGTAGAGTTGGTGAAGGCCGGTTTCGAGACGCTGGTGGAAGCCGGCTATGCACCTGAAATGGCTTATTTCGAGTGTTTGCATGAGCTTAAGCTGATTGTGGACCTGATGTACGAGGGCGGCATTGCCAACATGAACTACTCCATCTCCAACAATGCGGAATATGGTGAATATGTTACCGGACCCCGGGTGATCAACGACCAGAGTCGCGCGGCCATGAAAGAGTGTCTGAACAACATCCAGAATGGCAATTATGCCAAGCAGTTCATTCTCGAAGGGATGTCGAACTACCCTGAGATGACCGCTCGTCGTCGTCTCAATGCTGCCCATCCGATCGAGCAGGTTGGAGAGAGTCTGCGGAGCATGATGCCCTGGATTCAAAAAATTGTTGACAAGACCAAAAACTAGAAGATAGTCAGTGCGATTAACGGCACCCCTTTACCCTTGCGGGAGAGGGGTGTCTGCGCTTATGGCATCTTACTGAATAACTATACATTTTTCCCATTTTTTGGGGTCAGGTAGATTCATGAACAACTCATCACCCTTTGCCAAAGAAGGCTATCCCTTCATCGCTTTTACCGTCGGACTGACCCTGCTTCTGGCGCTTTCTGCCTGGAAGCTGTCGTCGGTTGTGCTTGCTGTTCCGACTGCGGTGTCGGTTCTGCTGACCCTGTTTGTACTATATTTCTTTCGCAATCCCGAAAGAACACCACCGGCAGATCCGAGGGCCGTCATCGCTCCCGCTGATGGAATAGTGATAGTTTCCGAGCGGGTTTCTGAAACACCACTGGAGACCGAAGCGCTCAAGATCAGCATCTTCATGTCGGTTTTCAATGTGCATGTCAATCGAGTCCCGTTTGACGGCCGTGTGCTGGATATCTCTTATCACCGCGGAAAGTTCTTTGACGCCCGCGACGGGCGCGCTTCCTGCGAGAACGAGCGCAACGGCGTCCTGCTGGAAACGGCCGGCGGGGTACGGATCGCTTTCGTGCAGATCGCGGGGCTGATCGCTCGCCGCATCGTCTGCTACCCGCGGGTCGGCGATATGCTGAAGCGGGGTGAACGGTACGGGCTGATCCGTTTCGGTTCGCGGGTGGATGTTTATCTGCCGGTAGATACGGAATCATTGGTCAGGATTGGCGATAAAACCGTTGCCGGCCAGACTGTGCTGGCAAGAATCGGATAAGCGAGGACCAAATCGCATGAGCCTGGAACTGCAGGAAGAACCCATCACGAAACGCGACAGCATCAAACGCGGGATTTACATCCTGCCCAATCTGTTCACGACTGCCAGTCTGTTTGCCGGCTTCTACAGCATGGTAAAAACACTCAACGGCGGCAGTGAAGATTTCAGGTTTGCGGCGCTGTTCATCTTCGTATCGGCCATTTTTGACGGCCTGGACGGCAAGGTCGCCCGCATGACCGGCACCACCAGCAAGTTCGGGGTGGAGTACGATTCTCTGGCCGACGTGGTGGCATTCGGCGTGACGCCGGCTTTGATGATGTACGCCTGGGCCCTGAAGCCGTTCGGACGGCTTGGCTGGCTGGCAGCCTTCCTGTTTCTGGCCTGCTGTGCCCTGCGCCTGGCCCGTTTCAATGTGCAGGTCGATACCGTTGAAAGCAAACGTTTTGTCGGTTTGCCGACACCGGCTGCTGCCTGCATGGTTGCTTCCACCGTACTGCTCTTCCATCATTTCGGCTGGCCCAGCTCTTTCAAGCGTCTGGCAATTATTGCCCTGATTTATCTGTTGGCCTTCCTGATGGTCTCCAACTTTCGGTATTATTCGTTCAAGGACCCGGCACTGATCAAGCGTCAGCCCTTCGGTTTTCTGCTGCTGGCGGTGGTGCTGCTGATAGTTGTAGCGGCCGAACCGGTTGTGATGGTCTTCTCGGTCATGCTGCTGTATGTGTTTTCCGGTCCGGTTGATTTTCTGATTACCTGGCCCAGGAGGCGCAGGCTTGAGAAAGCTGTGCACAAAGGACATGAAGCGTCAAGCAGGGGAAACGAGGATTAATCTATTTCGTGGAGGCTGGCGGTGATGCCTTCGGATGATACGTTCATGACAGCATATGTGTGGTGATGACAGGTATGTATAAGCGTGCCGGGGTTCAGCACAAGAAGCTCCGACCGCAATTCATTCAAAGGCAGGTGGCTGTGCCCGAACAAAACGGCATCGGCTCCAATGCTTCTGGCACGCTGGTCCAGTCTTGCAAGTCCGGCTTTCACCCCATAAGCATCACCGTGCGACAACAGTATTCTCTTTCCTTCACTTTCCCACACCAGTTCTCGAGGGGCTTTTGAGCCGATATCACAGTTTCCGGCTACATTGATGACCGGTACATCCAGTACGTCCCGCATCAGTTCAGCGTCGTCGCAGCCATCTCCAAGGTGGAATATGATATCCACCGGTTCTGACAATGAATGGGCTTTCAAGGCGAGTGAAACGTTGCCGTGGGTATCTGATATGACTAATGCTTTCATGCGGTAACCTTATCAGAATCGATAATTTCATTAAAGCCCAAAAAGTCAAAAAGGCGTGTGAATATGTCAAAAAAAATCTTTATCATCGTTGTTGCAGTTGTTTTTTTTATAGCAGTACTGTTCACCGTGTCGGTTAAAATTGCCAAGTCGCTGCTTGATGGCACAGATACGGCGCTATCGGCAAAAAGTGGCATCGGCCTGGTTGAAGTGAAAGGGATGATTCTCGATTCGAAGGAAACCATACGCCAGTTAAGACATTTTCTAAAACAGGACGGTGTCAAGGCGGTTGTTCTGCGGGTCGATTCTCCCGGTGGAATTGTTGCTCCGTCTCAGGAAATCTATGATGAGGTCAAAAAGTTTGCAGCCAAAAAGAAAATCATCGTGTCAATGGGGAGTCTGGCCGCTTCCGGCGGCTATTACATATCGGCGCCCGCCACAATGATATATGCCAACCCCGGTACGATCACGGCCAGCATCGGCGTTATTCTTAAATTGTCGAACATTGAGTCTCTGATGGACAAGATCGGCATCAAGTCCCATACGCTCAAGACCGGCAAATATAAAGACTCCGGCTCACCGTTGCGAAAATTCTCGCTTGAAGACCGTGCAATGCTGCAGTCGGTAATCAATAACACCCACGAGCAATTTATCAGGGCGGTGGCGGAAGGGCGCAAACTGCCGATCGATGAAGTCAGGAAAATTGCAGACGGACGGATTCTTTCCGGTGAACAGGCCAAGGGAGCCAGGTTGGTTGACCGGTTGGGGACTCTACAGGATGCAATTGAGGAGGCCGGAAAACAGGCCGGTATCAAGGGAGAGCCCGAGGTGATCCTGCCTCCCAAGAAGAAGATGAATTATCTGGATCTGCTTGCCGACGGGGTCGAGGAAAAGTTTGACGGTACGTTGAAGAGCGCCCTGGGCGGGATGCGGCTGGTTTACGAGTAGGGAATGAGGGGCAACGGAAGACTTTATGCGACCACTGCCCCTGGATTTGTCACTTTCTTTTTCTCAACTTCCCATGCGCATCCATCAGGATCCGCTCGGTGGTTGCCCAGTCGATGCAGGCGTCGGTGATTGATACGCCGTATTTCAGCTGGCTGAGATCGGCCGGAATCTTCTGGTTGCCCGCCTCCAGATAGCTCTCGATCATCACGCCAGAGATTGACGTATTACCGGCAAGAATCTGGTCAACTACGCTTTCCAATACTTCAGGTTGTTTCTGGTAATCCTTGTTGGAATTTCCGTGACTGCAATCAACCATGATCGTCGGGAACAGGTTGTTCTTTTTGAGAAACTCCTCCGTGTTAGTTATGTCCTCGGGATGGTAGTTCACTTTTCTGGAACCACCCCGCAGGACAATGTGCACATCGGGATTGCCGCTGGTTTGAATGATCGAAGTACGCCCCTCGCGATTGATGCCGAGGAAACTGTGTGTGTGTTGGGCCGCTTTCATCGCGTCAATCGCGATCTGGAGATTGCCGTCAGTCCCGTTTTTAAAGCCGACCGGAAATGATAGTCCGCTCGACATCTCGCGATGGGTCTGGGATTCGGTCGTGCGGGCGCCGATGGCGCCCCAGCTGATCATGTCGGCAACGTATTCGGGAGTAATCGGATCGAGCATCTCGTTGGCAACCGGCACTTCCAGGGCCGTGATGCGACCCAGGAGACCGCGGGCTATGCCCAGTCCCTTGGATATCAGATGGGTACCGTTCATGTCGGGATCATTGATCAGCCCTTTCCAGCCGACCGTAGTGCGCGGTTTTTCAAAATAGACCCGCATGATCAGCAGCAGCTGATCTTCAACTTTCCGCGAAAGTGCTGACAGGCGTTTGGCATATTCAACGGCAGCTTCCGTGTCGTGGATCGAGCATGGGCCAACTACGACCATCAGGCGGCGGTCTTTGCGAGTAATGATGTCCTTGATCTGTTCACGGCTCCTGCTGACAAAGGCGCGGTCTTTTTCTGACAGAGGGAGCACCTGGCGCAGATCCGCCGGGGCAATTATTGGTGTGATGCCGGTAATTTTCAGATTATTGGTCTTGATCACTCGATTCATCTCCCTTACAGTTGATAAGTGGTGTTATAGTTTCTTTAATAGTAGATTGTCAATGCTTCTCTGTATGAATAACCTAATAAATCAGCAGGTTAAATTTGGCGAAACAATTGTTGCGGGAGGTCTGAATGCGGCGGGCGGTGTTTCTGGACCGGGATGGTACCATTAATATTGAGAAGGAATATCTGTATCGGATAGCGGATTTCGAGTTTGTTCCCGGCGCGGTTGACGCAGTACGGATGCTGAATGAGTCCGGTTATTTTGTTGTGGTAGTCACGAACCAGTCCGGCGTTGCGCGGGGTTATTATACCGAGGAAGATGTGGAAAACCTGCATCGCCACATCGGGAAAGAGTTGGAAAAATCCGGTGCACGGATCGATGCCTGGCTGTACTGTCCGCACCATCCCGACGGCCGCGGCAGTTACTCGCTCCCCTGCAACTGCCGTAAACCATTGCCGGGCATGCTTAAAGAAGCTGCGCAACGCTACGATATAAACCTGGATGCTTCCATAATGATCGGCGACAAACTGGCCGATATTTCAGCAGGTCAGGCCGCCGGCTGCCGGACAATCCTCGTGCGAACCGGATACGGATCGGAACAAGAAAGTTGCCTGTCCGGCTCTGTCAGCGTGTTTGACGACCTGTTGGCAGCCGCTAAAAGTCTGACCTGACTGCTCAATCCCGTTTGACACTGTTTGCTTTAACGTGATAACAAGTCAATCTTTAAAATTTATTTGAGGTGTTTCCAATGAACAAAGGCATCAGCAAAGGAATTATACTTGCCGGAGGAGCCGGAAGCCGTCTCTATCCGCTGACTCTGGTCGCCAGCAAACAGCTGCAGCCTGTTTACGACAAGCCGATGATATATTATCCGCTGGCGACTTTGATGGCGGCCGGCATCAAGGATATTCTGCTGATATCCACGCCGCATGATACTCCGCGTTTTGAAACCCTCCTGGGCGACGGCTCCCGCTGGGGGATCAGCATTACCTACAAGATTCAGCCGGAGCCGAAAGGGATCGCCCAGGCTTTTCTGGTTGGCGAAGAGTTTATAAACAATCAGCCGGTTTGTCTGATTCTTGGTGACAATATATTTTACGGCAAGATGAATCTGGACAAGATCGTTTCAGATTTTCAACAAGGGGCCAGAGTGTTCGGGTACCAGGTGCATGATCCTGAACGCTACGGAGTGGTGGAGTTTGATCGCGACGGCAAGGTACTCAGTATCGAGGAAAAACCGAAGTTTCCCAAATCACATTATGCGGTTCCGGGCCTGTATCTGTATGATGAAAATGTCGTGGCGGTCGCCAAGGCGATCAAGCCTTCCGTGAGAGGGGAACTTGAAATTACCGATATTAATCTGGAATATCTGAAGCGGGGTCAACTGCTGGTTGAGCGGCTTGGTCGCGGAATCGCCTGGCTGGATACCGGCACACATCGAAGTCTTCTTGAGGCCAGCAACTTTATTGAAACAATTGAGTCACGTCAGGGGCTCAAAATAGCCTGCCTTGAAGAGATCGCCCTCCGGCGAGGTTTTCTGGATTGCCGGGGCATGAAACTGGTTATAGATGCAACTCCAAATTCCTCTTACAAGGAATATTTGCAGCGGGTTTACAATGAAGCCGAATTATGCGGACTTAGCTGAGTTTGGACAATAGTCAATATGGGGATTTTTAATAAATATTTATACGCTTTATTATCATGTGTCGGGATTCTGGCCGCACTGATTGTTTTTTCGCTGAATGTACCGAATAATCGTGAAGCCAATGCTGTTGAACGCTTGGTTTTAACTGTTATAGGGCCCGTTCTGCAGCCGGCATACAAGGTGAGTGGATTTGTTGAAGACGTCTGGGACGGCTATATCAGTCTGATCGATGCTCACCGGGAAAATCTGCGGCTGCGTCAGGATATCCGTACGTTGAATGAGCGTGTGCGCGAAGGCGACGAGGCCCGCCTGGCCAACCAGCGCCTGACGCGGCTTCTGGATATGAAGAAAACCATAAAAATGCCGTCCGTAGCTGCTGACGTTGTCGGAGAGGATACAACCTCATGGTTTAGAACACTGATTCTCAATCGAGGCAGCTCCAGCGGGGTTCGTGAGGGGATGGCGGTAATCGCCGCCGATGGAATTGTCGGCCAGATTGTCAAGGTTGCGTCCTCTACCTCGCGTGTTGTCCTGCTGACCGACCATGCCAGCGGTATCGCCGCAACAATCCAGCGCTCAAGAGCCCGCGGGGTCGTGAAGGGTAAATCCGAGATGCTTTGCTCTCTCGAATTCACAACCCGTGAAGAAGATGTCAAAGTTGGAGATGTTGTGATCTCATCCGGAATCGGTGGAGTGTTTCAGAAAGGATTGCCGATTGGCGAAGTAACGATGGTCAAGCGTGGCGAATACGGTATTTTTCAGACGGTGTCGATTCGCCCCACTGTTAATCTTGCCCATCTGGAGGAAGTGTTGATTGTTCAGGGTGCCGGCAATGAGTAGGCGTGCCGCTCTGTTGCTTGCTGGAGTAGTGCTGGCCTCAATTGTGCTGCAGGCAGCAATACTTCCGGTTTTCATACGCTCTGCGTTCAAACCCGATCTATTGCTGGTAATCATGGTTTTCATGGCGCTGCGCAACTCATCCCAGGTTGGGGCGCCATTGGCATGGCTGTTGGGGATGCTTAATGATGTGTGCAGTGGTCTCTATCTCGGGCTTAATGCGGCCAGCTTCCTGGTCGTGTATCTGGTCGTAAGGAGCCTGTCGGATCGTTTGTATGCCGACAGCGCTGTCCTGTTTGTTATGGCAGTTTCCGGCGTTACATTGGCATGCTTTACTCTCAATCTCCTGCTGCTTGTGTTGTTCACCGCTTCTCCCGGCATCGCATATTCCATGGTCTCCGATGTCGTTCCCCGACTGCTGGTCAATTCTTTTGTTGCATCGCTTGTCACGCTCTTTCCCGGATTCGACTGTCAATTGGAAGTGTCATGAAAGAGAGGCGTTTTGTTCGAGAAGTGGTGGAGTCCAAGCAGAGGATTCTGGTCCTGTCTTTTGTTGTTGGAGCGGTCTTTTTCCTGCTGCTGATGCGTTTGTGGCATCTGCAGATCCTGAGTTCCGAAGATTATAGTGCAATGTCCGAAAATAACCGCCTCCGTTTTGTGCCTGTGGCTGCCTCCCGAGGAGCAATTCTTGATCGCAATGGCTCGGTGCTGGTAAGCAATCGCCCTTCATTCAGTCTGGCCGTGGTTCCGCAGGAGGTGGTAGACAAGGACTCGCTGCTGACGCAGTTGTCATCTCTGCTTGGGCTTGATCGTGCCGAAATGGCCGAGCGCTGGGAAAAAAACAAGGGGCGCGCCAAATATTACCCGATCGTGCTGTCTTCGAATATTACCCGTGATCAAGTCGAAATTCTGGAGGAAAACCGCTTGCGGTTGCCCGGGGTTGAGATTGAAATGAAGCCGGTGCGGGAATATTCAAACGGCATGCTGGGTGCGCATCTGCTCGGATATATAAGTGAAATATCAGAAAAGGAATTGAATTCAAAAGGATTCGATGAGTACAACCCGGGTGATTATGTCGGAAAGAACGGCATTGAACGTGCCCTGGAAAATGAACTGCATGGCGGGGACGGAGGGCGGCAGCTTGAGGTTGATGCGCGCGGCAGGGTCTTGAGAACAATCTCCGAGACCTATCCCACCGTGGGCAACAGCGTTGTGTTGACGATAGATGCCGCCATCCAGAAACAGGCCGAGCGTTCCTTTGGCGAGCAGGCCGGAGCCGCAGTTGCCATGGATGTCAACAGTGGGGAAATTCTCGCTTTTGTCAGCAATCCAGGCTTTGATCCTGCTCTTTTCAGCGGTAAATTGCCGGCTGATATATGGAAAGGATATCTGGAGGACAAACGGCGGCCTCTCGAGAACAAGGCTCTGACCGGACAATATCCGCCCGGATCTACTTTCAAGATCATTACCGCCCTGGCTGGGTTGCAAGATAACAAAATCAGTGATTCCACCACTGTGAATTGCAGCGGTTCATATGACTTGGGAACATCAACCTTTAAATGTTGGAACAAAAAGGGGCACGGAACTACGAACCTGCGCAAATCTCTTCGGGAATCGTGCGATGTCTTTTATTACCAGCTTGGAGAAAAGCTGGGAGTCGACAAAATTGCCGCCGCATCCAAAGCGTTCCTGTTGGGCTCGCCCATGGGAATTGAGCTTCAGAATGAGAAATCAGGCCTGATTCCCACGTCTGAATGGAAACTGAAACGTTTCGGCAAACGCTGGTATCATGGAGAAACCCTGCCGGTCTCGATCGGTCAGGGGTATGTCCTGATGACTCCGATTCAGATGGCGTCAATGATTGCAACCGTAGCCAATGAAGGGACGATATTCCGTCCGCACATAGTTAAACGGATTGTAGATGCTGACGGAAAGCCGCTCAAGGAAACCAAGCCCGAAGTGATCGGAAAAACCTCATTTTCAAAAGAAGCATACCGTCTGGTCAAGCAGGGATTATTCGCCGTTGTCAACGAACCGGGCGGCACCGGAGCACAGTCCCGCCTCTATGACGTCAAGGTGGCCGGTAAAACAGGAACTTCACAGGTTGTAAAGATGCGTGACAGCAAACAAGGCACGCCTTATCAATATCGCGATCATGCTCTTTTTGTTGCTTTTGCGCCGTTTGACAAGCCGGAAGTTGCGGTAGCGGTTGTAATTGAGCATGGAGAACATGGTGGGTCCGCGGCAGCTCCGATTGCCGGCAGGATTTTGAGAGCGTACTTTGACGGCAAGAAACCGGTGCGAAAAACTCCTTCCGAGTCGCCAAAACCGGAAGGAGTAGATGTTGAAAATGAAGATGCGCCGTCTGAGACGGTGAAGGCACGAAGTGCCGGTGGAGCTGCTGCTAATGATGATTGATCGTCGCCTTCTTACCAACTTCGACCTGGTTCTGGCCGGTTTGGTAGTAGCCGTTTGTCTGCTCGGCATAATGAATATCTACAGCGCAACGACACCCTACAAAATTGTCGGAACAGCCTATTACATCAAACAATTCTACTGGATGCTGGCTGGCATGACAATCTCCATGATGGCCTGCAGCGTTGATTATCACATCCTGGAAGATCTCTCATACTGGTTCTACGGTTTTCTGATACTGCTGCTCGTGGCGGTGCTGTTTTTTGGCCGGCGGTCGATGGGCGCCACACGTTGGCTGAATCTCGGACTGTTCAATATTCAGCCATCAGAACTGATGAAGATTGTCATAATTATTACCTTTGCCCGTTTCTTCAATAATTTTCATAGTGTCGGCGGCCTTACCGTCAGGGATGTGCTTTTCCCATTGTCAATTCTGGCGTTGCCCGCTGCCCTGATCATGAAACAACCCGATCTGGGAACAGCCATTCTGGTGATCCTGATTGCGCTTTCGATGACTTTCTATGTCGGTTTGCGCTGGACCACTATTGTTACCTTTGTCTGTATCACGATACCGATGGCATGGATCGGTTGGGCATATTTTCTGCGCTCCTACCAGAAGAACCGGGTTCTCGATTTTCTCAACCCGGAGCGTTCACGGCTTGGAAGTGGATACCACATCATCCAGAGCAAGATTGCAGTCGGTTCGGGTGGCATTGCCGGTAAAGGGTATATAAAGGGAACCCAATCCCAGTTGCGCTTTCTCCCCGAACAGCATACTGACTTTGCCTTTTCCGTTTTTGCTGAAGAATGGGGTTTTGCAGGCTGCCTGGTACTTATGATACTTTACATGTCGCTGGTGCTGTGGGGACTGAACATAGCCCGTCGATGCAACGACCGTTTTGGCGCCCTGCTGGCTGTCGGGGTTACGGCGATGCTTTTCTGGCACATTGTCATCAATATGGGAATGGTGATCGGGCTGTTTCCGGTAGTGGGGGTACCATTGCCCTTTTTCTCCTACGGCGGGACATCGATGATCACATCGATGGTAGGAATTGGATTACTGCAGAACATCAGCATGCGGCGTTTCATGTTTTGATTGTGGAACTGATATGTCCGCCAGTAGTCAAGAGGAAAAAGTAGTCCCTCAACACCGGTT
>CAYWJJ010000013.1:0-76928 GCA_964458105.1 uncultured Geobacter sp.
GTACGCACGGTGGTGTGGGAGGACGGCGGAAGTAATTCCGCCTCCTACCCGATCTAAATAGCGAAAATTTAGGAAAAGAGGAAGATAATTACTGTTTCAAGTCCAGCAGGTATTCGAGAGAGCTTACGGTAAATGTTGCATCTGTGAGGTACTCTTTGGAATAGCTGTTTGAAACCGCACATACTTGAAGACCAGCCCTTTTAGCGGCGGTAATTCCGGTTGGGGTGTCTTCGATCGCAATTGTTGAGCATTTTGTTATGGGTTGCTTTTGAGTTGCAATCAGCCTGTCGAATGCCAGTTGGTAACACTCCGGATCAGGTTTGCTTGAAGCAACGTCGTCCGCCGAAACAATTATCTCGAAAAAATCCTTAATATTGAACAGTTCCAGGATTGGGTCAATGTCAGACCTGAGAGCTCCACTGCAAATTGCCAGTGGTATGTTCGTTGCCCGAAGTTGTTGAATCAGTTCCAGGACACCTGGATATGCAGATACTCCGTCCAGAATAACTTCCTGGAAGACTGACGCTTTCTGAGAAATGAGAGAATGAAGCTCATCTGGCCCCAACAGTTTAGCTTTTGCTTTAAAAGCTTCTCTGAATGCATCTCTGTCATCAAATCCAATATATGTTTCTACATATTCTTGCCACGTGAACTCAAGTCCAAGTGGGGCAAGCACACGCTGAAACGACTTGTAATGAAGTGGCTCAGTATCCACGATTATTCCGTCAAAATCAAAAATGACAGCTTCTGCCTTCATTCCGTTTGAAAATGTAATCATTGCAATTATCCGTTATGATTTTAATTTAAAAGCCGTGTGGTTTAATAACACTAGTATTTGGAAGTTAACAATCAAAAAACCCTCCTGATGAGGGTTTTTTGAACTGTCATATAGATGTTTTTATCGGCGAGGCAAAGGTGAAGCTATGGATGCAGCAACATCAATGGCTTTGTTCGCATCGTTTATATTATCGGACCCTGAGGCGATCTTAGCTCTTATGCGTGCATTGACTCTGGCGATGTTCAATCCGTTATCAGTCACTATTTCAGCGAGAATCTCCTCTGTTGCGATAATATGGAAAGCCATGCTTTCTGCTTTCTGGACAAGCATATCCAATGTCTCACTCAATGATTCAACAAGTTGAGACAACGTTGCAAAATTTTCTATGACTAGCTCTTCGCTGCTTTTGTCCGTAATCGGCACACTCTGCTTAGCAGGCTTTTTCGTTACTCCTTTTAACTCTTTTACCGCAGCTACCGAGGCCTGCTTTTTTATTGCCATGAGTATAACCCCCCTTTGATGTCACCGTCTAGCGGTGTTGGTATATGAAGTCTGCTCACGACGCTGTGACGGCATTGTGTTTAACAGCGCCAATCGGCAGTAGAATATAAAAGGTTGATCCGGGAAAAGTCAATAGGTCATGACCGGTTGACTCAACCCATATCTGTCCGCCATGAACCTCTGCTATACCTTTTGCGATTGAAAGACCGAGACCCGTTCCGCGTGATTTGAATGCGACTTTTCCGGTGCTATGTTCTTCAATATTTCCTGCTTCGTAAAACTTATCAAATATTTTGACCTGATCTTCCAGATTTATTCCTATACCAGTATCTGAAATAGAGATTTCAATGGCGTTTTGATAACTCATTGAACTTTGAGTTGCGCTGATATCATAAAAAACATCAGACGTTCTGTTTTGTAAAACCTTTCGCAGTGTTGTTGATACGGTGATCTTGCCTCCGTCCGGAGTGAATTTGATCGCATTACCGATTACATTGGTGAACATTTGGATGAGTCGGGATTTGTCACCTTCATATAAAGGAAGCGCCGGATCAAGATTGATGGAAATTTCCTGTTTTCTTAGTGCAAAAAAGAATTTTAATTCTTGTACGGTTGCTTCAATTAACGAGTTTAGATCCAGTTTTACGCGTTTTAGTCCAAACATATCCTGATCCAGCATAGACACGTCAATCATGTCTTTTACAATTCCATCCAGTCTCATGGCTGCATTTGAAATGTTGTTTACCATTTCAAATGCGTTATCTGAAATCTGTTCTTTCATATCATTTTGCAATAATTCCGAGTACCCGAGAATAACCGTTAATGGGGTTTTTAACTCGTGGGAAGCCAGTCCCAAAAACGAATCCTTCATTTTATTCAGACGGGCAAGGCCCGCCGCACTTTGTTCAAGATTTGTGATTATCTCTCTTTCTCGAGTAATGTCACGGATAACAAGACGTAGAAGATTTTTTTCTCCTTGCGAAATGCTGCTTATGTCCAACTTTCCGATTCGCTGCTGCTGATTATAAAAAATCATTTCTTCGCAAATTGTCGCATGACTGAAGGCTTTATTAATTGAGTTCAGTAAATGGGAAATGTTCTCCGCCTGAATTGATAGCAGAATGCTTGAGATATGTTGACCTGAGATATCTTCTTCCAAAATGTCCAGCAGTTCCGCAGCCCTTTTGTTTGCTATGATCACATGCTCGGATTTGTCGAGTATCAGAATCGCATCGCCAGATTCTTCTATGATTTTTTTGAAAAGTTCCTCCGATTTTTCAAGTTCGAGGGTGAGTGATTCGAGACGCAGGTAGGAGTTGTGCAAATGCGAATGCGTGCTGGTGAGTTCATCGTAATTCTTCTTTAGCTCTTTATCCCTTGATTCAAGTGATTTTGACATCTGATTGATGTTTTGAGCCAGTTCATCAAACTCGAGAATAGGCAACTGCTGGACAGTGGTTGTGTAGTCACCTTGTGAAATCTTTATGACACTGTTCAGGAGTGTGGAAATGGGAGCTACAATGCATTTTTTAACAAAAACCACAACGGTGGCAAAGGATATGGAAAAAAATACAAAAAAGACAATTACAGATCTGATTATAAATGCTTGAATCTTCTTGTCTACTGTGCTTTGCGGGAAACCGATATGGATATGGGCGACAGTAGATGAGTCAAACGTTTTGACTGGTGTCAGCGTATCGAAATATACACCCCTTTTAGTTGAAAACTGTTTGACGGCTTCTTTATCAAGGTGAGTTTCAAATAGTTTAAATTGGTCTTTGATTCCAGTGAAGTCGCCCGGATTTTTATCGTTGTAAAAGAGAATAGATCCTTTAATGTCCGAAATGATGCAGTAAGACATATCCGGATCAGCCTGGATACCTTCTCGACACTTATCCTCGAGTCCGTTGATGTCAGATATGTTGATACCAAGTGCCAATACCTTTTCGATGGAAGTTTTTAAAGATGTGCCGATGGTTTCCGATCGCAACTGGATTTCTTTTATATAATCCTTTCGAATAACAATGATTTCCATGGCTGTGCTTGCCAGTATTGTCATTGAAAGTATCACGAATGCAAAAACTGTAATTCGATTTTCAAGGGACTGTTTCATAGATCCTTGACTGTTGGAGCATTGATTTGAATTAACCGATTAATTTTATCATAACTTTCTTAAATTAATAGCCAAAAACTGCAATGTTTCAGCGAATTATGCTCCAAAATTCAAAATTATTGTTGACGATTTTTTTATATGATCTATTATCCAAAAGCTGACAACACGAGTAAATATGTGGATTCGTGTTACGCAAGCTAATTAAACAAGGAGGCAGCACATGGCATTACGGGTAGCTATCAACGGTTTCGGCAGAATCGGCAGAATGGTATTAAGGGCTGCAAGCAAAGACAAAAATATTGAATTTGTTGCGATTAACGATCTGACCGATGCTGCTACATTGGCACACCTGTTCAAGTATGATTCTGTTCATGGAACCTTTCCTGGCAAGGTTGAAGCAAAAGACAATCAACTGATTATCAACGGGAAGGCAATAAAAATATACGCAGTCAAGAATCCTGCTGAACTCCCGTGGAAAGCAGACAAGATTGATGTTGTAATAGAATCTACCGGCATTTTTACATCCAAGGAAAAAGCCGGGATGCACATACAGGCCGGCGCTAAAAAAGTTGTCATCTCAGCTCCTGCAACAAATGAAGATATTACTATTGTAATGGGGGTCAACGACCATCTTTACGATTCAAAAAAACACAACATCATATCCAATGCTTCCTGTACGACCAATTGCCTTGCTCCGGTTGCAAAGGTTCTGCATGATGCATTCGGGATAGAGAAGGGTTTGGTTACTACAGTTCACTCTTATACCAATGACCAGAACATACTCGATCTGCCACACAAAGACCTGCGTCGTGCAAGGGCGGCTGCCATGTCGATGATTCCGACGACCACCGGTGCGGCAAAGGCGGTGTCACTTGTTCTTCCGGAGCTGAAAGGCAAGTTGGACGGAATGGCCATTCGGGTTCCTACACCTAATGTATCCGTCGTTGACCTGGTCGTCACGATCAAGAAAAAGGCTGACGTTGAAAGTATCAACGCCGCTCTGAAGAAAGCATCCAAAGGCCCCCTGAAGGGAATTCTCGGATTTGAAGAGGCGCCGCTGGTTTCCGTAGATTACAATGGCAATCCGCTTTCATCCATTGTTGACGCATCCTGCACAAAGGTCATTGGAGATAACCTGGTAAAAGTACTCTCATGGTATGACAATGAGTGCGGCTTCTCTAATCGGGTTGTCGATCTGTTGCATTTGATCGCCTCTAAAAAATAACTTGAAATTATTCTGCAAAAAGAGGGGGAATTTTCCCCCTCTTTTTTTCTGCAATACAGATCAATAGTTAAAGGAGACGTAGAATGCCGATCCGTTATATCGATGAGATCAAGGATCTCAAGGGGAAAAAAGTCTTTATTAGGGTTGATTTCAATGTGCCGCAGGATGAGAAGGGCAACATCACCGAAGATACCCGCATAGCAGGTGCCGTTCCTACCATTAAATACGCTCTGGAACAAGGTGCTAAGGTCGTTCTGGCTTCACATCTCGGGCGTCCTAAAGGCGAAAAGAAGTCTAAATATACGATGGCGCCTGCGACCAAACGTCTATCAGAGCTGCTGGGCAAAAAGATAAAGCAAGCCCCGGACTGCTTCGGTCCTGAGGTCGACGCGTTGGTTGACGCTTTGAAACCCGGAGAAGCGGTCATGCTGGAAAATGTTCGTTTTTATCCCGGCGAAGAAAAAAACGATGCCGATTTTGCCGTTAGGCTCTCCAACGGTTGCGAGATCTACGTCAATGACGCTTTTGCCGTATCGCATCGTGCACATGCATCGGTGGAAGCTATTACCAAAAATATCCCGGTAATCGCCGCCGGGTTTCTTATGAAAAACGAAATGACATTTTTTAACAAAGCCATGCAGAATCCGGTCCGCCCGCTGGTTGCAATTCTTGGCGGGGCCAAAGTGTCAGGCAAGCTGGAAGTGCTCGAAACACTGCTCAACAAGGTCGACAAGGTTGTCATCGGCGGCGGCATGGCTTTTACATTTTTGAAGGCAATGGGCTATTCCGTCGGCAAATCGCTTGTAGAGGATGAGTTGATTCCCACTGCCCGCAAGATTATGGATAAGGCCAGTAAAAAAGGGGTCATGTTCTATCTGCCGGTGGATTGCGTGGTGGCCAATGCCTTTGAGGCCAATGCAACCAACTTTATTACTACCGCCCAGGAAATCCCCGAAGGATGGATGGCGCTGGATATCGGCCCGGCTTCTACGACTCTGTTTGCCGAGACTCTGCGAGACGCCAAGACTGTCATCTGGAATGGTCCAATGGGTGTTTTTGAAATGGATGCTTTTTCCAGAGGAACCTATTCTGTTGCTGAAGCTGTTGCAAACTGTTTTGCTACGACCATCATCGGTGGCGGCGACACCGATTCGGCTGTCCGCAAGGCCGGCGTCGAAAATCGCGTCAGCTACATCTCTACCGGTGGAGGGGCCTTTCTGGAACTGCTTGAAGGCAAAACCCTGCCAGGTGTTAAGGCGCTTGAAGTTAAGGCAAAAAAATAGGGGGAATGGAAATTATGCGTACACCTGTCATTGCTGGCAACTGGAAGTTGTTCAAGTCAATCGGTGAATCGGTCGCTTTGGTCGATGAGCTCAAAGCGCTTGTGGATAAAACCTTGAATGTTGAAATAGTCGTGGCCCCGGTTTTTACTGCTTTGAGCCGTGTTTCCGATGCCCTGAGCGGATCGAATATTAATCTGGCTGCCCAGGATTGTTTTTGGGAGGAAGAAGGGGCGTTTACCGGCGAAGTCGCTCCTAAGCTTTTGAAAGATGCCGGTTGCAGCCACGTCATAATTGGGCATTCTGAGCGTCGTCAGTACTTTGGCGAAACCGATGCATCCGCCAATAAAAAAGTGAAAGCCGCCATCTCGGCTGGGTTAACCGCCATAGTATGTGTCGGTGAGACACTTGAGGAACGCGAATCTGACAGAACGTTTTCAGTTATAGAATCTCAGATTCAAAACAGCCTGGCAGGACTGTCCGCTGAATCGATTGCACGATTGATTATCGCGTACGAACCTGTCTGGGCTATTGGAACCGGAAAAACGGCCAGTGATGACCAGGCCCAGGAGGTACATTCCTTTATTCGTGGTCTGGTTTCACGCTTTTTCAACCAAACAGCGGCAGAGGCCGTTCGCATTCTGTACGGAGGCAGCGTTAAGCCTGATAATGTAAAGGGGTTGATGGCCCGGACTGATATCGATGGCGCCCTTGTCGGGGGAGCGAGTCTCAAGGCCGATTCATTTGCAGCAATTGTCAACTTCAACGACTGATTAGATCGTTTCGAGTAGGCCTGTAGTTTGATATGCCAATTATGACTTTACAGTCTGCTACCTTTTGTGATACTTATTTTCCTTTAAATTATCAGTAGGGGATATGGCATGACGATAGTTCTTACCATTTTACATGTAGTTGTTAGTTTATTTCTGATAGGTGTTGTGCTTCTGCAGTCCGGGAAGGGTGCTGAGATGGGTGCATCATTCGGCAGCAGCGGGAGCCAATCGGTTTTTGGCGCTGGGGGCGGGACTTCATTTCTTAGCAAAATGACAACCGGGGCAGCAGTTATTTTTATGCTGACATCGTTGACATTGGCCTACATCTCCGGAATGCCGTCAGCTTCCTCGATCATGTCCGGTAAGGGGAAGTCAGTTCCTGTACAAACTTCTCCTGCGGTACCTCCGGCAGCTAAGACACCTGCGACTGCTCCCGTTCAGGAGAGCAAGCCCGCAACTGTGCCAACGGCTCCGGCACAACAAAAATAGATTGATTATTACTACGCAATGTGGTAGATAAGAAAGCTCTTTGCCGAAGTGGTGGAACTGGTAGACACACCATCTTGAGGGGGTGGCGGGCAACAGCCCATGCGAGTTCGAGTCTCGCCTTCGGCACCAGTAGAAAATGCAAGGGGTTACGGTTTTGCCGTGATCCCTTTTGTTTTGTCTGAGATCAGACAGGAATTCATGCATATGATCCAATTACCTATCAACAACATCCTCACCGAGCTCCTTTCAGCAATCAGCACCCATTCAAACGTTCTCCTTCATGCTCCTCCGGGTGCCGGTAAGACCACTCGTGTCCCTTTGGAGTTGCTTGCACTCATTCCCCCCTCTGCAGGCCGCATTATCATGCTTGAACCCCGCAGAATAGCCGCTGTGTCCGCTGCGCGCTGGATGGCGCGTTCTCTGGGCGAAGAGGTCGGTCAAACGGTCGGATACTCGATTCGCTTCGACAGCCGTACCTCTGCTACCACTCGTATTGAGGTCGTTACCGAGGGTATATTGACGCGCCGTATTCAGAACGATCCCCTGCTTGAAGGGGTGGCGATGATCATCTTTGACGAGTTCCATGAGCGCAGCATTCATGCCGATCTGGGACTGGCACTTTGTCTGGATCTGCAGCAGCAGGTACGAGATGATCTCAAAATTCTGGTCATGTCGGCCACACTTGAAATTGAGCCGTTGGCAAAAATGCTTGATGACGCACCCGTTATCAGTTCCGAAGGGCGGTCCTTTCCGGTTGAGGAAATTTATCTTGATGAACAGGGGAGCGTCAGGCTCCCGCAAAGGATGACGGCGGCCATTCTTCGGGCACTCAATGATACCGAGGGGGATATTCTGGCTTTTCTGCCCGGCTCAGGTGAAATCCGCAGCTGTGCTGCCAGGCTTGCAGAATCCGGCCTGTCCGCCCGGAACATTGCAGTTTGTCAGCTGTACGGAGATCTGCCTTTTAATGAACAACAAAAAGCGATTCAACCGGGAAAACAGCGTAAAGTCGTGTTGGCGACCAGCATTGCCGAGACGAGTTTAACCATAGAAGGCGTCAGGGTCGTAATTGATTGTGGGATGTCGCGCCGAATGCAGTTTGATCCGGCCAGAGGGATGAATCGGCTGGTCACACTCCGCGAATCCAGGGCATCGGCGAAACAGCGCAAGGGGCGGGCAGGCAGGGTGGCTCCGGGTGTATGTTATCGACTGTTCAGCCGCCATAATCTGAACGCAATGATTCCCCATACACCTCCCGAAATACTCGAAACGGACTTGTCGCCGCTGCTGCTTGAACTGGCGGCATGGGGCACGGCAGACCCGCTGGCTCTGCAATGGCTGGATGCGCCTCCCGAGGCTTCAATGGCGGCGGCCCGCAACCTGCTGGTTGAACTGGATGCGCTTGATGAGAGCGGCCGTATTACGTCCCAGGGGCACAAAATGATGCGACTGCCGCTCCACCCGCGCCTTGGACGGTTGCTGCTTCGCTCTCAGGAACTGCATTGTGAAACTCTTGGCTGCGACCTTGCTGCATTGCTTTCCGAACGGGATTTTTTCCGGACTCCCTTGACGGATCGCGCAACTTTGGCCAGTCATTCGGATGTTTCCGACCGCTTGGATGCTTTGCAGTTCTGGCGGAAACAGGGAAAAGTGGATGAACGGCTGGATCTGGCTGCACTGAAAAATGTTGAGCGTGTCGTCAGCCAGCTTGTAAGGCTTATGAACAGTTCATCCCTGACCAAACAATTTCCGATCAATGATAATCTGATTTCACGGCTTCTGCTGGCTGCTTATCCGGATCGGATCGCACGGCGACGCAATGCCGGCAGTGAAGGATATCTGCTTGCCAATGGCCGCGGCGCACGACTCTCTTCCCGAAGTGCGGTTCGCGGCGCTGATTATTTAATTGCCGTTGCGCTTGATGGCGGCAGTCAGGCGGAGGCGTTGATTCATCTGGCTGCCGGGATTTCCGAGGATATTATTCGGGATGATCGGTCCGGACATATTATCAACCAAACTTCTGTCAGCTGGAGCGAGCGGGATGGGCGGGCTGTAGCCGTGCGGCTGGAACGGCTGGGAGCTTTGCAGCTCTCGACAGAAGCATTTGTCCCTGCGGATGAGCAGCTTGTTCCTGCTGTTATCGAAGCGGTTCGCAACTCTGGATTGGCGTTGCTGAAAATGGATCAAGCTGTGCGTTTGCTGCAAGGTCGGATAGCGCTGTTGAGATCTGCCTTACCGGAACGGGAGTGGCCGGATTATTCCGACCAGGCGTTGCTGGCCGGTTTGGAAGAGTGGCTGGCGCCATATCTTGCCGGAGTGCAAAACACCAGGAAGCTGGCCCAGCTGGATGTGGCCGGTTTGTTGTGGCAGAAGCTGAACTATCGACAGCAGCGCGAGCTGGATCAAATGGCGCCCACGCATCTGGTTGTACCGAGCGGTTCGCGGATCAGGCTGGATTACACAAGTGGAATTCCGGTGCTGGCGGTGAAACTGCAGGAACTGTTCGGATTGAAAGACACTCCGACAATAGCGGATGGGCGGGTAATGGTGCTGTTGCACCTGCTATCACCGGCCGGAAGGCCGATTCAGGTAACCCGGGATCTGAAGGGCTTCTGGGACGGAGCGTACCAGCAGGTGAAAAAAGAGCTGAAAGGGCGCTATCCAAAGCATCCCTGGCCTGATGATCCCTGGAGCGCCCCGCCTACCAAGCGGTTAAAGCCGCGAAGTTAGAACACAAAAAACTCCCAGATTATTAAAGTCTGGGAGTTCCCGGTCTTTTACACCGCAAAAAGCCACTCAGCAACCGAGCCATCCGCAATCAATTTCACCCCTCGATCCGGGTTGGCCGCCAGATGACGCAATATTGCGAACACCGCCTCGGCTTCGTCCGGCATTTTGAGCGTGCTTGCAATTTCGTCGGCTGTCATGCCGCGTTGTTCCTTGGTCAGCAATCCAATGACTGAAGATTGAAGCGAAATTACGGTTCCGGCAGCTTTTTTGCCGGCCTCGACACCCGGCTGGTGGTAGGCGTTGATATTGATCAGGCTGGCGTACAGTCCGACAGTACGTTCAAAGAGTGCAATCAGGGCGCCAATAGTAAAGGCATCGACCCGTTGAACCGTAATGGTCATTGATTCGCGCCCCTTTTCATGCAGGGCGCGCCGGGTACCCTGAAAAAAGCCGAACAGAAAGTCTCCGCTGGTTATTCCGTCCTCAACCTGCATCGATGAGCCGTCCCGGTCTTTCAGGACTTCGATGAAGGTCACAAAGAAGTTCGCCACTCCCTCGCGCAGTTGCTGCACATAGGCGTGCTGGTCGGTGGAGCCTTTGTTGCCGTATACCGTCAGTCCTTGATTGACCGTAAGACCGTCCCGGTCGAACTCCTTGCCGATAGACTCCATGATCAGTTGCTGCAGATAGCGTGAAAATAACAGCAGGCGGTCCTTGTAGGGGAGCATGACCATGTCCTTTTGACCGCGGCCATTTGTGGCATAGTGCCACATCAGCGCCATCAGCGCCGCAGGGTTCTGCATCGTAACCGGCCGGCGTGTCATGACGTCGCATTCCCTGGCCCCCGCCAGGAGTTGTCCGATGTCGATCCCCTGCAGGGCGGCCGGCAGCAATCCTACCGTGGAAGTCACTGAAGTGCGACCCCCGACCCAGTCCCACATCGGAAAACGTTCCAGCCATGCTTCGGATCTCGCCAGTTTGTCCAGTTCACTGCCGTCACCGGTTACAGCCACGGCATGCCGCTCAAACTTCAATCCGACCTGGCGATAGGCCGCCTGGGCCTCCAGCATGCCGTTGCGGGTCTCTTTGGTGGAACCGCTCTTGGAAATGACTATTGCCAGTGTGCGGGAAATGTCGCTGCCCAGCTCGGCAAAAACCCGATCAATGCCGTCCGGATCGGTGTTGTCGAGAAAATGCGGTTTCAGCTTGTCGTTGCCTGATGAAAGCGCATCGGACACAAACTGCGGTCCCAGCGCCGAACCGCCGATGCCGATTACCAGCAATTTGGTGAAGGGCTGGCCGTTCTGGGCAGTGATCGCTCCGCTGTGGATCCGGCCGCAGAAGGCTGATACCTGATCAATTGCTGCCTCGATCTCGCGCCGGGTATCTTCAGATGGCGTCAGGGTCGGATTACGCAGCCAGTAATGCCCTACCATGCGTCCTTCGTCCGGATTGGCGACCGATCCACTTTCCAGCTTTTGCATTTCAGCGAAGGCTCGCTGCATGGCGGGTTCCATGCGGTTCAGGAATCCGTCATCAAAATTCATCCGGCTTACGTCAAGAAAAAGGCCGATTTCAGGGCATTGGCATAGAAAAGATGAATAACGTTTCCAAAGATCGGTCTTGTTCATAGTTAGCTCCTGTTTTCCACTTCCAAATCAAGGCGCTATCTTCGTTGGCTCGTCTTCGGCTCCTCAACGTACTTTTTGCACGCCTTCGTTGCCTCAGTCGTTGCCGCCTTGATTTCGTCCTTGATTTGGAAGTGGATTTATGTCTGGATACACAAAGGGCGGAGTTTCCTCCGCCCGGTGTGATGATGTGGTTTGATGCTATTTTTTTATGTTGTAAAAAACATCGTGCCCCTTGAAGAGGGCGGTGCTGTCAAGTTCGTCCTCGATCCGCAGTAGTTGGTTGTATTTGGCAACCCGGTCGGTGCGGCAGAGTGAGCCGGTCTTGATCTGACCCGAGTTGACCGCTACTGCCAGGTCGGCCAGCGTGGTGTCTTCGGTTTCGCCCGAGCGGTGCGAGATTACGGTGGTGTAACCGGCCCGCTTGGCCATTTCGATCGCTTCCAGGGTTTCGGTCAGCGTGCCGATCTGGTTCAGCTTGATCAGGATCGAGTTGGCAATCCCTTTCTGGATGCCTTCCTTCAGGATCTTCGGGTTGGTTACGAACAGATCGTCGCCAACGATCTGGATGCGGGAGCCGAGCCGCTCGGTCATCAGTTTCCAGCCGTCCCAGTCATTCTCCGCCATGCCGTCTTCGATCGATACGATCGGATACTTGTTGACCAGATTCTCGTAAAAGTCGACCATTTCGGCCGGTGTTTTGACCTTCTGAGCTTCGTTCTCAAGGGTGTACTTGCCATCCTTGAACAATTCAGAAGAAGCGACATCCAGAGCCAGCAGTACATCTTCACCCGGCTTGTAGCCGGCCTTGACGATCGCATCCATGATGACTTCCAGGGCCTCTTCATTGGATTTCAGGTTCGGTGCAAAACCGCCTTCGTCGCCCACGGCGGTGTTGTAACCCTTGCCTTTCAGAACACCCTTCAGGGCGTGGAAGATCTCGGCCCCCATGCGCAGCGCCTCGGCAAAGCATTTTGCACCGGCCGGCATGATCATGAATTCCTGGATATCGACATTGTTGTCGGCATGTGCACCACCATTGATGATGTTCATCATCGGCAACGGCAGTTCGCGGGCGTTGGCGCCGCCGATATATTTGTAAAGCGGTTGTCCGGCCTCATCCGCGGCCGCTTTGGCAACGGCCAGCGAAACGCCCAGGATCGCGTTGGCGCCCAGGTTGGTCTTGTATTCAGTGCCGTCCAGCTCGATCATTTTCATGTCAATGCCAACCTGATCGTCGGCTTCCATGCCGATGATTTCCTCGGCAATCACGTTATTGACATTGTCAACCGCCTTCAGAACACCCTTGCCAAGATAGCGTGATTTATCGCCATCGCGAAGTTCCATCGCTTCGCGTTCGCCGGTGGATGCGCCGGATGGCACCGCAGCGCGGCCAAAAGAACCCGATTCAAGGAAAACCTCAACTTCCAGAGTCGGATTCCCGCGGGAATCAAGGATTTCTCTGGCGTAGACATCAACGATCTCACTCATTTACTGCCCCCTTGCATGAAATTGTGTGGTCCGGAGATGCTCATCTCCGCATTAAACCTTGCCTTTATAGCATAGAATTATCAAAAAAACAGCAGTACTACAAAAAAATGTTTTAATCGGTATCATCGCCAAGGTTGTTTTCAATACTTTCATTTAAAGCCTAAAAGTGGTATGACAAAAAATGGCACTTTGCCGTAAACCCATCATCGATATAGGCCATTTATGTCAAGCGATGTTCTGGATAAACTTACGATAGACAAAACTCGCCTGACCCCCTCCGGGAGAAATCCGGGTAGCAGGCTCCGAATTGTCATAATTGCGGCTCTTGTTGTTGCCGCCGCAGTTGCCGTACTCCTGTTTTCTCGTGGCCGCCCCGTTGCTATTGAGACGGTCAGTGTGACGCAGTTCTTTCCAACGCAATCGTTCACTGCTCTGAACTCAAGCGGATACATTGTCGCGCAACGCAAGGCGGCAGTCGCTTCAAAAACCACCGGGCGCTTGGAATGGATCGGGGTCGAGGAGGGGAGCAGGGTTGCCGGTGGTCAGATTATTGCCAGGCTTGAGAACCGGGATGTGGAAGCCACGGTCCGACAGGCGGAAGCTGCTCTTCAGAATGCCAAGGCATCACTTGACCAGTCAAAAGCTGAAATGACGGATGCCGGACAGTCCTTTCGCCGCCAGAAGGAACTGCTTGGCCAGGGAATCGTATCCCAGGCTGAATATGATTTGGCCGAAGCGCGTTTCAAGCGTGCCGCTGCGCAGACTGTCGGTGCCGAGGCCGGTGTCAGGAGTGCGAACGCCGCGCTTCAAGGGGCAAATGTCAACCTCGACTACAGTCTGATTAGAGCCCCCTTCGATGCGGTGGTGCTGACCAAAAACGCCGATGTTGGCGATATCATCACCCCGCTTGGGGCGGCGGCCAATGCCAAGGCGGCGGTCGTCACGATTGCCGATCTTGCATCGCTGCAGGTGGAGGCCGATGTGTCGGAATCCAATCTTTCCCAGGTGAAAAATGGACAGCCGTGCGAGATAACCCTGGATGCCCTGCCGGGCAGCCGTTTTAAAGGTGTTGTACATATGATCGTACCGACCGCTGATCGCAGCAAGGCCTCGGTGATGGTCAAAATCCGTTTTCTGGAGCATGACGCGCGTATCTATCCTGAAATGAGTGCCAAGGTCGCCTTTCTGGAGCGGGAGGCGCTGCCTGAGGACAAGAAAGCACGCATTGTGGTCAATCCGGCTGCAATTGTTACTTCGAATGGCCGCGAAGGGGTTTATCTGGTCAAGGGCGACCGGGTTGTATTTGCCGCAGTGGTCCGTGGGGCCAGGTTGGGAGACCTGGTTGAGGTTTCTGGTCTTAAATCTGGCGAGCGGGTTGCGCTCAAGCCGTTGGAAAAATTGAAAGATGGCGCCAGAATCTCGCTGCCGGAGAAAAAATAGGCATGCCGGACCGTCAGGAACAGCCAACCATCGTCTCGATCAATGCCGTCTCGAAATCATACCAACGTGGCAACCAGCCGATAGCGGTGCTTGAAGAAATCACTTTTGATATAGCCAGGGGCGAGTTTTTGGCATTGATGGGACCGTCCGGTTCCGGCAAATCAACACTGTTGAATCTGATCGCCGGAATCGACACGGTCGACAGCGGTTCAATTGTCGTAGGCGGTGTCGACATCGCTTCTTTGCGCGAAGCGGAGCTGGCCGGCTGGAGGGCGGCGCATGTCGGCTTCATCTTTCAGTTCTACAACCTGATACCGGTGCTGACCGCCTTCGAGAATGTAGAGCTCCCCTTGCTGTTGACCCCGCTTTCGCGCCGTGAACGTCGCGAACACGTGGAAACGGCACTGGATGTCGTCAATCTGTCGGATCGCATGGAGCATTATCCATCGCAGCTTTCCGGCGGCCAGCAGCAGCGCGTGGCGATTGCCCGTGCCATTGTCACAGACCCGACAATTCTGGTGGCTGACGAACCGACCGGCGATCTTGATCGTGTCTCGGCGGGAGAAATTCTTGGCCTGATGTCACGTCTGAACGCTGAATTCGGCAAGACAATCATCATGGTGACCCATGATCCGCGGGCAGCAGAAAAAGCTCATGTCGTCCGCCATCTGGAAAAAGGTCTCTTGAGTGATGTTTCTTCTTAAGCTTCTTTCCCGCAACGCCTTCCGGCATCGACTGCGCACGCTTTTGACAATTCTTGGGATTACCGTTGCCATTCTGGCCTTCGGTCTGCTGCAAACTGTTGTCAGTGCCTGGTATGCGGGCGTCAACGCCTCGTCGGCAACCCGTCTGATCACCCGCAATGCCGTGTCACTGGTGTTTTCACTGCCGATTTCCTACCAGGAACGAATCCGGCGCATTGAAGGCGTATCGTCCGTGTCGTACGCCAACTGGTTCGGCGGGGTCTATATCACCGAGAAAAATTTCTTTCCAAGTTTTGCGATCGAGCCTCAAAGCTATCTGGCACTCTATCCAGAATTCGTTCTGCCGTCAGACCAAAAGCGCGCTTTCTTAGCAGACCGCAAGGGGTGTGTTGTCGGACGGAAACTGGCCGATCGTTTTGGCTGGAAAATAGGCGACAGCGTTCCTCTGAAAGGAACGATATTTCCAGGCAACTGGGAATTTGTAATACGCGGCATCTACACCGGCGCCGAAAATTCCACTGATGAATCTCAGTTTTTCTTTCATTGGGCCTATTTGAATGAAACTCTCAAAAAAACGATAGCCCGCCGTGCCGATCAGACAGGCATCTACCTGATCGGCTTGAAAAATCCCCAGTCGGCTGCAGAAGTGTCATTGGCGGTGGATGCCGTTTTCAAAAATTCGCTGGCCGAAACCCTGACCGAGACGGAAAAGGCCTTTCAACTGAGCTTTGTAGCTATGACCGAGGCGATTGTCGTGGCCATTCGCATCGTCTCATTCGTCGTAATTATTATTATCATGGTGGTGGTTGCCAATACGATGGCCATGACGGCGCGTGAAAGAATCGGCGAATATGCCATATTCAAGGCGCTCGGCTTTCATGGATATCATGTTGCAGGCCTGGTTTTCGGAGAGTCGCTGTTTATAAGCGCCACCGGAGGGTGTATCGGGATTCTTCTGACCTTTCCCGTGGCACGGAAGTTTGGGGAAGTTATGGGGCAGTATTTTCCGATATTTCAGGTCGAGAAATCGACCTTGTATATGGATCTGCTCTTTTGTCTGATTGTTGGAGTCGTGGCCGGACTGTTCCCGGCATGGCGGGCGGTCAATATCAAAATTGCCGACGGGTTGCGCAGGGTAGGGTAGAGTAGAGTAGAGCAGTTGATCAGGGGGCGTACATGATGGTCAGGATTCTTGTCGTTGATGATGAATTAAGTATGCGGGAGTTTCTCTCGATCCTGCTGGAACGGGAGGGATATCAGGTCGAGGTCGCCGGCAGTGCGGAGGACGCCCTGCGGCAGATGGAAACATCTCTTTTTGATCTGGTGCTTTCCGATGTCAATATGCCGGGCCTGGGTGGCATCGAGTTGCTGTCCCGTATTAAAAAGATCTCTCCGGAAACCGGCGTGTTGATGATAACCGCTTTTTCCGCCGCCGAGCAGGCGGTGGAGGCCATGAAGCTGGGTGCGTACGATTATATCTCCAAGCCTTTTAAAATCGAGGAAATCAAGCAGCTCGTAAAAAACGCCCTGGAAAAACAGGGCCTCAAACGTGAAAATATTCTTTTGAAAAAAGATGTTCAGGAACGGGACAGCTTCTGCGGCATAATCGGCAAAAGCCAGAAGATGCGTGAACTGTTTGACATGATCCAGAAGGTTGCCAACAGCATGAGCAGCGTGCTGGTGCTTGGGGAAAGCGGAACCGGCAAGGAACTGGCTGCCCGCTCGGTTCACACCTGCAGCCCCAGGAAATCTAAACCGTTTGTTGCCGTCAACTGCGGCGCCATTCCGGAAAACCTGATCGAGAGCGAACTGTTCGGACACAAGAAAGGCTCTTTCACCGGCGCCGTCAGCGACCGTCCCGGCCTTTTCGAGCAGGCCGAAGGAGGTACGCTCTTTCTGGACGAGATCGGAGAATTGCCGCTCCTGCTGCAGACAAAGCTGTTGCGGGTGCTGCAGGAGCGGGAGTTCAAAAGGGTCGGATGTTCTATTACGCGCAAGTCGGATGTGCGAATCATCTGCGCTTCCAATCGCGACCTGGAATCCCAGGTGCGCGAAAACTCATTTCGGGAAGATCTCTTTTACCGTATCAACGTTGTGCAACTGCTGATGCCGCCGCTGCGGGAGCGGATCGAGGATATTCCACTGCTGGTGGAGCACTTCTGCAGAAAATACCAGGCCGGCGGACAAGCTGCACCGGCGACTGTTACTTCAGCTGCTCTCAAAGCACTGATGAACTACTCTTATCCGGGGAATATCCGAGAGTTGGAAAACTGCATTGAGCGCAGCCTGATTTTAGATCCCCTTGTCATTTCGGAAAGCAACCTTCCCAAGCAGATGCTGGTCAGCAAGGTGGCTTGCCTTTCGGAAGATATCGATATCCCCGAGGAGGGCCTGTCGCTTGAGCCGCTGCTGGAAGATCTGGAAAAAAAATATCTGCTCAAGGCGTTGGAAAGAACCGGTGGTGCCAAGAAAAAAGCTGGGGAGCTGTTGGGGATGTCGTTCAGGTCGTTTCGGTATCGCTTGGCGAAGTTTGGGTTGGATAGTGGAGATGAGTAAGTTTTGAAATTTCAGTATATTGGTAATAATTTGTAAAGTGGGGTGACAATTATTGTCATCGGTTGTGACGTGATTGGTGCGTGAGTGGAGATGGCATTGTTCGGGTGGACTTGTAGTCTCGCGTTAATTATACGTATTATACTTTTAGTTAGATGTGGTATCGATTTTGCTTTATAGAATTCCATCTAATTCAATGCGGTTTAAAGCAGCTCTCTTGCAGAGCATACAACAAAGGAAAGGAGAAAAAACATGCTTAACAAACTTCGTAGCAGAAAAGGCTTTACCTTGATTGAGCTCTTGATAGTTGTAGCGATCATCGGCATCCTGGCTGCAGTTGCCATCCCGCAATTTTCATCGTATCGTATCAAGGGTTTCAACTCGGCTGCCACTAGCGACCTGAGGAACTTCAAGACTACGTTAGAAGCAGTTTTTGCCGACCGAATGGGCTATCCCGGCGGTCTGTAGTATCAACATTCAAATGAAAGGAGATTATACTCATGGCTAAACCTACTATGTTAAAACTTGCACTTGTTATAGCGCTTTCCATGGCTGCATCTGCCGCATACGCTACGACTGCGTTTAGTGGTTCAACTTCCGTTGGTGGCACAAGCTTCTCTTCATCCAACAAGGTTACTGTCTATGCAGCAACGAACGGTACCTCCACTTCGTTTGATGGTACAACCTATGTGATCAATGGTGCTCATAATGCTGGCGATAAAGTCATTGGCGCGTCTGCTGGTGACGCCAAGCTGTATTTCACTACAACTACTGCCGGTATAGCAACTGATACGGCAAAAACCGTTGTTACGACCACTGTCATTACTGGTTGGACTTCCATGTAGTTTGTGCTGCATTCATGAAAAAGGGTTGGCTTAGCCAACCCTTTTTTTATACCCATCATACATGTACAAGTTATCTACCAAATATCAACTCATGCTCCTTTCAGTATGGGTACTTGCCATCTTTTATAACACTCAGTTTGCTGAGATATCTCTCGTAGATGATTTTGATGCTCTTAATGGGACACTGACTCAGGAGTACTTCTCGTGGGGAGATACGTTTATCCCCCGTTCTGTCGCAGCGGGATACTATCGTCCCCTCATTGGTGTCAGTTACTGGCTCGACAAGATGTTCTGGTTTCTCTCTCCACGAAATATGCATTTTGAATCGGTTTTGGGACACCTCTTGAACTGCACTCTGCTCTTTTCTGTTGCGAAGAAAGCGTCAAATCAATATCTGAACAGGCAGGAGAGCTACCTGCCTCTATCCATCGCCCTGCTGTTTTCGGTGCATCCGATTGTTACCGAGTCGGTCAATTGGATTTCGGGACGCACCGATATCATGATGGGTACTTTCGTGCTGATCAGCATGCTCTGTGTATTGCACTACAATAGCGGAAAATCCCGCAGCCTGTTTGTCTTGGCCCTTCTGAGCGCGGGCATCGCTATGCTTGCCAAGGAAACAGCACTCGGCTATATTATTGGATTGCCACTCCTGATGTTACGACAAACACCATCAGATGCTTCAAATTCCAATGAATATTATGCCGCTTCGTTTGCCGTTATTCCGTTTGTCCTTTCATTTGCAATTGCTGTGCTGATGGCAATTTACACAGACATGTACTGGCTGGTCCTGATGATCGCATGTTGTTATCTTGCTTATCTTCTGCGCGGTCATTACTTACACCAAGGTGTGCTTCGTAAGTCCTCTGTAATCACCCGTTTGGTTGTACTGGCGCCCATGATCGTAGGTAGCCTCCTATTTTTTGTTGCGATCAGGAAAACCGTATTTACCTCAAGCATCGGGAAGATCGGCCAGACCGTCAATCTGATGCTTGCTGATACCAACTACACAATTTCACTTTTTTTGGGAGCAATCGGTTTTTATGTTAAAAAGCTGTTTTTACCGCTACCGCTCAATTTTTTCATTCACGAAATCGATCCATTATATGATCTGCTCGGGATTGCAGTTCTTCTCTTGATCATCTTTCTTCTGACGGTCAATGAGTTGCCGGCTGTCCTTGCGCTCTTGGGATTTCTTATGATGGCACCGGCGCTCCCGTTTGCCTTCGGCACTATTGCCTGGTCCAGTTATGCCGAGCGATATATCTATCTTTCCAGCGCTTTCTGGATCTTGGCGATTGGTCTCTGTGTGGGCGGGTGGCTGGAAAAACGACCGCACCATTTCAAGTATGCCCTTTCTGCAAGCACATTATTGTGCGTAGTAGCTGGATATACAACCTTTTCGAGGAATACCGTCTGGAAAACCAATGTCTCTCTGATGAAGGATACCGTTGCACAGACTCCCAAAAAACGTGTCCTACATGATATATATATCCGAGCCCTTTTGAATGCCGGAATGACGGATGAGGCAGAACGTGAGTTCCGATATGCCTCATTCATCGCACCTGCCGGTAGTGATATATCGAGCGACTTGAGTATTGGAGAACAACTTATAAAGCAAAAACGCAGCAAGGAAGCATTACAGCTGTATCAAGATGCCTTACAGCGAACTAAATTCTCTTCAGAAAAGCTATTGAGCGCATCAATTGAGCTTGTCATGTCTATGCAACAGATAGAAAACATGTCGCCAGCGGAGACAAGCCATTTATCCCGCCTAGAAAATGACTATAGAAAAAAGCGTACCGAAATAACAAATAATCCTAGTCTGCTGATGGAAGCAGGAAAAATGGCATTTCAGGCCGGCTCTTACCGCGAGGCAACATTGTGGTTCAATAAGGCTCTAAGTAATGTGTCAGAGCGTGACGTACGAATGAAAAAACAGATTGGACTATTGAAGCGTGAGTCGGAGGAACAGCAGTGAATAAAGAGATGGTTGAGGTTGATGCTCAAATGGAGCTTGAATTTAATGCTATTAACGGGTTGGCCGACCGAGGAAAACTCGAGAATGCTATTGAGCGTTGTGAATCCCTCCATCGTCAGTACTCCGAACACCCGAGAGTCATACATGCACTGGGGTTACTGAAATACCGGAGCGGAAGCCTCGATGAAGGGGAAAAATTGATTCGCAAAGCCTTGCAGCTAAAACCGGATTATGTCGATGCCCATTACAACCTCGGTCGTATCCTTCATCTTTCCATGCGAAACGACGAAGCGGAAGAGATATTCCGGGCGGGTATTGCTCTCGCACCAGACGATCCCAAACAGCTGTTCTCACTTGCCACTATCCTCACAGGCCAACACCACTACCGCGAAGCGCTGGATATTTGTCAAAAGGTACTTGAAATTAAGCCATCTCTACCGGAGGTCTATGGACAGATTGGAAATATAAAGCTCTCGTTGGGTGAGGTTGAAGATGCTCTGGAGCACTTCAAAAAAGAACTTAAACGAAGTTCCAACCATACCACCCATTCATGCATTTTGTTCGCATTGAACCTCATTCCCGGTATTTCACAAAAAGATATCTACAGCGAATCTATTGCGTGGGGGAAACAGCATACTTCCTGGATTGGAAAGTCGTTACGAGGTTATTTCAATCAGCCCGCCCCCAGTCGAAGGCTTCGTATCGGTTATGTTTCGGGCGATTTCAGGAAGCACCCCGTAGGCTATCACATTCATCTGTTGTTGGAGTCATACGATAAGGGCAATTTCGAGGTTTACTTGTATGATACATGTCCTTTGAAAGAACAGATGACCTCGGAGCTTGCGAATCTTGCAGATCACTATCGCTCAATTGCGCTAATGTCCGACGATAAGGCGGAGAAAATCATTCGACGTGACGGCATTGATATCCTGGTCGACCTATCCGGTCATACGGGAATGCACCGGCTTATGCTCTTCGCCCGTCGTCCGGCACCAATACAAGCAACTTGGATCGGTTACTTCAATACCACAGGCATGGAAACAATGGACTATTTCATCGGGGATCATATTACAAATCCGCCCGAAGAAGATCATCTCTATGCTGAAACTGTGATCAGACTACCCGACAACAGATTTTGCTATAAGCCCCAATCTTATGCGCCCGATGTAAGCTCATCTCCTGCCATGAAGAATGGATATATAACCTTTGGTTCATTCAATGGTATTCATAAAATCTCGTATGATGTTATTAATATGTGGTCGAATGTGATGAAAGCAATCCCTGGTTCACGTTTCATTTTGAAACTGGTTTTTGCTGATGTTGGTGTGAAAGATCGGATTTACAAGCTGTTTGAAGATTGTGGCATAACAAAGGAGCGGATCGAAATAAGAAATAAATCCCCACATGCTGAAATGTTAGCAGAATATGGGGATATCGATATATCGCTCGACACCTTCCCATTCAACGGCGGGATTACGACCTGTGAGTCCTTATGGATGGGAGTTCCGGTTATTGCCTTGGCTGGAACGATACCGATTGGCAGACAGAGCAAGGCGTATCTTCAAACTATCGGGCATCCGGAGTGGGTTGCTGAATCATCGGAAGAGTATGTTGCCATAGCGGCCAATTTGGCCTCGGATGTTGTTCGCCTGGATGGTAGTCGCAAAAATTTGCGCCAACAGATGGCGATATCTCCTCTCTGTGACGGAAAACGCTTTGCTACAAACCTTGAAAGTGTCTACCGTGAGATGTGGAAAAAATGGTGCGCCGATTCAGTACATCTCTTGGGAGTATCGTCCAAAAACACTAGGCGTTTTAAAACGGACGAATTGTTTGACGCTGGTGTACATTGCCTGAATGATGGTGATTACGAAAGAGCAAGCCAGTTGTTCCGGCGCTTTATTCGTCGTCGCCCAAGCCATGCGCCTGCTTATAACAACCTCGCAGTAGTTATGAAAAAAATGGGGCATTTCGAGGCGGCCGTAAAGTCATTCAGGCGGGCCATAAGGAATGATTCACACAACATTGATTTGTACATGAACCTCGGCTTAACGCTCCAAGGAATGGGGGCATTCAGGCAGGCTCGTGATGTATTCAGGAAGGCTAGTCTCATTGAACCTGACAACTGCAGCGTTTGGAATGCCTTTGGTACGGTATTCCGTTTCATGGGCCAGCTGAAAGAAGCGAGGATGGCCTACGAACGTGCGCTGACAATTGATCCTGATAATATTGATGCGTTGGGACTCCTGGCAGTTATCATGGGAATGTATGGAGATAACACTCGTTCATTTGAATTGTTGAAATCCGCACTTATTCAAGATCCGGAAAATCAGTATTTAATCGCAGTTCTGATTAATCTTAAAATGTATCAAGAAAGTACGACCCAAGGAGAGTTGTATCAATTAAGCAAGAGGTTTGAAAGTCTCATTAATAACCCTGCAAAAGAAACAAGACATGATTATGCTTTTTCAAAGAGAACACATCTTCGAATTGGCTTCGTATCTCCTGATTTCAGAGCTCATCCGGTTGGAATGTTGTTAACGTCATTTTTCAGGGACTTCGATCGCTTCCGTTTGTCGCTTATATGTTTTAACAGAAGTGAAGGCCGTCCCGATCATTTGACAGAATGGTTTCACGCTAATGCAGCGGAATGGCATGATGTCGCCGGGATGGAAGATGATTTGTTGATTGATCTGGTTGCAAGGACTAAAATTGATATTTTGGTAGATCTTTCCGGTCATACAAACACAAACAATAACGGACTATCACTTTTCAATCGGCGTGCAGCTCCGGTTCAAGTTACTTGGCTCGGCTATGGACACACCACTGGATTATCCCAAATGGATTATATCATTGCGGATAAAGAATTTATCAGACCAGAAGACCGCAAATGGTTTAGCGAAAAACCGATATATCTTAACCACAACAGGTTCTGTTTCACTCCACCATCCAATTCCCCCGAGGTAGTGGATCCGCCATGTATGGATAACAATTATATTACGTTCGGTAGTTTTAATAACCTTGTGAAAATTAGTGACCAAGTGATCGATCTCTGGGTGCGCATCTTGAAACAGGTACCTAAATCACGGCTTATCCTTAAGTACAAATCTTTGAACGAGTACGATGTACGAAAACATACATTAGATCGTTTTATGAAATACGGTATTTCATCCAATAGAATTGAACTTCGCCCAAGCTCAAATCTCTATTTCATGCTGACCGAATATAGTGACATGGACATTACCCTCGATCCATTTCCGTTTACGGGAGGAATGACAAGCCTGTTCTCACTCTGGATGGGGGTACCAATCATATCTCTTGCCGGTGAATTGCCGATAAGCAGGCAGACTAAATCGTTTCTTGATCTTGTCGGGCTTGGCAATCTTGCAGCGCATACTCATGATGAGTACGTGACCACTGCCGTGACTCTTGCAAATGATCCGCATAGATTGATCAGTATCCGTGAATCATTGCGCCAGAGGATGCTCGAATCACCACTTTGCGATTCTAAAAATTATTCCTCGGAATTATGTGATTTGTTCTTTAAGATGTGGGATGTTAAGAAAAGTGAACTCGCACACAATCATATCGACATGTTGGGACAACTGAAATGATTAATAAAACAATACTCACTCACTGTTATATTGAGTTGCTGAAAAAATCACTAGTCAATGAACTTTATATTGAGAATGAGGCCAGGATCATACTTGCATTGTCAGCCGTGCTCAATGACTCAGAGTTAACTTTGCAAGAGATTTTCAACATCAAGAGTCATACGTATTTATTTGCTCAGCTTGAAGAAAATAAACTAAATGGTTCATCACTTATCCTCTGTAAGAAAAACTCTGAAGGTAAACTTACAGAACAATATTGGACACGGAACGTTACCGAACTTTCACATACCATGATTGGGAAGAAACGTTTGGACAATATACAATTTTGCATAGAGACCATTCTTGAAGAGGATATCCCTGGTGATGTTATAGAGACCGGAATCTGGCGTGGAGGAGCAACCTTATTCATGAGAGGAGTATTAGCGGCTTATGGAATTACCGACCGTATGGTCTGGGCTGCAGATTCATTCGAGGGAGTGCCGTCACCGAGTCTTCCTGAAGATATTGGTCTTGAATTAAGTGCAAAAGTGCTTCCAGTTCTTGCGGTTGGCCTTGAAGATGTCATGGATCTTTTCGATCGTTACGACTTACTCGACGATAAGGTTAATTTTATTCAGGGGTGGTTCAAGGATACTCTTGCAACTGCACCTATTGAAACGTTAGCGGTGCTCCGCCTGGATGGCGATCTCTACGAATCGACTATTGATGCGCTTAATCCGCTTTACTCCAAGGTTTCAATAGGTGGTTTCATAATAGTTGACGATTATTATTCATGCCCACCCTGTAAACGTGCAATTGATGAATTCAGGGCAAAGCATGCCATTCAAGACGAATTAATACAAATTGATGATCAAAGTGTTTACTGGAGAAAGCGGGAAGAGGTGCATTAAATATGAAGATAAAAAATATTAAAAGGGTATTGAATATCGGAGGCAATAACAAGAGGATACCTATACCGCCTTGTTTCGATGGATGGCAGCATGATTTACTTGATATTGATCCGTCAGTAGAGCCGGACATACTTTGCGATGCCCGTGAATTATGGAAATTGCCGCCCCGGCAGTACGACGCCATTTATTGTTCTCACAATCTTGAGCATTATTTTGCCCACGAAGTACCTAACGTTTTAAGTGGGTTTAATTTGCTGCTTAAACTAGATGGTTTTGCCTATATCAAGGTTCCTAATCTTGTCGGAATCATGAAGATGATTCTGGATGAAAGTTTGGAACTGGATAATGAATTATACATGTCACCTATGGGGTCTATTGCTCCGCTTGATGTAATTTATGGCCATCGTCAGCAGATTGAATCGAGTGGCGTTGATTTTTATGCGCACAAGACCGGATTTAGTGTTTCCTTAATGCAGCGCTTATTGAAATCTGCAGGATTTCTCCTCGGATATACCCTCTGCGATCCATTTGAAATCAAAGCTTTTGCTTTCAAGGTAGAACCTTCTGCGGAGCTTATGAAACAACTTGGATTGGGTGAATTGGAAAAAAAAGATAATTGAAATTTTGCGGAGGCTGAATGATAGAAATATTACGAATAACTCTTAAAGGAATAATCCGAGACCGTGTTTTCCAAGGGATCATGGTGTTGGCAGTTCTTTTTCTCTTCATTCCGTCTGCCGCGTCTCTCTCCATGCGGCAGGTAACAGAATTATCTATCACCCTTTCACTTTCCCTCATCTCTTTCATTTTATTGCTTCTAGCGGTGTTTCTGGGGGCAACCTCTATCTGGAAGGATATCGAACGTCGCTATACCTTCAGTGTTTTAAGTCTTCCGCTTAGTCGAACAACTTATCTACTTGGGCGATTCTGCGGCATTGCTCTATTCCTACTGATCACCGCACTATTTCTTGGTACGGTTTCCTTACTTGTTATCAAGGTGTCTTCAGCAATATATCCTCCAACTAGATCAATACTATGGAGTGCAATTGTAGTTACTATTATATTTGATGCTCTCAAATACATCCTTGTAGTTGCTGTTACCATGCTGCTAGCTACTGTCAGTACATCTTTTTTTCTGCCAATATTCGGCGCTGTTAGCGCCTTTCTAGTTGGTACCATAACCCAACAGGTTTTTGACTATCTGCAAACACCATCTGCTCAGAAAGCCGTATCAGTGGCCGTCAAGAATGCTGCACAATTATTATATTATCTGCTACCAAATCTTAACAGTTTTGACCTTAAGGTTAATGCTATTTATGCCATCCCTCTTAACCCATCAGGGCTGGTTTTGACGGTTCTCTATTTTGTTGTTTACACAGGGATCGTACTTGCTATTGGTGCCTTTCTCTTTGAACGGAGAGAAATGAAATGAGTGGGTTTCAGCGACCTTTGCTTGTATTACTTGTCTGCATGGTTGGGTATGGTGCAGTGTTTGGGCCATTTACCGCATATATGAAACAGAAACCAATTGAAGAAAAACTGGGGTATGTGCCGAGTGTAAATTTGCTCCAATATGTAAGTGCTGATCATAAGGAGTTTGTTGGCGCGGCGCTGCTTATGAAGGTAGTAATGTATTTTGGCGGATTGATGGATAAGCAGGCTACTAATGTTGTTATTGAGACGCCGGATTATCGCGGTATGTCAAATATTATTCATAGTGCATTGAAGCTCGATCCTTACAATATGGACGGTTATTATTTTGCACAGTCGTTTCTGGTGTGGGAGGTCAAGCAATATGAAATTGCCAACAAACTTCTTGATTATGGCATGAAGTATCGCACTTGGGATTGGTATCTTCCGTTTTTTGCCGGTTTCAACCATGCGTATTTTCTGAAGGACTACAAAAAAGCTGCGGAGTATTACAAAAGCGCCGGCGAACTAAGTGGTGATTCGTTGTATTTTAGTCTGGCGGGACGCTACCTGCAGGAATCCGGGCAGACCGAGCTTGCCATAGCTTATTTGGGGGCGATGGAAAAGAATGAGAGAAATCAGTCCGTCAAGAAAAACTACCAGATCCGTTTGGCCGCATTCCAGGAAGCGCGAAGGATTGAGCTGGCAAGAGATCGTTACCTTACGGCTGGCGGTGCTTTGCCGGTATCGGTCGATACACTTGTCCGGTCCGGTTTTCTCGATACTGTTCCAATTGATCCCTACGGAGGCCAGTTCTATCTTGAGGCGGACGGTAAGGTTGCAACAACCAGCAAGTTTGCCTTTGCTGGAGCAAAAAAGGAAAACAAACACAAAACGGGTGAATCACAATGAACGCCATTGAAATAACGGGTCTTTGCAAACAGTTTAAAGGTAAAAAAATGACCAGGGTCGATGCCCTGAAGAATCTTGATCTTCAGATAGAGGCCGGTGAAGTGTTCGGTTTTCTAGGCCCCAATGGTGCCGGCAAGAGTACCACTATCAAGCTTGTGATGGGGCTATTGCGACCAACTTCCGGTTCAGCACGTATTATGGGTATTGATGCGGGTCAGACAGATTCCCGTCGCCAGGTCGGTTACCTCCCCGAAAATCCGGCCTTTTACGATTATCTGAGTGCTGAGGAGTACATAGCGTTTGTCGGCGCTCAATTCAATATGGATGCGGGGCTGCTTAAGCGTCGTTCCGAGGATGTGTTGAAACGGCTTGATCTGTGGGATGCCCGCAAACGGCCAATGAGAGGTTACAGCAAGGGGATGGTGCAAAGGGTAGGGCTGGCGCAAACGCTTGTTCACGATCCGGATGTGTACATTCTGGATGAGCCGATGAGCGGGCTTGACCCAATCGGCCGGGCATTGGTCAAGGACATTATCCTCGATTTGAAGAAACGCGGCAAATGTGTCTTCTTCAGTACCCATATTACCGATGATGTTGAGAAGGTCTGTGACCGGGTGGGGGTAATCGTCAAGGGAAGTCTGGTGGCGGTGGATCGGGTTGAAAATATCATGAGAAGCGGCGTGGAAGGGTATCTGGTTCATCTGAAACTGCCGGAAGCCGGAAGCCACTCTTTTGCAGGCATAGAACCGTTGCGGCGTGCCGGTTCAACTTCCGAATTCTATGTATCATGCAGCTCGTTCAACGCATTTATGGGCGAGGTCAATACTTCTGGTACTGAAGTCGTTCTTGTGGAAACAAAGCGGAGAGACCTGGAAGATTTCTTTCTGTCGCTGGTCAATAAACCGTAGGGCGAATCTTGTATTCGCCCTGGCGAAAGTAGCGACAGGGCGATCACAAGGATACGCCCCTATTCCTTCCCCTCATACCTTGGAAACAGCGCTTCAACCTTTGTTATCACAGTTCCTGCCTTCAACCCGCCCCATGCCAGTCCGGCTTTTGTAATATCCTCCGTATATCCCAAGGAACAGAGTGCCTTGCCGGCGGTTGTCGGCAGGAAGGCCGACAGAATGCAGTGCGTTATGCGCTGCGACTCCAGGAGCGTGTGCATGACCGTGGCCAGGCGCCCTTTATTGGCCGGATCTTTGGCCAGTGTCCAGGGGGCCGAGTCGTCAATATATTTGTTTCCGGCTGATATCACGTCCCAAATTGCCTGGAGCGCTTTGCTGAAGGCCATTTCATCAATTAATTTATCGACAATCGTAATCATTTCTTCGGTCTTGTTTTTCAAAGCCTGATCTATTTCAATCATGTCGGTCGGATCAGGCAGGATGCCGCCAAAGTATTTGACAGCCATGGCGGTGGAGCGCGACAGCAGGTTGCCGATGTCATTGGCCAGATCCGAGTTCATGCGCTGGATCAGCGCGGTATGCGAAAAATCGCCATCCAGGCCGAAGGGTACTTCACGCATCAGGAAGTAGCGCACTACGTCAACGCCGTATTTATCGATCAGCATGTTTGGCTCAACCACATTCTGCAGGCTCTTGCTCATTTTTTGCCCCTCGACGGTCCACCAGCCATGGGCAAAGACTTTTTTGGGCAGCGGCAGACCGGCAGCCATCAGGAAGGTCGGCCAGTACACGGCATGAAAGCGCAGGATGTCCTTGCCGATCAGGTGCACGTCGACCGGCCAGTAGCGGCTGTAGTTACCGGATTCGTCCGGATAGCCGAGGGCGCTGATGTAATTGGTCAAGGCATCGAACCAGACGTAGATGATGTGACGGTCGTTGCCCGGCACCGGAATACCCCAGGTGAAGGTGGTGCGGGAAACAGAAAGGTCGCGAAGTCCCTCTTTAATGAAAGAGATGATCTCGTTGCGTTTGCTTTTGGGCTGGATGAAGTCGGGATTGGCTTCGATGTGGGCCAGCAACTGCTCCTGGTATTTGCTCATGCGGAAGAAGTACGATTCCTCCTTGAGCTTTTCAACCGGCCGGTTGCAGTCGGGGCAGCGTCCCTCGATCAGTTGGGTTTCCGTCCAGAATGTTTCACAGGGGGTACAGTACCAGTCTTCATATTCCCCCAGGTAGATATCGCCCTTCGCAAGAATGTTGCTGAATATTTCGCTGACGCCTTTTTTATGACGCTCCTGTGTGGTGCGGATAAAGTCGTTGTGCGAAATGCCCAGTCGTTCCCAAAGCGCCTGGTAGCGCTTTACTACTCGATCCGCAAGCTCAAGTGGCGTTTCTCCGGCGGTAATGGCTGCTTTTTCCACTTTTTGACCATGTTCGTCACTGCCGGTCAAAAAGTAGACGTCGTATCCCATCAGCCGTTTGTAGCGGGCCAGGACGTCGGCGGCGACTGTGGTGTAGGCATGGCCGATGTGAGGCACATCGTTGACATAGTAAATGGGCGTTGTGACGTAGAAGGTTGGTTTCATGTCAAGCTCCTGAGGATGGTGACGGTGTGCCGCCGTCTGGTGTTCCGCCCTGTGGTTTGCGGTTCCCGTGTTTGCGTGAGCGGTGCTTCTTGCTGCGCGGCTGACCGGTCTTGGCAGCGTCCTGCTGCTGTTCTGCAGCAGTTTTTTTAGGTGCTGCCGGAGAAGCTGAAACAGCGGCAGCTTTATCGGTGGCGACTTGAAGCACTGACTGCAGTGAACTCTTTTCAGGTTTGCGTCGCTGATCCGTGCGGCGCTCACGAGCCTTTTGAGTATTGCGGGGTTGCGCCGGCGGCGTAGCGATCCGCTGGGCTGCTGTATCAGGGGTCTGAGCGGAAGCGGCAACCGTGCCGTCGCCAATGATCTCTTCACGCTTGATAACTACGATTTTGTTGTCGTCAAGCTTGAGTGTGATATTGCCGGTCAGAATGTTCACCTTGTCCACGACCCCGGTGCCGTTGGCAATACTGACCCGTTTTCCTGATTTTGGATAGTTTTTACGCAGGCAGCAGTAGGTGTCGTATTCGTAATCAAGGCAACAGAGCAGGCGGCCGCACTGACCGGAAATCTTGTTCGGGTTGAGCGCCAGATTCTGTTCTTTGGCCATTTTGACCGAGACCGGTTGGAAGTCCCGTAACCAGGAGCAGCAGCACAACTCGCGACCGCAGATGCCAATCCCGCCAACCATTTTTGACTCATCACGCACCCCTATCTGACGCATTTCAATGCGTGTGTGGAAAGAGTGCGCCAGGTCTTTTACCAGATCGCGGAAATCGACACGGCCGTCAGCGGTGAAGAAAAAGACCGCCTTGCTGCTGTCAAACTGGTATTCAACCTTGACAAGCTTCATCGGCATATTGCGTTCAATGATCCGTTTAACGCAAAAGTCGAAGGATTCTTTTTCTTTTTTGGAAATCAGTTCAAGAGTAGCCATGTCATCTGCAGTTGCTTTGCGTTTTATGGGCGTGATGCTCTCCGGCGCAGCTTTATCCATCTCCCTGGGAGGACGTACAACCTGGCCGATTCCCAATCCGCGCTCGGTCTCTACGACAACGTGGTCTCCCTGGGCCAGTTCGATGGACCCTGCATCAAAATCATACATTTTGCCGGCTTTTGCAAACTGGATTGTTACAATACGTGACAAAAAAACCTCCTAAGCCGGGCAAACCGGAACCAAAAATATGTTGTCGGATCAGGTTTACGCGGCAATGTTCATGAATAAATGGTCAAGAGCCAATTTGGGGTTGGCATTTCGCTGGACGTCTCTGCGGGTCTGGCAGATGGATTCCAGCAGTTCCATGGTGCGCGGTAGCGGTACGCGCTTGGCGATGGATTCGATAGACGTTCTGGAGGAGCGGTTCACTATTTCCGTACTGCCAGCCGCCAGGTGGACCGCATCACGATAGAACGAAATCAGCAAATCCAGCAACTCCAAGGTCTCCTCACGATTGCCGGACAACGCTTCCGAAGCATCAAAAACGGTCGTAATCCTGTTTATATCCATCTGGCTCAAACGCGAAACGACGGCTTCCTGCCGTGCCGCTAGCGCTTCGTTGTCCAGTTCCTGTGCACGCTGCATGCTTCCTCCTGACATGGGGGCCAGAAGAGCTGCGGTTTCCGTATCCATGCCGTTCTGCTCAAGCAACGTCATGACATGTTCCGGCGATAAAGGTGCAAATCTTATCAACTGGCAGCGTGAGCGGATAGTCGGCAGCAGCATTCCAGCGTTTTCAGTCAGCAGGATGATCAGGGCGTCTCCGGGTGGTTCTTCCAGCGTTTTCAGCAATGAGTTGGCCGCATTGACACTCATCCGCTCGGCCGGTTCGATGATGCATACCTTGCGAGGCGCCTCGTAGGGGCGCAGGGACAAGGTGCGCTGCATCTCCCGCAATTGCTCGATACTGATGTCACGCTTGTCCGGCAAAGGTGAAATGAAATGAATATCTGCATGGCTGCCGCCGGCCACCTTGCGGCATGACTGACAAACCCCGCAGGCGTCACCAGCAACGGCTGTGCAGAATATTGCCTGGATCAGTGCCAACGCGCTTTTTCTGCGGCCGCAGCCCGGGATCCCCTCAAAAAGGTAGGAGTGAGCTACTTTACCGGTTCGCAGGGAACGCTGCAAAACCTCTACAATTCTCCCATGTCCCAGAACATCAGCAAAGGGCACGCAGATTCTCCGGAATTCGCGCCAGAACCGCCGCAGAGATCTTTGAAGCGATTTCCTCAACAGTGCCGGTGCCGTCAATGATCACAAAGCGTTCCGGTTCGCTGTCTGCAAGGCTGCGGTAGCCGGACTGCACGCGCTGGTGAAAGGCAAGCGCCTCCAGTTCAAAACGCTCTTCCCGGGGGCCGCTGGTCATCTCGATCCTGTGACGCGCCCGCTCCAGCCCGATGCCTGGATCACAATCGATCAGGATCGTAAGGTCTGGTGCCACTCCCTGACAGGCATGGGCATTGAGAGTATCGATGGTTTTTCTGTCAATACCGCGACCGAAGCTTTGATAGGCGATTGTTGCATCACAGAAACGATCGCAAAGTACTATGTTGCCGATGTTCAGGGACGGAGTTATGATGTCGTTGACATGCTGGGCCCTTGCCGCGGCGTACAGCATCAGTTCGGTCATCGGCGACATCGCCCGGTTTTCAGCATCCAGCAGAATGGTTCGTATCTTGTCGGCAATCGGGCAGCCGCCCGGTTCACGCGTCAGAGTGGTCACGAAGTTTAGTGCATTCAGCTGCTCTGTCAACAGTCTGATCTGGGTGGTTTTTCCGCACCCCTCCACTCCTTCGAATGTAATGAAATAACCCACTTTAACCACCCGATACATGCAAATGACTGATTGGTAAATTTAACTGATGGATTATAGGCAAGCGCCCCTGATTTATCAACCAAATTCAACGGTACGACTTTCGGTTGCCAAAAACGTGCAGCATGACTATAGTCTGGCATTGGAGAAGCGTCAGGTGAATATGAACTTGCAACAACTTGAACCGCTTTTGGGTCATTTTTTTAGTAATCGAACGGTGTTGGTCCAAGCAGTGACCCACCCCTCATTTTTGCACGAATCCGGTGAACCCGGAAGCGGCGATTACCAGCGGCTTGAATTTCTGGGCGATTCCATCTTGGGAATGCTTTTGGCAGAGATGCTCTATCGCAATTATCCCGATTGGGATGAAGGCTCCTTGTCCCGTCTGCGATCCAGATTGGCTGGTCAGGATGTGCTGGCCGATCGGGCACGCATGCTGGGTCTGGGGAATTTCATTCTGCTCGGGCGGGGTGAGGAACAGTCTGCCGGAAGTGCCAAGGATTCAATTCTGGCAGACGTGCTGGAGTCGCTGCTTGCAGCAGTTTATCTGGATGGCGGTCTGGATGTCGCCCGCAAGCTGGTTGAACGGCTGTTTGCCGAACTGGCCGCGGAACCGCAGGCACTGAAACTTGGGCGTGATTCGAAAAGTGAATTGCAGGAACTGTTTTCAGCCTGCGGAGCCTCGATGCCGGAATACAGGCTGGTGAAGGAATCCGGTCCGCCCCATGATCGCCAGTTTCACTTCCAGATTTTTCTTGATGGTCGCTGTGTTGGCGAAGGATGGGGCAAATCTAAAAAAATTGCCCAGCAGGCTGCTGCAGCTCAAGCGCTGGACAACATCAAAATTGCCGATGGACAGATCGTGTGATTCCGGTTACGGTCCCTTTCTTTATAAGCCATCAGGGTTGTCCGCATACCTGCCTTTTTTGTGACCAGCGAACCATATCCGGAGCAGCCGGCAGCTTGCCGGGTACCGATGAAATTCTCTCCAAAATCAGATCATGGCGGGCCAGTGCCGGCAGCCGGCCGGTTGAGGTGGCCTTTTTCGGCGGCAGCTTTACCGCCTTGTCTTTGGAAATTCAGGATGAATTGCTGAGGCCCTTGCAGCCGCTGTTAAAAACCGGCGAGGTTGCTTCGGTCCGTCTGTCAACCAGACCTGATTATATCGAAGATGACCAGGTTGTCCGGCTGAAAAAATACGGTGTGCGCACGATAGAGCTTGGCGTCCAGTCCATGGATGATGCCGTGCTGACAGCATCCGGGCGTGGACATACCGCAGCTCAATCCGAAGCTGCCATTCACTGTATCAAACGGCATGGATTATTCGTCGGGGCTCAGCTGATGCCCGGGCTGCCGGGTGATTCGACGCACTCGTCGCTGGCGTCGTTGGAGCGGATCATTTCAACCGGGGCCGACTTTATCAGGATCTATCCTGCTATTGTTCTGCGCGGAACCGGACTTGCGCGGTTGTATTCTGCCAGGGATTATACTCCCCTGAACCTGGAGCAGGGGGTGGCCTTATGCAGGCTGCTTCTGCATCGTGCACTGCGGGCCGGCCTGCCGGTGGTTCGAATCGGGCTGCAGGCGGATGACGGACTTAATGCGGAGACTGTGCTGGCAGGCTGTTGGCACCCCTCGTTGGGACAGATTGTCAGCTCAAGGCTTTATGGAGATCTGATCAACAGTTTTGTTTCCGAAGGCGAGTCAGTCTCCGTATATTGCCACCCCTCCCGCCTATCGGACGTTATCGGTCATAATCGCTCCAATCTGGAGCGATTGGCCGAACGGGGCGTGCAGGCACGGGTTGTTCCGGATTTGTCGCTTGCAAAAGAAGATGTTATGATCAAAAAGCCGGATCACTGTACCGTCTACAATCTGGTAAGAGATCTTCAATACTCCATTCACGAGGTGTGAACAATGCGCAAAGAATCCCTGAAATTTCTCGAAAAACTGCTCGATGCCCCCAGCCCTTCCGGCTATGAACAGCCGGCCCAGCGGGTCTTTCGCGAGTATGTGTCTCCATTCTGCGATGAGCTGACTACCGACGTGATGGGCAATGTATTCGGCCGCATCAGCGGCAAGGGAAAGAACCTGCCGCGGGTCATGATAGTAGGCCATACCGACGAGATCGGACTGCAGGTTAAATATATCGACGACAAGGGCTTTCTGTATTTTGCGGCGGTCGGTGGTGTGGATGCCCATTTGACGCCGGGCAAGCGGGTTAATGTTCATACCGCAGCCGGCGCGCTACCCGGTGTGATCGGCAAAAAACCGATTCACCTGATGGACAACAAGGACCGCGAAACTGTCGTCAAGCTGGAGTCGCAGTACATCGACATCGGCGCAGACGACAAAAAAGCGGCCCAGAAACTGGTCCGGGTCGGGGATGCCGTTACTTTCGAGAGTACCTTTACCCGTCTGCAGGGTGATCGGGTCGCCTCACGCGGTTTTGACGACAAGGCCGGTTGTTTTGTTGTGGCCGAGGTCTTGCGGTTGGTGGCAGCCTCCGGCAAGAAACTGTCCGTCGATCTGTATGGAGTCTCGTCGGTTCAGGAGGAGATCGGATTGCGGGGCGGCACTACCAGTTGCTACACGATCAACCCGGATGTGGGAATCTGTGTCGAGGTGGACTTTGCCACCGATCAGCCTGACGTCGAGAAAAAGCATAACGGCGAGGTTGCATTAGGCAAAGGGCCGATTCTGGCTCGCGGCGCCAACATCAACCCGCATCTGTTCGAACTGCTCCAGTCGGCTGCCGAAAAAGAGAAGATTTCCCTGCAGCACACCGCCACCCCCCGCGCCACCGGCACTGACGCCAATGTCATGCAGATATCGCGAGGCGGAGTCGCGACAGCGCTTGTCAAAATACCACTGCGATATATGCATACGCCGGTGGAGACGGTCTCGTTGGCGGATTTGGAAAGCGCCGCCAGACTGATTGTGGCAGCTTTACACAATATATCTTCCAAGGAAGAGTTTGTGCCAAGGTAAGATGCTGTAGTTATTTTCAAATTAGCATGACCGCCGGGTGTGGTCTGCAGTTAGTTTATTCCAGTTCAGGCAAAGGCAGTTTTCATGGCAAGTGACTTTTCAACTATCATACTTGATTCGATTGATCCGGCGAGCTTTCCGAATGTTAGCTTGTATGTGAAGCAGGGCAGTAACTATACTCTTTACCGAAATGAAGAAACTGATTTGACTGAAGACGGGCTAGAGCGGCTGCGCCAAAACGGTGTGGAATTCGTTTATACGGAAAGTTCAAACTCTGATGAAGTCCTGTTTTATGTCGAGAGTAACCTGAAAAACATCTGCAACAACGACAACCTGCCTCAAACGTCCAAAAACCTCGTTCTTAGCCATGTCATGATGAACAATATCGGCGAAGTGTTTAAAAATCCGACCGATCCGGGAACCTGTCTTAAGTGCCAGAACTTTCTGGAACAGCACGAATTCCTGATAGACGATCGACGCGACTTGTTGGAACTGCTTTCGAAATTCACGCATTACGACGTATATCTCTTCAAGCACAGTGCCCAGGTTGCTATCCTTACCGTGTACATGCACAGAAAACTGCTTGGCATGATGTCAAAAGAGCTAGTGCCGGTCGGGGTAGGAGCGATGCTGCATGATATCGGCATGCTGGATGTTTCCCACGAGATTCACGAAAAACGGGATGCCCTGTCCCATAAAGAGTATCGTCGCGTCAGGCACCACCCGCGCAATGGACACAACATGCTGCACAAAATTGGTTTGACGAACCCGGTTTCGCTCTCGATGGTGCTGGATCACCACGAACGTTACAATGGCACCGGCTATCCGCGGCAGCTTTACGAGGATGAAATTCCCAGGAGCGCCCAGATCGGTTCGATTTGTGATACCTATTGCGCATTAACGATGGACCGTCCTTACAGGCCGGCCTCCACTCCGGCTGAAGCGGTCAAGATCATGCAGGGCGAGAAAAGGTTGTACCATCCCGGCTTCTTTGAAGCGTTTGTCGACATCATGAACGGTTAAGTTGTGGCAAAGAACAACTGTGCTGAATTGTATACCCTCTGTTGCCCCTTTTGCCTTGACTTGACCGGTACACTGTACTAACTTCGTTAAAATTTTCATCCTCGAGGAGCTCTGATATGCCCTACGACAAAATGGTCGAAGGTCTTACCTTTGACGATGTTCTGCTGGTCCCTGCCCATTCCCTGATTCTGCCGCGTGACGCCAACCTCGCCACCCGCATCTCACGTAACATTCCATTGAATATACCACTGGTCAGTGCCGCCATGGATACGGTTACCGAAGCACGCACGGCAATCTGCATGGCACGTGAGGGGGGGCTCGGCATCATCCACAAAAATTTTTCGATTGAGGCTCAGGCCTACGAGGTGGATAAGGTCAAGAAAAGCGAATCCGGCATGATCGTCGACCCGATTACGATGCGCCCCAACCAGAAGATCAGCGAGGCGCTGGACATGATGTCGCGCTATCGCATTTCCGGTGTGCCGATCACTAAGCCGGACGGCAAGCTGGTCGGTATCCTGACCAACCGCGACCTCCGTTTTGAGACCGATTTCGATCTGCCGATCTCGGCCAGAATGACCAAGCGCAACCTGGTGACCGTGCCGGTAGGCACGACACTGGAACAGGCCAAGGAAATTCTCAAGCATACCCGGGTTGAAAAATTGCTGGTAGTGGACAATGACCGCTATTTGAAAGGCTTGATCACTATCAAGGATATCGAGAAGGTGAAAAAGTACCCCTTTGCCTGCAAGGACAGCCTGGGGCGTCTGCGGGCCGGAGCCGCAGTCGGCCCGACAGCCGATATGGAAGCCCGCATGGAAGCGCTGCTCAAGGCAGGGGTTGATGTTATCATTATTGATACCGCCCACGGTCATTCCCAGGGGGTGATCGATGCGGTTCACAGAGCCAAGTCCACTTTCCCCGGTTGCGAGATCATCGCCGGCAATATTGCCACGGCAGATGCGGCAGAGGCATTGATCAAGGCAGGTGCCGACGGCATCAAGGTCGGGATCGGGCCGGGCTCGATCTGTACAACCCGCGTTGTGGCGGGTGTCGGCGTCCCACAGATTACGGCCATTAGCGAATGCTCCCGCGTGGCCCATAAGTACGGTGTGCCGGTGATTGCCGATGGAGGCATCAAGTACTCGGGAGATCTTCCCAAGGCGGTTGCCGCCGGTGCTGACAGCATCATGATCGGTTCCTTATTTGCCGGTACTGAAGAGTCGCCCGGTGATACGGTCCTTTATCAGGGGCGTACCTACAAGAGTTACCGCGGCATGGGGTCGATCGGCGCAATGAAGGACGGCAGCAAGGACCGCTACTTCCAGTCCGATGTCGGTGAGGATGTCAAGCTGGTCCCGGAAGGAATCGAGGGAATGGTTCCGCTGCGCGGACCGCTTTCGGCCAATATCCACCAGTTGATGGGGGGGCTGCGTTCGGGAATGGGCTATACCGGCTGCGCCACAATCGAAGAATTGCAGGAAAAAGGCCGCTTTATTCGCATCACCGGAGCCGGACTCAAAGAGTCTCACGTCCATGACGTTACGATAACAAAAGAAGCTCCCAACTACAGGGTTGGTAATCAATAATGGCAAGTGATATCCATAGCCAGAAGGTCCTGATCCTGGATTTCGGTTCCCAGTATACCCAGCTGATCGCTCGCCGGGTGCGTGAAGCGCATGTTTATTGCGAACTGCATCCCTTTGACATGGAGTTGTCGGAAATTCGCAAGTTTGCACCTTCCGGGATCATCCTGTCGGGCGGCCCCATGTCGGTTTATGAGGATGGAGCGCCGTCGGTGGCAGAGGAATTGTTTGAGCTGGGAGTGCCGGTTCTGGGGATCTGCTACGGTATGCAACTGATGAGCCGTCATTTCGGCGGTCAGGTTATCCCGGCCGGCAAACGGGAGTTCGGCCATGCCGATCTTCTGGCGGCAGGAAAGCCGGGACCGCTTTTTGACAACTTCTTTCTTGAGGGCAAGAGCCCGGTATGGATGAGCCATGGCGACCATGTCTCCCAGGTTCCGGCCGGTTTCGAGGTTATAGCGGCAACGGCCAATGCACCGGTCTGCGCTATTCAGGATGTCAGCCGCAATCTCTATGGCGTGCAGTTTCATCCTGAAGTCAACCACACCCCCCGCGGCGAACAGCTGATAGATACGTTTGTTCGCACAATCTGCGGCTGCAGCGGCCAATGGACCCCCGGCCGGATCATCGATGACGCGGTGGAGCGTATTCGCCGACAGGTTGGCAGCGACCGAGTTATTCTCGGACTTTCCGGTGGGGTTGATTCTTCGGTGGCCGCTGCTCTGATACATCGTGCGATCGGTGACCAGTTGACCTGCGTTTTTGTTGATAACGGATTGCTTCGCCTGGGTGAAGGGGACCAGGTTATGGCTACTTTCGCTGAAAACCTGGGAGTGAAGGTCATACGGGTCGATGCGGAGGAACGTTTTCTATCGGCACTGGCCGGCGAAAGCGATCCGGAGAAGAAGCGCAAGATCATTGGCGGACTTTTCGTAGATATCTTCGATGAAGAATCCAACAAAATCGAGGATGCAAACTGGCTGGCCCAGGGGACCATCTACCCCGACGTAATAGAGTCGGCCGGCGCCAAGACCGGTAAAGCCCACAATATCAAGAGTCACCACAATGTGGGCGGTTTACCGGATTATATGAAGCTCAAACTGCTGGAGCCGCTTCGCGAGCTGTTCAAGGACGAGGTGCGAGCCATCGGCGAAGAGCTTGGTTTGCCCCGGCAGATGGTCTGGAGACATCCTTTTCCGGGGCCGGGTCTGGGGGTTCGCATCCTGGGCGAGGTCAAAAAGGAGTATGCCGATATCCTGCGTCGTGCCGATGCAATCTACATTGAAGAATTATATTCCTCCGGACATTATGACAAAATCAGCCAGGCCTTTGCGGTGTTTTTGCCGGTTAAAAGTGTCGGGGTCATGGGGGATGGACGTACCTATGAGTACGTGGTCGCGTTAAGGGCGGTTGAAACCAAGGACTTTATGACCGCCGGTTGGTATCCGATGCCGTACGAGGATCTGGCGCGCATCAGTGGACGTATCATTAATGAGGTCAAGGGCGTCAACCGTGTGGTGTACGACATATCCAGTAAGCCTCCGGCAACTATTGAATGGGAATAAACTAATAATTATTGCAAATCAATCCTATTGCGATAAGCTGTTACCATGGTTTGCCGTCAGCCATTAAATCTTCGGACCTTGGCCGGGAGGAATATCCATGCAGCGGCTCATCGCTCTGGTCGCAGCTGTGGTGCTTTCAATTGCAGCTGTTGCCGAGGCCAAAACCTTTATGCTTGAAGACGGGCTTAACGGCCGTATTGCAATGCGTCAGCAGATGGAATCCAGAGTTGACGGGCTTGAGATAGAGCCCGTCATATGCCGTTTTGCTCTGCCGGCTATTTTTCAAAACAATAGTGTTAACCTGCCTTTAGACTCCCAGCATGACGGCATCACCCCCCAACCAACAATTTCTTCGACTGAACAAGACAGATACTGCGACAGCTTTCAGACTATCGTTCGGAATAATTTTGCAAACGATAGTCGTGTCAATTTGATTTCATTGGAAATGATTTCCCGCAAGCCAGAAAACTGCTGAATGTGTTTCGGTTTTCCAACTTATTGAAAAGGAGCGAAGCATGAATGCACCAACGCGGTATTTTGATGAATCGGTAAAAGGTTTTATCACATGGAGCATTATCTGGGGGACCGTGGCTGTTCTGGTCGGCATCCTGATATCTCTGCAGTTGGCCTGGCCGCAGTTGAATGTTGCTCCGTACCTGACCTACGGGCGCCTGAGGCCGATTCACACAAACGCGGGTATTTTCGGGTGGGGTATCGGCAGTTTTATCGGCCTGTTTTTCTACATTACCCAGCGCCTGACCAAAACGCCGCTTTGGAGTCCCGGCCTTGCAAGAGTAACGCTTTGGCTGTTCAATATAGGTATCGCATCTGCCGCGGTGACTCTGGCAATGGGAATCAACCGCACCAAGGAATATGCCGAGCTGGAATGGCCCCTGGCAATAGTGGTTGCCATTATCTGGGTTCTGTTCTCGATAAATGTCTTCATGACGATTCTCAAGCGCAAGGAAGAGCAGATGTACATCTCGCTCTGGTACGTCATGGCGGCCCTGGTCGGAGTAACGGTACTGTATGTCGTCAACAATCTGGGCATGCCGCTGCATCTGTTTAAATCTTATTCAGCCTTTTCGGGCACCAATGACGCCAACGTGCAGTGGTGGTACGGGCACAACGCCGTGGCCATGGTGTTGACGGCACCTCCGCTGGCCATATTCTATTATTTCCTCCCTAAGGTGACCGGCAATCCGATCTTCAGCCACCGCATGGGGATTATCGCTTTCTGGAGCCTGATCTTCATGTACCTCTGGACAGGCGCGCACCACCTGCTCTGGACGCCGGTGCCGGACTGGATTCAGACACTGGCCATGGCCTTCTCGATCATGCTGATTGCCCCTTCCTGGGGAGCGGTCATGAATGGCTATCTGACAATGAACGGTCAATGGGAACAGCTCAAGACCAATTATCTGGTCAAATTCCTGATCTGCGGCATCACCTTCTATGGTCTGCAGACTCTGCAGGGGCCTATGCAGGCTGTCCGCACTTTTTCAGCCTTTATTCATTATACCGACTGGGTTCCCGGCCACGTCCACATGGGAGCATTGGGCTGGGTTTCGATGGTGTTGTTCGCCGCCATCTATTATGCCGCCTCCAAGATGAACGACACTGAAATATATAGTGTCAGGCTGGCCGATATCCATTTCTGGCTGGTTCTGGTCGGACAGCTGATCTATTCGATCACAATGTGGACCGCCGGAGTCCAGCAGGGGAGTATGCTGTTGGCAACAAACCCGGATGGATCGCTGCATTACAGCTTTATGGAAACCATGGTCGCGATCTTCCCCTATTACAAAATGCGGGCGGTGAGCGGCTTCATCTATCTGGCCGGCCTGATAGTATTTATCTACAATCTTTACAAGACATTCCAAAAAGGTGCAGTTTCACAAGCTGCGAAGGCATAAAAAATCCATAAAGAACGAGGACGCTGCCATGCTGGAAAAAAACCCCGTTATTTTTATTATCCTTGCCTTTGTTGTGATCATGATCGGTACGACCATTACGATGATTGCCCCGTTCAAGTGGATCAACGGCCCCGGCGACCGGATTGCCGAGGTAAAACCCTATACTCCGCTGCAGCAGGAGGGACGCGACATCTACATGCGGGAAGGGTGCAACAACTGTCATTCGCAGACAGTGCGCACGCTGGCTGCCGATGTTGAACGTTACGGTTATGGCGGAGGTTACTCGAAGTCGGGAGAATTCGTCTACGACCGTCCGTTCCTCTGGGGATCGCGACGCACCGGCCCGGACCTGGCGCGTATCGGGTTGAAATACCCCGACCCGAAAGGTATGTGGCACCGCAAGCACATGGAAAACCCCCAGTCGGTTGTTCCGGCCTCTAATATGCCGGCCTATGCTTTCTTGAACGCGCCGCTTGATACAACTTATTCCGAGCGCAAGATGAAACTGCTGAAATTTCCTTATACCCAGGCCGATCTGGATGAACTGAAGGGGAAGAGCGAAATGGATGCCATTGTAGCCTATATGCGCAAGCTGGGAACGGATATTCCGGTCAAGAAGGCTGCAGCAGCCCAGCAGTCGCCGGCCGCCCGGAACAATCCGTTCAGCGATTTGAAAACGATCAAGGCCGAGGCATTGTCGATCTATGCCAAGGATTGTGCTTCCTGCCATGGCGACAAGCGCGAGGGGACTCTTGGTCCGGCGCTGAAGGGGTCTGCCAGGTCTGATGCAGAATTGTTCGGAATCATAGCCAATGGAATTGAAGCCAACGGCATGCCATCTTTCAGCGGGTCGCTTGATGAACAGAAGATCTGGAAGCTGGTAACCCTGATCAAACTTGGCAAACAGGATGATTGATGCGCGGATGGCATTTTTGACACTGACGGCGCTGATGCTGGCAATCCTGACAGCTATCGCGGTAGCAACCTTCAGGAAGAAACGGAAGCAGAAGCTTGAAGAGCCCAAGTACAGAATGCTTCAGGACGACTGATTATTAAAGGAGCGGACGATATGTCAGATCAACATGACTATGATGGAATCAAATATCGCGATGAAATTAAGTCCCCCACTGTTTTTAGAATAATGTTCGCTTTGCTGGCGGTTTGGGGGGTACTCTACATGGGATATTATCTGTTCAGCGGCTGGAGTTCACAGGCTGAAGCGGATGCGGCCAGGAAGGCTCGTGATGACAGGAAACAGGCGGCACACAAGGTTGCTGAAACCGCCGGTGCTGGCGCAGCAGGTAGCGGCCACAAAGTCGAAACATATATCGCTGCCGGAAAGCAGTTGTATGGCAATCTTTGCGTATCCTGCCATGGTGAAGCCGCAAAAGGCGGTGTCGGCCCTGATCTGACAGTGTCAAAATACAAATATGGCAAGGATCGTCTCGATATTGCCAAGAGCATATCCGAGGGGCGTCCCGGCGGTATGCCGTCTTTCAGCAGTCAGATCAACAAGGAACAGGTTGAAAGTCTTGTGGAGTATGTATTGTCATTGAAATAAAATATCTTCAGGAGGGTATCAATTTGGCGGCAATTTCATTCGAAGAAATAATGTTTACTATCATGTCGGCTACTCAGGACACGTTCAAGAGCTACATGAATATCGATCTGCTGGCCGGCAAGGTCGAAAAGAAGGTCGAGCCGGTTGATTCGGATGTAACCGGAATTGTCGGTATCGCCGGTGACCGGGTAGGCTACATCATCATTGCAACCGACCGATCAAGCGCCCAGTGTGTCGCCAAGGAACTGCTGATGGTTGACGAAGCCGATGATGAATGTATTCGGGATGCCGTGGGAGAGCTGGCTAACAACATTGCCGGGGTCTTTAAAACCAAATACCACGAACAGTATGGAAGTGTTGCCTTGGGCCTGCCGCTGGTGGTTTCAGGCCGGTTGCGGACCATAGCGGAAACTTCGGACAACAGTGAAGTTTCCAGCATAAATGTGCAGTGCAAAGGGGTGACCATACCTTTCAAAACCGTTGACGGAGCCATTTCGATAACGGTTATGGTTTACATGTGACCGTTTTTTCAGTCTATGTGCAAAAAACCGGTTTAGCTCTGTTTATTCTTTTGATTCTGTCGGGATGTGCCGCGTCGACGCCACGTTGGCGGGATGACGCTTTAAACCGTTTCAATTCTGCTGTCACGGCCGGCAGTCAGACCTTTGCTCCGGAGGAAACCGACAATATTCGACAGACTTTGAAGCTTGCCGACCGGTATTTCAGCAAACAGATGATCGATGACGCGGACCGTCTTTATCAACTCTCTTGCCAGAAAAGTCAGCTTCTTTACCGTAATCTGATTCTGAGCAAAGTCCGCCAGGGAACATCGCTACTTGTAGAATCCGGAAACGGCAACATGCCGGAAGAAATTGTCATTGACCGTGAACCGGTCAGTATCAGTGAGACGCTTCGTCTGGCGGAGGAGACCGGGGGCAAGGCGCCGGTCTCCGGGGCGCCGGGCGGTGGCGATTCCCCGATAAATCAAGCTTCCAAGGCCGTTTCGGATGCCTCTATATCAAAATCCGCTGCTGCCGATAGAAATACACCCCCGTATCATGAAACAAACCGGACTTCAAAACGTACCGCATCAAAGCCAACAGGAAAAGGGAATAGTGCCGGCCTTGTAGCGAGCCATGATCCGGGGAGTACCACCATTTATCTGACATTTGATGACGGCCCTTCCCGGCTGACGCTGCCGATTGCCGGTTATTTGAAATCCCAGGGTATCGCGGCTACATTTTTTGTGTTGGGAAATAGTGTCAAAGGGCATGAGAACGCAGTCAGGGCAACCGTTGCAATGGGGCACAGGGTCGGCAATCACACCCTTTCTCATGATCTTCGGAAGCTCAATGAATCTTTTAATCAAGACGTATCCGAAGTCGGCAGGACCGCGGCGATTGTCGAGAAGCTTGGCGGGGATGGCCGCATGGTAAGGATTCCGTATGGTGCATCTACAAAAACAATGGTCTCGAAGGTTGCGGCTGAGGGGGGGCAGATATTTGACTGGGATATTAACAGTTATGATTCCACCAAGCGCGGAGCTAAAGATCATTCGTTTATTGAGCAATCTGTGATCAGCCAGCTGAATAAAAGCGGAAAACGGCACATCATTTTATTGTTCCATGACGGTCCCGGTCATGAATCGACACTTGCCGCGATCCGCAATCTTGTCCCGAGCCTGAAAGAGAAGGGCTACCGGTTCGGACTGCTTTCGCGCAGTGACCGGGTTGCCAAGACGGCTCAAGAGCGCCATCCCATCCCATGACAGACCTGCTAGACCGTTATGGTTCCCTTTTGCGAGAGGTGGATGCTTGGTTTCATGCCTGCAGTGCCCGCTATCCCGATCAAATCAGGTGTCACAGCGGATGCAGCTCCTGTTGTCGCGGACTTTTTGATATCACCCTGCTGGATGCCTTCTATCTCAAACGTGGTGTTGACCAGCTTCCCGTTTCTCAGTGGGAAAGAATAATCGCAGCTGCAAACGAACGCCTGAAGTCATTGTCGCACGATTTCCCGGCATTCGTTGAACCATGGCTGCTGAACGCAATTCCGGAAGCGGAATGGGACGCTCTTATGCCCGAGGAGGACGAAACCCCATGCCTGTTGCTGTCCGAAGCCGGTCAATGTCTGGTGTATGAGTATCGCCCCATGACCTGTCGTCTGAATGGTATTCCTTTGATTGATGTGTCCGGGGAGGAATTGTTCGACGAGTGGTGTACGATGAATTTTATAAATAAAAATCCTCGTAAACTGCGGGCCCTGCGCTTCGACTTTCTGGGGCTGTTCGCTCAGGAACTTTTATTGTTTCACGAGCTGATGCGCAGCCTGATAGGTGTCGAGGTCAGTGAACTTGATTTGTTTATTCCAGCCGCGGTAGTGCTTGATTCAGGCCTCATTCTCCCGGCGATCAGGGGATTGGTCGAACAGACCCCCGGTACGTAGAACGTACTTCATTGCTTCAAAGATATTTTGATGTTCAAATGATTCCGGGCTTCCCCCCGTTCAGATTCTTTACTGTAATAATTGAGGTTAAGTAATTTGCATCCCAACAAAATTTTTATTTGACTCTTAATGGGTATTACGGTACCATTATGCTAAATTATGCTGCAGATCCGGTGATAACGGTTAAGAATTAATAGATATGTCACAGAAACTTCCGGCAGGTTCACTTGGTTATGATACAAGTTTTTTGGTCATGTATCATCGATATCAGTGAAACCGGGAAGGAAAAAAATGGAGGGGTTTATGAAATTACTGGTTTGTATTAAACAAGTTCCGGATCTTGAGTCCCGCTTCAAAGCCGATGCTGCCGGAGTCTGGTACAGCGAAACCGACCTGGCTTTCCGCATGAATGAGTATGACGAATATGCGGTGGAGCAGGCTGTTCAGTTGCGGGAAAAGCTGGGGGAGGGCACTGAGCTGACCGTTCTTACGATCGGCCCTGACCGCGTTGTCGAGGCTGTCAAAAAAGCGCTTGCCATGGGATGCGACAACGCCGTACATGTCCAGGATCCGGCCGCTTCCGCTAAAGACCCCTGGCAGATCGCCTCGATCATATCGGCCTATGCCAAAGACAAGGGCTTCGACATAATCTTTACCGGAATGCAGTCCCAGGATCGCGGCTCGGCCCAGGTCGGTGTCACGGTGGCCGAGCAACTCGGTTTTGCCTGTACCACCACCATCGTTGGCTTCGACTACGATAACGGAACCGTTACCGCCAAGCGTGAGCTGGAAGGTGGAATCAAAGGGGTTGTCAAGTTGAAAACTCCGGCTCTTGTCACCTGTCAGCTCGGTCTTAATATACCGCGCTACCCGACGCTGCCCAACATCATGAAGGCCAAGAAGAAAGAGATCGTCGCCATTGCGGTATCCGACCTGCTGAAGGAAGAATCTCTGGCAACCACGGCCAGTTTCCATTCTCCGGCCAAAAAAGGAGGCGGCATCGTTCTGGAAGGTGATGTGGGGGATCTGGTCGAGAAGGTCATGGCGATACTCAAAGACAAAACCGCGGTTCTGAGATAGGAGACAACTATGAAAACTCTGTTAATAGGCGAATACCGGGAAGGACAATTACTCGACTCCACCTACGAACTGCTTGGCTTTGCGGGACAGCTGGGCGCCGATACCGCAATGCTGCTGGTGGGGAGCGAATCACAGCTACCGGCCTATGGCGGCACGCTCTATCTGGCTGATGCGACCGTCTGTGGTGAGTATAACCCTGACCTGCACAAGAAGCTGATTCTGGAGGCGGTCCAAAAAGAGAATCCGGACTACATTGTCTTTCTCCATTCATCATACGGTTGGGACCTGGCCCCCCGGGTTGCAGCATCCATCAAGGCAGCGCAAATATCAGAGGTGATCGCCCTTGCGGACGGCGGCTTCGAAGTCGGCTGCTGTAACGCCAAGATGCGTCGTACCGTCAAACCAACAACAGCAAAGACCGTACTGACGATCCAGGCCGGTGCCTTTACGGCACAACAGCCGGGCGGCACTCCTCAGATTCAGCGACTGACAGCGGAAGGCAGCGCCGCCCTGACATTCGTCGGTTATGAACCGGCCGAGGCCAAGGATATCGACCTGTCTCGTGCAGAAATCATCGTTACAGCCGGCCGCGGTATTGGCAAGAAGGATAATGTTCCGATTATTGCTGCTCTGGCCAAAGCTTTGGGTGGCGAACTGGGGGCAAGCCGTCCGGTGGTCGATGCCGGTTGGGTGGAGCACAGCCATCAAGTCGGTACCACCGGCCAGACTGTATCTCCCAAACTGTACATGGCCTGCGGGGTCAGCGGTGCCATTCAGCACCTGGCAGGTATGAAAAAATCGGATTTTATTGTTGCCATCAATAAAGACAAGGAAGCCCCCATCGGCGAAGTTGCAGATGTTCTGGTGGTCGCTGATGTGTTGCAGTTTGCGCCTGCTTTAACGGCAAGGCTTCAGAAATAATTCTATTTGCCAGGCTGTTTTTAATATCCAAATGAGCAATAAAATAAGCCTCTTGCCAAAGTATTTTCGTCCATGTTTCGATATCTCGGCACAGACGGAAATACAGCTGGTTGTGCAGTTCTAAAGTCCGTTCACCCTTCGATACATCAGGGTGAACGGACTTTTTCAAGAACCTCGAATTTAGCCCTGTTATAATAATGCGTGATTTGCAGTTTGGGTGATGCTACTTTTGCGCAGCCTTAATATTTTAGGGGGGAAGTAGCATGGAGTGCGAAAAAGCAGGGCATCGTCCCAAAAAGTTGCGCATCGATTTTCATATTCATCTGGGAGTTTATTCCAGCTACAAACCCTGGGCACTGGAATGGATCAAACGTTCACATCCGGTGGGGTTCGAGGATTATTTCAATCGATACAGTGACCCTGGTGAGTTTGAGGAACTGCTGTCTGCCGAAGGGGTTGATTATGCCTGCATTCTGGCAGAATTGAGCCCCATTACCACCGGCGTTTGCACCAACGAGCAGGTAGAGGATTTCTGCAAGGGGAGAAAGAGGTTGATCCCCTTTTGCGATATAAATCCCTATTTGCACACCGACCTTGGAGATGAGCTCCGCCGCAAGGTTGAGGTGCAAGGTTTCCGGGGGGTGAAGCTTTATCCCACCTACCAGCATTATTATCTTAATGAAGCGAGGATGTATCCGCTTTACCAGGCAGCCCAGGAGCTGCATATTCCCATCCTGATTCATACCGGATCTTCCGTATTCAAGGGAGCGCGCCTGAAATATGGAGATCCGCTTCATCTTGATGACGTTGCTGTCGATTTCCCTGATTTGAATCTGATCATGGCCCATTCCGGAAGAGGATTCTGGTATGACCGTGCCTTTTTTCTTTCAAAAATGCACGCCAATGTCTACATGGAAATTTCAGGGCTCCCCCCCGCAAAACTGCTTACGTATTTTCCTGAGCTGGCCAGCAATACTGATAAGATCATATTTGGAAGTGACTGGCCGGGAATGCCGTTAATCAGGCGCAATATGGACGCCATTTCCAATCTCCCCTTGCCGGCGGATGGCGTTGATAGTATCTTGGGCGGTAATGCAGCCAAATTGCTTCAATTATGAACTGTCTGGAAACGGCCATATATAAGCATGAAAAGAGATGTTGCGAGGTGAATCGCATAAGCATAAAAAATTAACGCAATGCCCGACTCTCACAAGTTTAAACTTCAATTCCCGCCTATCTAAGTTGCATCGCAATACTTGAATGCTGGATCGAAGTGATCATTTCAGCATCTCCCGCGCAAGAGGACTTTTCAATGGCGGCATTACTGCGCAAATACAGACTCCTGATGGCTCTGGCGCTTATAGTAGCAATTACTATCTGCGTGTTCATATACATTCAACGCGCCAGTGACAAAGTTCGCGCTGAAGCGAGACAGCGCTTCTACGAACAATATAACCGGCAACAATCCTTGATGGCAGAGCTGGCTGCCCATACCATTGAAGAGAGATTCAGTACATTTCATCATAACCTGGACCTGATCGTCAGCCTGTTTGACGGTAAGGAGGTTAACCATGAACGCTCCGAGGAAGTCAGGGGAAGTCTGATAAAAATTTTCGGTTCACTCGGTAACAGTCCCGTCAATGACCTTGTGGTTTTTGACAGCAAAGGGGTCGCTGTAGTCATGGAACCTACCGACCCGTACACACTGGGACGCAGTTATGCTTGGCGTGAATATTTCAAGTGGGCCCGTGAAAAGGGACAGCCGGGTCAAATGTATATTTCCCCCTTCACGCGTCTGGAAGGCGGTGTGCGCCGCGGGGACATGGCCTTGATTCTTGCAGAAGGAATCTATGGCCCAAGTAGAGAGTTTCGTGGGGTGGTCATATGTACATTGAATTTTGACGAACTTGTTCGCAAGCACTTACTCTCCATCCATATCGGTAAACAGGGCCATGCCTGGCTGGTGGATTCCAGCAATAGAACGGTACTGGTTTCTCCCAATGGCAAGATTGCCGGGCGAAGGCTCGAAGAGACACTGCTTCCCAAGTGGACTCGCTTGTATAACCTGCTCCTATCGGCGGAAAACGGAAAACCCGGCAGCGGTTGGTATGAGTATGAGGATCCGCTTGATGCAAATCGGCGGGTGCGCAAGTTGGTCAGCCATTATCCGGTGCGCTTGGAGAAACAGCTCTGGACGCTGGGGGTTGCAACTCCCGAGCGGGAGGTAGAGGCGCTTCTGTCAGATTTTTTGCAACAGCAGGAGGCGTTCACCACAACACTATTGGTGACAATCTTCGCAGTTGCCTTTTTATTGCTTGGACTTATGTTGAATTGGAACAGGATACTTTCTGTTCAGGTCGACCGCCATACCAGAGACCTGGGCGAAGCCCGTGCACGGCTTGAATCGACTTTTGACGAACTGCTGGTGGCCAAGAAGGTTGCCGCCGTGGGGCATCTGGCCCTTGGGTTGGTGCATGAGATACGTAATCCTCTTTCAGCAATCCAGATGAATATGCAGATGATCCGGAAAAAAAGCACCCTCGACGGCACGCTTCGTGAGAATTTCGCCATTGCTGAAGGAGAAATCCGACGCCTTAATCGTCTTCTCAAAGATGTTCTGGATTTCGCGCGCTCTCGCCCCCTGCGCCTTCAGCAGGCTGAGTTGGGGGAGATAACTCAACGCCTGATCCGGTTGCTGAACGAACGGCTCGAAGCACAACGAATTCAGACCGAAATCCAGATTGCATCACCACTGAATCTTGTTTGTGATCCTGAACAGATCCATCAGGTTCTGTTGAATCTAGTTCTTAATGCTACCGAAGCAATGCAGGATATCCCGGGAGAAAGGCGGCTCGTTATTGCCGCGTCCAGCCGGGACGGAATGGCCGTGATCACGATCAGTGACACCGGCCATGGTATTCCACATGAGAAGCTTGGACAACTCTTCGACCCGTTTTTCACTACCAAGGTTGCGGGCGGCGGATTGGGACTGTCTATGCTGCAGACCATTGTACTGCGTCATGGAGGTTCCGTCACTGTCGAGAGCGAGCCGAACCAGGGGGCCACTTTCATCGTGTCCCTGCCACTTCAGGGACCTGTTGAAACCGGGGAGATATCATCATGAAAACGATCCTGATAGCCGATGACGATAATGCCATTCGTCGAACACTTGAACTGCACTTATGCGAAGAGGGGTATGTTGTTCGAACAGCCGCCGACGGCCATGATGCAATTGCCAAGGCCGAACATCAGGAGGTCGACCTGATGCTGCTCGACCTCCGCCTGCCCGGATGTGACGGCTTCGAGGTCCTGCGGACGATCAAGGAAAGGCGGCCGGCTCTTCCTGTCATCATGATCACAGCCTATGATGATATGGCCACGGCCATTGAAGCCATCCGGCTCGGCGCCGTCGACCACCTTGGCAAGCCGGTTGATCTCGATCACCTTGACGAGGTCATTAAGAAAGTCTTTGAGATGAGCCTGCTCGCCCGGGAAGGGGTCATTTTCAGTGATGCCAATGAAGCCCATTTTGAACAGAATATCATGGTCGGACGCTCCCGCTCCATGAAGGATATCTACAAAACCATCGGCGCGGTGGCAGATTCCCGCGCCACCGTGCTGATACAGGGCGAGAGCGGCACCGGCAAGGAGATGGTTGCCAGGGCGCTGCACTTCAATAGTCAATTCCGTAACCGTCCCTTCATCGCCGTGGCCTGTTCCTCGCTTGCACCCGGCCTGCTTGAGAGCGAACTATTCGGCCATGAAAAGGGTGCCTTCACGGGGGCGTACCGTACCAAGCCGGGTAAATTCGAATTGGCCGAGGGAGGGACACTGTTTCTCGATGAAATCTCCGAGACGAGTCTCGAAATTCAGGTCAAACTGCTGCGATTTCTGCAGGAACGGGAATTTGAGCGTGTCGGCGGCATTGAAACCATCAAGTCGGATGTTCGCATCGTTGCGGCCACCAACAGGAACCTTTCGGCGCTGGCGGCCAGCGGCGCGTTTCGAAATGACCTTTACTATCGTCTGAAAGTAGTTTCGATTGATATGCCTCCCCTGCGCGAACGCAAGGACGACATACTGATCCTGGTGAAATTCCTGCTGGAAAAGATGCATCATGAAACAGGTAAGAGAGTAGATATCATCCCCCAGAAGACCATGAACCAGATACTCGATTATTCATGGCCCGGCAACGTTAGGGAGTTGGAGAATACGTTGAGGCGTGCAGTTCTTCTTTCCCATGGTTCGGTTCTGCTGCCGGAATCTCTGCATCTCGATGGCAAGAGGGGGGGAGGGGGGGACGGTGAAGGTGAAAGGTTTGCCCTGGTAATCAAGCCGCTCCACGAGGTCGAGCGGGAACATATCGAAAATATCCTGATTTACACCGCCTACGAGAAGAAGCGGGCAGCCGAGATTCTCGGAATTTCCCGCCCGACGCTGGATCGGCGCATCAAGGAGTATGGCCTCGAAGATCGGCCGAAGATGTAAGGTCCTATGTAAATACGATGAGGGAATGACCGGAATTATTTCCTGACAGCGAGCGCTACTCCTGTGACGGTAACGAACATGCCTGCCAAGGCTGATATGCCCAGCCGTTCTTCAAAGACCAGGTAGGCCAGCAGGGAGGTGACCGGCGGTACCAGATAAAAAAGGCTTGCTACCCGAGTTGCCTCGCCGCGTCGGATGAGAACATGCAACAGGCTGATGGCGCCGAGTGAAAGTACCAACACCAGCCAGGCCATTGCGAACAAAAAATCAGCCGTCCAGCGCACCAGCATTGTTTCGCACATGGGAGCTGCGAACGCCATTACCAGCGTTGAGGCACCGAACTGGATGACACCTCCGGTTCTCATATCCATGGAAGTGCAGTAACGCTTCTGATAGAGGGTACCCGCAGTGATTCCGAACAGGGCCAAAATGGATACCGACACTCCCAGTGGATTGCCGGCGGCAAACGAGATTTTATCCAGCAACACCAGCAGTACACCCACCAGGCCAAGACCAAACCCGAGCCATTGCCTGCCGCTAACCCTTTCTCCCAGCAGCCGCCCGGCGACTACGGCGGTAAACAGCGGCTGCAATCCGACGATCAGCGATACGATTCCCGATGGCACCCCTTGATAGATGGCGGAAAACACACCGCCGATATAGATCGCATTGAGCATCACGCCGGCCACGGCAATATGGGCAGCCTGGATCGGACTGGCTGGCCAGGGCGCGCGCATTACCAGAGCGACTGCCATCAGCAGCAACGTGACGAACCCAAACCGCCAGAGCAGAAAGGTAAAAGGCTCCGCGTAAGGCATTCCGTACTTCCCGCCGATGAAGCCGGTGCTCCAGAGTATTACAAACAAAACGGGCGCTGCGATCTGCCAGTAACTGTTGCGATGCAGCGCAGTAGTTGTCATGTGGCATGCCTCATGCTTAGTTTATCCTTTATGCTGTCATCAGCATCAGTCATAGACGGACAACTCTTCCTCGTTATTTAAATAACGCATTGCGGCATCCGCCAAGGCTTCCATTTCATTCTCGCCTGGATTTAAAAGGACCGGGGCGATGAATGAGATTTTTTTCAGCAGGCTGTCGAGCAGGATCTTGGAATAGACCAGGCTCCCCGTCAGGGCAATAGCGTCAATTTCCCCTTCCAGAACGGTCGTGCAGGCGCCGATCTCTTTGCCGACCTGATAAGACATTGCCTCATAAACTTCCGCTGCTTTCTGGTCTCCTTCGGCTATCCGCCTTTCGATTTCAATGGCATTGGTAGTGCCCAAATAGGCGTACAATCCACCGCCGCCGGTTAACAGCTTCTGTATCTGTTCTTTGCTGTACTCACCGCTGAAGCAGATCTTGACCAGGTCTCCCGCCGGCAGTGATCCTGCCCGTTCCGGTGAAAAGGCGCCATCTCCATCCAGGGCATTATTCACGTCAATAATCTTGCCCTTTTTGTGGGCGCCGACTGAGATTCCTCCCCCCAGATGTACTACAATCAGGTTGACTTCATCATACTTTTTACCAAGCCCGGCAGCAATTTTTCTGGCGGTAGCTTTCTGATTCAATGCATGAAAACTGCTTTGCCGGGAGATCTGCGGAATGCCTGAATAGCGGGCGGATGTGCACAGTTCGTCGGTCATGGGCGGGTCGGCCGTCAGCACAGGAATGTTGTACTGATTCCCCAGATCGAATGCTACCAGTCCTCCCACGTTAATCGGGTGCCCGCCGTAGATGCCGCTCTTCATATCTGCAATCATTTTCGGACATATTTTATAAATGCCGCCCGGCAGCGGTTTCACATTTCCGCCGCGACAGGCGATGGCGTCAATGTTTTCAAGCGACAGATCGTTATTGTGCAATACACCCAAAATTGCATCTTTACGGTAATCATACTGGTCCCAAATGGTTGCAAACTTCCTTAATTCCGCATCATCATGTTTCACCGAAACGTTTACTTTCATATCACCGTCCGAGAAAATTCCAACCTTGGTCGATGTTGATCCGGGATTGATGATCAATATTGTTTTGTCATTGCTCATGATGGGCTCCCTGGATGGGTTCTTCCAATCTCAAATCAAAACGATCGCTTCATTGGCTGGTTTCCGGTTCCTCGACATACGGATTGTATGCCTCCATCCCCGCCGCCTTGATGGCATCTCCGATTTGAAACCGGGGTTAATGGGACATTAAAACCGGCAGCGTCATATGATCAAAAAAATCCTTGGCTACCGGGCCAAGATCGTGCCTGCCACGGGATATTTGGGCATAAACACCCATGATTACAAGGTCGCAGGAATTTTCCCAGGCATAATCCATCAGCAGATTGGCAACAGGAATACTCTTCATAACTATATTGACTTCCTTTACCTTGATAGCATGGCGTTCCAGATTGACACGAATACCGTCGTCAGTTCTCTTTTCAATCATCTGTTGCTCGCCGGGATCCTTTATCGAAAGCACGAACACTTCTTCGGCATTCAGCAGGAAAGGCAACGCATCATTAACTGCCCGTGCCGAGGGACGTCCGGCCTTCCATGCCACAATTGCGCGCTTGCCAACTGTCCCGAATTTCCCCGCATAGGGAACAACCAATACCGGTCGTCCCGCGCCCGCTACAACCCGTTGTGGTAAATCTGGTGGAATGTCTCCGAGTTTTATGCCCGGATCTGTCTGGCTGATAATAAGCAGATCTTTTGTATGTGCGTAAAAATTGAGAACCTCCGCCATACCTACACCTACCGTTGCCCAATCAACTGAGAGCCATTCCGCTTTGATACCCGCTTCACCTGTTTTCTGCGCAAACATCGCTTTCGCCTGCTCTTCATCATGCTTGAATCTTTCGCCCAGCGGTGCATACGGGGGATGGGTGATTACGTAGAGTCCGGTCAAGTGAGCCTGATGATCCCTGGCGAGATTGATTGCAAGTTCAAGTTTGTTTATGGATTGTGGCGAATTATCGATATGTACAAGAATATCTTTGAACTTCATGAGAGCACCCCCGGCTTTCAATAACAGCTGAACGGAGTTTCGAATTCACGGAAACACCTTGGCTTATTGTAACAATTTACTGTTGTCGGCAAAAGTGGCATGACAAATTGCCGGCATCTGCAAACTACGGATGATTAACGCGTACACCAACCCATTTTTCCAGCACGGAGAGATCTACAAGCAGATCAGAGCATTTGGCGTTATGAACCACGCGGCCGCGTTCCAGGACAATGGCGCGATGCGTCAGGCTCAAAGCCTGTTCAACGTGTTGCTCTACCAGAATCAGGGACTGCCCTTCGTTGCGGATCATGCGCTCAATTGAAGAGCAGAGCTCTTCGACGATTACCGGTGCCAGTCCTTCCAACGGCTCGTCCAGCAGTAACAGTTTCGGGTTAAGCATCAGGGCCCGTCCGATAGCCAGCATCTGCTGCTCACCGCCCGAAAGCTGGTTGCCGAGGTTTCTACGTCGCTCCTGAAGGCGCGGGAACAGCTCATAGATCGATTTCAGATCCCATTTGCCAGGCAAAGCCGTCACAGCCAGGTTTTCCTCGACGGTTAACGACGGGAAAACTTCCCGCTCCTGAGGCACCCAGCCGAGGCCGGCTCGTGCGCGAGCATGCGGAGGCACTTTAACAAGGTCCTGTCCGCACCAGCGTATCGAGCCGCGATGCACGCTGGTATGTCCCATGATCGTCAGCAACAGCGAGCTTTTTCCAACGCCGTTGCGGCCCAGCAGCGCTATGCTTTCGCCTTCGCCCATCATCAGCGAACAGTCATCGATAACAATCGCCTCACCATAACCGGCAAATACATTTTCAAAGGTTAACATCTCAATGGCCCTTTCCAAGATACACTTCGCGTACCCGCGGATCTTCAACAATTTCAGTCGGTGTCCCGGTTACCAATTCCTCGCCATTGACCAGTACAGTGATGCGATCAGCAAAATTAAACACGAGGTTCATGTCATGCTCGATCAACAGGATGCTGATATCCTTTGGCAGTGAATTCAACACTTCGAATAATTCATCGCTCTCACCCTCCGGTACGCCGGCAGCCGGCTCATCCAGCAGGAGCACCTTCGGTTTGGCCGCCAGCGCCAGCGCCATTTCCAGCAGACGTTGTTTTCCGTATGCCAGAGTGTGAGTTTCAACCAGACAATCGTTCGCAAGATTGAGTTGCTCAAGCAATGCATATGCTTCGTCGATCACCGTGTTTCGACGCGATACCCTGAAAAATCTCCGTTTCAGTATGTTCAGCTGTGTCCGCTCGCGAACGCAAATGGCATTTGTCACCGCCTCCAACGGAGTCAGTTGCGGAAACAGGGTATTGATCTGGAATGTGCGGGACAATCCTCGCCAAACACGTTCATTTGGTGGAATCCGGGTGATATCTTCACCGTCAAGCCATACCGAGCCGCTGGAAGGACGCAGCACACCGGTAAGCTGGTTGATCAGGGTGGTCTTGCCGGCGCCGTTCGGACCAATCAGTGCATGCCGGGCCCCTGGAGCAAGAGACAGGTTGACGTTCTTCGTAACGATGAGTCCACCGAAGGCCTTCCAAAGGTCTCGAGTCTGAAGAATGGCGTTCATGAGTGCTCCTTATTGCGCCAGTTTTTGAATATTTTCGCCAGTCGAGTCAGGCCGCCCAGAATCCCGCCGCGCAGATATAGAGTCATGACAATCAGGATGATACCTAAAAAGAACTGCCAATACTGCGGGTTGAGATTGGAAAGCCGGTCCTGTGCCAGCAGGAACACCGCTGCGCCGACAAAGCCGCCGTACATGGTCGCCGTACCGCCGATAATCAATATTAACAACAGGTCTGCCGAACGCTGGAAGCTTAAGACATCGATACCGACAAACTGCGTCGTTTGCGTCAGCAATGCGCCTGCGATCCCGGCCATTACTGCCGCGATGGTGTAGATGTTGGTCAAGCATGCGCTGATCGGAATCCCGATGGCAAGGGCACGGGTCTGGCTTTCACGGATGCTTCGCAGGGCAAGGCCATAGGGTGAATTCATCATGCTGCGCGTAAACACAAACAGCAGGAATGCTATTATTAATACATAAACATAGGCTGTTTTGCCGTAGAGATCGAAACTGAAAACTCCGAACAGCTTTCCGATTACCACACCCTGCAGGCCATCAACACCACCGGTGTATTTTGTCGCGCTATTGGCAACCTCGTAAAGCAGCAAACCGATGCCCAGCGTAATCATCAGGCGGGTCAAATCGCCGCCTTTACTCAGGAGGAAGCTGCAGAGGTAGCCGGCAATGCCGGCGACCAGCCCTGACACCAGCAGCCCCAAAAGAGGTTCCTGCCATCCGTGCGCTGCCATCAGGCCGGCTGTATAGGCTCCGATGCCGAAGAAAGCGGCATGTCCGAGTGTGACTATTCCGGCATAGCCGAGAATAATGTCAAGCGACAGTGCAAACAAACCGGTTATCAGAATCTGGGATGCGAATACCAAGCTGGATGGAAAGGCAAAGTAGACGCCGACCAAAGCAAGCCAGAAAACAATCTCCGCGGGTTTCCAGCGTTCACGTCCCCGCAGAAAGGACAGGTGCCGCGAAGCATTGGCCAAATTATCACTCATTTCGACTTCCTCCGTCCCAAGAGACCATGGGGGAACAACAACAACAGTATGATCATGGCTGCATAGATAATAAATGCGCCAAGCTGCGGCACATAATATTTCCCCGCGATATCAGCGACACCCAGAAGCAATGCCGCCAGCAAGGTGCCGAACACCGATCCGGGACCACCAACCACAACTACAAGCAAAAAATATACGAGGTATTTGATGGCGAAGTTCGGGTCCAACCCGAGCACGTCTACGCCCAGCGCCCCCCCCAAGCCGGCAAGGCCGCTGCCGAGCGCAAACGTCAATTGGAATACCCGATCAACCCGGATACCCATTGATTCGGCTGTTCGTTGATTGTCGACCGAGGCGCGAATCTTGGCTCCGAAACGGGTGCGCTCCAGGCCAAACACCAGAGCCAGAGTGATCGCCGCAACGATTGCCATCAGGAACAGTCGATAGCGCGACAGATCGAGCCCAAATACAGCGTACTGACCACTCAGCCATTCAGGAATAACGACCGGCTGCTGCCCTGGTCCCCACAGGTAGTTCGCCCCGGCGGTGGCAACGAAAATGATACCGACCGACAACAGTACCTGATTGAGTGGCGTGCTCTTATAGAGCGGCCGGTAGAGAGTCCGTTCGAGCACAAGGCTCCCCAACGCGACGATGCAGAAAACGATGGGCAGAGCCGGAAGAAACCCGATCCCGGCTTTCGACATCAACGTCACCAAAGTATAGCCGCCTGCCATTGCAAACACGCCATGTGCAAGATTGTTGAACCCCATCAGGCCGAGCGTAATCGACAGCCCGACGGAGATCACAAACAGTAAGGCACCGTAGGCCAGACCGTCGAAAAGGACTCCAAGTAAACTATGCATGATTATTACCTTTGATTCACGTAAGAGAAGATGACTATAATTTGCCCGGATCCTTCACCGCGTTAAACGTCTCGAACTCGACATTGTAATATTTGGCACCCACTTTTTTGACTTCGCGTACATAAATGTTCTGAGTTATATCCCTGGTGGCAGCATCGATCTGTATTGGACCACGCGGGCTGTTAAGTTTCATCCCCTTGAGTGCCTGCATCGCCTTGTCGCCATCTATCTTGCCGTTCAGCTGCTTGACTACGTTGTAGATCGCGGCCATGCCGTCATAACCGCCTACAGCCATGAAGTTCGGGCGCTGGGAGTCAAGCTTTCCGTATGATGCGAGGAAGGTCTTGTTTTCCGGCGAGTTGTGGGCCACGGAGTAGTGATGGGTCGATATCATGCCCAGCGCATTATCCCCGAGCGTATCCTGCACTGAGTCGTCCATTACGTCACCGGTTGAAAGCAGCTTGATGCCTGACTTTGCCAGTCCTCGTTCGTTGTAGGCTTTCATGAAGGCGACCGGTACATCGCCGGGGGTGACGAACACAAAAACCGCCTGCGGTTTGCTGTCCTTTATGCGTTGCACGTATGGCCCGAACTCAGGGTTCTTAAGCGGCACACGCGATTCGCCCACCACCTGGCCTCCCAACTTCGTGAACACCTTTTTAAAGGCAGCCTCGGCGTCATGGCCCGGACCGTAGTCGGCGACAAGTGTATATACTTTTCGATAGCCGTTCTTAAATGCCCATTGGGCCATCGGTTCGGTGACCTGTGGCAGCGTCATCGATACTCTGGCAAAGTAGGGCGACTTGGTTGTTATTATCGATGTTGCCGCATTCATGATGATAGTCGGTTTCTTCGCTTCGGTCGCAATCGGCGCCACTGCAAGCGCGTTGGGCGTTAAGCCGAATCCGGCAAGGAAGTCGACCTTGTCTTTAACAATCAGTTCCTGGGCGAGCCGTTTTGCGACTTCCGGCGAGGGGCCGGTAGTATCCTTGATCACAAGTACGATCTTCTTGCCCGCGACAGTGTCACCATGTTCCTGCATGTATGCCTTGGCGCCGTTGACAATATGCCTCCCGAAATCGGCAAAAGAACCGGTCATCTCGGTAATGATGCCGACTTTGATCGTGTCGGACTCAGCGGCGCGAGCCTGATCTGTTGCAGTTGCAAATATTCCGCACAGCACCATCGCGAAGCCGGCAGACAGAACGCGTAATTGTTTTTTCATGTCATCTCCTTCTGGAATGTAGTTCGCCCCAACGGTAGCGATGATCAAAGCCTTTGAATCATGTGGATGGAGACACCAATCATTTGCCCGGATCTTTCACGGCGGTGAACGTCTCGAACTCGACGTTGTAATAGTGATTGCCGATCTTTTTGACTTCACGAACATATATGTTCTCGATGGCGTCCCTGGTGGCGGGGTCTATCAGGAGCGGACCACGCGGGCTGTTCAGTTTCATTCCCTTGAAGGCAGCCATCGCTTTGTCGCCGTCAATTACACCCTTAAGCTGTTTAATCACATTATAGATCGCAGCCATGCCATCATAACCGCCAACTGCCATATAGTTCGGACGCTGGGGTTCGATTTTGGCGAAAGCCGCGAGGAAAGCCTTGTTTTCCGGTGATTTGTGGTCAACAGAATAGTGGTGTGTCGATATGACACCCAGGGCATGATCACCCAATGCATCCTGCACATTGTCATTCATTACATCGCCGGTTGTAAGCAACTTGATCCCGGCCTTTGCCAGACCGCGCTCGTTATAGGACTTCATGAAAGCGATCGGCATTTCGCCGGCAGGGAGAAAGACAAAAACCGCCTGCGGTTTGCTGTCCTTGATGCGCTGCACATAGGGGCCGAACTCGGGATTCTTCAGCGGTACACGCGATTCACCCACCACCTGGCCGCCGAGCTTTGTGAATGCCTTTTTAAAGGCGGTTTCGGAATCATGACCCGGCCCGTAGTCGGCAACCAGCGTAAATATCTTGCGATAACCGTTCTTGTGCGCCCATTGCGCCATCGGCTCGGTGGTTTGCGGCAGCGTCATCGAAACCCGGACGAAGTATGGGGATTTGGTTGTAATAATAGAAGTGGCCGCATTCATGATAACGGTCGGCATCTTCGCTTCGGTGATAATTGGTGCAACCGCAAGCGCATTGGGTGTGAAGCCGAATCCCGCAATGAAGTCGACCTTGTCCTTGACAATCAGTTCCTGGGCAAGGCGTTTTGCGACTTCAGGCGATGGCCCGCCAACGTCCTTGACAATAAGTTCGATCTTCTTGCCTGCCACGGTATCGCCATGTTCTTTCATGTATGCCTTGGCGCCGTTAACGATATTAAACCCGAAATCAGAAAAAGAACCGGTCATCTCGGCAATCATACCTATTTTGATGGTGGACCCCGCAGCGCAAGCCTGATCGACTGAAAGTGCAAAAATACCGAACATAATCATTACGAAACCAAAACTAATCCTGAACATGTTGAGTCTCCTTTTGGAATGCATTAATAAACAAGATGGCCTTCTGAGTGACTTTCGGGACTTTGCAAATATATTTAACGTTCAGCATGCAGTCTACGCGACGTTGCCCAACCTCCTTCCCGCTCGAATACCCGCTTCATATTCCTCACACAGTGCGGTTGCGTAATCACACTTCATGGTGCTGCACCAAATTGCGCAATTCAAAGCGTTTTATCTTGCCGGTGGCTGTCTTGGGCAACTCGTCCAGAAACCGGATCCAGCGCGGGTATTTGTAGAGTGCCAGTTTGGACTTCACAAAAGCCTTCAGCTCATTTTCCATATCGAGCGAGGCTTGCCGCGATTTGGCAAGAACAACGAATGCCAGCGGTTTTACCAGCTGGTCTTCATCCGGCGCTCCGATAACTGCGCACTCCAGGACATCCGGATGTTCAATCAGGCATGCTTCGACTTCGTTGGGCGAAACCCAGATGCCCCCTACCTTGAGCATGTCGTCGGAGCGTCCGGCACAGTAATAATAACCCTGTTCGTCACAGTAATATTTGTCGCCGGTGTTAATCCAGTGCCCCATGATTGTCTGACGGGTCTTTTCATGCTTGTTCCAGTAGAAGGCTGCCGCGCTGTCTCCTTTTACCAGCAGTGTGCCAACTTCTCCCGTCGGCAGATCAAGCAGGTTTTCATCGACGATGCGCGCCTCGTAGCCTGGAACGACCTTGCCGGAGCTGCCGGAGTGGATGTCCCCCGGTACGTTTGAGATGAAAATATGAGCCATTTCTGTCGAGCCGATGCCATCGATGATGTCGAGGTTGAAACGGGATTTCCATCGTTGCAGGTAGGCCGCCGGGAGCGCCTCTCCTGCCGAAACGCACAGGCGAACCCCGGCCATGTCGCCTTCCTCTTCCAGCATCTGTCCGTAGAGTGTCGGTACGCCAAAATAGAGAGTCGGTCTGTGCCGGCAAACGGTCTCAAAGACATGCTCGGGTGTCGGGCGTGCCGGCAGGTAAACAGTTGTTGCCCCCACTCCGAATGGAAAGTAGAGGCCATTGCCGAGGCCATAAGCGAAGAACAGCTTGGCGGCCGAGAAACAGACATCCTTTTCCTGGATTCCCAGGATTTTTTTGCCGTAAGTCTCGGTCGCGTAGACCATGTCGTGCTGGAGATGGACGGTTCCTTTCGGGGATCCGGTCGAACCGGAGCTGTAGAGCCAAAAGCAGGAATCATCGCGGCAGGTCGGTGCGGTCTCAAGAGAAGAGGATTGCGAGGATGTCAGTTCGCTGAGACACAGATCCCCGGCCGGAGCGCTTCCATTTGCCACAATGACATGTTTTAAAAAGCGCAGCTCGCTGCGGATCGGTTCGATCTGGTCCAGCAGCGCGGCATCGACAACCAGAACCCGCGCGCGGCTGTCGTTAAGGAAAAATTCAAAGTCTTTGGAACGATTCAGGGTGTTCAGGCAGATCGGGACGGCCCCTATTTTGATGGCTCCGAAAAACGCCTGGGGATAGATTTCTGTGTCAAGGAGCAAAAGGGCAACCCGCTCTTCCATTCTGACATCGATTGATTTCAACGCGTTGCCAAAGCGGTTGACATGCTCCTGGACCTGGCCATATGTGAATGATCGATCCTCGCAGAGGACGGCAACTTTGTTACCGCGACCCTCACGGACATTGCGATCCACAAAGTAGTCGGCAGCGTTGAATTCTTCGGGTAGATTGAGATTGTAGGGCATGGTTGTCTCCAATATGTCGTTTTGAGTCGTAGCTTCAATTGCCTGACGCCATTTTGATAAAATACTGTTTTGCACTTACGGTGCCAATATCTAATAATATGATATGTGTGTGCTGTCAACTTATAACATGCTTAAAAAACAGGGAATATTTGTGTGTGAATCAAATAACGTCGTTTATGTTATGTCCGTTTGGCTGCGCTTGTGTAACATTGTGATCTGAGATGTAAAAAAATGAGGAAGCTTTGTGAAGGCGTGCGCTTGCAAATATGTCCTGCATCGTCAGTTGAGATAACAGGTCAAATTGGTTACAATGGACAAAAGTGTGGTAAATTATCAATGGATCTAACTTGTTAATTTTACGTGCTGATCTTGGTGTGAGGAGTGGTATGGACAAGCAACTTTCCGAGATGTACCAACAAAAGCTGACTACGCCGGATGAGGCGGTATGCCATATCCATTCAGGCTGGCGTGTGTTTCTGGGCTCCGGATGTGCCGTGCCGCAGCAGTTGATTGCAGCGCTGAGCAGGAATGCCGGAAGATTCCATGATATCGAACTGATCCAGCTACTGTCATTCGGGTCGGCGAATTATATTACCGAGCAGAATATCGGCCGATTTCGCCATAACTCTTTTTTTATCAGTGAAAATATCCGGCAGGCTGTATGCGACGGGCGGGCGGATTACACACCTATTTTCCTCAGTGAAATTCCTGAGCTGATCCGTTGCGGTCAAAGGGGGAATCAGGTGGCGCTGTTACAGGTATCGCCGCCTGACAAGCATGGTTACTGCAGTCTGGGAATTAATGTGGATATTCAACGTGCGGCATTGGATCGCGCCAAAATGGTCATAGTCGAGATAAATCGCCAGATGCCCCGTACCTGCGGAGATACCTATCTTCACTTGAGTGAGATTGATTATCTTGTGGAGATAGACCTGCCTATTCTTGAGTCTGTTGCAAAGGAGCCGGATGAAGTTGAGTTGCAAATCGGCTATCAGATTTCCAGACTCGTGGAGAATGGCAGTTGCCTGCAGATGGGTATTGGCACTATACCCAGCACAGTCCTGCAATTTATTGCCGATAAACGGGATATCGGCATCCACACCGAGATGTTCAGCGACGCTTTGATACCATTGCTGGAAGCGGGGAATATCACCAATCGACTGAAAAAGATTCATCCCGGCAAGACGGTTACCAGCTTTGTAATCGGTAGCCGCAAGCTTTACGATTTTGTGGATGGGAATGTCGGCATTGAATTCTATCCGTCCGATTTTGTGAATGACCCCAGGGTTATCTCCTGTAATGACAAGGTGGTAGCTATCAATTCTGCGCTGCAAGTGGACCTTACGGGGCAGATATGCGCCGACAGCATTGGTTACAAGTTTTACAGCGGGATTGGCGGGCAGGTGGACTTTGCCCGCGGTGCCTCCATGAGCCGGGGGGGCAAGCCGATAGTTGCTATCCGCAGCACGGCAAAAGACGGCTCAATCAGTCGCATAGTGCATCGGATTGATGACGGTACCGGTGTCGTCACCAGCCGTGGCGATGCACACTACGTGGTATCCGAGTATGGAGTGGCCTATTTGCATGGCAAGACCATCAGGGAGCGCGCCCTGGCGTTGATCTCCATCGCCCATCCCGACTACCGCCAGGAGTTGTTGGAGTTCGTCAAGCAGAAGCATTATGTCTATGAAGACGAACAGGTCTGGCAACAGGCGCTGGATAATTATCCGAAGGAACTGGAGGAGGCGAGGTCGTTCGGTGGAACCATGATGCTGGTGCGTCCGCTGAAAGCCACTGATGAACGTGTTCTGCAGGAATTCTTCTACAGTCACAATTCTGAAACCATCTATAATCGTTACTTTGGTCAAAAAAATCAGCTGGCCCATCTCGAAGCATCAAAGCTTGTCTGCGTGGATTACCGGAGCCGGATGGCCTTGGCCGTCTTTCTGCCGGAGGATGGCTCCGAGTCGATAGTTGCAGTGGCGCGTTACGCTCTCAACCCCCGCGATAATATGGCGGAAACAGCTGTAGTGGTTCACGAGGAATACCGGCGGCTGGGGTTTGCCAGATATCTGCTCCGCCAGCTGGAGCGCCACGCCATGAGTCAAGGTATCGATGGATTCATTTCGGAGATACTGCCAACCAATGAAGCCATGCTCAATTATCACCGCGGGCTTGGTCATTCATTGGTTTATTCGCAGGAAACGGATACTTATCATATGGAGTTCCATTTTAACAAGGATGTGTCCAGAGCGAAGAAGTCAGACTCAAGATCAGGGGATTGGTCTGTGCGGAGCGTTTCAGGCAATGATTCTTAATGATAGGGATTCCGGCAAATAAAATGAAGAGCAGTGCCTGTGATGTGAGGTATTTCATTTAGTTTCGCCTGCAGTGGAATTGGCCTCCAGTTGTCACAGAGTTTTCATTACACCGTTATGGCTGGCTCGCTTTCGCTTAGTCGCCCCAGTCGATAGGCAAGTTGCGGGCGGGTCAGGCCGAGCACCCTGGCTGCAGCCGAGAGGTTGCCGTTGGCCCGCTTTACGGCAGCTTCGATAAGCTTGCTCTCCGCCTGTTCCAGCGTCATGACGCCATTCAAGACTTCCTCGTAAAGATCCTTGCCGGGTTCCTGCCGGTCCATATTGAGGCTGCCGTTGTTGTCGAGGCCGAATTCCAGTGATTGTCCATCGTTATATGACGAAAACATCTGGTCAACTTCGATGCGTGTGCCGCTCGGAGCGAGAATAACTCCGCGCTCGATTACATTCTGGAGTTCGCGGATATTGCCTGGCCATGAGTAGGCGAGCAATGCCCGCTTGGCCTTGTCGGTAAAGCCGCGCAGTTTTTTGTCGTTCACCACGGAATACTTTTCCATGAAACGCTCGGCAAGCAGCATCACGTCCTGCTTGCGCTCCCTGAGCGGCGGGATGCTGATCTGGTAGGCATTGAGCCGGTAATACAGATCGGAGCGAAATTTGCCTTCCTTGACCAGCAATTTCAGGTCGGCGTTGGTTGCCGCCACCAGGCGCACGTTTACCTTGCGGATCTTGTGGTCGCCGAGCCGCTCTATTTCGCCCTCCTGCAGCACGCGCAGCAGCTTGGCTTGAGCGGATACGGGCAGGTCGCCGACCTCGTCAAGAAACAGGGTGCCGCCGTTAGCGCGCTCGAAACGGCCGGGGCGGGCGGAAATCGCGCCGGTATAGGCCCCTTTTTCTACGCCGAACAGCTCTGCTTCCACCAGGTCATGGGGAATTGCGGCACAGTTGATGGCGATGAACGATTCGTTGCGACGGGAGCCTGTCTCGTGCAGTGTGCGGGCGAAGACTTCCTTGCCGACTCCGGTCTCGCCCAGCAGCAGCACCGTGATCTGGCTCTTGGCGGCCTGGTGGAGCAATTCATAGGCGGTAAGGAATGCAGGGGAATTGCCTACAATATCAGCCGGCAGTTTTTCTTTCTCATTTATGGCCGAGCGCAATTGCACGACCTGGGTTTGCAAATCGATGAGCTTTTCGGCAATTGATTCGCTAGTGAAGTAGCGGGAATACTCTTTCGCATCGTCCCATTCCTCCAGTGGCTTGCCGACGATGCGGCAGTGGCTATCCCCCATGCCGATGCATTCGACCTCCTTGTACAGAATCTTGCGTCCCATAAAGGCCGATGCATAAGCACATGCATAGCCTATCTGACTCCAACAGACCGGTTCGGCATAGATGCCGAAGTGGGTTTTATGACCAAGTGCTTCCCACGAGTTTTCCCAGATATTCTCGCTATAGAAGCTGCCGGCATCACGGTCGTATTCCAGCGCTACCATCGTGATCTTGGCGATTCCTTCCAGCATGTGGAGTTGGGGGCCGGCCATGAATGCCTCCAGGTCACCCGATCCAAGGGTGCGGGTGCGGGCAAGTTCATAGTCACACATGCCGGCAGCGTATCCCATGCGGGTGAGAAGCCCACGGGCGCGATCCATGCCGAGGGTGTCGATCAACTCCCTGCGCAAAGATGATTGTGCCTCTGCATGGACCAGGAGCATGCGGTGTTCGTGCAGCCATATCTGGCCCGTCTCGGAGCTGAATCGTATTCGTGCGCGCAGGTCGTCGTAAGTCAGGTTGTTGAAAGGTCTGATTTTGCTGCTGAACATTATTCCTGTTCCCCCTGTTTCCTGCCGGTCCTGATTTTGTCAATCATTAATTGCAATAACAGTGTTTAACGACAGCCAATTGTGGCGGTGTCATATCTGCGGCTAAACCACGCGGCTGTCATATGAATATTTTAAACGATGTTACAATTTGTCAGCACGCTTGGCAAGCTGGAATATTTGTTAACGCCGGCAATCGCATACATGCAACGTACCAATCAGGCGCTATTTATTGAAATTGACAGGATTGCCGCTGTTATCGCCATAATCTCAGTGAGTTAAGGTGGTGTATTAATGTAACGATTTTTTGCATGGCAATTTACCAAGTCACTTCTCCGATCTTCTGAAGTTTTATCATTTGGTGAAAACAATCATACTCATTTGTCGTGAAATTTATGAAATGATAAAAAACATTGAGTGCCATCTCCCCGATTGCAGTTCCGTTGGCATGACGAAACGAATGCCAAAATCACTCCCAAGCCACAATCTCACAAGGTGTTTGTCACTGTAGAACAATTTATTGAATATTGCGAAACAATGTTTGGCATGCATGATGCTAATTAAGGCAAAGACTGCCGCTGGTGTCTGGCTTGTCCGGCTGTTTTGAGTGATAACCTTAATAACGTGGTTATGAAATGTAATCAGGCTGCGGATTGTAGAAGTTTTGACGACCAAATCATTTCCCTTCGATATAGCCAACCGCATGGATGAGCTGTTTGAAAGGCGGGTCTCGAGTGTCCGGGTCCATCTGAACGCGATGCGAATCCCTGGGAAAGGAGAAGTTGTTGGAATGTTTTTGAAGGGTGCGTGGACAGGTCAGCAGTAATAACGTTCAAGGAGGGGTTAGATGGCGAGACAAGACGGCAGGAAACTGGTTCAGAAGCTTCGGATTGGCAGGCACGGCTCCATGGCTGCGGCTGTGGCGCTGGCGGTTCTGGGGGTATGCGGCAGCGTTGATGCCTTCGAGATTAAAACAGGCAGCGAGGATGTGGTCATCAACTGGGACAACACCTTGCGCTATACCCTGGCCCAGCGTCTCAAGGGGCAGAGCAAGGACATTGTCAATAGTGCCAACAATGATGACGGCGACCGCAATTTCGATGTGGGTATCGTATCGAGCCGCTTGGATCTCCTCTCCGAGATGGATGTGGTCTACAAGAAGAATTTCGGCGTTCGTTTGAGCGGCGCCGGCTGGTACGATCCGGTCTACCGGGCGAAGCTGGACAACAACTCTCCCCAGACCTCGAATCATTTTGTAAACGGTCAACAGTCTCTCGGATTAAATTCGTACACAAAGGATCAGTTTGGTGGTGTAAACGGAGAACTGCTGGATGCCTTCGCCTTCGGCAAGATCGACATCGGCGAGGTACCGATCAGCGTCCGTGCCGGACGTCACACGATCTACTGGGGTGAAGCCTTCTTCCCGGGAGCCGGTAGCAACGGCATTTCCTATGGCCAATCACCGATCGACATGGCCAAGGCCCTGGCCATGCCCGGCGTTGAGCTGAAAGAGATCTTCCGGCCGCTCAATCAGGTATCGGTAACGATCCAACCGACCCAGGACATCACCATCGCCGGGCAATACTACCTGCAATGGGAGCCGAACAAATTTCCTGAGGGTGGCAGTTACCTGGGCATGGTTGACGGTTTCTTGAACAGCGGTGAAGCTTTTCTGTTGGGGCCCGGTTTTGCTGCTTTTAACGGCGGAGATCGTACGCCGCGCCAGGCGCGCGACTGGGGGGTCAAGGTCGGTTACAGTCCCGAGTGGCTGGGGGGCACCCTCGGCTTCCACTATCGCAACTTCTCCGACAAGATGCCGCAGGTCATCGGGGATAATTACGTAAACACACCAGGCGGTCCGGCACCTACAGCTTTTCACTATGATTACAAATCCAACATCGATCTGTACGGCATCAGCTTTGCCAAAAATATTCTGGGCATCAGCGTTGGCTCCGAGATCTCCTATCGGCGGAATATGCCGCTTACGAGCACTTGGTTTGCCCCGGCTGGCGCACGCGGCGACACGATGCATGCTGTGCTTAACTTCCTGACGCTGCTGCCCAAGACTGCGCTGTTTGATACAGGTTCCGCCATTCTGGAATTTGCCTATGGCCGCTATGACCGTGTCACCTCGAATGCCCAGTTCTTCACCGGCCTCAACGGCTACAACGGCATCGATCACGCCACGCGGGACAACTCCGTTGTAACCATCAACCTTGTTCCGGAATGGAAGCAGATCCTGCCTGGTGTGGATCTGGCAATGCCGCTCAACTTCTCGATGGGCATGCATGGTAATGCGGCGACCCTGACCGGAGGTACGGCTGGAACCGGCAGCTACAGCGCCGGTCTCTCTTTCGATGTCTTTGCCAAATACAAGATCGATCTAACCTATGCCAGCTTCTTCGGCAATGTCCACCCAGATGGAAACGGCCAGATATTACCGCCGGGTCTTGCAGGCGCCGGACAAGGCTCAGCAGATGCAATCGCACTGCTCAGGGACCGCGACCTGCTGTCATTAACACTCAAAGCCACATTCTAACAAAAGGAGGAATAATATGAAGTTACGTAACTGTTTACTTGCAACCGGATTATCGCTGGCCTATGCCGGCCTCGCCCTGGGTGCGGTTTCCGCCGACAAGGCCGCCCAATTAGGCAAGAACCTGACCCTGGTCGGCGCCGAAAAGGCCGGCAACAAGGAAGGCACGATACCCGAATACACCGGCGGTCTCAACAAATCACCGGCCAACTACACCAAGAAGGGGTGGCGTCCCGACCCGTTTGCAGGCGAGAAACCGCAATTTGCGATCACCGCCAAGAACATGGCCCAGTACAACGACAAGCTCTCGGAAGGCGTCAAGGCCATGCTGAAGAAGTACCCGACCTTCAGGCTGGACGTGTACCCGACCCACCGCACAGCGGCGTACCCCAAGTATGTCACGGATAATACCGTCAAAGCTGCGACATCAGCCAAAACCTCAAACGGAGGCATTTCATTCACCGGCGCCCATGGCGGCTTGCCGTTCCCGATTCCGAGTGATGGCTACGAAGCCATGTGGAATCATCTGTTGCATTTCAATGGTCTCTCCTTCGAAATCAGATACAAGGCTTATACCGTTGACTCAACCGGCCGGATAACCATGCAGGCCGACGGCAACGTTACTCAGGAATATCCATACTATGACCCGGCCAAGCCTGATACCAAGGACTTCTATGCGCTCAAGGACATGTTCGTGGGGCCAGCCCGGCGGGTCGGCGAGGCGGTGTTGATCATAGATCCGATCGATTTTTCCAAAAGCGCGCGCCAGGGATGGCAGTATCTGCCAGGTCAGCGGCGGACAAAGCTTGCTCCGGACCTCTCCTTTGATACTCCCAGTTCCCTGTTCGGCGGCCAGATGACCTGGGACGACCTGTTCCTGTTCAGCGGCTCGCTGGAGCGCTACAACTTCAAGCTGGTCGGCAAGAAAGAGGTCTACATACCTTATAACGAATACAAGATGCTCTATTGGTCTGATCCGGAGAAGGAACTGCTGAAAGCTAACCATGTCAATCCCGATCATGTCCGCTGGGAACTGCACCGTGTCTGGGTGGTGGAGGGTACCTTGAAACCGGGTAAACGCCATCTCTACGGCAAACAGGTATTTTATCTTGATGAAGATTCCTGGGCAGCTTCTCTGGCCGACAAGTACGACGGCCGCGGTCAACTGTACCGGGTCGGTATGAACTTCATCACACAGCAATACGATGTGCCCTGTCCGTTCCCGGATTCATTTTCGATTCACGATCTGGTTACCAATTCCTACGCGATCAATGCCATACCGACTCGCGGGGAAAAAGGGATTCTTTACCACACCAAGCCTTTCCCGTCCAAAGACTGGACGGCCGATTCCCTGGCCAGCGGCGGAGTTCGTTAAAACCTGACAACACAGTAGTCATGTAGCAAGATCTGAACTGTAATTACAGGGGGGCGCATTTCGCGCCCCCGCTAGGAGAACCCTATGAAATCGAGAATACTGCTGATAGCGCTGATGACAGCCATGACTTTGTCCTCCTCGATTATCTTCGCCCCCCAAATATGGGGCGGATTCGACTCGCTCACGAAATGGATGGGTCAAAAAGACGAGAAGGTTGTTGCCGACGTACCCTACCAGGATATTCTCGACACCACCGCGCCTAAAAGCCGGCTTCCCGCCACAGCGGTGCTGAACGGAGTCACGCTGGCCGGCCCGCGGATTATCGGAGTCGGCCAGCTTGGCCATGTCGTCTACTCGGACAATGGCGGCAAGAACTGGACCCAGGCCGGCGTACCGGTCAGCTCCGACCTGCTGGCGGTGCACTTTCCGACGCCCCAGAAAGGATGGGCTGTCGGACACGACGGCGTGGTACTGCACAGCACCGACAGCGGCGTTACCTGGATCAAACAATTTGACGGCCGCGCCGCCGCCCAGGTCATGGAGAGCCACTACCTGAACAAAAGCGCCTGTACCGGCTGCCATAGCGCACCCGAACTGCCCCCCTCCGCCAAAGCGGGGGAGGGGGAACCGTCGGGGCTGATGGAGGAACTCAAACGCTTCAGCACCCAGGGGCCGGACAAACCGTTTCTGGACGTCTGGTTTGAAAACGAAACCACCGGATACATCGTCGGCGCCTTCAGCCTGATCTTCCGCACCAACAATGGCGGCAAAAGCTGGATCCCGCTCTATGACCGCATCGACAATCCGAAACGCTATCACCTCTACTCGATTCGCCCGGTCGGCAAAGAACTGTTCATCACCGCCGAACAGGGCTCGGTCTTCAAACTCGATTCAAAGACAGGGCACTTCGCAGCGATCAAGACCCCCTATGCCGGCACCTTCTTCGGGGTGACCGGCAAAGCGGGCGTGGTGATCGCCTTCGGCATGCGCGGCAACGTCTTCCGCAGCGGCGATGACGGCGCCAGTTGGCAGAAGATCGAAACCGGCGTACCGGCCGGACTGGTGAGCGGCGCCGTGACCAATGACGGGCGGATCGTACTGGTAAGCCAGGGGGGGCAGGTACTGATCAGCAAAGACGACGGCTCAAGCTTCAGCCAGGTACCGATTGAACATCCGACCCCCGCTACCGCGGTCGCCTCGGTCGACACCGCCACCATTGCACTGGTCGGTCCGCGTGGCGCGAAACTTCAATCGATCAAGTAATCAAGACACAGTAATGTCCGTTAGAAACGCGCATGCTTAAAAAAGTCCCCCCTCACCTTGCGGGAGGGGGTTAGGGGGAGGGGGCGATTGCCACATGCGACTCTGCTGGCAGCTTCACCCACCCCCCACCCCCTCCCGTCGAGGGAGGGGGAGCTAACGGCAAAAATAACACCGGACACTGCTGAATCAAAAAAGGGAGAACGGACATGGCTGTTGGAACTGGAAAAACAGAAGAGATGCCGGTTGTCAAGGATCCTAAGGATTTCGACAACAAATCCGGCAACCTGCTTGAGCGGCTGATCTTCAACAACCGCATGGCTGTGATGATCGCCTGTGTGGTAGTGACCGCGCTGCTTGCCTACCAGACAACGAAGACCGTCTTCAATGCCAGCTTCGAGAAGATGTTGCCGCAGAGCCATCCCTACATCAAAAACTATCTGGCCAACAAAAAAGACTTGCCGGGCCTGGGCAACTCGATCCGGGTCGTGGTGGAAAATACCCAGGGCGACATCTTCGACCCGCAGTACCTGGATCTGCTCCGGCAGATCAACGACGACCTGGTGCTCACCACCGGAGTGGACCGGGCCTGGGTGAAATCGATCTGGACCCCGGCGGTGCGCTGGAACGAAGTCACCGAAGAAGGCTTTCAGGGCGGCCCGGTCATGCCGGACAACTTCGACGGCTCGCCGGAGAAAGTCGCGCAACTCAAACAGAACATCAACCGCTCCGGCATCGTCGGCAGCCTGCTGGCGACCAACTACAAATCGGCCATGGTCTTTGTGCCGCTACTGGACAAAGACCCCAACACCGGCAAACGGCTGGACTACAACGTCTTCTCCAAACAGATCGAAGAAAGCATCCGCAAGAAATATGAAGCGATCGCCGCGAGCGACGGTAAAAGCGGAGCCAAACAGGCCGGCAAAATCAAGATTCACATCGTCGGCTTCGCCAAACTGGTGGGAGACCTGATTGACGGCCTGATGCAGGTCATGACCTACTTCGGCATCGCTGCCCTGATCGCCGCGATCGTCATCTTCCTCTACACCCGCTGCATAAAGAGCACGGCCCTGGTGATCCTCTGCTCGGTGGTGGCGGTCATCTGGCAGCTGGGCATTGTCGCCAGCTTAGGCTTCGAACTGGACCCCTACTCGATCCTGGTGCCATTCCTGGTCTTTGCCATCGGAGTCTCCCACGGCGTACAGAAAATGAACGGCATCATGCAGGATGTGGGGCGCGGCACCCACAAGCAGATCGCTGCGCGCTACACCTTCCGGCGCCTGTTCCTGGCCGGCCTGACCGCACTGATGGCCGACGCGGTCGGCTTCGCGGTACTGATGATGATCGATATCCCGGTCATCAAGGATCTGGCGCTGACCGCCAGCATCGGAGTAGCCGGGCTGGTTCTCACCAACCTGCTGCTCTTGCCGGTCTTCCTCTCCTACACCGGAGTCAGCCTGGCCGCCGCCAAGCGGAGCCTGCAGGAAGAAAACGAAGAGAGCAAAGGCAAAGGGGTCGGAGCGCTCTGGAGCCTGCTGGACCACTTCACCGAACGGCGCTGGGCGACCCGCGCGGTGATAATCTCCGCCGTACTGGCGGTGGCCGGCTTTGTAGTAAGCCTCAACCTGAAGATCGGCGATCTGGATCCGGGCGCGCCGGAGTTGCGTCCCAACTCCCGTTACAACAAGGACAACACCTTCATCACCTCCAACTACTCGCTTTCCACGGACCAATTTGCCGTAATCCTGAAGACCCCCATTGAAGGGGCCATCAAATACGAACCGCTGATCGAAGCCGACCGGCTGGCCTTTGCGCTGAAACAGGTGCCGGGCGTGCAGACCACCGTCACCATGGGCGATGCGATCCGGATGATAACGGCCGGCACCTACGAAGGCAGCCCCAAATGGTACACCCTCAACCGTAGCCAGGAAGTGCTCAACTACGGCGGCCAGCAATCCTGCTTCGACAACCCGGACCTGATCAACAGCACCATATCGGTCACACCGGTCATCGCCTACCTGTCCGACCACAAAGCCGAGACCCTGGACCGGGTGTTGACGGTAGCTGAAGAATTCGTCGCCAAACACAGCACCAAAGACCGGCAATTCCTGCTGGCGGCCGGCAGCTCCGGGATCGAAGCGGCCACCAACATCGTGGTCAAACAGGCCAACCGCACCATGCTTTTGTACGTCTACGGCGCGGTGATCATCCTCTGCTTCATCACCTTCCGCAGCTGGCGTGCGGTGGTGGTGGCGGTACTGCCGCTGATCCTGACCTCGATCCTCTGCGAAGCGCTGATGGTGGCGCTCGGCATCGGCGTCAAGGTTGCCACCCTGCCGGTGATCGCCCTGGGTGTCGGCATCGGCATCGACTACGCGCTCTACCTGCTGAGCATGCAGCTGACCTACCAGCGCCAGGGCATGGGGCTTGGCGAAGCCTACAAGAAAGCGGTCCAGTTCACCGGCAAGGTGGTGGGGCTGGTCGGCATCACGCTGGCCGGCGGAGTCGTTACCTGGGCGCTGTCGCCGATCAAGTTCCAGGCCGACATGGGCATCCTGCTGACCTTCATGTTTCTCTGGAACATGATCGGCGCGCTGGTGCTGATCCCGGCTTTGTCGCACTTCCTGCTGAAAGATGTGCATGAAACCGTCGAGGAAACGGCCGAAGAAGCTGCGCTGGCCGAGAATAGCGTGGTTGAATGTCAAAATGTGTCGTTGTGAATCTTAAAGAAGTAGAGCATGAAGCGGTAACAAGCGTTGGGCCTCCTTAGGTTGTTATTCAAGGGGCAGGTGGTGTCCCTGCCCCGGTTTTTTTTGTTGAGTGACTCACCCAGAGAAGCAAAGGTGTGTGCAACTGCCGGGTAACATGGTTTTATTTACGGATTAGCAGCATCCATAACTTTTAACCCTTTCTCTTGACAATGGTGAAGGGTTCAATATTCAAGGATTAACAAAAAATTAAAATATTAAATCATCTGAGCGAGGTGAAACATGGATCAGGTAGAAAAGTACACGAGTTACCGATGGCTTGTATTGTTGGCCGGGTGCGTTGCAATTTGTTCGATATACGTGGACATGATCGCGTATGCTCCCATACTGGGTGACATTGCCGGCAAGTTGAAGATCGAGATGGGCGCAGCCACAAATCTCATGATGGGATTTGTTCTTTCGGTCGCGTGTGTACTGATCTGGGGTGGGGTGGTCTGTGACAAATTCGGAATAACCTCTGCCTTTATCCTGGGTCTTCTCTGTTCAACCGTGCCGACGGCTTTGATTCCCTGGATCGGCGATAATTTCACGGCAGTAATGTTGGCGCGTTTGGTTCAAGGTGCATCGGTCGGGTTCGTTTTTGCGACAATCGGTCCGATTCTGGCGCTCTGGTTTCCTCCCAAGGAACACGGGATGGCCAGTGGTTTATTGATCGGTTCCATTTCCCTCGGCTGCGCACTTGGAGTTTTCGCATCACCCGCCATTCTCGGGATGACCGGCAGCTGGGAAAAAACGATTTTTATTTTAGGGACACCGGGCTGGTTTGCCATCCTTCTTGCCTTTATTGTTACCAGAAAAACTCCTCCGGCATTTAATGTGCCGACGTCCACTTCCTCCTCCGTTGCCTCTGCTGAAACAATGAGTTTTATGGGGGCTCTAGCATGTCCGGTTACCTGGTTGGGGTCTCTGATTGTCTTCTGTAATGCATGGTCGATGTATTGTCTTTACAATCTGGTTCCGCCGTATCTTGCCGCAAATCTGCCGATGGGGCTTGGACTCGGAGCGGCAATGTCCGGTAAGTTGTCAATTGCTGTGACTGTAATCGGACTATTTGCAACGATAGTTGGCGGAATCTTCTTTGACAGGATTGCAAAGGGTGATTCAAGGGTGGCGGCAATCACAGGTTTTCTGATTTCGGCCGGCGCCTTTCTGATTTTATTGCCGATCGTGTCGAAAAGTATTGTCGTTCTGGCACTATGTCTCTTGATTACGGGATGGGGCATTCCTTTCATGGGGCCGTCGCTCAGCGCTTACATCGCGATGAACTATCCTCCGCAAATTGTCGGCAGGATGATCGGGTGGTGGTTTGGGTTTGGCACATTTGGAGGTGCTGCCGGATTGTATCTGGGAGGAATGACCATCAGCAGGTCGGGAAACTTTTACCTTGCAATCGGCATGATTTCAATAGCGTCATTGATCGGCGCGGTGCTGTCGTTCTTTCTCAAGAAGCAACCTATAGCTGCTGTTGCAAACTGACTGTAGATAAAGTGATTCAAAGGGGGGGGCAAGTGGTATCCTTGCCCCCTTTTTTTTGCTATTGAAAATAAAACTTGCATCTCAGGCACAACTTCCCGCCGCGTCACTCGCCGAATCTTCTGAATTCTTATAATACCAGGTTGCAATCAAACGATTACGTTGGAAGTTTGGCGATAATCAAGCTGAATAAAACATCGTGGATATCCAGTTTTATAACGTCAGTTTATCAAATGATAAAAACCGGCTGCACTCATACGAAATATTCATGAAATGATAAAAAAAATATCACTCCGCGATCACCTTATAGCATTGGAATAGTTTGCTCTACACGCTTCATTAACAATAATGTAGTTAATAAACAGGCTGTTAGCTGTGGAAATGGCGCAGTTTATAGATGTGAAACGATGTTTGGCATACGTCCTGCTACGTATATATCATCAGCACACAGGAGAGAGTTACATGGGAAAGCCGGACATCAAATACAAGGTCAA
>CAYWJJ010000014.1:0-73008 GCA_964458105.1 uncultured Geobacter sp.
ATTTTTTATTCAAATATTCTGAGAGGTTAAATCATTTCTTCTCTCATATATAACGTTGCTTGCTAATTAGCTATTGCCGTAATTAGCAAGCAATGTCCCTCCATGAGTCCCTTGGCCGACAGCGCCAAGTACGACGTTTCCTGTTGGACATCAGTGCATTGCTTTCGCCACTACCTCGAAACTTTCCTTTCAGTTGCAATATTACCTTGTAAATTTGCTATGAAAAGATAACTACAGCAGATGGACGGAGTGTGGCAACGTTTCTCTCCGAGTACCCTGGATCTGCCCGGGTGGGACTTGCTGTCTATCCAAGAGACGATTTGGTTCAGATCAGGGAGAACGTGAGGGGAGTGCCGGACTTGTATCTGTTGGGAGCGCTCTTATTTTATGGCCGCAATTCGAAATGTGTTGAACTTAAGACCAATTTGACAACTGATTAAAAACAAAGTAATAATTCCTTAAAAGGAGATCACCTATATGAAATCTGCATCCAAACAACAAATAAATACGAAACCATTGAAAACGCCTAAACAAATCCGAAATAATGTAACTGATTTGTCCGTATACCTTGCCGAACGTGAGCGCCAGAGGCAATTGCTGGTACACAGCCTGAAAGGCAAATTCAGCGATATGAAATTCAGCAGTGATGATCTTATCAAACAGCGTCGGGCAGAAACCTTGCGGGAGGGACACTGATGCAGTATGTACTTGACGCCTGTGCCTTGCTTGCCTTTTTGAGGGGGGAAGAGGGAGCGGACAAGATCGAAGCTCTACTTCTTGACAATAATAATCGTTGCTCGGCACACGCGGTCAATCTGTGTGAGGTCTATTTCAACCTTGTGCGGGAGTATGGAGAAACTACGGCTCGCGCCGCAATGCAGAATTTCAAGGATATTGGTGTGTTGCCGGTGGACGATATGTCCGAGCCATTCTGGCAGGATGCCGGAAATCTCAAGGCAACAATCAAACGCATCTCGCTTGCGGATTGCTTTGGACTTGTAACCGCCCGTAATTTCAAATCCCCCTTTGTCACCTCTGACCACCATGAGATTGAGGCGGTATCGCAGCATTTTCCTGAAATCGAGATTATGTTTTTCAGGTGATTGGCATGATTGATGGCAAGGAGTGGTCTGGCATCATAACATATCGAGGTGAAGCAATTCGTATCATCTCTGTTCGCCGATCCAGAAAAGAGGAGATTGCACTTTATGAAAGCTGAAAAAATAGATGAAAAATTTGATGCTGGTGAAGACATCTCTGAGTATCTGGATATTTCCAGAGCCCGTCGCCCTCAGCAGGATCAAAAGCGGGTGAATGTTGACTTTCCGATCTGGATGATCCAGCAACTGGACAAAGAGGCAAAGCGCCTTGGTGTGCCGAGGCAATCAATTATAAAGGTTTGGGTTGCTGAACGATTGAAAAAAGCGGCGTAAGCCGGCAAACCTCTGCCAAAATTGCGGTTGGTTTTACATTGGATTTGAACCGTTTTTTTTATTGACACCGGCATACAAGAGTTGCTTAATGTTCTAACATAAAATCATCGAAAAGGCACAGCACGGGCAATCGTGTGTCGCAAAGCTACCATCCCACCGGGATAGAGGGGTTGTCGAAATGAGATAAATAATTGCACATAATCTGAACGCCTGAACAGGGACACACGTCCCCGTCAGGCGTTTTGCTTTTGGTACTCAAATTTTTTGGAGGTGCATGACATGAACATACCTCATGCTGCTCAGTGGTGGCTGGAATACAGCATTTACAGGGAAAAGCGGCATGCCCACCGCTCTGAATGTCGGTCTTACCATTCAGAGCGGTGCCTCGTCCGCGAATAGTTTGGAAGTGAAGGGGCAATTGATCATCAAGAGTGGAAGCTTGAAGGTTGACGGCCTGACGGTGAAACCGTAGAATCACATTGTCTGCAGGCATGATGTCTTTGCAGATCTGTACGCACAGGAGTTAAACCATGATCAAAGGAAGTCAAAAACGTCGCGCCGATCACCCTGTCGACCCGATCTTCGTGGATCGCTGGTCACCGCGCGCCATGTCGGGTGAGGAAATTACTGGCGAGGAGCTGCTGACATTGTTTGAGGCGGCCCGCTGGGCGCCGTCATCCGGCAATAACCAACCCTGGCGTGTTCTTTACGCCACCCGCAATAGTTGCCACTGGCCGCTTTTTTTCGACCTGCTGGTCGATTCCAACAAGGTCTGGTGTGCCAATGCGGCCGCGCTCTTGTTTTTCATCTCCAAAACCACCTTCGAGAACGGCAAACCCTGCCGCACCCATTCCTACGACAGCGGCGCGGCCTGGATGAGTCTGGCTCTGCAGGGCAGCATGCTGGGCCTGGTGGTGCATGGCATGCAGGGCTTCGATTATGAGCGCGCGCGAACCGTACTGAATATTCCGGAAGAGTTCCAGGTAGAGGCAATGGCGGCGGTCGGTCGTCCCGGCCGTAGCGAGCAGCTGCCGGAGCCGTTGCAGGCCCGGGAAACGCCCAATGACCGGAGACCGCTGACTCAGAGCGTCTGCGAAGGGCCTTTCTCCCTGTGACAGGCAGGATTACCATGCCGCCGCGTACTTTTGTCATCGGCGATATCCATGGCTGTGCCGCCACACTGCGGCGACTGGTCGTAAGTATGCTCAAACCGGTGCCTGGTGACCAGATCTACCTGCTGGGAGATATTATCGACCGGGGACCGGACAGCAAGGGGGTGCTGGATTTCATCTTCGAACTGCGCGCACGGGGTCTGTCTGTCAGCAGCGTTCGCGGCAACCATGAGGAAATGCTGCTGCAGGCGAGTGATAACAATTACAATCTGAGTCTGTGGACTACCAACGGCGGTCAAGCCGCCCTGCAAAGTTTCCAGGCAGACGGTCCCGGCGACATCCCCCACATATACCGTGACTTTCTGGACTCTCTCCCGCCTTACATCCTGCTTGACGACTTCGTCATAGTCCATGCCGGGCTCAATTTCGATCCGCCCAACCCCTTTGAGGACACCGGCGCCATGCTCTGGACACGTTCTCCCTATGTTGACCGGCAGCGCATCGGCGGCCGGCGGCTGATCTGCGGCCACACGCCCGTTTCCCGTACCCGGCTTGAAGCGTCGCTGAACAGCAGCAAAATCATGCTCGACAACGGCTGCGTCTTTGTTGGACGATCCGACATGGGCAGCCTGGCAGCGCTGGAACTGGAAAGCATGAAGGTTTATTATCAGAAAAACATCGACCGTTAGCATCGGACGGAGATGAATTCCGCCGCACTTCCACATTCTATTACTTCCCCTTCAACCACGTCTGTCAGTCTTGATGCTTGTCTCTTACCCAATCCGGATGATATGTTGATTTAATGAATTCTGGTGATTTCCGCTTGTGGAGCGCTGTGTATGGCAAAAGCGTTTGGGTACAAAACGAAATTGGGCTTCAAGCTTTTTCTGGGTTTCGGACTTATCTGGGTTTTGCCGATAATGCTGCTGCTGCTCATGTCGTCACGTCACCTGCAGACCATTCAGGATGCTGCCGTTGCAGAAGCGAAGGGCGCTCTGATCTCATCCCAGGAAAAGCACCTTAAAGACCTGCTGGCGGAGGAGGCGAAAAGGCTCTCAACACTGTTTACCAGGATTCAGGATGAAACCTATATGCTCGGCTCATATTCCCAGTCCCTGCTCAAAACCCCTTCCCAGCTTTCTTTCAGAAACGGCAGCCAGTATCAATTCAATAAAGAGGGAATCTATGGCAACTCGACCAATGACGGCAATTCCGTATTATATGTCCCTCGCTATGAATCGACCCAGGACGAGATCATTTTTGCCACGGAATCCCTGGACTTCCTGCTGAAGCCATTGGCCGAGCGAGAGATGAGAATGGTGCTGGCGTGGATGGTACACCGTAACGGAGTTACGCGTGCTTATCCCTGGCGGGATTTCAACCAGATGCCAAGGGACAGGAAAATTACCTCATGGCCTTTTTATTACCTGGCCGACCCATCCCATAATCCCAACAAAAAAGTGATGTTCACACCCGCGTATCTTGATCCGCTGAGCCGGGAGTGGATGATCTCATGCCTCTTTCCGGTGTATGTCAAGGGGCGTTTCGAGGCGACGATCGGCATAGACCTCACCATAGAAAACCTGCTCCGTGAGATCAGCGGAATTCGATTGCCCAAGGGTTCAAGCTCCCTGCTTTTGACCGGCGATGAGATCATAGCTTCTTCGGCCAATCTGCCTCTTGCAGCGCTGGGCCTTAATCCGAAATCTCCGCCTCGTGGCCAGAAACTATCCAGTTCCACCAGTCAGGAGATCAGGGGGATGATGGACCGTCTCAGCTCGGAGAAGGGAAGCACCACTCTGATTAAAACTCCGACATTACAGGTTTTCGTGGAACACGGGACCGTTGAGCCGCTTGGCTGGAAGATTGTTTATCTGGTGCCTGAAAATGAATTCATCGTACTGGCCAATGAAAGCGCCCGGAAGATTCTCGAGGAAACCAAGGAAATGCGGTCTAACTTCATCCACATTCTCGCGTTCGCCCTGTTTGGAGTTATTGGAATAATAACAATTGTGATCATTCACCAGTCAAAAGGTCTTCGCACACTTCTCAGGGGAATCGGCGAGCTCGGCAACGGTAATCTTTCTCACCGCATACCGGAAGACCCAACCGAGTTCGGACACCTTGCCAAGGCCTTGAACTCAATGGCCGGCAGTCTTCAGGAGAAGAAGAATGAGCTGCAGCGGGTATTCGCCGAAGTCGAACAGGGGCGAAAGCTTGCGGCGGTCGGACGGTTGGCCGCAGGGGTGGCGCACGAGGTCAACAATCCCCTGGCGACAATTTCCACTTATACCCAGATGTTGTTGCGCAGAAAAGATATCCCTGATGACGTGTCCGGAAACATGAAAGTAGTGATGGATGAGATTAACAGGATTCAGGCGCAAATACGCAATCTGTTGGATCTGTCCCGCCTCCAGAGTCCGCTTGTTACCGAAATCAATCCCAATAGTTTCGTAAAAGAGATTGTTGACCTGGTTCGCTATGAAACTTCGGCACGGGATGTAAATTTGTCCACCTCGCTATGTGACGATTGCCGGACTATTCCGGCGGATGGTTCCGGCTTCAAGCAGGTTATCTGGAACCTGCTGAGAAATGCCCTGGATGCCCAGCAGAAAGGTGGCACGATTAGTGTAAAGACATATTTCAGATCTGACGAAGGTGAATCGACAGCATTTGTGATTGAGGTTGCGGATGAGGGGCCGGGGATTCCCGAGGCCAACCTCCCCCATATATTCGAGCCGTTTTTCACCACCAAACAAGTTGGTGAAGGAACCGGCCTCGGTCTTTCGATAGTGTATAATATCGTGAAGAATCATGGCGGGACGATAGATATTCACAATCTATCACCCAAAGGTTGCATTTTCGAAGTTGTGTTTCCGATAACGAGGGAAAAATGACGACTACTGTTGGCGCACGTATTCTGGTTGTGGATGATGAACGTCCCTTGTTGACTGCCCTTGTAACGGCATTGGAGTCGATGGGCTATGAGGCCATCGGTGAACTCAGGCAGAGCGACGGCCTTTCCCGGATACTCTCCTGGCAACCCGATGCGGCGATCTTTGATCTCAACATGCCGGGCATGAATGGTGTGGAACTGGCGGCCAAAGCGCTTGAGATCATGCCCGATTTGTCCGTTATCCTGCTGACCGGATTCGGCTCCATCGATAGTGCGGTGCAGGCCATGCGGGTAGGCGCTTATGATTACCTGACAAAGCCGTTTGATCTTAATATTGTTGATGTGACGTTGCAAAAAGCACTTGATCACCATGAACAGAAGCGCCGTTTTCGTCTGCTTGCCGAAGCGACGGGCCGCGTCGGGGAATTTGCAGGCATAGTGGGGGAAAGCCCGGCAATCCGCAGGGTGCTTGATGCTGTCCAGGCAGTGGCGGACACCGACTCGACCGTGTTGATTACCGGCGAAAGCGGCACGGGCAAGGAAGTAATCTCCCATGCCGTCCATACCGCCGGCGCGCGGCGCGAAAAACCTTTTATCACTGTTGATTGCGCATCGATTCCCGATACGCTCATCGAAAGCGAACTTTTCGGCCACGCCAAGGGGGCCTTTACCGGAGCGCACAAGGACAGGGCCGGTCATGTTGAGGCGGCTGCCGATGGTACGGTCTTCCTCGATGAGATTGGCGAGATCCCGCTGGGTATGCAAAAGAAACTGCTGCGCTTTCTTGAGGAAAAAACTTTTGTCCGCGTCGGCGAAACCCGTCGCCGCGTGGCACAGGTCCGAATCATCGCTGCAACCAACCGCGATCTTGCCCGAGAAGTTCAGGCAGGACGGTTCAGGGAAGATCTCTATTACCGGCTCAAGGTGATCGAGATATGCATTCCGCCGCTAAGGGAGCGGGCTGAGGACATCCCGTTGCTGGCCGAGTGGTATTTGAGCCGTCTGAACCGTAAGCTGAACCGTAAAATACACGGCATATCAGCGCCGGCAATGAAGCTTCTCACCAGTTATCAATGGCCCGGCAATATCCGCGAGCTGGTGAACCTGCTGGAGCAGGTCATGACGTTTCATAATCCCGAACTTCTTGATGTAAAGCACTTTCCGAGCAGCATGCAAACTCTCACTGCGACATTGCCCACCCAATCATTTTCCGAACTAAAGGAACAGGTTCTCGCGGAAGTGGGGCGAAGCTATTTTCAATCGCTGCTGAATCACTTCCAGGGAAATATAACCAAAGTGGCTGATTATGCAGGTATAAATCGCCGTCATATCCACCGACTACTCCATGTATGGGGAATCGATCCCTCCTCTTTCCGTAACAACTGAGACACAGAAGTCCCACCACTTCATCATTTCCAATCACGTGAGACACAAAAGTCTCACTCTTTTCATCAATTCGAGACATGTATGTCTCGAACGCCGTTTCTTCTTTGTCTTGCCTTGGAATATCCACGTTTAAACAATCTCTAAACAAAAATACAAAGCAGCTGAATTATTAATAATATACGCGGTTAATTGATTATAATTTTCCCGAATTGATGTTTGGAACGGTGTTTGAATAACTGTAGCTAGAGTGGAGATTTATTTTAGTAAGCCCTGATTATCAGGTTGAATTGTCAGAACACGGGTTTATGTCCATCGAGAAGACGCAAGGCGAAGTAAAACCGCGGGAGAACAATTTCATGGGAGGTGTTTAGATGGATAATGCTTTGAATGAGAGGGCAAGGGGTGCGGGGCGGCGACATATCCGGTCCGGCGTGATCACAATGGCGGTGGCCTCGCTTTTGGCGGGTTACGGTAATGCCGAAGCATTCGAGATTCCGACGGAGCACGAGGATTTCAAGGTCAACTGGGACACCTCCATCAGGTACAACCTCGGTTACCGGGTCGGGAAAGCTGATTCGGCTATTATGGCAAATCCCGACCTTGATGACGGAGAGCGTAACTTCAGGAACGGTATAGTAACAAGCCGGCTGGATCTGCTGTCTGAGCTGGATGTCTCCTACAAGAAGTCGTACGGCTTCCGCTTAAGCGGCGCCGGTTGGTATGACCCGGCTTATGCTGATGGTCTGTACAAAGATCAGGCCACTTCCAATGCCCGTGACTCGAACGGAAACGCTGAAGCCATCAATTCCTACACAAAACGCTACTACCTCGGTCCAAGCGGTGAATTGCTGGACGCATTCGCATTTGGAAAGTTTGAAATTGCGGAAATCCCTGTCCAGGTCAAAGTGGGTCGCAACACCCAGTTCTGGGGCGAAGGACTGGGGTTCAACGCGGCACTGAACGGTATTTCATACGCCCAGATGCCGATCGACGTCGCCAAGGCGTATGCTGTGCCGAACACTGGGGCGAAAGAGCTTTTCCGGCCGCTCAACAATATCAGCATTACCGCTCAACCGACCAGCACGCTGACAGTGATGGGGCAATATTTTCTGGAGTGGGAACCTAACCGCTATCCCGAAGCGGGGTCATACATGGCGCCCTACGACTATCTCTTTAATGGCGGCATCGGTTCCCAGCAGTTTCTGGCTTTCGGTTTGACCAGGGGCAACGATATACGTCCCAAGGATGCCGGGGACTGGGGTGTTGGTCTGCGCTGGAGCCCCGAGGCACTGAACGGTACAACCTTCGGCGCCTACTATCGAAATTTTTCCGACAAGATGCCCCAGGCGCATGCAGACATCGATACCGGCCAGTTGCGGTTCGCCTACGCCGACAATATCGATCTGTACGGTTTGAGCTACTCCCAGCAGATTCTGGGCGTCAGCGTCGGGGCGGAACTTTCGTACCGCCGAAACATGCCGCTTCTGAACGTAGGCGCGGCAGTGACGACGGCAGGTCTTCCAAGGGGCGGGGACGTGGCGACCGCACGTGGCGACACCCTGCATGCGGTTTTGAACTTCCTGGGTCTGATCAACCGGACGCCGCTGTTTGATTCGGCCCAATGGATCGTGGAATTCAACTGGGGCAATTATTTGAAAGTAACCAAGGATACGATAGACGCAAACAACCCTAACGGGACGTTCATGGGATATGGCAGTTACACAGATATCAACCGTGCCACGAAAGATTTCGTCTCGATTGACCTGAACTTCGCCCCGACCTGGTTCCAGGTGTTCCCCGGTGCGGATCTGAGCGTGCCACTGTACTACGGCCGAGGTTTGCGCGGCAACAGTCCCACCAACATCATTCAGAAGGATGCCGGTTCCTGGAGTGCAGGATTGTCGATCGATTATCTTGCGCGGCATAAATTCGATCTGCTCTACGTCGATTATTTCGGCAAGAACAGAATCGATCAGGCAACCGGCGCGGTAGCTGTCAACAATGGCGATCCGGCCCTGCTCAAGGACCGCGGCACGATTTCATTCACCTACAGATATACATTCTAGAAGGAGGTAAATTGTATGATTTTTCGTAAAGGATTAGTAACAGCAACCCTGCTGCTGGGGTACGCGGGAGTCGCCTTCGGGGCGGTTTCCGCCGAAGAAGCCAAGAAGCTCGGTACGACACTCACTCCCATCGGCGCGGAGAAGGCCGGCAACAAGGATGGCAGCATTCCGGAATACAGCGGTGGCTTGACCTCCGCTCCGGCTGGTTTCAAAAAAGGTTCCGGGCTGCTTCCCGACCCGTTTGCCGCTGAAAAGCCGCAATTCGTCATCGACCAGAAGAGCATGGGCAAGTATGCCGACAAACTGACCGATGGGCAGAAAACGTTGCTGAAAAAATATCCCAGTTTCCGTATGGATGTCTATAAAACCCATCGAACGGCGGCTTTTCCCAAGTTCGTGAACGACAACACGATCAAGCAGGCCACCACGAATAAGACCGCCAATAATGGTCTGACGCTGGTTGGAGCTCATGCGTCCTACCCCTTTCCAATTCCGAAGGATGGTTTCGAGGCAATGTGGAACCATATCGTCCGCTATAACGGCAGCACTTCACTTCTCCATAATCCCAAATCCTGGGTGGTCAACGCTTCCGGCCGTCCGACCATGACCTACCAGTTGGACGAGTTGCTCGACTGGCCTTACTGGAATCCCAAAAACGATAAGGCCGACCTGTTCTTCAGGCTCAGGGATATCGCTACCGGTCCCCCCCGCAACGTCGGCGAGATGCTTCTGGTGCTCGATCCGCTTGATATGTACGGAAAAGGGCGACGCGCCTGGCAGTATCTTCCCGGCCAGAGGCGGACGAAACTAGCTCCCGACATCAATTACGATACGCCCAATACTCAGCTCAACGGCGCTACGGCCTATGATGAATGGTGCCTCTTTCTCGGTTCCATGGATCGTTTCGACTTCAAGCTGATTGGTAAGAAGGAAATGTACGTCCCCTACAACAACTACAAATTAGTTTTTGGCTCCAAAGCCGAACATATGCTGACTCCGAAACATATCAATCCGGACACTGTACGCTGGGAACTGCACCGGGTCTGGGCTGTCGAAGCGACCCTCAAGCCGGGCAAACGGCACATCTACAGCAAGCGCGTCTTTTATCTGGATGAGGACAGCTGGACGGCACTCGCCAGTGATGAGTACGATGCGCGCGGCCAGCTGTACAGGAGCGCTTTCATGTACATGGTGCAGAATTATGATGCAAATACCCCTTATTCATTTACCCACGGCTTCTACGATTTCAATTCCAATGTCTATACCCTGGACGTCAATATTGCCGAAACCGGCGGCGTCGTCTACAAACCGATTCGTCCGGACCGGGAGTGGGGCCCCGACGCACTGGCCGGAAGCGGCGTACGCTGATTGATTATTTGCTGAACGATACCCCCGGCAGCACCGCTTCCGGGGGGTATCACCCAGTTTGTATCATCCGGGGCATGCGCCTCATTATCCAGGAGAAGATATGATCCGCCGAATATTAACAGCTGTATGTACCACATGCTTACTTGCGTTTCCCTGTGCCGCAGCCACACCTGTTTTCCAGGATGTGCTCGACACCCCGGCGCTGGAAAGCCCACTGGCCATAAAAAACCTGCTGAACGGTGTCGCAGTGGCTGGTCAGAGGCTGATCAGTGTCGGCCAGCGCGGCCATATTCTCTACTCTGACAATCAGGGGAAAAAATGGATCCAGGCCAGCGTACCGGTCAGCTCCGACCTGGTGGCGGTCTCTTTTCCGTCTCCCCAGAAAGGGTGGGCTGTAGGGCATGATGGAGTAGTGCTGCATAGTTCCAACGGCGGCTTTTCGTGGGTCAAGCAGTTCGATGGCCGCGCCGCAGCACAGGTCATGGCCAGTTATCACAAGGGGTGGAAGAACTGTTCAAGCTGTCATGATAAAATTGCGACCCCCAAATCAACACCTCAGGGAACGGAAGCCGGTCTGATGGCCGATCTCAAGAGTTTCACCGAACAAGGGGCGGACAAGCCATTTTTAGATGTCTGGTTCGAGAACGAAACCACCGGTTTCATTGTCGGCGCATACAATCTCATCTTCCGTACGGTTGACGGCGGCAAGAGTTGGGAACCGTGGTTCGACCGGACCGAGAACAGCAAACGCTACCACCTGTATGCGATCCGGCCCGTCGGCCAGGATCTGTTCATCAGCGGCGAGCAAGGTCTCGTATTGAAGCTGGACCGCAAGACGGGGCGTTTTGCGGCCCTGAAAACACCCTACAACGGTTCGTTCTTCGGGATAACGGGAAAAGCCGGGGTAGTGATCGCATTCGGATTGCGCGGCAATGTATTCCGGAGCATTAACGGAGGTTCTGTCTGGCAGAAGGTGGAAACCGGGGTCCAGGCAGGACTCTCCAGCGGGACCATAACAGAGGACGGAAAAATTGTGCTGGTCAGCCAGAACGGCGATGTGTTGGTGAGCGGGGACGATGGGGCCAGCTTCAAACCGCTCAAGATGGAACAGCCAATCTTCGCCACCTCAGTTGCCGCAGTCAATAAGGATACCCTGCTGATCGCCGGACTGCGAGGCGTTCTGGTAAAGTCTCTTAAACAATAAATCTGGTTTTTCACTTGGCTCAAGTGACCTTTTTCAAGCTGCAAAAGCATTCCCTCCCCCTTGGCGGGGGAGGGTTAGGGTGGGGGGGAAGTTGATATGGAATGCACAAAGTTGTTGCTTCACCCACCCCCCTAACCCCCTCCCGTCAAGGGAGGGGGGACATGATTCTGATGCAACTTGAGTTTTGTAGATAACCAGAACAATAAATTACAGTTACGGAGAGCGTTCCCATGGCCGTTGGAATGGACAAAATTGACGATATGCCGGTTGTGCAGGATTTGAAGGACTTTGACCAGTCATCCGGTAACATTCTGGAGCGTATGATCTTCAACAACCGGATAGCGGTGGTGATTGTCTGCGCAGCGGTGACGCTGGTGCTGGCCTACCAGACGACAAAAATCGTGTTCAACGCGAGTTTTGAGAAGATGATTCCCCAGAGTCAGCCGTACATCAAGAACTACCTCCAGAACAAGAGCGAATTGCGCGGCCTCGGTAACTCAATCAGGGTTGTGGTGGAAAACACCACGGGAGACATCTTCGATCCCGAGTACATTGAAGCCTTGAAACAGGTCAATGATGCCATCTTCCTGACCCCCGGCATCGATCGTCCCTGGATGAAATCGATCTGGATGCCTGCCGTGCGCTGGGATGAGGTCACCGAGGAGGGGTTCAAGGGCGGGGCCGTCATGCCGGATACCTACGACGGTTCGCAGAAAAGCATCGATCAACTCAGGCAGAACATAGGCCGTTCCGGGGTGGTCGGAGATCTGGTGGCGGATAATTTCAAATCATCGGCGATCTTTTGTCCTCTGCTGGATATTGACCCGGCTACAGGAAAACCGATCGATTACAGTGCACTTTCCAAAAAACTTGAAGAAATCAGGGCAAAATACAGCAGTGCCTCAGGGGCCAACGGCAAGCAGAGCGGCAAGATCAAGATTCACATCGTCGGCTTTGCAAAGCTGGTTGGCGACCTTCTCGACGGCTTGATGCAGGTCATGACCTATTTCCTTGTCGCAGCCCTGATCGCCGGGATCGTGATCTACATCTACACCCGCTGCATACGGAGTACCCTGTTGGTGATCGCCTGTTCCATCGTGGCGGTGCTCTGGCAGCTCGGTTTTGTCTCCACGCTCGGCTTCGAGCTTGATCCATACTCGATCCTGGTACCGTTTCTGGTCTTTGCCATCGGCGTATCCCATGGCGTGCAGAAGATGAACGGTATCATGCAGGACGTGGGACGCGGCACCCACCGCCTGGTTGCCGCCCGTTACACCTTCCGGCGCCTGTTCCTGGCCGGCATGACGGCTCTGTTGGCCGATGCGGTCGGTTTTGCCGTACTGATGTTCATCGACATCCCGGTCATCAAGGACCTGGCGCTGACCGCCAGCATCGGCGTTGCGGTTCTCATCTTTACCAATCTTTTGTTGTTGCCGGTGCTGCTCTCTTTTGTCGGCGTAAGTCTTAGCGCTGCTCAAAGGAGCCTGCAGGAAGATACCGAGGAGAGCAAAGGAAAGGGCATCGGGGCGATCTGGGGATTCCTCGACCGCTTTACCGAGCGGCGCTGGGCGCTGGGAGCTATTTCGGTTGCAGGAATCCTGGCTGTGGCCGGATTCATTATCAGCCTCAATCTGAAAATCGGCGATCTGGACCCCGGAGCACCCGAACTCAGGCCCAATTCCCGCTACAACCGGGATAATGCCTACATCACTGCCAACTATGCGCTTTCCAGCGACCAGTTCGCGGTGATTTTAAAGACCCCTCCCGATGGCAGCCAGAAGTACGAAACGCTGATCGAGGCTGACCGTCTCGCCTGGGCGCTTCAGCAGATCCCAGGCGTGCAGACGACAGTTTCTCTGGTCGATTCGGTGCGCCAGATTACGGCCGGCTCCAATGAGGGGAGTCCCAAATGGCTGGCCCTTTCCCGCAATCAGGCGGTGTTGAACTACGGCGGCCATCAGTCGATGGTCAACAATCCCGATCTGTTTAATAACGACGGCACGGTCATGCCGATTATCGCCTACCTCTCCGATCACAAGGCTGCGACCCTGGAACGGGTGGTCAAGGTGGCATCCGATTTCTCCGAAAAACACAGTACGCCGGACCGTCAATTCCTGCTGGCAGCGGGAAGTGCGGGGATCGAGGCGGCTACCAACATCGTCGTCAGGGAGTCAAACCGCACCATGCTCCTGTACGTCTACTCCGCTGTCATCCTGCTCTGCTTCATTACCTTCCGCAGCTGGCGCGCTGTGCTGGTGGCGGTTCTGCCGCTGGTCGTCACGTCGATCCTCTGTGAAGCGCTCATGGTGATGCTCGGTATCGGCGTGAAGGTGGCAACGCTGCCGGTCATCGCACTGGGGGTCGGCATCGGTGTCGATTACGCTCTTTATCTGCTGAGCGTTCAGCTGCACCAGCAGCGCAATGGTCTGCCACTTGGCGAGGCTTACAAACGGGCGGTCCAGTTCACCGGCAAGGTCGTCGGTCTGGTCGGTATCACGCTGGCAGCGGGTGTCGTCACCTGGGCGTTTTCGCCAATTAAATTCCAGGCCGACATGGGGATCCTGCTGACCTTCATGTTTGTCTGGAACATGATCGGGGCGCTCGTGCTGATTCCAGCTCTCTCCCACTTCCTGCTCAATAACGTAAAAGTCGGGGATACGGCAGCGGAGACAGAGAAAACCGGATTATTGGAAAGTGAAGCGCTGTGAGAGCAAGACAGTATTAATACAAATGAATGGAGGTAATAGATGCTTAAAACGTTATGTCTATCAATAGCTTTACTTTTTCTGACAACCGGGATCGCGCCGGAGGCAATGGCCTTCTCCAGGGAGTCGCTGGTCTGGAAGAAATGCACCGGCTGCCATGAGCCGGCCAATGGCAAAATCCCGCGCGTTGAAGAGGTGCGAACAACGCCGGAAGAATGGACTGTAATTGTTGATCGCATGTCCCGGCTTTACGGGATGGATCTGACGAAGAAGGAAATGGACGTTCTTCTGAAGGAACTCTGCTCAACCCAGATTCTTACCCCCGCCGAACTGGACAAGGTTTCCTATCTCAACCTGATGAACAACCCGCAAACGCTTGAAAGTCCCGCCGGGGCCATCCAGGAGAAGCTGTTTACAACCTGTGTCCGCTGCCACAGCGCCGGAAAAATCAACTCTTACAGAATGAACGAACCCTCCTGGGCAAAAGTTCGTGACCTTCACCTGTATTTGTATCCGACGACCGTTTACCAGATGCGCGAGATGAAATGGGTTAATGGAGCCGATGCCGTGCTTGCCGATCTGGCCAAAAGTCATTCCTACGGCCAGTCATGGAAGACACCGGCGGAAAAGCCGGCCGGCGCCTGGCTGATTCTCGGGTATGAGCCGGGCAAGGGCGACTACCGTGGCCAGGCAACCATTACCTCCGGCAGCAATGACGAGTATACCGTCCAGGGAAGCATTACCTTTTCCGACGGGACCTCTGAAAATTTCCGCGGCGAGGCGACCCTGTACGGCGGGCACGCCCTGCGGACCCGGACTTCCCATAACGGGCTGAAGACCCTGGGCGCCTTCACCTTCGCGGAAGGCAGCATAAAAGGGGAACACCACTACCCGGCTCCCGATTTCAGAACATCGTCTAGCAGTTGGTATCCGGCCAATGGGAATCCGCAGTTGCTCAAGGTGTCGCCTGGTTTCATGCTGAAGGGCGAAGTGACAAAACTGGTCCTGGAAGGGATCAGGCTTCCCGATGCAGCGACCGGTGACATCCGCTTCTCAAGCGGTTCGGTGGAGGTGCAGTCGGTGCGTCGAATCAGCCCGGAGGCCCTGGAAGTGCTTGCGGTATCCCGGGAAGACGGGCTGCTGAAGGCGGAAGTCGGCATCAAGGGACTCAACGGGGTTCCAGTGGTTCTTGCAAAACAGATCGATTCAATTTCCATCACTCCGGAAATGGGCCGTGCCCGATTGGCCGGAGGAAAAGCGTTCCCGTCCGAAGGTGTCCAGTTTGACACAATTGCTTTTGCGCATGGCGGCAAGAGTTTGAAGCCTGAGGACGCCCTGCGGCTCGGACCGGTTCCGGCCACGTACAAGCTCACAGCTGAAGTCAAACGTCCTAATGATGATGATCTGCAATGGATGGGGATGATCCACGCCGGCGGCAAATATATTCCCTTTAGCGATTACGGCGCGGTTCCGACACGTGCCCAGCAGGTGGAATCAAGCGGATTGGCCAGGGTGGAGGCGACCTACAAGCGGGGCGAGCGCCAGTACAGCGCCAAAGCCAGAATGGTGGTAACCCTGCCTGACTTTATCCCGAGGATTAAATAGGCATGCTCTGCGAATGGACCGATCATAAGCTGTTTGGTGTCAAGGACGGTGCAATTCTGTTCGGCGTCGACCAGGGCAGTCTGTTTCTGATCGACGAGCTGACCCGGGATGTGCTCTCCCGCTGGAATACCGGACCCACTCTGGATCTGGACGATGTCCCGAAGGATGACCGCGAGATTCTGGAAGGTTTGCGGGGTGCCCGTTTCCTGGCCCCTTCCGGTGCACGGCATCGATTCGAAGTGATTGATTTCGATATCGCATCGATTCCTCTGACCACCATGGTGCTGGAGGTGGCTCAGGACTGCAACCTGGCCTGCACCTACTGTTATGCGGAAGGAGGTTCATACGGCAGGCCGGTCCGTCTGCTTGAACCCGAAACCGCACGGCAGGCGGTCAGAAAACTGGTTGACGATTCGGGAGACAAGGAAACCGTTACCCTGGTGATTTTTGGTGGAGAGCCGCTGCTCAATATGCCGGCGGTCACAGCCGCCGTGGAAGAAGCTCAGAGACTGTCCCGCGAGAGTGGAAAACGCGTTTTCGTCTCGCTGACGAGCAACGGCACCCTGCTGAATTCGGACATCATCGATTTTATCCACGCAAACCGGATTGCGGTAGCGGTCAGCCTGGACGGGCCTGCAGATCTGCACGATGCCAACCGGCCGGACGTGAACGGTTATGGAAGCTACACAACCATAGCCGGCAACCTGGAAGGGCTTCTGAAGGGCGCCACGGCGGCGGTCGCGGCGCGCGTGACCCTGACGCCCGATCAATGGCCGCGAATCGAAGAGGTGTTTTTCCATCTTCTTGAACTCGGTTTTCATGAGGTGGGAATCGCCCCGGTAAGCCCGGTGCGACGGGAGCTGCTGCCGGATGCCGAGCAGGAGGAAGCGCTTTTGCAGGGATTCTCGTCCCTGGCGCGATGTTTTCTCAAAGCCGCACAATCAAACCGTTTGCTGCCGTTTACCAACCTGATCGACCTTCTGGCCCGGCTGCATCTGGGGCAGACCAAATCCGTTTCCTGCGGTGCGGGCTACGGATACCTGGCAGTTGATACGGAGGGAGGCTTTTACGTTTGCCATCGTCTGGTCGGAGATGAATCCTTCCGGGTCGGCAGTCTTGACGGCGGGGCCGATCCCGCAGAAATACGCCGGGCTTTGGACTCGGTCACCTGCGGCAAGCAGGAGATGTGCCGTGGTTGCTGGGCTAGAACCCTCTGTTCCGGCGGTTGCCACTACGAGAACCATCTCAGGGAAAATCTGCTGGGGCTTGCTCCGGGAGGCAGTTGTGACTTCATCCGCCGCTGGTTTCAACTGGGTATCGAGCTCTATGCGGAACTGAGGCGTTCCGGTGCGGATGAGTTTCTGCAGCGGCTGGGGAAACGGGTTAAATGCTGATCTCATCATATTTAAACAGGCTGATTAATGCCAATGGAGGATCAAATCATTATGGAAAAGAAAAAACGGATAGACGCTCTGAACGAAAAAGCCCGAGCCATTGAAGCGCTCGCAGATGGTGAGATGAAGTCGGTGGAGGCCCTGGAAGAAGGGGGCATGCTCAAGATGCCGGTGGGATGCACATCAATCTACGATACCGGATGGGAGACAAACCCCCGTGCAACCAACCCGGTCGGGAATTGCCAGCCCTCATCTCACGATTATCTCGGATGCGCAGGTGATTGCTGGTGGCCGGCACAAAACCCGGATGGAATGACCAACTATCTGGATCTCGAACTCACTTGCAGCAGTATTATCCGCGACTGGCGCGATATAAAGTAGGTCAGCCGGAGAAGCTTCCCGTAGAAATATAAAGTGCATTCCCGTGCCGCTGCGCCGTCGGGAAATCATCTCTTTGAACAAGGAGTTATCAATGACAAATAGAATTTTATTTCTGGTGGGGTTCATGGCTCTTTGCCTTCTGTCCGGCACCGGACAGAGCGAGGCAAAAGAACTGATCTTCAATCTGGGGTATGGAAAAATCCAGGTTATTGACGTTGGCACCGATGAATTGCTCCCGGATATTGAGATCAAGGGGTGGGGGCGTGAAGCCTCGTTTTCCGCTGACAAGAAATTCATGTACGTAACGGCCAGCCGCCACCTGATTCACAAGATTGATATACAGCAGAATCGTGTGGTCAATACCATTGACATGCACTATGGCGGCTGGCAGCGATTCGTTTTCGGAATGGACCTGGCAGAAGACGGCAAGACGGCCTACGTCCACTTCTTCTCACGCAAGACCGACAGGGGCGAAGCCGTTGTAGGTCAACCGACGGTTGCACAGATCGATCTTGAGAGCGGGAAAATCCTGCGCAGCATGGAGGTCCCCTTCGGCGTATGTTACCTGACGTACGCGAAAAACAGTCAGACAATCTATGCGGTCGGGCTGGACGTTTACCTGATAGACGTCTCCGGCAAAGAGATGAAAACAGCAGGCCTTTATCCGATGTTTGACAAAAAGATGAATATCCTGCCGCTCTTTAGCTATACAGCCGAAAATAACGGGGTGGCGCTACTGCCATACTGGATCGGTGAAGCTCCGGGGCTCTTAAGTATAAATACCAATACGGGCAAGATTACCGAAACCCCGATAAAAAATCCGATGATGGTCTACGGTGCCCTATACTCGCCCGATATGAAAAAGGCCTACGCCAATATGGACGAACTGTACGTGATCGACCTGGCGACCCAAACCGTTACCAATACTGAAATCATTCCATCCGGCACAACATTCAGTGTCATGACAAGCGCCGACGGCAAAAAGATATATCTGCAGGGGGGACCGACCATCACGATTTACGATGCGGAATCGTTGAAGGTCGTAAAAACCCTTGAAATGTCGACGGACGGGATGCTGCTGCGCAGGTTGACCCTGTAAAGGGAGCGCTCGTGGATTACGGAATCCTCGTGAATGATGCCGGCCCGTTACCGGATGACCCGCGGGAGGTTTGCACGGCACCCTGGCGGACCGTTCTGCCACCCGGTCCACTGCGGGCGATCTATTTCGGGTCGGAGTTTTGTGCCGACCAGCTGCCCGATACAGCCAAAGTTGCGCTGCTCTGCGCACATGCCCGTGACGCCGGGGTCGAAGCTGTGCTGCTGACCCCCATCGCCACTCCCCGGGGGCTCGCAAAAATCGAACAGTTGCTGTCCGGTATTTCCGCCGCCGGAGAGCTGCCGGCGGTTGTTTTTAACGACTGGGGGGTCGCGAATCTGCTGCGGGAATCTTTCCCTCACCTCCAGCGGCGGGCGGGACGACTGATGAATCGCGGTCTCCGCGACCCGCGGCTGATGGAAAAGATGACGGACTCCCAAAGCGTTCCGGGGGAGCGGGGAGAGCGGATGCGCTCGCTGCTTGCGCGTTTGGGAGTTGCGGCGCTTGAAACCGACTGCGACCTGCAAGGCGGTTTTCTCGGGGATGGAACGGAGGCGTTGCAGCGGGTACTGCATCTTCCGTACGCGTTCGCGGCAAGCGGCAGGAATTGCCTGATAAAGGCCGAAGGGGCGCAGACCATCGACCAATGCTTTACCAAAGGGCTGGACCTTCCCTGCAGTGGCGCATGCCGTGGCCAGTGGCATCGGGTCGACCGGCCGGATACTTCTCTGCCGCTCTGGCGGGCCGGCAATACCATCTTTTTTGAAGTCCCCCGATTTCAGGCTTTAGTGCAGATTGGACAGGCGGATCGCATCGTCCTCCATCAAGGGCCGACACTGTGAAAATACTGGCGCCGCTACGACATTCGGATGAGGTAGCTCCGTTGCTGGAAGCCGGAGCGGATGAGTTCTTCTGCGGGCTGACGCCACCTGGCTGGGAGTCTCGCTTTGGAGCTGCCTGGGCAAACCGGCGTGCGCCCCAATCCGCAGGTGTGGTTGATTTGGCAGATTTTGAGCGGATCGTGGCCCTGTCTGAAGGACGTTCCGTCCATGTGGCGCTCAATGCGCCCTGTTACCCGCCCAGCGCAGTGGAGATGCTGGCGGCATTCGGTACTCTCCTGCTGGACAAGGGGGCATCGGGGCTGATCGTGGCTGACATGGATCTCCTGCTGGCGCTGGTCGAGGCCGGCCATGGGGCATCTCTCCATCTGTCGAGCCTGGCAACTTGCATCAACGCGGGGTCCGCGAAATTTTACCACGACCTGGGCATACGGAGGATCATTCTCCCCCGACATCTGACCCTGAGCGAAATAGAGAAAATATTGATCCCCGGGCTGGAGTTCGAAGCTTTTCTGCTGAACGATGGCTGCGTCTTCGAGGAAGGGCTCTGCGCCACGACCCACGCCGCCGGCACATTCTGCAGCATGGATGGCCAGGGATCGCAGGGGGTTTCACCGGAGGCGGTGGAACGCTACGCCTTCTGGAAGTGGACACTCAACCATTGCGGATGCCGGACAGGCAACGGCTATCCGATGGGTCCCTGCGGGCTATGCGCGATACCTCGCCTGCTGGCGGCCGGCATCGTCAGTTTCAAGGTGGTGGGACGGGAAGCGTCCCTGGCGCGTAAGGAAGCTTCGGTGCGGATAGCGGCCCGGTCGTTGCGCCTGGCGCAGGCGGGTGCCGGTCCGGAGGAGATCCGCCAGGCAGTCGTGGATCTGCGCGGTTGGCCCCAGATGTGCGAGGAACGGCATCTGTGCTACTACCCGGATCTGTGGCAGCGAAAGGAATCGGCATGTTGACCGGATTGGGGCTTTTCAGCCGGCATCTGCGAGGGAAAAGCGCCCTGATAGCAGCCCTGTTCCTGCTGGGACTGGCCGGCGCCGCTACTTCGCTGGCTTCTCCGCTGATCGGCAAGACCTTCATCGATTCGGTCGTCGGCAAGCACAACTTTGCCCTGGTGCCGCGCATTGCCCTGGCGCTTCTCGGGTTGGCGGTTGCCGATCTGATGCTTGGGGCATGTACGCGTCTGGTACACACAAAACTGTCGGCCGGGGTTCTGGTGGAGATCAGGGAACGGCTGTTCACCCAATGCCTGCATGCACCGCTGGCGGAGATGGAGCGCTTCCGCCAGGGCGATCTGCTGAGCCGCTTCGGCTCCGACATCCCGAAAATCCAGACGCTGCTGGTGGACGGTATCCTCGGATTCTTCCAGAATTTCCTGTTCCTGATCGTCGCGGCCGCTATCCTTCTGCATCTGTCGGTGTCCCTGGCGCTCTGGAGTTTCCTCGGAATCCTGGTTGCGCTGGCGATTACGACGGCGTTCCGCGGACCGGTGGAACAGGGAACCCGCAAGGTTCGCGATGCGATGGTCGACCTGTCCCATTTCCTTACCGAGCGTCTTGGCGCCCTGCGCGCCGTGCGTCTCCATCAGGCGCAGAGCCGGGATCAGCAATCATTTTCCGCCTGCAATAACATCCTCGTTCGCCGGTTACTGAAATTCCAGACCCTCGATTCAGCCGCTTCAGGATTCCCGGCCCTGGCGCTTAGTGCCGGTCTGGCCTGGATTTACCTGCTTGGTGGAAGGCTGATCGAGAGCGGCGCCATAACCCTGGGAACGTTCGTGGCCTTTATGTTGTACCAGGGCAGACTGGTCAGCCCGGCCATGGGGATTCTGGGACTGGTGCGCAAACTCCAGGAAGCACAAGTCAGCCTGGAAAGGGTGGCCGAGCTGCTGGCAAACGAGGCGGCCGCCACAGTTGCGACAGTTGCGGGTGCGGCAGAGCCGGGCGAAATTGTTCTTGAGAATCTCGGTTTCGCCTATGACGGGTCCCCGGAGGTCCTGGATGGCGCCAGTTTGAAGGTTTCAGCGGGAGAACGCATAGCGGTTTTCGGGGCGTCCGGGGCCGGCAAGTCGACCCTGGTGCAGATGCTGTTCGGCCTGCGTTCACCGCACAGGGGACGGCTCTCGATTGGCCCCGCAATAAACGATTCTCAAGCGAGACTGGGCTATGCCGGCTGCGATCCTTTTCTGCTGCACGCGACGGTTGCCGAGAACCTGCGATACGGCAACCGGGAGGCCGGCGCTGAGCAGTTGCAGTACGCAGCCGGCATTGCGGAAGCCCATGGCTTTATTTGCGGGCTGCCGGACCGGTATGGCACTGTCATCGGCGGCCGGGGACTGGCGCTGTCCGACGGGCAACGGCAACGGATCGGGCTGGCCCGGCTGGTTCTGCGCAATCCGCAGATTCTGGTGCTGGACGAAGCCTTTTCGGCGCTTGATCCCGACACCGAGGCCAAGGTCCGACGGAATCTGTTCAACCATTTTCCCGACCGGACATTTGTGGTCATCACCCACCGATTGCAGGCACTGGATGAGTTCGATCGCCTCTATCTGATGAAGGCGGGAGGTCTCCGCCAGGTTGATTGTCAGGAACTTCGGGCCGAGCTTGACGGTACGGCAGTGAGGCAGGCCGCCTCGAATCTGGTCATGCTCGATCATGCCCGTTCTCTCAGGCGTTCGGCATGACAGATCAGGCCAAAGATCAGGCAAGGCTTCGTATCGGGATGATCGACACCGGCGTCAACCCCTGGCACTCGCATGTCGGGGGCGGCGTGACCGGCTGCCGCATCTATCTGGACGGCGACGGCAGGATTCGGGAAGACGACGATTTTCGCGATCTGGTCGGGCATGGCACCGCGGTGGCCGGAATTCTGCGCCAGCAGCTCCCCGAAGTGGAAATCTTTGTTGTCAGGGTGTTCGAACGGGACCTCAGCTCCTATCCATCCCTGGTGGCGCGGGCCATGTTGCGGGCCGCGGCCGAGGGATGCTCGACCCTGAATCTGAGCCTGGGAATGCCCCCCGGTCCCGGCTCCGAACTCCTCAGCATGGCCTGCCGCGAAATCATCGATGCCGGTTGCACCGTCGTCGCCGCGGGTCATCCCGGTAATGCCCGGCTGCTGCCGGCATCGATTCCCGGAGTGTTGGGGGTGCTGGCGGACGACCATGTCCCGGTGGGGGAAATCCGTATCAATCATGGGCGCGGCTACCCCTATTCCGCTTCCGGGAGCCCGCGCGATCTGGCAGGTTTGAGAAGTTCGGATAATCTGTGGGGGAACTCCTTTGCCTGCGCCAGGGTGGCCGCATATATTTTTTCCTGATTCGTTCTAAGTCCCTTCTCCCAAAGGGAGAAGGTGGCCGAAGGCCGGATGAGGGGGCAACAGTGCCATATAAATCCAACTCTGCCCCTCACCCTAGCCCTCTCCCTCAGGGAGAGGGAACTGTTTTGTCGCCATTGCTAAAGATTTGATTTACTCAAAAGATGAAGTGAAAAAGGAGAACAGTTATGGACAAGATCGCACGGATTGACATGGGGGCAGCAGGCGGCCCGAAGGTTACAGTGGGCGACCTGGGTGCATATGCCGGGTTGGGCGGCAGGGCGATGACCTCGCTGGTGGTCGCCGCAGAGGTCCATCCACTGGCCCATGCGCTGGGCGCCGAGAACAAGCTGGTGATTGCCCCCGGCATGCTGAGCGGCACCACCGGTTCCATGACCGGGCGGCTGTCGGTTGGCTGCAAGAGCCCGCTGACCGGCACCATCAAGGAATCCAATGCCGGCGGCCAGGCCGCTCAGGTGCTGGCCAGGCTCGGCTACGCCGCTCTCATCCTGGAAGGGAAGCCGCAAGGCGACGATCTGTACAAGATTTACATCAACAAGGACGGCATCCAGGTCATTGTTGATAACAGCCTGAAGCTGCTGGACAACTACCCGGTCATCGATAAGCTGCGCCGGGAGTATGGCGACAAGGCGGCCTACATGTCCATCGGTTCGGCCGGAGAGCGCAAGCTGCTGGCGGCCTCCATCGCCTGCACCGATCCCGAATTGCGCCCGACCCGGCACTGCGGACGGGGCGGGGTGGGCGCCGTGATGGGCGCCAAGCGGGTCAAGGCGATCATCCTGGACGATGCCGGCATGAAGATGCGCCCTCCCAGAGATGCGGACGCCTACCGCGACGCCAACCGCAAGTTCGTTGAAGGGCTGCGAAAACACCCGGTCACCGGAGAAGGATTGCCGGCATACGGCACCAATGTCCTGACCAACGTATTGAACGAAGCCGGCGGCTATCCGACCTACAACTTCAAAACTGGTCAGTTTGAGAACTGCTCCAGCATCAGCGGCGAAGCCCAGGCCGCGCTGGAAATCAAACGGGGCGGGTCGGCCACCCACGGCTGCCATCGCGGCTGCGTCATACAGTGCTCCGGCATTTACAACGACAAGGATGGAAATTACGTAACCAAACAGCCCGAATACGAGACGGTCTGGTCGCACGGCGGTAACTGCGGAATCCACGACCTGGATACCGTCGCCCGTCTTGATTACATGGACGACAATATCGGCGTTGACACCATCGAAATGGGGGTCACGATCGGTATCGCCATGGATGCGGGGCTGGCCGATTTCGGAGATGGGGAAGCGGCGATCAGGCTGGTTGACGAGGTGGGCAAGGGGACTCCCCTCGGGCGGGTTCTTGGCTGCGGTGCGGAGATAACCGGCAAGGTCTTCGGCGTAGAAAGGGTGCCGGTCGTCAAGGGTCAGGCCCTCTCGGCCTACGATCCCCGCGCGGTCCAGGGGATGGGGGTCACCTACGCCACTGGCACCATGGGGGCCGACCATACCTCCGGCTACGCGGTCGCCACCAACATCCTGAAGATCGGCGGCGATGTGGACCCGCTCAAGACCGAAGGACAGGTCGAGCTGTCGCGCAACCTGCAGATCGCCACGGCAGCCATCGACTCCACCGGGATGTGCCTGTTTGTCGCCATGGCCTTGATGGATCAGCCGGAAACCTTCCAGGCCTTGTTCGACATGCTAGGCTCCTTCCACGGCAGCGCCATGACCGGCGACGAGTTCATGGCTCTGGGCAAAAAGGTGCTCTCCGCCGAGCGGGACTTCAACACCCGGGCCGGCTTCACCAGGCATCACGACCGTCTGCCGCGCTTTTTCAACTCCGAGCCGCTGGAACCGCATAATATTGCATTCATGGTGAAGGATGAGGATCTGGACGAGGTCTTCAACTGGTAAGGGATATCGCAGAAAGAAGAAGTGTGTCGGACCTGCACAATTGAGGAGTGGTCGTTATTTACCACTATTTGTAAAATGTGCAGGTCCGACATATTTTTGGGTGTTCTGAATATAAATAAATATTAAACATTATTCCGCATGACACATTCTGTCATATAGTTGTGCTATCATTCCCCCATGACCACCCTCACCCTCGAACAGCGCCTGGAAATACTGGCCGACAGCGCCAAGTACGACGTCTCCTGCTCGTCCAGTGGCAGCAATCGCGCCGGTAAAGCGGGCGCTCTCGGCAGCACTGCATCCGGCGGTATCTGCCACACCTGGACCGCCGACGGCCGCTGCATTTCGCTGCTGAAAATCCTGCTGACCAATGCCTGCATCTACGACTGCGCCTACTGCCTCAACCGCCGTTCCAACGACATCCCCCGCGCGGCCATGACCCCGGACGAGGTTGTGGAGCTGACGATCAATTTCTACCACCGCAATTATATCGAGGGACTGTTCCTCAGCACCGGAGTTGTACGTTCGGCCGATTACACGATGGAGCAGCTGATCGCAGTGGCGCGCCGGCTGCGGGAGGAGGAGCGTTTCAACGGCTATATTCACCTCAAGCTGGTGCCGGGCGCCGATCCGCTGCTGATCGCCCAGGCCGGCCGCTATGCCGACCGGGTCAGCATCAATATCGAACTGCCCAGCCGCCAGAGCCTGGCGCTGCTGGCGCCGGACAAGCCGCGCGAAGCGGTGATCGGACCCATGCGCCAGGTCAGCAGCCTGATCGTGGAATCAAAGGAGGCCCGCCAGCAGTCGCGTAAGGCGCCACGCTTTGCCCCGGCCGGTCAGAGCACCCAGTTGATCGTTGGAGCCACCCCGGAGAGCGACCGCGAGATCATCCTGCTGACGGAAGGGCTTTACAAGCGGCTGGAATTGAAGCGGGTCTACTACTCGGCTTTTATCCCGGTGTCCAGCGATAATCGCCTGCCGGCGCTTCCCACTCCGCCGCTTTTGCGGGAACATCGCCTGTATCAGGCTGACTGGTTGCTGCGCTTCTACGGTTTTGCCGCCCATGAATTGCTGGACGAGGGGCGCCCCAATCTGGATATGCGCTTTGACCCGAAGAGCGACTGGGCCCTGCGGCATCTGGAGCTGTTCCCGGTGGAGGTCAATCGGGCCGATTACGAGGTCCTGCTGCGGGTGCCGGGAGTTGGCGTACGTTCCGCCCAGCGCATCGTGCAGGCCCGGCGCGGCACACGCCTGGGTGAGGCCGAGTTGAAAAAGCTGGGGGTGGTGCTGAAACGTGCCAGATATTTCCTGACGGCGGGCGGACGCTATCTGGGCGGCATCAGGCTGGACGGGCCGCGTCTGATCGAGCGGTTGCTGGCGCCGGTGAGGCGCCCGGCGCGACTGGACCAGTTGGAGCTGTTTGCATCTGTGCCGGATGTTTCGGCAGTGACGGGGGAGTTGTGACGGTCTATCGCTTCGACGGCAGCTTTGAGGGGTTTATCTGTGCAGTTGTTGCCTGCCTGGAACAGGGGGAGGGACACCCGGAATTCGTGCGGGATCGTGATGATCATGTTGCGGGGCTCTTTGCCGGAGAAATCCGTGACGTGGCATCTGTACGGCAAACGGCGTTGGAGTTCAGGAACAGGTTTGTTAAAACCGTGTCACAGCCGGCTTTTGCCACGGCGCGCTACGCTTTCCACAGTCAGAAGGAAGGTGTCGAGCAGTTGGTGTGGCGTTACCTGATACTGGGGCTGCAGGTGGGGCCGCGGCTGGCCGGGATGCTGGCGCTGGAACCGGTGCATTCGATCAACCGGATAGCGCGGCAGGTTTCGCATGAGGCGCACAAATTCAAGGGTTTCGTTCGGTTCAGCGAAGTTGCCGACGGGTTTCTGTATGCCCGGATTGAGCCGCAGGCCGATGTTCTGCCGCTGATCGCTCCCCATTTTGTCGGGCGGGTCGGCGATCGCCCCTGGATGATCCATGACCTCCGCCGCAGTCAGGCCGCGATTTTTGATCTGAAGTCATGGCGGCTGGTTGGGGGTATCGTGCTGACCGCCGAGCCGGGCATGAGCGAGGCCGAACATGAGTATGCCGCCCTGTGGCAGCGCTATTTTCAGCGCCACGCCATTACAGAGCGGCATAATCCCAATCTGCAGCAAAAACATGTTCCGCTGCGTTATCGCAAGCATCTGATGGAGTTCAATACCAAGTTCGATCCACTTTGATCAAAGTGAATGGTGATTACAACCCGGTGATTTCCCGATCCTTCGGATATTCGACGACAATACCGAAGGTCAATTCCTGCTTCTCTCCCGGCTGGAGCGGGGTCTTCCAGGCCAGCGTGCCGTCGCTTTTGATCTGATCCGGTTTGATGGACGGGTCATCCAGCGAGACCTTGATCTCTTCATCACCGGCCAGTGGCAGTTGATCGCGCAGGGTTACCGTCAGCGCTTCCTTGCGCAGGTTGGTCAACTGTATGCGATAACGGTAGCTGACGCGGTTCTTGCCGAATATGCCGGCTTCCTTGTGCTGCTTCAGCTCCTCACGCTTGACCGTCACCTGGTCGTCGGTACCGAAGAACAGGTCGAACTTCTCCCCCATGGCGACCTTTTTCAGTTGGGAGCTGCCGGTATAGGTATTGCCGGCAAAAGTATTGACTTTGCCCGGCAGGAGCGGGTAGGAAGCCCGGTTGATGATCTCCGACTTGAGAAACACATGGGGTGAGAGTTTCGGAACCGCCATGAACTCGATGCTGACCGGCAGCTTTTCCATGGCCACTACGCTGCCGTGCTGGCTGCCGTCAGCAGGGATATCAAGCGGACGGGGGATCTGAAAGGCAACCGAGGATTGCTCGTCGCTGATCCGGGAGGTCTCAAAGGCTGCCGGTGCCTCTTCGGCCAGCGAGCCGTCAGCCCCGGCGCTTCCGTACATCTGCGCAGCCTTTGCCCTGGCCGGTGCGGGGGCGGCACCCACCATCATTCTCGGTGCCGGCATTGGCGGCTGCGGACGGAAAAAAGCCACGCGCCAGGGGTACAGCTCGGGGGGGGCGCCTCCGCTGGCGGGGCGGGCGGTGGAAAGTGTCAGATCGACATTGTTCCAATCCTCCCCGGTCTGCTGGCGCACCATGGCCCGGAAGGTCAATTCGGCCGTTTTTGCATCAGGCGCCAGCCGCACATCATAGGCCGGCTCCCAACCGGCCCGGGGAGTGATTGAAGCAAGCTCAATAGTCAAGCTCCCTTCGCGTGCCACATTCACCGCCACCTCGACACTTTTGACCTCTTTCCGGCCTGAACCGGCGGCTTCGTCCCGCTGACGGCGGAGGGCGTCGATTTTGTCCTTGACGCTCTTCTTTTCGAACTCGATTTCGCGGCTCTGTTCTTCGGCTTTAGTGACCCCCGCACCGATAAAACTGGAGGCGTCCGTCAGTTCGGCCGAGGTGGGGCGGCCGACGGCCAGCTCTTTGGAGATGCGCTCGCCCCAGGCTACACGGATCGATTCGAGAAAGGCTTTTTGTGAAGATATGCCCGCATTCTTCGCATCCAGCGAACCGGAACGCCTTTCCAGCCCGCTAATTTCCTCGTCAAGTTCCTTGACCCGTTTTTCGCCGCTCCGTTCCAGGAAATTCCGTTTGATCTCCAAACCGGCTATCGTTGCATCGGCGGTCCCCTTGGCCTCAACACGCACCGAGTCATCCAGGATCAGCGTCGGAAGGGCTTCGAAGGCGATCAGGTAACTGCCCGGCTTGAGGTTTAGTGCGGCGCTGCGGGAGGTCATGGCGCGGTCGCTGTAGACCGTGACGGAGGTTATGCGTGAAGAGGCCTGTATCCGCTTAAGGTTGGCGGATACGGCCAGGGTTGGGAGCAACAGGAGTGTCAGCAGGAAAACAAAACGCAGGATCTTCATGGCGGAGCTCCTTATGGATTGATATTTATGCTATCTGCTTCCTTTTGAGGGTGGGCGAGTACTGTCGCCTGTTTTTCTGCCGGCGGCGGGACGCCCGCTCTTCGGCGGCCGGCCGGCTACTGCCGGTCGCTCGCTTCTGACGGAATCTTTAGCCTCGGTTGGTCGTCCCGGCCTTGCCGATTCTTTAGCCGCGGCCGGTCGTCCGAATCGCACGGCCTCTTTTGCTGCGGAAGAGCGTCCGGTTTTGGCGTGCTCCTTGGCAACGTCAGGCCGGCTGCTCTTTTTGGCGCTTCCGGCTCCAGCCGGACGTTCGTTCCTGACAGCATCCTTAGCCGCTGCCGGACGTGGGCCGCCGGTCGGTTTTCGCCTGACGCCGGCGGTCTTTGGGGGGCGGTCCTTCTGCGGTTTGGCAATGCTGACAACTATGCAGCGGTCAATCAGATAGGTGCCGTCCAGGGTCTCGACCACCTCTTCAAGGTTGACTTCCGAGAGCATTCTGACATAGCCGCAGCGTTTGAATTCGCCCGTATCCTGGTCAACGATCAGGTGTACCGACGTGACCGGCCCCATCAATGAAAAAAGTTTGCGCAGGTCCTCTTCGGTGGCCTGTTCTGAAATGTGTCCGACGTATAGCTCTTTGGCCATAATGACTTCCTTTGTTGTTATTTCGGTTTGCGATTAATCGCGAATGGTCCCCAGGTTTGGTCGATCGACATCAGTTCCAGGGTGTTGACGTTGACATGCGGCGGCTGGCTGACGATCCAGCGGACGGTTTCGGCGATGTCATCCGCGGTCAATGGATCGGTTCCCTGGTAAACGCCGGCGGCCTGTTCGTCATTGCCTTTGAAGCGAACAGTTGAAAACTCGGTCTCGGCCATGCCCGGCTGGATGCAGCTTACCCGCACCCGAGTCCCGAGCAGGTCGGCCCTCAGATTGCGCGAAAACTGGGTGACGAAGGCCTTGGTGCCGCCGTAGACATTGCCGCCCGGATAGGGCCAGGCTCCGGCGGTTGAGCTGATGTTGACTATATGGCCGCGATTGCGGGCCACCATGCCCGGCAGTACGAAACGGGTGCAGTACATCAGTCCCTTGATGTTGGTGTCGACCATTGTGTCCCAGTCGTCCAGATCCGCCTGGTGGGCCGGTTCCAGCCCCAGTGCCAGGCCGGCGTTGTTGATCAGCAGATCAACGGCACGGAAGCGCTCCGGCAGGGACTCCACGGCGCCCTGTACCGCCTCGCGATCCCGCACATCCAGCGGTATGAGGTGTACCTCCGCTGCTGTGCCAAATTCTTCCTGCAGTTTCAGCAGCGGATCGATGCGGCGGGCGGTCAGAATCAGGCGGTTTCCGTTTGTAGCAAAGATGCGGGCGCAGGCAGCGCCGAAGCCGGCCGACGCGCCGGTGATGAATATGGTTTTGCTGTCCATGCTGTTCCCTCCCTGTTGTCGACCAGACTGAAGCTTGATAGCTTCCATGTCCGGAATTATAATAGCCGGTTTATCTCCGACATTATCTGATCCAGTTCAATTCCCCGCAGTGCGCAGAGGTCAAGCAGCTCTTCCGGCAGTGGTGCGCAGACCTTCAGCGGTCCGGCCTCCGGCCTGACCAGAACGGTGCGGAATGAATGCAGAGCAAAGCCCGGCAGGTCGGGCAAGTCACCGCCGCCATAACGTTTGTCTGCAATAACCGGGTGCCCGATCATCGAGAGATGGCGGCGGATCTGGTGCATGCGGCCGCTGATCGGCGTGACCGCCAGTAATGCGCAGGCATCACCCCGCAGAATGGTCCGGAAGCCGGTTTCGGATTCCTTGTCATCCAGGGGTTCGCTAATCGTGCCGCTGTTTTCCGGCTGCCCTGCCGCCAGCGCCAGATAAAGCTTGTCCAGGCCGCTTTCCTTTACCTGGCGGCCATAGATCCCAGCCGAACTGGAACTCTTGGCCATGATCACCGTTCCGGATGTTCCACGGTCCAGGCGGTTGACCGGATAGAGCTTGCAGGGCGTGTTCCGGCCGGTCATGTAGGACTGCCCGAAATCGACCAGGTTTCCCTCCATTTCGGCGGTGCGGTGCATCGGCAATCCGGAAGGTTTATTGACGATCACAATCTGATCATCCTCGTAGAGTATGTCCAGTTCCGGTCTGGCGGCTGAGATGAGTCCGGTTGTGGTGCCACTTTCCTTGAGGGTTACGGAGTCGTGGAGGGCAAGCAGCGTATCGTGGCTCGTGACGGCACCGTTCAGCCTGGCGGCACCGCTTTTGATAAGTTTGCGGGCATAGCCGGGGGGCGCGGCCGGCATCACTGTTCGCAGAAAGCTTTCCAGCCGCCGGCAATGATCCTGGTGGGTAATGTCAAAGGTCAGCATAAGTTCTTGGGGGGAATGTTCAGGCGAGCGATATTCCGCGATCTCGCATCAGGTTTACGAGCGAACGGTCGAAACTCATTTCGCCGGCTGGAGTGAACATGCAGCCGGTAGCCTCGTCACGCTCGCGGTGATAGGCGACACACTGGCAGCAGTTGCCCCGGCGGGAGCAGGATGATTGGGTGCATTTGCAGTCTTTACCGGTTCTTGTACATGACATTGCAAGTCTCCTGGGGTGGTTAGGCCGGTATCCGGCGAGCGTCTTGTCGGAGCATGATAATGGAGCCGCCCGGGTTATACCACTATCCGGTCGTCCTTGTAGCCGGCGTTTACCTCCAGCGCTTCGTTCATCGAACGGATGGCAACTTCCAGCTGGCTGTCATCGGGCTCGCGGGTGGTCAGGCGCTGCAGGCTGAGTCCGGGAGCGATTACCATCTTTACCAGCGGATGATTTTCGTTCGCTGCGCTCCATTTCAAAAACTCGTAGGAGATGCCGGCGATCATCGGCAGCAGGAAGATGCGCGAGCCGGCCTTGAGATAGAACGGCCAGAGTTTCGGTATCAGCGAGAATACGGCGATACTGACCAGCATGACGATCAGCAGGAAACTGGTGCCGCAGCGCGGGTGCAGGCGGCTGTAGCGGCGAACGTTTTCAATCGTCATTTCTTCGCCGGCTTCGAAGGCGAAAATCGATTTGTGCTCGGCGCCGTGATATTGAAAGACCCGCTGGATATCGCTCATGCGCGATATAGCCCAGATGTAGGCCAGAAACACGATTACCCGGATGACGCCGTCCACCAGGTTGAAGATTATGTTGTTGTCGCCGATGACCGGGGTCATCAGTTTGGTCAGGTAGAGCGGGAACAGGAAAAACAGGCAGATACCGAAGCCGAAGGCGACCGTCATGGTGCCGGCCATGGCCCACGAGGAAAGCTCTCCGCCACCCTCCTTGACCCCTTCCTTGTCCTTTTCTTCTTCGGTCATCGCTTCGTTGGCCGAGAAATTGAGGGCCTTGATGCCGATGATCAGCGATGTGAACAGCGCCACCGCGCCGCGAATGATCGGGAGTTTGACGATTGGAAAGCGTTCGGAGAGCGGTATGGCCAGCTCTTTTTTGACGACTATCTCTCCGTCGGGGCGGCGAACCGCAATGGCAATCGCGCGCGGGGCCCGCATCATGACCCCTTCGATGACCGCCTGGCCGCCAACGTGTATCTTATCCATGGATTCCTTTCGTGGGGACAACACGTATGGTTGCCCTTATGGACGGCTACACGGAGCCGCCCCTACACCAGATTCTTGTAAAACTCGCGCACTTCCTGAGTCTGTCCGCAGCAGAACTTTCCTTCCGGACAGGGACCGCCGACGCAGCCCGGGCCGGCTTCGCGGAAGATGACCGGAGCCACCTGCCTGACCAGCCGCAGCATCTCAATGCTCATCTGGCGGATTTCCCACTGGGCCCTCTGGCAGCAGCGCAATGCGAAGAAATGCAGCAGTTCGCGGGCATTCATGGTCATGATGATTTTTGTCTCGGTTGCGTTGGGCAGTATGTAGCGCGCATCCTCAGCCGGTATTCCCATCTCGACCAATTGGGCGTAGGCTTTGTGTACGGTTTCGGACATGAACGCAAAAATCTGGCGCGCTTCCGGGTTTTCGGCGATGGTGTCCGGCATGATCGAGGTGAACTCATCCTTGTGAGACACGTAGCGCTGCGATTGCTGCGAGAATGATGCGATCCGGTGGCGTACCAGCTGATGCGTGGTCACCCGCGATATGCCCTCGATACCGAAGGTAAATGAGGCATGTTCCAGTACCGAGTGGTGTCCCAGCGACATGATCTTGTCCAGAAACGCCTCAATGTCGGAAGCTGCCAGTTTTTCACGCAGATCATTGATGGAAGTCGGCGAATAGCATAGCCGGGCAGCCAGAGCCACGGTGCTTTCGGGATTGGGGGTGTGTTCGATAAGTGTGACGTTGTTCATAGTGCCCTGGCGCGAGCCATGTTCAGGGAGTACACAGTAATGTTCTGAATCTGGTACGCTTTGAATTGGAGAATGTGATGATGCAAAAAAAGGGGATTTGCCTTGAGACAAACCCCCCTAGTGTGTCTGCGCAACGGCTTGTCAGACCTGGCCGTAACGTCTTTTGAAGCGCTCAACACGGCCGGCGGTGTCAATCAGTTTCTGCTTGCCGGTGTAGAATGGATGGCAGGCCGAGCAGATCTCGGTATTGATCTCTTTTTTCGTGGATCGTGTCAGAAATGTGTTTCCGCAGATGCAGCTAACGGTTACCTCGGAATACAGTGGGTGAATGCCTTCTTTCATCTCTTCCTCCTTCAGTCTTGCTTTAAAGCGTTAAATTGATTCGATATGAGCAGTAACATGCAATCGTAGCGATTTGGGCGAATTTTTGCAACCATTTTATTTAACTATTTCGACATCGAGTCCAGAAAATTCTGATTGGTTTTGGCTTCAGACAGTTTGTCCAGCAGAAATTCCATGCTGTCAACCACGTTCATTGGATGTATCACCTTGCGCAGAATCCAGATCCGGTTGAGCGAGCTTTTCTCGATCAGCAGTTCTTCCTTGCGGGTTCCGGACTTGTTGATATCGATGGCCGGGAATGTGCGTTTTTCAACCAGTTTGCGGTCCAGGTGCAGTTCCATGTTGCCGGTGCCCTTGAACTCTTCGAAGATGACTTCGTCCATCTTGCTGCCGGTGTCGACCAGCGCTGTGGCGATGATGGTCAGCGAGCCTCCCTCCTCGATGTTGCGGGCCGCGCCGAAGAAGCGTTTCGGTTTCTGCAGGGCATTGGCATCAACTCCGCCGGTAAGAATCTTGCCGGAAGGGGGCAGAACCGTGTTGTAGGCACGGGCCAGGCGGGTAATGGAATCCAGCAGGATTACGACGTCTTTTTTGTGCTCCACCAGGCGTTTTGCCTTTTCGATGACCATCTCCGCTACCTGGACGTGGCGTGTGGCCGGTTCGTCGAATGTGGACGACACTACTTCACCGTTGACCGAGCGCTGCATGTCGGTCACCTCCTCCGGGCGCTCGTCGATCAGAAGAACGATCAGATAAACTTCGGGGTGATTGGCGGCAATCGAATTGGCGATGTTCTGGATCAGGACTGTCTTGCCGGTGCGGGGCGGGGCCACGATCAACCCGCGCTGCCCCTTGCCGATCGGGGCGACCAGTTCGATCACTCGCATTGGCATGTTGTCGGGTGTCGTTTCCAGCGTCAGCTTCTCTTGCGGGTAGAGCGGAGTCAGGTTGTCGAACAGGATCTTGTCGCGGGCAACTTCGGGCGGTTCGTGGTTGATCGACTCCACCTTCAGCAGCGCGAAGTAGCGCTCGCCTTCTTTGGGAGGCCGGATCTGCCCGGAAACCGTATCTCCGGTGCGCAGGTTGAAGCGCCGGATCTGGCTGGGAGAAACGTAGATGTCATCAGGGCCCGGCAGATAGTTGTAGTCGGTGGCTCTCAGAAAACCGAACCCGTCCTGCAGGGTCTCAAGGACGCCCTCGCCGAAAATTGAGCCGTTTTGCTCGGTCTGGGCATTGAGGATGGCAAAGATCAGATCCTGTTTGCGCAGGCTGGATGCGCCTTCGATGTTGAGATCCCGCGCAATCGTGTTGAGTTCGCTGATTTTCTTGCCTTTAAGTTCCTGTAAATTCATCTGTTCTCCTGCGTGAAGTCGTTAACGATATTAGATCGCAATGTGATCCTGATTAGTACTTTAGGTATAATTCTCGAAAAGAGCCTTTAAGGGGTATATAGGGGAGTATGCCGGAAATGTCCTATTCTCTGAGTGTATATTTGGATTATTACCGAGGTTAGTTAATGCAGCATGTTGAGAAATGTATAAGGGATTTCTACTCGAATACCGGAATATCTACTTGAGGTTTGGTAAAGTTACATTTTGTCTCTTGGGCTTGTCAATAAAAAACAGCACGAGTTACCGTTAAAAATTCAATTTACCGTCATCTTGTCCGACTGAAGCGCCAACAAGTCGTTGATTACGATCCCGGCCATGGTCAGCCCGAATATTGACGGCAGATAGGAAATACTGCCCAGAATTACGCGGCGATGCTCACAGCGAAAGGTTTGTTCTTCACGGTTGGGGCAGATGCATTCCGTGCCGCAGTGACTGGCGACCGGATTGAGCTCGCGGTGTTCTTCGGTGGAATATACGACCTGCACGCCGGAGGTTATTCCGTTTTTGCGGAGTATTTTGCGCATGCTGCGGGCCATGCGGCAGTTGCGGGTGGCCGAGATGTCGTCGACCCGGATCTTGGTCGGATCGAGCTTGTTGGCGGCACCCATGCTGGAAATAACCGGGATGCCCTGCTTAAGGCAAAGCATGATCAAGGCCGTCTTGGCGGTGAAATGGTCGATGGCGTCCAGCACGTAGTCCGGTCGAATGCCGAGCAGCTCCCCGGCATTGTCCCTGGAGAAGAAGGCCTTGACCGGGCTGATTTCGGCGTCGGGATTGATGTCCTTCAGGCGCGCAGCCATGACCTCGACCTTGGGCTGGCCGACTGTGCTGGAGAGGGCGTGGATCTGGCGGTTGACGTTGGTCAGGCAGATATCGTCGAAATCGACCAGGGTGATATGGCCGATGCCGGCCCGGCCCAGCGCTTCGGCGGCATAACTGCCGACCCCGCCGATACCGCAGATCATGACATGTTTTTCAGCCAGGCTGGTCAACCTGTCGGTGCCGATCAGGAGTTCGGTACGGGAAAGACGGTGTAATGGTTTCATAATAGCAGTTCTCCTGCAACCCGGATGATTTCATCAACCGGGATAGTTTGGATGGACAGGTCATTCGAATCCGGTCGACTGTAGTTGATCCTGCTGCCGGATGTGATTACTCTGTTGCAGGCGGTCGGAACAATGCAGTCCGGTGGTGTAGCCCCAAACAGTGTAATGGATGGTACGTTCATGGCCCAGGCTATGTGGGTAGGTCCGGTGTCTCCACCGATAACGAGATCGGCCTTGCCGATCAATGCCTTGAGCTGGTTCAGGGTAAGTTTCGGAAGCACCGTGGCATTGGCGGCCAGGGTGGCGATCTGTTCCGCAGAGGCACGTTCGCGCTCGTTGCCGTGGCAGACCAGCACCTGCGCATCCAACCGCCGCGCCACTTCGGCCATCAGCGGGGCGGGGTAATCCTTGTAGGCGATGCTTGTCCCCGCAACCATTATGACATTTCTGGTTTCTCCGGAAAAGAACCCGCTGACCGTTTCCAGGTCTTGCGGCGCATAAAACAAAAAAGGGGCGTGTCCGGTCAGCTCCGATTCCGCCGGGGAAAAACCGAGTGCAAAGCCTGCCAGTGATGCGAATCGCCGCACTCCCACAACTTCGGCCGGCACCCGGCAACGCTTTCCATAAAATAACGATGCCAACGATTCCTTGGCCGTGGACCAATCAAATCCGACCCGCGGCCCGCCGAGTTTCCAGGCGATAACAGCCGCCTTCAACATGCCATGCATATCGATAACGAGATCAAAATCTCCCGAATGTGACAGTTTCGAAAGTTCGCTGGACAGCCTGGCAGCAGCGAAATCGCGTTTCAGGCCTTTCAGGTCGAGCTTCACAACGGCGCTGATATCCGGATTGTGGTCCAGAATATCGGCAAACCTGCTATCGGCCACCCAGGTGATGGCTGCGGCGGGGAAACGCTTCCGGATCAACTGCAACGAGGCCATGGCGAAGATGATATCTCCCAGCGAGGAGAGCCTGACAATGGCGATATTCACGGCAAATGCTCCCTCATGGGTTGAGAAGCTGTTCAATGCCTTGTGCCAGCGCTGCGGGGGAGATGCTGGCGCGACACTCGGCATCACGCTCGCAGGAGGTCTGAAAGCAGCGCGTGCAGGCCAGCGGCGACTGGACGATCACATGCCGCTCGCCGCGAGGCCCGCTGGCGCTACCATCGCTTGAGCGGTAGAACGATACTGTTGGAGTGCCCACCGTCGCTGCCAAGTGCACCGGGCCGGTATCACCGCCGACGACCAGGTCAACCTGTTTCAGCAGTGCCGTGAATCCTTTGAGCGGCAGGCGCTCGCAGACAATGGCGCGGTTTCCGATCCGGGAGGCGATGTCCCGAGCCATGCTTCTCTCCCCGTCATTTCCCCATGACAGCAGAATGGTGGCGTCCGGGTATCTGGCCGTTACCCAGGCACCTAGCGCACCCCAGCCTTCAGGAGACCAGAACTTGGTCTGCCAGGTTGTGCCGCAATGAAAAAGGATCTTCCGGCCAGGTTCCAGTCCTGCGAGAAAGCTCGCGGCCGCCGCATTTTCTGCGCTGCCGGTGAATATGTCGGAGAAAAGCCGCAGGTCGTGATAATCCAGACAGAACGGCAGGCTCACGACACTCAGATACCTCGGGAGGGCATGGTCATCGGCAGGCAGGAAGGGCGCCTTGATCGTAGTGAACAGGGCGTTGAGTGACTCCTGCAGCAGTTGTTTCGGCAGCCCGATCCGCTTTTGCGCGCCGCTCAACATATCAACGACCCCACTTTTGAGGTTGCCTTGAATATCGAATGCGATGTCATACTTGCAGCTGCGCAGTTCCCGCACCAGACCGGTGACCTCCTGCCTGGTACGCGTGGAAAATGGAGACTTCTTCCAGCGTCTGGTGCTCAGCACATGCAGGTTGCGGAGCAGCGGATTGCCTTCCAGAACCTCTCTGAAAGTCTCTTCCACGACCCATCCGATCTCGATTCCCGGTGCAGCCTGGTGCAGGTAGTCCAGCACGGGCAGGGCGTGGATGATGTCACCCAGTGAAGAGGTTTTTATGATCAGGACGCGCATGAAATTCCACAGCTTTCAGTTTGCGGTTTTGATATGGAATTAATATCCGAGAGAGAAGCTATCGGCAGTGCAAAGAAAGTTGCTGCAGAAAGTAACGCTTTAACTGACTCCCTGGAGCAGAATGTCTCTGGCTAAATTGCTTTCCGGAAACCCGCATCCGCGGTTATCAACAACTTCATTCGTCAGCAACTGCACGTTCTTCCGCAATCATCTTCTGCAACCCCTCAGCCAGAGAGATGCGGGGGGCCCATCCCAGTGACCCGAGCAGTGCGATGTCCGTGTCCGAGGTCATGCTTTCATGCCTTCGGTAGGGAATTGCATTGAAAACCAGACGGCTCGTAGAGCGGCACAACCGGTGTACCAATTCGACGAACTCCTTGATGGAAACGGCGCAGCCCGAACCGAGGCCAAACTCCACAAAACCCTGCGGGAGCTCGGTCTGTCGTTCCAGCAGGGTCAGATAGGCCTCCACCGCATCGTCGATATGGATAAAGTCACGCTTTTGCTCTCCGGCGGTCAGCGGTATCTCCGGCACGTTCCGCAGGCACTGTCTGACGATGTGGGTCGTGAAATTGGAGACGTCGCCACCCGCCCCGTATATATGCTCCAGCCGAATGTTGGCAAAGCGGAGCCCATCTGACTCCGCGACCATCCGCCCCCATTCGGCGAAGTGCCGTTTAGTGAGCGCATACGGGTTCAGACGCGGATCGAGGACCGTGTCGGTGTTGAAAAACGCAGTCGTTTTGAATCGGGCAGCGGCATCGAGCAGGCGCAGCGGGAATCCGGTGTTCGCCTCGAAGATGGTGGGGAGGGATTCCCCTTTTCTGCCGTAACAGGTGGCGATATGCATGACGGCATCGATACGGCCCTGCTTTTGAAAAGGAAGCGCCACGTCGCCCGCATCGAGATCGTACCATGATATGTCATCCGCGATCGCGCCGAGCCGGGTTAGTGAGGAATCAGCCCTTTTGTAGGCTGCCACATCATAGCCTTTTTCCAGAAGGCGCCTGGCCAGATGGCTGCCCAGAAATCCTGTGGCACCGGTCAGGAGGACTTTCACCTGCTGCTCACCGCAATGATTGTTTCAGCCATGTATGCCGCCATCGCCTCGGTCATTCCGGGATAGACCCCGACCCAGAAGGTATCGCGCATGATGCGCTCGGTGGAGGCCAGGTCGCCGATCACCCGGTATCCGGTTCCGGTTTTGCGCATTTCGTCGAAGCAGGGGTGTTTGATCAGGTTGCCGGCAAACAGCATGCGCGTCTGGATCCCTTTCGCCTCCAGTCCGGCGACGATCCGGTCACGGGTCAATCCCGCTCCTTCCCGGATGGTGAGCAGGAAGCCGAACCAGGACGGGTCGGAATTGTCTGTCGCCTCGGGCAGTATGAATCGCTCCTGCATTCCTTCCAGGCCGTCCCTCAGCAGCTTCCAGTTCCGTTTGCGCGCCTCGATGAAGCCGGGCAACTTCTCCAGTTGGGCGCAGCCGATGGCGGCCTGCATATCGGTCACTTTCAGGTTGTATCCGAAGTGGGAATATACGTACTTGTGATCATAGCCGAACGGAAGTTCGCCGAACTGCTGGCCGAAGCGGTTATTGCAGGTGTTGTCCCGTCCGGATGGGCACCAGCAGTCTCGCCCCCAGTCCCTGAACGATTCCACCAGCCGCTTGAGTTGGGTGTCGTCGGTATAGACTGCGCCCCCCTCGCCCATGGTCATATGATGCGGGGGATAGAAACTGGAGGTGCCGATGTGACCGATTGTGCCGGTGTAATGCCAGGTGCCGTTATGGAGGTAACGCGAGCCCAGGGCGTCGCAGTTGTCTTCGATCAGCCAGAGATGGTTACTATCGCAGAAAGCCCGGACAGCGGACAGGTCGAATGGATTGCCCAGGGTATGGGCCACCATGACGGCCCTGGTGCGCGAGGAGAGGGCTGCTTCCAGTTGGGTCACATCGAGGTTGTAGGTCGGCAGGGAGACATCGACAAAGACCGGCACGGCGCCGTACTGAATGATGGGGGCCACCGTGGTCGGAAATCCGGCCGCGACCGTGATGACCTCGTCGCCCGGCCTGATCCTGCGCTCAGCGAGCTTGGGCGAGGTTAGGGCCATGAAGGCCAGCAGGTTGGCCGAGGAGCCGGAGTTGGTCAGGGAACAGTGCTGAACGCCCAGGAACTCGGCGAAATCGTGTTCGAAACGCTCGGCGTATCTACCGGTGGTCAGCCAAAAATCGAGCGAAGCATCGATCAGGTTGGTAATCTCGGCGGCATCGAAGACACGGCCGGCATAGGGAATCCGGTCGCCAGGCGTAAAATCCTTCTTTTCGGCATGGGCATGCCGGTAGTATTCAACGGCAGCCTGGATGGCCTGTTGCCGCAGTATTTTTTCTCGTTCGTCACTCACGATGCTGCTCCTGTGGCAAGTGTTGCCTCTGTTTCATAGCGTTCGATCTGCTCAAGGCTGATCGTGCGGACGTCGTCGCCGGAATTGTAGACCGAAACCCACTCGACGATCGCTGAAAGGGCCGAAGACAGGTTCCATACCGGTTTCCATCCCAGGCGCATGTGCGCCTTGGAACAGTCCAGCTTGAGATAATGGGCCTCGTGGGGGTGATCACCGGCATCGATCCCGTAGGTTGCGCCTCTGCCCCACTGGTTGCAAAGCTGCTGGACGATCCATTCGACCGGTCTGGCATCCTCCTCCGCCGGGCCGAAGTTCCAGCCCTCGGCGTACTCGGCACCAGCCTCATACAGGCGGCGGGCAAGCGTCAGGTAGCCTGAAAGAGGCTCCAGGACGTGCTGCCAGGGACGGATGGCATGGGGATTGCGGATATGGACTTTTTTCCCGGCTAGCAGGGCAGTAATACAATCGGGGATCAGCCGGTCGGTCGCCCAGTCGCCGCCGCCGATGACATTTCCGGCCCGGGCCGAGGCAAGCCCGACGCCGTGCTCCGGGTAACTGGCCGGATTGAAGAAGGATGAGCGATAGGCGGAGGTAATCAGTTCGGAGCAGGCCTTGCTGTTGGAGTAGGGGTCGAAGCCGCCCATCGGCTCGTTCTCGCGGTAACCCCAGATCCACTCGCGGTTCTCGTAGCATTTGTCCGTTGTCACATTGACCACGGCCTTCACCGAACTGCAGCCGCGGACCGCCTCGAACAGGTGAACGGTGCCCATGACGTTGGTGGCGTAGGTCTCGACCGGAATTTTATAAGAGTCCCGCACAAGCGGCTGGGCCGCCATGTGGATCACTATATCCGGCTTGACTTCGTTCATGGTGCGCGCCAGGCGCTCCGCATCCCGTACATCCGCGATGCGTGAATCCACAAGCTCACCCACGCGGGCGAGCTCAAACAGGCTCGGATTGGTGGGCGGGGCGAGGGCGTAGCCGGTCACCCGGGCACCCAGACGAGTCAGGCAGAGGCAGAGCCAGGAACCCTTGAAGCCGGTGTGGCCGGTGAGAAATACCTTTTTGCCGTTCCAGAAGTTCATTTCCACACCTTCCAGGGGGCTTTGCCGGACTTCCAGAGCTCCTCCAGGTGGTTTTTGTCGCGCAGGGTGTCCATCGGCTGCCAGAAGCTGGCGTGTTTATAGGCCACCAAATCCCCGTCCTGGGCCAGTCTTTCAAGGGGGGCCTGTTCCAGTACCGTGCTGTCGCCGTCGATATAGTCGAACACTTCGGGCTGCATAACGAAAAAGCCGGCATTGATCCAGTTGCCGTCACCTTTCGGTTTTTCCAGGAAGCCCTGCACACGGTTGTCGCTGCCCATGTTGAGAGCGCCGAAGCGCCCGCTGGGCTGGGTGGACGTGACCGTGGCCAAGCGGCCGTGCTGCTTGTGGTAGGCAACCAGCTCCGAAATGTTTACATCGGAGACGCCGTCGCCGTATGTCAGCAAAAACGGCTGGTCCTCGAGATAGGGACGGATACGCTTGACCCGACCGCCGGTCATGGTGTCCAGGCCCGTATTTACCAGTGTGACAGTCCAGGGTTCGGCCGAGTGGTGGTGGATCATGCGTTCGTTTGCATTGCGAAAATCAAAGGTGACATCGGCCTCATGCAGAAAATAATGGGCGAAGTACTCCTTGATGTAGTAGCCCTTGTAGCCCAGGCAGATGATGAAGTCATTGAATCCGTAGTGGGAATAGGTCTTCATGATGTGCCACAGGATCGGTTGCTCGCCGATTTCGATCATGGGCTTGGGCTTCAGGTGGGATTCTTCGCTGATGCGGGTGCCGAATCCTCCGGCAAGTATGACTACTTTCATGTTAATTTCTCCTGCATGCATCATCGTTTGAAAACACAAATATTGGTAAAGTTATACAGCACAAGTTTACAACATAACTGAAAAAAAACATTTTCTCAATGCAGGCCTTAATGCAGGTAGAACAGAACCTGGTAGGGAGCGGGTTATGTCGCCTAGGGCAGATTTTTTATGATCAGGATGCGCATTAAAGATCACACCTTTCGTTAAGCGGTGTGGATATGGAATTAATACCCCAGAGAGAAGCTATCGGCAGAGCAAAAAGATTACTGCCGAAAGAAACGGTCTCGCTGCCCCCGTAGAGCACAATACCTCTGATGAAGTTACTTCCTGCAGCCTCGGCAAAGGATTGCAATCCATGAAAATCCTTACCGGAAACGCTTTTAGAAGTTTTGACTTCAATGCCCACAACCCGACCGGAAGTATCTTCAAGAACAATATCAACTTCCTGTCCGGCTTGAGTACGGTAATGCAGTATCATTGGCTTGATATTGCTCCACGAGACCTGCTTCTTCAACTCCATAATAACGAAACTTTCCACAAGAGCGCCGGATAAGGGCGAATTTTCGAGTCTGGAAACATCTACAGCCAGAAGGCTCGCCAGAAGTCCGGTGTCATTAAGTACCAGTTTTGATGTTTTAACGAGCCGTTTGCCAAGATTTGACGACCAGGCAGGTAGGTGGCTGATCAAAAAAGTTGTCTCAAATAGCGCCATATATCGTTTCAGGGTGCTTTGTGGGAGACCGGTTGTTCTGGATAGTTCTGAATAATTAAGCAGCGAGGGTGATCTGGTTGCAAGTATGGAAAGTAGCCTGGGCATTGCATTTAGGCCATCGATATTTGCAATGTCACGCACATCACGTTGAAGAATGGTGGTGATATAAGATCCAAACCAGGCTCTGCGCCTGGTTTGGGAGGCTCGCGCAGATACTTCCGGATACCCGCCTCTGACAGCTCTTTCCAGCAAAGTCATGGCATTGTCAGATGAATTAAAGACTGTCGGCAATGGTTCTTCAGAAAAAACAGTGTCAATAAAATCTTCTGTTACCCCGCAAAACTCTCCTTGTGAAAATGGCCACAAGGTGAAAATTTCCATTCTTCCGGCCAGTGATTCCGAAAGGCGTGGGAGCAACAGCACATTTGCCGATCCGGTAAGCAGAAATTTTCCGGGTCGGCGGTCAAGGTCAACAGCTGCCTTGATAGCCATAAAAAGCTCCGGAGCGCGTTGAATCTCGTCAATGATTGCCGGTCCGCCGAGACCGGAAATAAAGCCGTCCGGATCGTGCTTTGCCGCCGCAAGTGAAGTTGCATCATCAAGCGTGACATAACGTGCCGGATAAGACTTGGCAGTCAAGGTTTTGGCAAGGGTACTCTTACCGGTCTGTCTCGCCCCGTTCAGCATTACAACAGGAGTGTCGGAGAGTGCATCAACAATCTCGGGTGTCAAATTTCTTTTAAGCATGGTGGGATATTAACCAGTTGGTGGTTGAAAATCAACCATTAAATGTTGGAGAGATGTTTTGTGCTGCAGTCAGTAGAGCGCTGGCCTGGCGTGGCTGATGTCGCCTGGGGATGATGTCTTGATGATCAGGACTTGCATTGAGTTTTGACGTTAAGTTCTCGAAATGCAAGTTTATAACAAAACCGAAAAAATCCATTTTCTCAATCTATAGCCCAGCGAAGCATACATCAAGTAGCATAAGCCGATATTGTATTTGTTGTCAGTGTACTTTTCGGTAAAAGCATGCAATGGAATCCGTGCCGCTTCTTTACACTCATTATGCCACTCTCTGGAAAACATCAGTTTAATGGCTTTATGTGATAAATATTCTTCTGCAAACCAGAGTTTTGCCTGTCTATAGCAACCAAGCAGATACGGGCGAACCGCACTCACACTGATTGAAGTGACATGGGCTCTAAAAAACGAGAGAGACTCATTAACATAGCCAATTTTTTCATACTGTATGGCTGTTAATAAAAAAATCAGCAGATCCGGCCCGGCGCCATGCCGTTCGAAATCGGTGATAGTCGGAGACGCCAATTTCGAATTGAGATTGCTACGAAGGTCTTTGGTGCGAAATAGTGCACATCCCGGAGAACATGGAACATCACCACCGCAAAGAGATTCGACGATAAATCGTCTGCTGCTGTAGACCCCTGATTGAGATAAACAGTTGTAGACTGTTTTTGCATTAGCTTTTGTATTGCCTGCCAACGTTTTTGTGAAAACAAAGCCGACCCTTGCGTCACGTAATAACGGGATGGTTTTATTTAAGAATTCTGGTTCAATGGTGTCATCAGAAAAAATAATTTTACTGAATTCGCCTTGCGCCAACTCGGCACAACGTTGCCAGTTGCGCACCGGTCCCATGTTTTCCGGGTTTCGGTGAATTCTGACACGGGGGTCCTGTTTTGCAAACCGCTGGCAAACTTCCCATGTGCCGTCTGTACTGGCATTGTCGACCACCACCACTTCAATGTCCGTGAATGTCTGTTCCAGGGCCGAGCGAATAGCGTCCCCGACCATCAATTCACGGTTGAACACCGGTATCAGAATGCTTACGAGTGGTTGCATACGTTACGGCTGTCCGCTGCCCATATATGGCAGCTTGCCTCTTCCCCTTTTCCTGGTAATCATCTTCAACAGATTTCCGGATTTCTTTATGATGCGGCTCAATTGATACTCAATGAAAACAGATCTGGCAAAGTATTTTCTGCGAAATTCCATTTCATCACGACTGAAAGCCACATCGGAGTGGGTGGAACTCAATCCGTCCACATCGTTATAGATTGCAATCAGCATGGGAATATATACAAAACGGAACCGTCCGCTGTGGTAACAGCGCACATTCAAATGATAATCCGCCACTATGGCATAACGGAGATCATACTCGAATGTATCGAACACGGAACGGGGGTAGAAGGTTGCCTGGTGCGGCAGATTCTTTCTGATTAACTTCCGAGCGCCGAATCTGCCTCCTGTAATCCTGTTCTTCTTATATGAATAAACATCTCCATGGTATATCTCATCAGGCTTCTTAAGCCATTTTGCAACCATCCCCAGGCAATTGAGCAGCACGTCGTCACTTCCCAGAAAATAAATCCAGTCTCCCGAAGCAAAGGATGCACCTTTGTTCATGGCATCATAAACGCCCTTGTCCGGTTCAGAGATCCAGAAATGGATTTGAGAATCATACTGCCTGATGATATCCAGGGTACCGTCGTTAGAATCACCATCGATGATGATGAGCTCAACATTAGGGTACTGTTGGTCTATCACGCTTCTTATGGCTTCCTGTAATGTGGCGGCGCCGTTTCGGACCGGTATGATGACCGAAATCAAGGGACTGCCGGGTTGTGCCGAATTAACGCTACCCTTTGCCAGCAATCCACCGCTCAAGCCTGATATGCTGCGTCGTTTCCTGGTTGGGAGTTTGGGCCCGCCACCCTGATCTGACGCAGAAGAGTCCGTTCTGGCCGTATCCAAAGTTGCCTCAAGCATTGCTGCAATACCTCTTGAGTTCCGAGAGCACCTCTTCAGGTGTTAATTGCTCCAGGCATTCCATCTTTCCCCGCGTGGAAATGGAGCATGTCTCACGGTTGCAGGGAACGCAGGGCCAATCCTTTTGAACAACGGTCACGTTCCCCGAGCGCTGCAGCCCCTTATTGGCAGAAAAAGGAGAAGGTTCCGGGCAACCGTTGGGCCAGGGTCCCCAGTAGCGGGTCAGGCTGGGACCGAACAGCGCCACTGTCGGTGTCTCAAGGGCGGCGGCCATATGCGTGACAACGGTATCGATGCCCACGAAGGCAGCACTGCCCCTGATGACTCCAGCCAACTGACCAAGGGTGCATGGCTCCTTGAATGTGAGTACATCATGCGGGGCTGTTGCCAGAATTTCCTGAAGATACGATCCGTCAGCCGGGTCCGGGGTCGTTGTGAAGAACGCTTTGCAATCGGTCTGCTCCTGGATCAGGCTGGCCAGAACGCCCCACTTTTCCGCCGGCCAGTACTTGCAGCTGTTCCGGCTGTAGGGGTGCAGGACCACATATTTTTCTGCCGGTATGATCGTGCTGGCGAATGACAGGTCCTTGTCGTCATAACCCATCGCCACCCGTGGGGCTGGGGCGATTCCCAGGGGTTCCAGCAGCGACAGGATATTGGCGACCACATGCACGCGGTCATCACAAAAGCGGTGTGCGGAAAGGAGGGCCTTTTTCCACCAGGCATCTTTTCTGTCGTAGATCAATCCGATGGAGGCTTTGCCGGCCATCGCCGCCGCAAGGAGCGTCCTGTCGGACGGGTAGGCGGCAATCGACAGGTCATACCTGCGGAAAAGAGAGATCAATACTGATGCGTTGCTCTCTTTTTGTGGAACAGTGATGATATTTCTGACAAGAGAGTTATGGGCCAGTACCCCCTCGGTTCCTTCGAAGACAAGATAATCGATTATTGCACCCGGCAAGGACTGTTTGATCGAAGCTGCCAGCGGTGTCGTTACCAGTACATCGCCGATAAACCTGAAACAGACGATCAGGATCGACTGTGTTCTGCCTATTTGCAAGGTTTTGCTAGTAATAGCGCAACCTCCCGTCAATCCATTTTTCTACCAGGGTGTGCCGGTGCAGCAATCTTTCTCCCGAACTATGAAGCCAGTTGACCATTTTAACCTTGTTGCGTCTCAGAGCCCGTTGCCACCAGGAAAGACGCCATTTCTTGTTGAAGTAGGCCTTGTTCTCCAAGGCATAGGGGTTGGCCTTATATACTGTGCTTAAGGAATTCTGAGTGATTGATCCAAAGTGGTGCATAAATGAGTTGCCTACTGTAGCAATGTTATAATTTGCAAGTTTTGCTCTCAGGAAAAAATCAGAATCTTCGTATTGACCTATACGGAAATTCTCATCAAAGTAACCGATGTCCTTGAAAACCTTGTGATGCACCATGAAACAGATGCCGTGGGCTATGCCACGCCGGATTGTGTTATGCATACATGAAACATATTCACTTGCATATGGTTCAATGTCATAGTTGTAGTCACCCTCTCTTATTGCCGGGCAAATTATGTCAAGATCCCATAGTGTAGCCGCTTTAAGCAGGCCGTCGAGCCAAAGTGGAGAGACGATTACGTCGTTGTTGAGAACGACTATCCATTCAGCTTCAGAAGCGGCTTTTACCCCTTGATTCCATGCCCCGGCACATCCACGGTTCTCGTTGTTGCTGATAACTGTTATATCGTTTCTGGAGGCCAGGTACTCAGCAGTGCTGTCCGAGGAAGCATTGTCTATCACGATAATCTTGATTTGGCCCTCTGTGTATCTAGCAAGACTTTCAAGACAAAGCTTTGTGAAGTGTACTTGATTATAAAGAGGTATGATGATGGCTATCGTCATTTGTGGTCACTGCCTTGATAAAAGATCACGCTGCTCTTGCTACGGGTGAGCAATGGTTCGGGTATTACACCCATCATGTATTGGGGCGTCCCTGGCCTGTTTGCGGAGTATTTTCCGATAGCTCCCAGAGTTTCGCATATTTCATAAATGTACTGAATGAATGGAGACTCGCATAAATAAAGCCGGGAATACCATCCCTGAATCCACCTTTGAACAGGTAGAGCCGTACAAAAGCATGCACAGGATTTAGTACCAATCCCTTCCATCCCGTTTTTTTGCCGGCCTTGAATTTTTCTCCGGCTTGCAGGCCAGAATCAAAATCGAGCTTGTACAGCCTTTGATGTAGAGTCTCTCCTGTAAAATGTAGCAGAGGGGATTTGAAGCTGTAAATATGGCCTTTATCCAGTAAAAGAGTGTCGAATCCTTTACCGGGATCCTCATTATAACGGCCGGCTCCTTTTTTTAGAAAACGGCGGGTGTAGTTGGGGTATGAGCTTCGAATCCACCGCCCAAAGAAAAAATTCTTTCGTGGGATTTCTCCTCCGACAAAACTGTGCGAACTGTCGGTGTTTATAAGATGAAGTATTTCATCTCGGAGTTCATCGGTAACTCGTTCGTCTGCATCGAGAAAAAGCAGCCAGTCTGAATTAGCCAGATCTAGCCCGATGTTACGTTGTGTGCCTACCATTCCCGGCCACTGTTTTTGGATCACCTGGGAGGTGTACTTCAAGGAAATCGATACGGTTTGGTCATCACTGTATGAATCAATAACAATTATCTCATCTGCCCATTTAACGCACTCCAGGCAGTCGGCGATATTACTCTCTTCATTCTTTGTTATTATTACAACAGAGATGGTTTTGTTCACATTAGTCCTCGGCAAAACGATGCGGGGATTTGATAGCAGTAAAGTTGTCTGTGTGGACGACAATTGTCACGAATTATTCCCGCGTGTTATTAGATCCGGTGTGTTTTCCACAAACCAGCGATAGACATCCCGCAGACCTTCTTCCAGATTGATTCGATGCTTCCAGCCCAGGCTGTGCAGACGGGAAGAATCGGCCAGCTTTCGTGGGGTTCCGTCGGGTTTTGAAGTGTCGAAATCAAGCTTCCCTTCGAAACCGACAACTTCTTTGACCATCCCGGCCAGTTCGGCAATGCTGACCTCCTGTCCGGAGCCCACATTAATCAGGGCCGGTGCCGGGACGTAGGATAAAAGCGAGGAGTAGACCTCTTCGGACTGGTTGATCAGGTAGAGACATGCATCGGCCATATCGTCAACGTGCATGAATTCGCGCAGGGGAGCACCGCTGCCCCAGACAGTCACCATTGAGGCGCCGGATTGCTTGGCTTCGTGAAACTTGCGAATCAGGGCCGGCAGGACATGGGAGTTTGTCAGGTCGAAATTGTCGTTGGGGCCATAGAGGTTGTTGGGCATGGCGGAAAGGAATCTGGTGCCGTACTGCTCATTATAGGAGCGGCACTGTGCTATGCCGGCAATCTTGGCAATGGCGTAGGCATCGTTGGTCGGTTCCAGCGCTCCGGTCAGCAGATATTCCTCTTTTATGGGCTGTGGCGATAATTTGGGATAGATGCAGGTGCTGCCAAGAAAAAGCAGTCGTTTTACTCCGCTGGTATAGGCGCTGTGTATGACGTTGGTCTGGATCATCAGGTTGTCGTAGATAAACTCGCCTTTGCGGGTGCTGTTGGCGATAATCCCGCCGACACGTGCCGCGGCCAGAAAAACATAGTCAGGGCGTTCGTTGTAGAAAAACTCGGCGACGGCGGTCTGGTTACGCAGATCCAGTTCAGCCGAACTGCGCAAAATCAGGTTGTCATACCCCTCGGACCGCAGACTGCGGACAATGGCGGAGCCGACCATCCCGCCATGACCGGCAACATAGATGCGGGCGTCAGAAGGAATAATATGAGAATTGCTTGGTAACCGGTGATGAATGGGCATAGCTTTAAGTCCTGGAAGATGGAGTGGTGCTGTGTAATTACATGTTCTATTTTTCGGCGGCAATCATGATCCGGACAACGTCCTTCATGCTGGTCCTGGCCTGCCAACCCAGCTCTGTTAACGCTTTCCGTGGGTTGCCTCTGCTGATCATGATTTCGGAGGGACGCAGTAAAGAGGGGTCGGTATAAACATGATCTTGCCAGGCAAGGCCCAGTTGGGAAAACGTCTCGATCACGAAACTTTCCAACGTGTTGGTTTCGCCGGTGGCTATCACGTAATCGGATGGGGTTTCCTGCTGAAGCATACGCCACATGGCATCCACATATTCTGAAGCAAGACCCCAGTCGCGGGCAATGGAGATGTTGCCCAGTTGCAGTTTTTCAGGACTTCCAGCGGCAATGCGGCAGGCTGATGAAATTATCTTGCGGGTGACAAAACGCTCCGGGCGGAGAGGGGATTCGTGGTTGAAGAGAATTCCGGTACATGCGAACAGATTGTAGGCTTCCCGGTAGTTGGCAACTTCCCAGTGTGCTGCCGATTTTGCCACGGCGTAGGGGCTGCGGGGGCGAAACGGCGTGTTTTCATCCGCTGGGGCGCCGCCGGTGTCTCCAAAGCATTCGCTGGAACCAGCGCTGTATAACCTGATAGGGCGCTTCAGAAAGCGGATGGACTCCAGCAGATTCAAGGTGCCGAGGGTAACGCTTTCCAGTGTTTCTACCGGTTGGTCGAACGAAAGTCCGACCGAGCTTTGGCCCGCCAGGTTGTATATCTCGTCCGGCTGAACCTTGGAGAGCGTTTGCAGTACGCTACGGAAGTCATTCAATGCCATTGAGAGCAGTGTCACCTGCTGGCGGATTCCCAACTTCTCAAGGTTATAAAATGTGGCCATCTGGGCATCACGGGCAGTGCCAAACACCTGGTATCCGTTGTCCAGAAGCAGTCTGGCCAGATAGGCGCCATCCTGGCCTGAGATTCCACTTATGAGAGCTTTTTTGTTGCTCATCCTAATTCTCTATTGCAACCGGCAATTCGTAGCCATGTTTTTTGAGGAGTGCGTGGCGCTGGGCAATCAGTAAATCCTGGGCCACCATTTCGGCACACATCTCCTGAACCGTGATTTCGGGGGTCCATCCCAACTTGGCTTTGGCCTTGGCGGGGTCGCCCAGCAGGGTGTCAACTTCGGCAGGCCTGAAATAACGCGGATCAACCCGTACGATGATGTCCCCGGGCTTAAGGGCCGGTGCCTTGTCGCCCTGAATTTGTTCGACAATGGCCCGTTCGTCTACTCCCTGGCCTTCAAAGCGCAGGCTGATTCCCAGTTCCGCAGCCGACCAGAGGATGAACCGGCGAACTGAATACTGCAGGCCGGTGGCAATTACAAAGTCTTCAGCCTGCTGTTGCTGCAACATCATCCACTGCATTCTGACGTAGTCCTTGGCATGTCCCCAGTCGCGCAGCGAGTCCATGTTGCCCATGAACAGACATTGTTCAAGGCCCTGTGCGATGTTGGCAAGGCCGCGGGTGATCTTGCGGGTGACGAACGTTTCGCCTCGGCGCGGGGACTCATGGTTGAAAAGGATGCCGTTACAGGCGTAGATGCCGTAGGCCTCCCGATAGTTTACTGTTATCCAGTAGGCGTAGAGCTTGGCAACTGCATAGGGGGAACGGGGGTAGAAAGGAGTGCTCTCCTTCTGAGGGGTCTCCTGCACCAGGCCGTAAAGTTCGGAACTGGAGGCCTGGTAGAAACGGGTTTTTTTCTCCAGTCCCAGCAGGCGAATCGCCTCCAGCAATCGCAAGGTCCCCAAACCATCTGCATCCGCAGTGTATTCAGGCGCTTCAAAGCTGACAGCTACATGGGATTGGGCACCCAGATTATAGATTTCATCCGGCTGTACCTGCTGCACGATGCGGGTGAGGTTGGAGGCGTCGGTCAGGTCGCCGTAGTGCAGGATGAAATGCTGGTTTTCAACGTGTGGGTCCTGATAGATATGATCAACCCGTTGGGTGTTGAGAGACGATGCGCGCCGTTTAATCCCGTGGACCTCATAACCTTTTGACAACAGTAACTCCGCCAGGTAGGAACCGTCCTGTCCGGTGATGCCGGTGATGAGTGCTTTTTTCATGATTCAGCTCCTGTGTTTATTGAATTGTAATGATAAATAAAAATAACGAAACGTAACAACAATTTAAGTAGCTGCGGAACATCTTTCAGCAGTGGTAGTATTCCTTATACCAGCTCACAAAGTTCCTGATTCCATCTTCTATGGAAGTGGCCGGACGGAAACCGACATCATTCATCAGGTCATCAACATCGGCATAGGTGGCCGGCACATCACCGGCCTGGAGGGGCAGCAGGTTCTTGGTGGCCTGCCTGCCGAGGCACCGTTCCAGCACTTCTATGAAACGCATCAGTTCCACGGGCTGATTGTTTCCGATGTTGTAGATTTTATAAGGGGCATAGCTGGTGCCCGGGTCAGGTTCCGCACCGCTCCAGCTTGGGTCGGACTGCGGAGTGCTGCCGATAACCCGCACCACACCTTCGACAATATCGTCCACGTAGGTAAAATCCCGCAGCATCTTGCCATGGTTGAAAACATCAATGGGGCGCCCCTCCAGGATCGCTTTTGTGAACAGGAACAGGGCCATGTCAGGGCGGCCCCATGGTCCGTAAACGGTAAAAAAGCGCAAACCGGTGGTGGGGATTCCGTAAAGGCTGGAATAGGTATGGGCCATCAGTTCGTTGGCCTTTTTAGTGGCGGCGTACAGTGACACCGGGTGGTCCACGTTGTGATGAATCGAGAACGGCATGGCGGTGTTGGCGCCGTATACCGAGCTGGATGAAGCGTATACCAGGTGCTTTACGCCATGATGCCGGCATCCCTCAAGGATGTTGATGAAGCCGCAGATGTTGCTGTCTATGTAGGCGTAGGGATTTGTCAGCGAATAGCGCACCCCGGCCTGGGCCGCCAGATTGACGACGGTATCGAATTTGCCGGATTCGAAGAGCTGATGCAGCGGTTCCCGCTCTTCAAGCCCCATCTTTATGAAACTGAAGTTGGGCAGTTGTTCCAGTTGTGCGAGACGGTCCTGCTTCAGGCGTACGTCATAATAGTCGTTCAGGTTGTCGAGTCCGAAAACCCGGTTGCCGTCCGCAATCAGTCGCTTGCTGAGATGAAAACCTATAAAACCTGCTGCACCGGTAACCAGTATGTGTTTCATGGTTTGAACCTTCCTGGGACATTTGTTTGGCCGTTATCAGTTATTGAAGCCATAAGCCTGATGCTTGAATCCACCACATCGTCAGCCGTGACCGCCGTCATGCATTCATGATTGGTTGGGCAGACCCGCAGTTTGCAGGGCGCGCAGGGCACATCCCTGCGGATGATGACCGCTTTGTCTGTGTACGGCGATGTAGTGGCGTGGTCGGTGGAGCCGAATATTGCCGCCAGGGGCACGCCGAAAGCCGCCGCGATGTGCATTGGCCCTGAGTCGTTGGTGACAAAGAAATTGCAGCGTTTGATCAGTGCCATCAATTCGCGTACAGAGGTTTTGCCGGCCAGGTTGACTCCGTCGCCGGTAAGCCGATTCTCTATGTCAGCCGCTATTTCGGTTTCCGAAGGGCCGCCAAAAATGATTATCTTGGCTGAGCATTCCGCTGCCAGTCGACTGGCCACTTCAGCAAAACGCTCAGGGTACCAGCGCTTGGCCGAGCCAAATGCAGCGCCCGGGTTGATGCCGATCAGAAAGTCATCGGCTGATATTCCGTGAGCCGCAAGCCTTCCCGCGGCTTTCGAATCTTCTTCCAGCGTGGTGAAAAGACTCGGCTTTTCAAGCTTTCCCGAAATACCGAAGTGACGCACAAGATCCAGGTAATAGCCGACTTCGTGGATAACGGCAGTTCCCTTGGCAGGCAGGTAGCGTCCGGTCAGCATGAAACCTCGCCCGTCACTGTTCTTGCCAAGTCTGGCAGGAATGCCGGCCAGCCATGGCACCAGCGCCGAGTCAAATGAGTTGGGCAAAATAATGGCCAAATCAAAGGACTCTTTTCGCAGTTCCTGCGACAGCCTGAATCGGCCCAATATCCCCTTGTGTCTGCCTTTGCGGTCGAACGTGATAACTCTGTCAACCCACTCGTGGTGAGAAAAAAATTCTCCAACCATCTGGTTGGCCAGCACGGTGATCTCCGCCTGCGGGAAGTGCTGTCGTATCAGGCCTATGGCAGGAGTGGTCATGACCGCGTCGCCAACCCAGTTAACCGCCCGGATCAGGATGCGATGGATAGCGGCGCCTTTTTTAGCGGTCATCAATCACTGTATCCTGACCGCCTCATCCTTCAGCATGATTGGAATGCCGTTTCTGACCGGATAGAGCAGGCCGCATGGGATGCAGAGCAGAGAATTTCTGTCACTGTCGGGGACAAGGTTCCCTTTGCAGACAGGGCAGGCTAGTTTGTCGATGAATTCATCCGAAATCATGGTGTTGGATCCAGTGGTAATTAAATACGATATAATGACACAATCAGGCAGGTTTTTGAAGCAAATTGCGCAGGGAGTTCAATAGGGCGGAAGGTTCATCGATCACAAGCTCCAGGCGGGCCAGCAGAATTCTGCTTTTTTTATCGTAGGTGAGTCCCTTCAGTTTGACCCCGTCTTTTTCAGTGGTTATTGCCACTTCGGCACCAGATTGACGCATGGCGTCCAGAATTCCGGAAACCTCGTTGTCAGAATAGGTTGTATGGTCCGGAAAACGAATGGTCTGTACCAGGTCGAAACCGAGAGTCCGCAACTCATCAAAAAAAACTGATGGTTCGGCAATGCCGGCAAAGGCCAGAGCTTTGGTTGGAGTTGAACCGGGCAGGGGCATTGGCTTGCCTCCGGAAAGCGGCAACAGGTCAACAATGCGGTGACGGGCATTGCAGGCGGTTGTTCCGCTTGCCAAGGCAATATTTGGGCCGCCCTCCGGACAGCGGGTATGGATGATCAGGTCGGCCCGCTCCCTGGCACTGACCGGCTCCCGCAACAGTCCAGATGGCAACGTCCAGCCGTTGCCGTATGGGTGAGAGTGGTCCAGAAGCAGGATGTTCAGGTCGCGCCCCAACCTCAAATGCTGGAAGCCGTCGTCGAGCAGGAACACATCCGGAGCAAGCTGTTGCATGGCCAGCAGTCCGGCGGCATAGCGGTCCGTGCCGATCACGACCATCAAGCCCGGTATCGTTGATGCCAGCAAATACGGCTCGTCGCCGCACTCCCTGGGCTTCAGCATAACGGTGGCTCCATCGCTGACGACAATACTTTGTCCTTCCAGTGAGCCGCCGTAACCGCGTGAGAGAACAACCACGCGATATCCCTGCTGCAAGAGCCAGCGGGCGATGTAGGCTGTGACCGGGGTTTTGCCGGTTCCGCCGACGGTGATGTTGCCGATCGAAATCACCGGGCGGGGCAGCCGTTTTGACTTCAGTCTACCTGTTTTGTAAAAAAGGGCCCGTAGTCGCTGGACAAAGGAGTACAGCAGTGAAAACGGCGCCAGAATCAGTATCAGCAGCCGGTCGCCGGGCTCTGTGCGTCTGCCGTTGGCAAGGTCGCGCCAATATGTGGAAAACGAGTCTGTCATAAATAACCGGCAATTATTTCCATGTGCCTTTTTGTAGCGCCGCCATTGTCTGCCATCATCTTCAGGCCGTTTTGTCCAAGCAGCAGCCTCCTGGCATTATCGGCGATCAAATCCCGACAGGCGTCGGCCAACTCTTGAGGTGATTCAAGCTGAATACCGGCTCCATACTGCAGCACCAATTCCGCAATTTCCCTGAAATTGTTCATGTGCGGCCCGAACAGGCAGGCCAAACCCAGTGAAGCCGGTTCCAGCAGGTTGTGGCCGCCGGTCGGCACCAGGCTGCCGCCGACAAATGCAATATCCGAGAGTGCGTACAGGTTCATCATTTCGCCAACCGTGTCAACCAGCAGAATTCCGCCTTTGGGGAGCAGCTCACCGTCTTTCAAAGCCGTCCGTCTCCGGAATGTGATGTCGGTCCGCTCCAACAGGGCGGCCACTTCCGAGCTTCGTTCCGGGTGGCGCGGCACCAGCACCAGTAGCAGATTGCTGTCGCTATCCAACAGTTTCCGGTAAGCGCTGATGACATGCTGCTCTTCACCGGCATGGGTGCTGGCTGCGGTGATGACCGTCGAATTTTCCGGGATTGCGTATTGACTACGCAGTTTTCTTTTTTCATCGTCACCGATTTGACGGAACGGTATGTCATATTTGAGATTGCCGGTGGTTGCAACCTTGTCAGCGGGTGCTCCGATGGCGGTGATGCGCTGAGTGTCGCTGTCCGTTTGCATGCAGAGTTGCGAGAATAGTTCCAGGGCATTGCGGAAGAACCATTTGAAGCGCAGATAGCCGTTGAAGGAGCGGTCGGATATCCTGCCGTTGGCTAAAATTACCGGTATTCCGCGCCGGCGGGCCTCGCGGGTGAAGTTGGGCCAGATTTCGGTTTCCATGATGATCACCACTGCCGGACGGACCAGATTGAGGGTGCGGCGTACCGCCGGAAGGAAGTCAAAGGGGAAGTAGATGCAGAGGTCGATCTCGGGAAAGCTGGAAGCGATGCCGCGACCGGTTTCGGTTGTGTTGGAAACCAGGATGGCGTGGCCGGGATAGCGGCTGCGAAGAGCTTTAAGAAGCGGGCGGGCAGCAATCGACTCGCCCACCGAAACGGCATGCAGCCAGATGACCGGGCGGCTGGCGATTTTTATCACTGTATCTTTGGATATGGAGCCGAAGCGTTCGCCCAGGGCCGGTGGGCGCCCGCGACTGATGGAACGATAGAGGTGGTAGATCATTACCGGGATAAGCAGAAAAACCGAGATTATGTTGTAGCAGAAGTAGAACATGATTAATCCGGAACCGCAGGTGAATTCTCTTCTTTGTCAAGCCGCATGACGGCGGACAGCAGCAGACCGGTCAGGTAGACCATGCCGAACGCCCAGAGATTGTCACTCAAAAAATGGCCACCCTGCGCGATCCGGGCGATGCTCATCAATACACCGAAAACGATGCCGCCAACCAGCCAGCCAATCGCCACTCGCGGACGGCGGCGGCGATAGATGAAAAACGGAGCGATCATGAAGAATGCTGCCGAAGCATGGCCGGATGGAAACGAACGTCCCTGGCCGCTGATACCTTTCTGCCATGGCTGCAGAAACTGCTTTTTGCCGTCAAACTGGACGATGTCACGGGGGCGGGGGCGTCCCCAGCCTCCCTTGAAGGCCGTATTGACCAAAAGCCCGGGGCCCAGTATCAGAAACAGCGTCAGAAACACACCGCCCTTTTTCCATTGGCGCCAGGCCGGAATTCTGAAAGACAATGCTGCAGCGCAAAGCCCGCCGGCAGCAAGCAGAATGGCGGGAAACCTGTCCAAACGGTAGAGCAGTTTCCAGGGGAACTGTTCTCCCACCGGCCAGCCACCTGCGATGTAAAACTGCGAGGATATGGCCAGATCGGCTCCCGATACTGCGATCAAGGCCGTGGCCAGTATTAGCACGGTTAAGAGAATGGACGCCTCTAGCCATGGATTACACCGCATCAATAATCTCTCCGGAAAGTTGTAACCTTATGGTTCATGGTTCGTTGGCAATTGCATTTGCTTCCTGGTCTGAAAACTGGAGCGAATGCAGTCTGCTGTAGAGGGCGTTGTTTGCCAGCAGATCGTCATGCGTGCCCTGCTCGACAATGCTGCCACTTTCAAGAACTACAATCTTGTCGGCGTGCAGGACCGTTGACAAGCGGTGGGCGATGACAAAGGTCGTGCGGTTGATCATCAGGTTGTCAAGCGCCTGCTGGACCATTTTTTCACTCTCGGTGTCCAGGGCGCTGGTGGCTTCGTCCAGAATCAGAATCGGCGCGTTTTTAAGCAGCGCCCGGGCGATGCAGATTCGCTGGCGTTGCCCGCCGGAAAGCCGTACACCCCGGTCGCCGATGCTGGTGTCGTATCCTTCCGGCAGTTGCATGATAAAATCATGGGCGTAGGCGGCCTTGGCTGCTTCAATCACCTCTTCCAATGTCGCGTCCGATTTCCCGTAGCGGATATTATTGGCGATGCTCTCGTGGAACAGGGTTGTCTCCTGATCGACCAAGGCAATCTGGGCAACCAGGGATTCGAGAGAAATGTCACGAAGATCGTGACCGTCAATCAATATCGCACCTTCGGTTACGTCATAGAAGCGGGGCAGCAGGGACACCAGCGTCGACTTGCCTCCACCGGACGGACCCACCAGCGCAATCATCTGATTGGTCGTGGCCGTCAGAGAAATATGCTGAAGTATCGGCTCATTTCCATAACTGAAGTATACGTTGCGAAATTCAACAACGCCGCATGAACGATCGATAGTGATTGCTCCGGGTTTGTCAGTGATGTTTCTGGGCTCGTCAAGGAGTTCAAAAACCCGCTCCGCTGCTCCGGCGGAACGTTGAAGCGTGCTGTATGATCCTTGGAGTTTATTGACAGGCCGGGAAAGCGATACCATCGCTCCGATAAATGCAATTAATTCCAAAGCGGTCATGCGTCCGGACATGACTTGACTGCCACCGAAGTATACCACCCCGGCAATGCCGAAGGAGATGATTGCCTCCGAAACCGGCGTCGCCAGCGACTCATACTTGATGTATTTCCGCATCTGCTGGAAATATTCGAAATTGGCGGCCCGGAAGCGGTCTATCGCCCGGCCCTCCAGCCCGAACGCCTTGATTACCTTCACTCCGGAGAAGGTTTCCTGGAGAATGGCCGTAATGCCTCCCATGACATTCAGGCTGCGGCCCGAGGCCCTTTTGATCTTTTTGCCGATAAGCTTTGCGGGATAGGCTGTGGCCGGGATAGCGACAAATGAGAGCAGGGCCAGCTGCCAGTTAAGAAAAAAGAGATACCACAGCAGCGCCATGACAGATATGAGATCGCGAAAAAGTCCCGTGACGATGTTGGCGATACCTTCCTGCATGGAACCGATGTCATTGGCCATTCGCGACATCAACTCACCTGCCGCGTTGCGGTTGTAAAAGGCCATGTCGAGCCGGATATTGCTGGCATACATGTCGTTGCGGATGTCCTGGATGGCCTTTTGACCGGCCAGCTTGATGCTTGTGTCGTAGGTGAAACGGGCAGTTCCCCGGATTGCGAACAGCAGGATGATTCCAGGCGGGATCAGCAGGAAGACGCCGCTGTTTTTGACGGTCAGGATCTTTTCAAGGACATTTTTGGTCAGGGCGATTATGCCGGCATCCATGCCGCCCACAACAGCCGAGCAAAGCGCCGATACTACCAACAATTTCCAGTAGGGTTTGATATATCCGAGAGTGCGTTTCAGTATTGGAGACATTATTGTTCCATCAATGTGAGAGTTAGTTTGGCCACGTTTTTTGATGCACCGCCACAACCCAGTTTGGAACGGATTTCCGCCAATTTTCGCCTGATTGCTCCGTCGTAAGCGGCATCGGTCAGGATTGCGCCTATCTCGGCAGAAACGTTCTCCATGTCGGCTTCGTCCTGGATCAGTTCCCTGACCACGGTTTCGCCGGCCACTATGTTGCAAAGGCCGATGTTGGGTACTTTTACCAGTCGTTTGGCCAATTGGTAGGTCAGCGGCGAGAGCTTGTAGATGATTACCATCGGGGTACCGACCAGCGCGATTTCCAGCGTAACGGTTCCGGATACTGAGATAACGGCGTCGCAGGCCCGGATCAGGTCATGAATCCGGTCGCGGGTTATCAGCACATTCAGGCCGGCCGCGGCAAGTTGCGGATGGATTGCATCGGCGTCCAGGGTGGAAGCCAGCGGCAGGACAAACTGAATGCCGGGAAAGCGCTGTTTCAGCTGAACCGCCGAGGCGACAATTACCGGCAGCAGCCGCTCGATTTCATTTCTGCGACTGCCCGGAAAGAGCCCGACAATCTTGCCGGCCGGGTTGAGACCAAAACTGGCGGCGGCTTCAACCCGGTCCATCCTGACACTGACCATATCCGTCATGGGGTGCCCCACAAAAGAGACCGGAACACCGGCTCGTTCGTAGAAGGGGGCTTCAAACGGCAGGATCACAGCCATATGATCAACCAGCCGCGCGATCTTTCTGACACGCCCCTGACGCCAGGCCCAGATCTGCGGGCTGATGTAGTAAAGCACTTTTACACCGGCTTTTCTGGCTATTTTGGCCAGTCGCAGATTAAATCCCGGATAGTCGATCAGGATCAGCAGGTTGGGAGGCTGATTAAGCAGAATCCTTTTGAGTTTCAGGAAAGCAGCGGAGATGACATCGAAGTGTTTCAGAACTTCCACCAGGCCGACCACGGCCATATCGGACGAGTCTACCACTGTTTCGACACCGGCTTCGCGCATGCGAGCGCCGCCGATGCCGAAGAAGTGCAGGTGCGGGTCCAACTTGAGAGCTTCACGGGCGAGATCGGCGCCGTAGATGTCGCCGGAGGCCTCGCCGGCGACAATCATGATACGCCGGGAGAGATTATCCAACCAGAGCCTCTTTGACGGTTTGAGCCACCAGACGTACCGATTCCTCCGGCATTTCCGGATAGACCGGCAGAGACATGCAGCGGCTGGAAACATCCTCCGCCACCGGCAGGCTGACTCCGGCGTATTTATCTGCAAAGACATCCTGTTTGTGGAGCGGGATCGGGTAGTAGACAGCGGAAGAGATCTGTTTTTCGGACAATCCGGCCATGACGGCGTCACGCTTGTCGGTCAGCAGTGTGTACTGGTGGTAGACATGAACACCCTTGCCATCTTCAAACGGCACCGCTGCAACATCCTTAAGCAGCTCCGAGTAAAGATGCGCAACCCTGCGGCGGCCGGTGTTGAATTGGTCAATCCGCTTCAGTTTGACGCGCAGGATGGCGGCCTGGATGTCGTCCAGTCGGCTGTTGAAGCCGATCACGCTGTGGTGGTAGCGCACCCGGCTGCCGTGGTTGCGCAGTACCTTGACCTGCTCGGCCAGTTCGGCCGTGGCGCAGGTGACCAGCCCGCCGTCGCCGTAACAACCCAGGTTCTTGCTGGGGAAAAAGCTGAAGCAGCCCAGTGAGCCTAGCGTGCCGGTCATCTTGCCGTTGACGGCCGCGCCGAAAGATTGGGCACAGTCCTCGATCAGCAGAAGATTGTGTTTTTCACAGATTGCCATGATCGGAGCCATGTCGGCCGGTTGGCCGAAGAGATGCACCGGAATGACCGCTTTGGTGCGTGGAGTAATTGCGGCTTCGATCAATTCCGGATCAATGTTGAATGTAAGCGGATCAATGTCCACGAAAACCGGTGTTGCCCCGGCATAACAGATCGCCTCGGCAGTGGCGATGAATGTAAAGGGTGACGTGATGACTTCATCGCCCGGGGCGATGCCGGCAGCCAGGATTGCCAGGTGCAGTGCGTCGGTGCCCGATGCGCAGGATACGGAGTAGGGTGCGCCCAGATAGGTGGCGGTTTCCTGCTCAAAGGAGGTTACGTTCGGCCCCAGGATGAACTGGGTGCTTTCAATGGCATCCAGGACCGCCTTGTCGATTTCGCCTTTCATGGCGTGGTATTGTGATTTCAAATCCACCATCGGTATCATGACGGTCTCCTGTCCAGACTGGTATTGATCTTGAGCGCCGTTTCCAGCGCCATTCTTCCGTCGTGGCCGCTGACCTGGGGCGGTTTGCCGTCACGAATGGCAGAGATAAAGGACTCTATCTCGCTCCGCAGGGCATCGGCCTCGCCCAGCTCGCGCTCGTCAACCTTGACGTTTGGTACCCCGGGAAACAGCTCGCCGCTGCCCTTTTTGGCAACCAGCACCTTGCGGTTCTGAAAATCCAGTGTGATGTAGGCGTCGCGCTGGAAGATGCGCATCTTTCGTTCACTTTTCAGGCTGATTCGGCTGGCGGTTACATTGGCAACGCAACCGTTCTCGAAGAGGATCCTGGCGTTGGCGATGTCTTCCTCGCCGGTGAAAACCGGAGCGCCGATGGCGTCTACTCTTTCCACCGGAGACTTGACGATGTGCTGGATGATTTCGATGTCATGGATCATCAAGTCGAGCACCACGTTGACATCGGTGCCGCGCGGTTTAAAAGGGGCGATGCGCACCGACTCGATGAAAAGCGGTTCATGCAGAATGCCTTCCAGGGCCACCAGCACCGGGTTGAAACGTTCCAGATGGCCAACCTGAAAAACCGCACCGTTTTTCTCAGCCAATGCTATCAGCTCATCGGCCTCCTCTATCGTGACGGTGATCGGCTTTTCGATCAGGACATGAACGCCGGCTGCCAGGAAGTCTTTGGCGACAGTGTGATGATATTGGGTCGGGACTACAACGCTGACAGCATCGACCTGCCCGATCAGCTCACGGTGGTCGCTGTAAGCCCGTGTGCCAAGTTTCCCGGCAATTTCCGCGGCCCGTTTCGGATCGTTATCTACCACGCCAACCAGGTCCACATCCTGGATCGAGGCATATTTCTGGGCATGGAAGTTTCCCAGATAGCCTACTCCGATGACCGCAGTACGCAGGGCGCTCATCCTCGACAGATTCCGCGTTTGGAATTTTCGATGAAGTTCAGCAGGTAGTCGATTTCAGGGCAGTTGGTTATTTCGCTTCTGATGCGGGATATGGCGTCAGGCAGTTTCAGATCAGCCATGAAAAGTGTTTTGTAGGCTTTTTTCAGGTTGCTGATCGTGTCTTCCGAAAATCCGCGCCGTTTCAAACCGATCAGGTTCAGGCCGCGCAGTTTGGCATCACGTTTGCCGGGGGTGGCGATGGTATAGGGCAGGATATCCAGTCCGACCATTGTGCCTCCGCCGATCATGGCGTAGGCACCGATCGTGGAAAACTGGTGCACCGCTACCAGGCCGCCCAGGATAACATTGTCTTCAACTGTTACATGCCCGGCCAGTGTGGCGACATTGGCCATTACAATGCCGTTGCCGATGCGGCAGTCGTGCGCCACATGGGAATAGGCCATGAAAAGGTTGCCGCTGCCGACGACCGTTTCAGCGTGACCGGTAACCGTGCCGCGATGGATCGTGGCAAATTCGCGGATCATGTTGTTGTTGCCGATTCGGGTCCAGCACTCTTCTCCGCGGTATTTCAGATCCTGCGGAGGTGCGCCGACCGATGCCTGATGGGAAATCTGATTGTTTTCTCCGATTTCGGTCCAGTCGCCGATTACTGTGTGCGGACCGATCGTAGTGCCTTTTCCGACCGTGACATGCTTGCCGATAATCGCGTACGGACCGACTTCAACGTCACTTGCCAGTGTTGCGCTACCGTCGATAATTGCGGTTGGGTGTATGCTCATTGTATGTACTCCGTAACTGTTTGCTGAACCAGCTTTACATCTTATGCCGGATTCTAGGTGGCCGAATCGGCAAAGGTCGCCTTCAGAGCAGCTTCGGTAACCAGTGTCTCGCCGACATAGGCCTTGCCGTTCACACCCCAAATGCCGCGCCGGTTCATAGTGGTTTCTATCTCTATCCGGAGCTGGTCGCCGGGAAAAACCGGTTTGCGGAACTTGGCGCCATCAATGGACATGAAGTAGCTGACTTTTTTCTTGGTTGTGTCATCCGAGGCCTGGTAGGCCATGATCCCGGCTACCTGGGCCATGGCTTCAATAATCAGGACGCCCGGCATGACCGGGTGTCCTGGAAAATGACCCTGGAAGAAGGGTTCGTTGATGGTTACGTTCTTGATTCCCACACATCGTTTTCCATGCTCAAGTTCCACAATCCGATCCACCATCAGAAACGGATAGCGGTGCGGAAGAATTTTCATGATATCGTTGACGTCCATCAGCATTAGTAGTTTCCTCCTGTTTTCATTTCAACTTTGATTCAAGCTCGGCAATGCGTTTTTCCAAGGCATTGACGTGTTTTTTCAGTTCCGGCAGACGGGGAACAACGGCCATGGCCCGCAGCCATTCCTTGTGAGGCATGGCCGGAGTGCCGCTGTAACCGGCATTGGCCGCAAGCGAGCCGGGTACGCCGGACTGAGCGCCCACCATGACATTGTCACCGATCGAGAGATGTCCGGCAACCCCGACCTGGCCCGCCAGCGTAACGTGATTGCCGATCTTGGTGCTGCCGGAGATGCCGACCTGCGACACGATCATGCAGTCTTCACCAATCTGGCAATTGTGGGCGACCTGCACCAGGTTGTCCAGCTTGGTGCCGCGCTTGATCAGGGTCACCTCCAGTGCGGCTCGATCGATGCAGCTGTTGGCGCCGATCTCCACATCATCTTCCAATACGACAATGCCGATCTGCGGGATGCGGTAGTAGGAGCGTCCGTCCGGAGCGTAGCCGAAACCATCCGATCCGATCACCGCACCGGGTTGAATGATGCAGCGGTTGCCGATGCGGCAACGCTCGCGAATGGTAGTATTGGCGTGGATCAGGCAGTCATCGCCGATCACGGACCCGTCATAAATCACTGCACCGGAATGGATTACGGTCCGGCTGCCAATCGATACGTTGTTGCCGATACATGCACCGGGATAAATGGATATATCGCCTCCCAGAGTGGTCTGTGCGCCGATGCTCGCTCCCGGCATTACACCCAGCGTCGGGTGTTGTTGCGTGTAAAAAAGCGTCAGCAGTTTGGCAAAGCCAAGGTAGGGATTAGCCACCTCGATCACATTGCGGCCGTAGCGCTCGCCGCCGGGAGCCATCAGTACTGCGCCTGCGCCTGTTTCTGCGACCTTGGCGGCATACTTGGGGTTGGCCAGAAAGGTGATCTTGTCCGGACCGGCATTTTCCAGAGGTGCCAGGCCGTTAACAGCAAGATCTTGATCACCCTGCACGGTTCCGCCCAGATAGGCTGCCAGCTCTTTGAGTGTTCTGTTGGGTAGCATCGCTTATTTCTTTCTGTTCGCGTTAAACAGCTTAAGAACTTCTTCGGTCAGATCGGACTTGTCGTCAACAAACAGCATGCTTTCGTTCTTGACAAATATGAAGGTATAGCCGTTCTTGCGGCCATATTCCTGGATAACCTTTTCCATGCCCTCAAGAATCTTGCGGGTAAATTCTTCGTCCTTACCCTGCAGCTCGTCCTGGGCATCCTTGGTAAAACGCTGAAAATCTTTCAGTTTGTTCTGGTAGTCCTTTTCCTTGGAAGCGCGGGCCGATTCGGAAAGGAGCATGCCCTGCTTTTCCAGTTCATCCTTCAGTTTTTTGAGATCATCCTGCTTGACATTGATCTCGTCCTGATACTTCTTGACTTTGGCGGCCAGTTGCTCTTTGGCTTCCTTGCCCGCCTCTGAACCGTTCAGGGCGCGCTGCATGTCGATATAGCCCAGTTTGAGATCTGCTGCAAATACGGACGTAGCGGCCAAGCAAACAGCTACAATACCAACCAGTACCAATTTTTTCATGTTGCATTCTCCTTTAGATTGTTGCGCAGTCTAGCCCTTAAATGGGGTAATTAGGTTGATTATGTCGCTAAAAAAGGCTGCCGATTGAAAATTCAAATCTGCCGCTACTGCTGTCGATGTCGCCTCGCGGATTGAGAGGGATTCCGTATTCAAGCCTTAAAGGACCGATCGGAGACGCCCAGCGGATGCCGCCACCGTAGCTCATCAGCATTGTGTCAAACATTTTGTTCTTGTCGCTGAATGCATTTCCATAATCGAAAAACACAACCCCTTTTACACCCACATCCTGCAAAAGCGGGAAGGTGAATTCCGTGTTGCCGAAGAACTGTGTGTCGCCACCCAGATACACTCGATCATTACCCTGGTTTCCATTGAAATCCCTTGGGAGTTGCACTTTTGTAGGTGATACCGTACGAGCCTTGTAGCCGCGCAGCGAGAATATACCGCCCAGGTAGAACTTTTCATCAATCGGAATCGGTTGGCCGACTTCCTGAATGTATCCCAGATTGAGTTTTGCAGAGAAAATCAATTTTTTGTAGACGGGGTGGAACCAGGTATTGTCGGCAGTATAGCGGGCATACTTGTTGTTACCGCCCAGGCCGGCATATTCCACCGTCAATGAATTTATAAAGCCGGTGGTCGGATCAAGCCGATAGTCGGTGTTGTTATGGGTAATGCTGCCCAGGATCGAACTGGTTGTGGTGGTGCCGATCGGGTAGTTGTCCGGATCCTGATCATGCAGGTTCTTATATGCAACGATTGGATTGTAAATGTCCTTTATTTCATATTTGTACATGAAGAAGGTTCCGACAAAGTCGTTGATTGGATAACCGGCCTTGATGTCGCCCCCCATCAGACGTCGGCTGTAATCCAGGTAATCACGCTCAGATCGATAGATATCTCCGCCCAGAGTCCATTTGGTGTCCAGGAAATGAGGATCGGTGAGTCCGAGGGAATATGTCTGCGACTTTCCGCCGATAGAAGCGGATAAATTGGCCTTCAGGCCAAGACCAAAAAAGTTGGCCTGTTGGACCGAACCCTGGCCGATAATACCATCCAGTGAACTGTAGCCGCCGCCGATGCTGAAAGTACCGGTCGGTTTTTCCTTCACGTCGATATTTACATTGAGCTTGTTGCTGGCGCTTCCCTTGGCTGTGGCGAGGTTTGCTTCCTCGAAGTATCCCAGATTCATAAGATTCTGTTTGCTTCTCTTCATGCCTGTGGAGCTGTACAGTTCGTTTTCAGTTACGCGCAACTCACGACGGATGACCTTGTCACGGGTTTTGGGGTTGCCGGCAATCGATATTCGTTCAATAGTTACAAGTTCGCCCTTTTCCATGTCGAAAAAGATGTCAACGGTCTTTTTGTCGTTGTCGGGACGGGTCATCGGATTGACATTGGCAAAGGCGTAACCTTTGTCGCCATATATGTCGGTCAATGTAAAAATGTCGGTACGCAGCGTCGCACGATTGAAAACCTGCCCCGGTTCGCTCTTCACTTTTTTGCGCAGTTCTGCCGCCGGTTCTAGTAGCTCACCTTTGAATCCGATTTCTCCGATACGATACTGATCACCTTCCGTGATGCCGATGGAAACCTCAAGCGCCGTTTTGGCATCGTTCAATTTGACCACCGGTTCACCAACCTTGACATTGATATAACCGTTATTAAGGTAATAGTCGGTTATCAGCAGGGCGTCGTTTTTCAGTACTTCTTCCTTGTAAGTGCCGGCGCCGGTCAGCCAGGACATGAACCATGACTCCTTGGTCTCCATGACGCCTCGCAGCTTGCGGTTGGAAAAAGCCTTGCTGCCGTCAAAACGGATGTCCCGGATCAGAATCTTTTTCCCCTCAGCAATTTTGAAGGTGACGGAAAGATCGGTGGGAGAGTTTTTGTCAACCTTTGTCTGTATGTCGGCAAGATAGAAACCGTCATCACCATACAGTTTTTTGATTTTGGCAACACTTTTGGCAAGATCCTTGGCCGAATAAATCGTATTCTGCCGGAACTCAAGCGCTTCCTTCAACTTTTCGGTGGTAAGCTCCTTGTTCCCCTCAAACTTGATATCCCGAACGATCGGTTTTTCAAGCACGGTGTATACAAGAACCGCACCCTTATCGGACTGTTCCAGCACAGCCTGAACATCCTGGAAATAGCCCAGTTTGTATATTGAGCGGATGTCGGCATCGGTCTTGTCCCCAAAAAGGGTGTCGCCTGCGCGAACCTTCAGCACGTTCAGGATGGCTGCTGATTCTATGCGCCGGTTACCCTGTATCTGAACATCGACAATCTTCTCGCCATCGGCCCTGGCGGTAGTTACGCCAAAGGCGGCAACAAGAGAAATTGCTGTTACAATGTTTTGAAAATTGGGCACGCTTCCCCCGAAAATCATGTAGTTTTGTCCAACTTTCCATCAGTTAATCTAATTGTCGAACCCATGGCCAATGCCAGCCGTTCGTTGTGTGTCACAATTACCAGCGTCAGGCCCTTTCGGACCTGCAAATCAGCCAACATGGCATGGATGCCGTCACTGGTCTTCATGTCCAGGTTGCCGGTTGGCTCATCCGCCAGAAGGATATCCGGTTCAAGCGCAAGCGCCCTTGCTATGGCAACCCGCTGCTGCTCGCCACCGGACAGCTCGCCCGGCCGGTGTGTCATGCGCTGTCCCAGCCCCACGTCTTCCAGCAGGCCCCTGGCAATTTGCAAAGCCTTATCCCGTTTCACCCTGGCGATGAGTGCCGGCATCATGACATTCTCAAGCGCGGTGAACTCCGGAAGCAGGTGATGAAACTGGAAAACAAAGCCGATGCTTCTGTTGCGGAATGCTGCCAGTTCCCGATCATTCTTTTTGAAAACATCTTCTCCGCGAAAAAGAACGGTTCCGGAAGTTGGGCGATCCAGCGCTCCCAGGAGATGCATCAAAGTACTTTTACCGGCGCCGGACGCACCAACCAGAGCGGTGGTCGTGCCGGCTTCCAATTCAAGATCGATTCCGCGCAGCACCTCAACGCGGTTGGAGCCGCTTGCATAAGTTTTGCAAAGACCGCGCACTTCGAGAATATTACTCATATCTGAGTGCCTCGGCAGGCAACATGCGCGAAGCCTGCCATGCCGGATATAGTGTCGCCAAAAACGAGATCAGCACGGCGGTCACGGAAATCAGAATCACATCGGACTGTACAACCAGGGAAGGGAAATGATCCAGGTAATAAATGTCCTTGCTGAAAAAATTCTGGCCGGTGGCCTTTTGGATCGCGTTAACGATCGGTTCCAGATTCAATGCGACCAGCAAACCGGAAGCAACGCCAATAGCGGTTCCGATGATTCCGATAATCAAGCCCTCAAGCACGAATATCTTCATGATGCTGGTTCCGGTAGCCCCCATGGACTTGAGGATTGCAATATCCCGGGTTTTTTCCATCACAACCATAAAGAGAGTCGAGGCGATACCAAAAGCCGCCACAAGTACAATCAGGGTCAGAATGATGAACATGACGATCTTTTCGGTTTTGAGCGCAAACAGGATGTTCTTGTTCATCTGCATCCAGTCGCGGGCATAAAAACCTGTACCCATCTCGCGGTTGATGGTTCGGGAAAGTTCTCCGGTGTTGTAGACATCCTTGACTTTGAGTTGAATGCCGGTAACCGTGTCGCCCAGATCAAAAAATCTCTGGGCCTGGCCCAGGCTGACGTAGGCCAGGGTTGAATCGTACTCGAACATTCCGGTGTTGAAGATTCCGACCACCTTGAAGGACTTCATTCTCGGCATCATGCCGAGCGGTGTAATGTTGCCCATTGGTGAAATAACGTTGACCCTGTCTCCCAGGAACAGGTTGAGGTGTTTGGCCAGTTCTTTTCCCAACAGCAAGCCTGGTGTCATGTCGGCACCTTCGCCCATACTGGGATCGAGACGATCTATACTCCCTTCAACCACCGTTTTGCTGAGGCGGGTCACCTGGCGGTCTGTGGCAACGTCGATTCCCCTCAGCACCACTCCGGATACATTTTTGCCGGAAGATAGCATAACCTGGTTATAAATAAAAGGTGTAGCGGCTTCTACTCCCTTGAAGCCCTTCAGCTTGTCCATGACCGGGTGGTAGTTCTCCATCGGGGAGCCGCTGCGGATCACAACTATGTGGGCATTGGTGCCGAGGATCTTTTCTTTCAGATCGTCTTCAAAGCCGGTCATGACCGCCAAAACAACTATCAATGCCATGACTCCCAGCGTCACGCCTGCCGTGGATATAAAAGTGATGATGGAAATGAACGTCGACTTGCGCTTGGCCTTAAGATAGCGCAATCCAATAATAAGCTCGAATGGCATTCTTTATTTTGCTTCCTTGCGGAGTTGCGGAAACAGGATGACATCGCGGATCGAGGGCGAATCCGTCAGCAGCATTACCAGCCTGTCAATTCCTATTCCTTCGCCGGCAGTCGGGGGGAGGCCGTATTCCAGGGCCCGGACATAGTCTTCGTCCATGTAGTGGGCTTCTTCATCTCCCTTGTCCTTTTCAGCAACCTGGGCCAGGAAACGCTCCTTCTGATCAATCGGATCATTCAGCTCTGAAAACGCATTGGCAATTTCGCGACCGGCGATGATCAGTTCAAAGCGATCGACAATCTCCGGATTAGCATCGTTCTTGCGCGACAGGGGTGAAACTTCGGTCGGGTAGGCTGTAATAAAGGTCGGCTGAATCAGCTTGTGCTCGGCAACCTCCTCGAAAATCTCCATCATCAGCTTGCCGTAACCGATTCCATCGGGAAGGTCGAGGCCGATGCTGCGGGCGTAGGCCAGGGCCAGGTCGCGGTCATCCAGCTGTTTCGCCTCGATATCCCCATATTCCAAAATGGCGTCGCGGACAGTCAGGCGCTTCCAGGGGCGCTGGAAGCTGATATCAAGACCTTGATTGCTGAAATCGAGAGTGCCGAGCACCTGCTGGGCAATGTGGCAAAACAGCTCCTCGGTAAGGTCCATCAAGTCCTCGTAAGTAGCATAGGCTTGATAGAATTCCATCATGGTAAACTCCGGATTATGGCGTACGGAGATACCCTCGTTGCGGAAATTGCGGTTGATCTCGAAGACCCGCTCCAGGCCGCCTACTACAAGCCGTTTCAGGTAGAGTTCAGGCGCGATGCGCAGATACAGTTCCATATCAAGAGCATTGTGGTGGGTGACGAAAGGTCGTGCCGTTGCGCCGCCGGGGATCTGGTGCATCATCGGGGTTTCAACTTCCAGGAAATCGCGATTGACCATAAACTCCCGAATCAGATTGACGATGCGGGAGCGCTTGATAAAAATCTCGCGTGCCTCCGGGTTGACAATCAGGTCCACATAGCGCTGGCGATAGCGGGTTTCCACATCAGTCAGCCCATGGAATTTCTCGGGCAGCGGGAGCAGTGACTTGACCAGCAACCGGATGGAACGGGCGTGCAGGGACAATTCTCCAGTCTTGGTGCGAAACGGGTATCCTTCCGCCCCGACAATGTCGCCGATGTCGAATGATTCGAATGCGGTAAATGCTTCTTCGCCAATCTCGTCCTTCTTGACATACAGCTGAATCCGGCCCTTGCGATCCTGCAGTTGAATGAAGGCCGCTTTGCCGAATGAGCGGCGGGCCAGGATACGGCCGGCCACAACGAACATTTCATCAGAAGCTTCGATCAGTTCCTTGTCGCCGTAGGCAGCTGAAATGTCCGCCGAGGTATGCTGCGGCTTGAAGTCGTTGGGATAGGGATTGATACCCGCTTCCCAAAGTGCATCGACTTTGCGGCGCCGTTGAAGTAGTAGTTCGCTGAGTTCTTCCATGGTGTCGGTTTAACCTTTCACTACAAAAAATGGTGCGATGAAACAACGGATAAAAGTATCTCCAAGACCCCGGTACGTCAAGAAAAAAAGGGGGCGCTATGCTGATCCCTGACAATCCATCAGATCGCTGAAATTCTCTTGATAGCGTTGTTTACCCTGTCGACAACATACAGGCTTGTCCCGTCAGTGGTTATGCCGACAGGGGTGTCAAACCGGGCATTGATACCTATTGCGTCAAAAGAATTAGGAGAGGTGGTGCTGATGCCGCCGGCTATGGTCGTGACGGCTCCAGTTGTCTTATCAATTTTGCGAATGGCGTTCCAGTATTGTGGATTGGGCAAGCTCGCATCGTTATAGTCGGTTAAGTAAAGATAAGTACCGTCTGTGGTGATCCCGTTGGGGTGATAGAAGGTAGCCGTAACGCCGGTCGCGGTATCTGCCGTTCCGTGTGTGCCGGGTACGCCGGCCAGGGTGGAAACGGTCCCGCTTGAAATTTCAATTTTTCTGATGGTGCGGTTGTTGAAATCGGTTACGTACAGATTGGTCCTGTCGGTGGTAATGCGCACTGGTACATTGAAGCGGGCAGCGCCTTGGATGCCTTCTGCAGAACCGGGCAAGCCGGGAGACCCGGCCAGGGTTGTAACAGCTTTGCTTGAGAGTTCGATCAGGCGGATGGTGTGGTTGCCGGTATCGGTTACGTAGAGATATTTCCCGTCAGTAGTGATGCCGGTCGGAGTGTTGAAACGCACATCGGCTGGCACCGCCGAATCGACTGCACCAGCCAGGCCGGTTGTGCTGCCGATTGTTATTACTTTTAGGTCGGCGTCGATGATACGGACCGTGTTGCTGCCGGAATCAACTACATACAGGTTTGTTCCGTCGGTGGTGATATCGGTCGGGCGATTGAAGCTGATGGCCGCTGTGCTGGTGAAGTCGGTACACTGCAGCGTAGTTACCAATCCAACTGCGTCTATCTTGCGAATTGCATTGTTCAGGTAATCGGCCACATAGAAATTTACACCGTTGGTGGTGATGCCGGTGGGTTGATTGAAACGGGCTGCAGTGAGGCGGTTGTCACCCTGCGCATTTATTTGCTGGCCTGCAACGGCTGAACCTGCCCATGTTTTTACATCCGCGTTTGCCGCGGTTAGTGCCAGCGGTGTTGTTTTTTGAATGGCTCCGCCCATCTGCTGATTGACTAGCGCCGGGCTGACCGGCGTGGGTGAATAAGTCGTTGTTGCAGCCGAAGAATTGATGCCGCTGCCACCGCAGCCCAAGGCTGAGGCGACGAAAAGTATTGAACATACGGTTGAAACAAACTTCTGCATTGAAAGCTCCTTCTATTGGCGTATTCATTATGTACTGGCTACGGTGCCGCGGAGTTATCCCTCCGGTTCCGTTTTCTTGCGCCGTGCCCGGGGGGCAGCTTTGGTTTTCTCCTGCACCGGTTCGGGCGCGGGAACAACAGCCGCCTTGGGCTTTTTCGGTGCAGCACGGCGGCGCGGTTTAGGCGCGGACAGAGCTGCGGCTTCCACGGCCGGTTCGGCCTGCACGGCCTGCACGGCCGGTTTGATATCTGCTGCCGGTGTTTCGACGGCTGGCGCGGCTGCGTCGGCAACCGGTTTCTTCTTGGCGCGCGCTGCCCTGGGTCGTTTCGGTTTCGCGGCCGGTGCTTCAGCTTTAGTATGTACCGGCTGATCCAGGGCTGGAGCCGGTTCTGGTGCTTCTTGTGCTGCTTCTAATTCCGGCGGCAGTGTATCTGTCTCGACAGCGGCTGCACCGGTCTCAGTCAAGGTTTCAATTTGTCCCTTGACTGTTTTTTTGCTGCGGCGACGCTTGCGTTTTTTTGGTTTGGTAGCGGTTTCAGTTTCAACGGCGGCATCAATCGCCCCGGTCTCCGCTGGAGTGACTGATATTAAAGGTTCGACAGTGCTGACATCCTCCAGCAACGGCGATTCAGATGCTTCAACGGCTGCTTCGGCATGTTCAACATCGGCGCCATGCTTCTTTTTCTTGCGGCGACGTTTGCGCTTTTTGGCGCCTTCTGCAGAAACATTTTCCTCTGGCTGTTGATCCACTTCCGGATGCTTATCGTCGCTGACTTTATCCGGAATGACCGGAGCGTGTATCTTTTCAGTTTCGGTTTCGCTCTTGACGATTTCTTCCACGTGAGATTTCTCACGTTTAACAGTTTCAAGTTCCAATTGATTAAGCAGGAATGAGGTTTTACCCTTTACCGTGACACTGATGTCATAGTCATTTTCAATCTGGGTCAACTCACGTTTTTTACGATTGAGCAGATAATAAGCCACTTCCAGCGGCAATCCGCCATGCACCTCGGAGATGTTTCCTTTGGCGGCGGCGCCATGAACCTTGCGCAGGAAAGAGAGGGCCATCGCCTCAACCGAT
>CAYWJJ010000015.1:0-72238 GCA_964458105.1 uncultured Geobacter sp.
TTTACTATAGATAACGGCGCTATACTATTAATAATTACAGTATGTTACCAGTGTCGTTCAACTGCGAAAGTTGAGTACATTAATTTAAAATGGGAATGTTTATGCAAACTGAAAAAAGAATTGCATCCATATTTAATCCGGTAGCTATTTTCTGGACTGTATTTTTAGTTATTTCAATAGTTATAACAAGTAGCAGCATGGCATTGCCAACACTCAATGGTGTTCAGATAGAGAGTGGGACCGGTACATCTTATTATGAATATAATAGAACAAATGATATTAAAACATCTTTCGATTTTTATGAATTTATTACCCCCCCTCCAGAATCATGTGATTTTCCTGGGGGAGCTTTCATATTCAATATTGCATACAATATTACCAATACAGAAGATTGGGATCAAAATAAGTATGTACTATGTAGGAGAAAATCGGACGCATTGACTTCTGTTAATGCAGTAAGCTACAATTATTGTCGAACTTGCTCATGGCAAGTAATCAATACCCCCTCCCCCTTATTATGTGGCACGTATCCTATTGAATCCAGTACCATTGGCCTGGCCAGTGGATCATACAACAGCACCTATTATCAGGACTATTTTGATCCAGATGCAGAATTCGTGCGCAAAAAGTGCAATATTACAGAAGTTGGTAAATATGTAGACACGTACACCACGAACAGATCCTTTATCCTCAAGTATAATAAACAAATAAGATCAGGAAGCAAGCTGCTTATAAAAGGAACCCTTAATGTAAAAAACTCAAATAATAAGCCGGATATGGAAGAATTTACCATCAATGGCCTAAAACCTAAAACTGTCATAGTTGCTTACTATAGATACGATACATACAATCATTATCATAATATGGGTGGTAGTGCTGAATGGGAGGTGCCACTTTCCTCGGCATCAATAGGAGATGTAATTACTTTAGCACCAATTATATCAAGTGGATTTGGCGAGGTTGTTTTTTCGTCTATTGAAGTGGTAGATTCACCCTGCAACCTGGAAATTACAAGCCTTACGAATCTTAATGATTCTAACAACACAATCTATCCAATTCTCGGCACAATTGCCGACTCATCCGGAAAAACCATTAACTGGACTGCCACGGTAGCCGACCGAACGTTCAACGGTACCGGAAAGGTTCCATCTTTTTCCTGGGATGGCAAGGACAACAATGGTCAGGTAGTCCCGGAAGGTACATACCAAATTATTCTAACCGCCAAGACTGCCGACGAGACATGCAGCGACTCAAAGATCATTCCGATTACAGTCAAATCCGCCTGCAATCTCAAAATCACCAACCTCACCGGAACCAGCAAAATGCTGGATCCTTCCGCCGGCGGCAGTGTTGGCATCAGCGGCGCAATCTCCGATTCCTCCGGCAAGCCACTGAACTGGACCCTCAACGTTCATGACCAGACATTCACCGGTACCGACAAATCGGTCAATGCCACGTGGAACGGTAAATATGCTAACGATACGGTTGTACAGCCGGGCGAATACTCCGCTGTCCTCAGTGCTTTTAGCGCAGATGGCCAGTGCAAGGACAGTAAGTCCATAAAGTTCACAGTCTCCCCAGCCCCCGACGGCCAATGCGGACTCTACGTCCAGTTCGGTTCATCGGCCCACATGGCCAGCGGCAACCTCTCCCATTCCCAGGATCTGTTCTCCTCGCGCGGCGGTGCGCTGCCAGCGGGCATGTCCCTGCATTACAACAGCCTCGATCCCGCAGATGGCACATTGGGACGCGGCTGGAGCCACAGCTACGATGCTTCGCTGAAGCAAAACAGCGACGGATCTGTGCTGATCAGCGAGCCGAACTGGAAATACAAATACTATACTCTCCAAAACGGCGTTTATGTCAGCCAACCTGGTAACTACTCCATGTTGGTGAAGAAAGTGGATGGCAGCTTCACCATGACATCCAAGGAAGGCCAGGTCACTACCTTCTCCAGAATCGGAAAACTCGCTTCCATCAGCGATCGCATCGGCAATACACTCAAACTTGCCTACAGCGGCAACAATCTGTCAAGCGTCACAGATTCGTCAGATAGAACGATCAACTTCGCCTACGACGCAAGCAATCACATGATCTCGATCACCGACCCCTCCGGCAACGCCAATACCTTCTCAGTGGCCGGCAACAGCCTTATCTCTGTCAGTCATCCTGACGGCGGCGTTTGGAAATACACCTACGACGCCAACGGTTACATGCTGACAAAGTCCGACCCGCTCGGTAATGTCACCAACTATAGCTACGATGACAAGCACCGGGCCATCTCTTCCAGAGATCCTGATGGCCGGATCAGAAGCATTGCCTATCCGCAGACAACGGAAACGGTTAAATCGACCGCATTCATCGAAAAAGATGGCGGGGTGTGGCAGTACAACTACGACACCCAGAAGGGATATTTGCTCGGCAAGACCGACCCACAGGGAGGGACAACATCCTACGGGTACGATTCAAATGGCAACCGCATATCCACCACCGGTCCGGACGGCACGGTCACAACATACACCTATGATGCCAGCGGCAACATGCTCACCAGCACCGATGCCTTGGGGCAGACGACCAGCTACATCTACAACGCCTTCGGCCATGTGATGAGGATCACCGATCCACAGGGCGGGATCACGGCATATGTCTACGACGCCAAAGGGAACATGACATCCTTGACCGATCCGACTGGTACGAGCACGACCTACGCCTATGACGCAAAAGGCAACATGACCAAGGTGACCAGCGCCACCGGACAGACGACAACCTTCACCTATGACGCCAGGGGAAATCTCGCCTCGGTCGCTGACCCGGCAGGCGTTGCCACCAGCTACGCCTATGATGCGGTTGGAAACTTGACTTCAATCACTGATGCGAAGGGCGCGGTCACGCAGTTCGTCTACGATGCCCGGAGCCACGTGATCAAGACGATAGACGCGCAAGGGAACGCAACTCTCTACAGCTATGACACAAACGGCAACAAGCTCTCTGAGTCCGATGCCAACAGCAACACAACTAAATTCGAGTACAACTCGCGCAACCAACTCATCAAGACCGTCGATGCCCTTGGCAGCATTACCAGCTATGTCTACGGAGGCAGCGCCTGCCCGAGTTGCGGGGGTGGCAATGGGGATAAGCTGACATCGATCACCGATGCCAACGGGAACATTACGAGCTACCTCTACGACCAACTCGGCCGTTCGGTTAAAGAGGCGGACCCATTAGGCAACAGCATTGTCTATGACTATGACGCCAGAAACAATCCGATTTCGAAGACGGACGCCAATGGCAACACGATCAATTACAGCTACGATGCCAACGGCAGGTTGCTAAAGAAGAGCTATCCCGACAGCACGGAGGAAACCTTCACTTACGACGCGAAAGGAAACCTACTGACCGCCGGCAACAAGCACATCTCCTACACCTTCAGTTACGATGCGGTTGGGCGGATCAAATCCGTTTCCGACTCCACCGGCAATGTCATAAGCTACGAATACGACCTCCTCGGCAACAAAACCAAGATAATCTCTCCAGAAGGCAAATCGCTTACATACACCTACGACAAGGCCAACCGTCTGACCTCTATCATCAACGGCGGCACCTTCACCTTCGGCTACGACAGCAAGGGACAAAGAAGCAGCCTCACTTATCCCAACGGCGACACGGCAGCGTACGGCTACGACAAACATGGAAGACTCACGAGCCTGGTTCACAAGAACTCAGCCGGAAACGTTATCAGCAGCAACAGCTACACGCTTGACAAGATCGGCAACCGGCAAACTAACACCACCCAGGATCGTACCAGCAACTTCAGCTACGATGCTATCTACCGGTTGACCCAGACATTGACCAACACGACGGGCTACAGCACCAATACCAATGCCGCCAAGGGAATTGCGAACGCTGTCCAACAGCAGAAGGATTTATTCAACTACGATCCGGTCGGTAACCGCCTTACAACAGCCGACAACCGCAAATATACTTACGGACTGGCAAACCAGTTAATTAGTAAAAACGGCTCCACCTACAACTACGACAAGAACGGCAATCTGGTGCAGAAAACCACCGCCACGGAAACCACGACTTACACATGGGACTTCGAGAATCGGCTGATAAATGCAGCGACACCCACTTCAACCTCCGAGTTTGCCTACGACCCATTTGGTAGGAGAATCGAAAAGAAGGTCACGGAAAGCGGAATAACCAACGCTACGAAGTACTTCTATGACAACCAGGCGATCCTCTTCGACTACGATGAGTCCAGCGCAATCAGCAACCATTACATCCACGGCCCGAACATCGACGAGCCGCTGGTGGTCAAGACCGGCAAAGACAAATATTATTATCATGCCGACGGATTAGGCTCTATAATCGCGCTCACAGATCAATCAGGGAAGGTAATCCAGAACTTCGAATATGATTCCTTCGGCAATATGAAAGACCTGAAGAGCAGGATCAAGCAACCATTTACTTACACGGGCAGGGAGTGGGATAGGGAAACCGGGCTCTATTATTATCGGGCACGGTACTATGATCCCATGGACGGGCGCTTCATCCAAAAAGATCCAATCGGCTTCAAGGGTGGGATAAATCTGTACGCCTATACGATGAACAACCCGATTAACTTCACTGATCCGTTAGGCTTATGGCAATACCTTCCAGGAAGCGGCAATAAGTGGTGTGGACCAAATTGGACAGGCGGAACAAATGAATCATTTACACAAGGTCACATCTATGATCCGCCGTCTAATGGTCTTGATAGCTGTTGTATGGATCATGACATTTGTTATTCTGAATGCCGAAAAAACAACGCTTGCGACCTTATTGGTAGAGATCAGTGTATGACAAAATGCGACCGTAAATTAGCGACTTGTGCAGCTTCTGCTGGAAATAAATACAGCTCGCCACTTTGGTGGTGGATGAATTTTAATTCAACTCCTGACCCAGGCCCTGATGCTCCTAGCTGTAGTTCAAGGTAGAAAGGACGACTTATGCTTGATTCATACGTAAGTTATATCCCTGTTTGTCTGATATCAATAGGTATCGCCTGGGCTTTCAGGAAATTGCGCCCTATTGTGCTTCAGGTTTTTATTTCTTTAATACTTCCTGTTATTGTTTCATTTGCTTTTGCTTTCGTTCCGGAGCTATTAAAGCCCTCTCCACCCGGCGAGGCATGGTTTGCATGGACTTTAATATTAGGTGCCACATGGGCAATGGCTGCAGTTCCAGTTTGTATTGTTGCGGTTATTGTTTTCAATATGATCGGTAAGGCAAAAGAGAAAACAGAACTGAAACCGTAGGATCAATCCCAACGCGAGACAATCTGAACAACAAAAAACGCCGTTAACCCCTATGATACAGGGTTTCACGGCGTTTTTATCTTTTTCTTTAACCGCTGGTTGTTCAATGAGAAACTGCCGCTTTCTTAGCGCGATACGCCTCCGCTATTTCCAGTTTGCTTTGCCGCAGCAATTCTATTCTGATTGTGTCAGCGTCCGGGGAACGGTTGAGATACCTAGCTTCTGATTGAGTAAGGCAGTCGAAGGCGTGACCGAAGGTTTCTTGCCACCATGTTTCAAGTTCGGTTCCATGTTTATCCCTCAATTCTTGCAATTGTGATTGATCTAAAGCCAGTCTAGCCGAATATGCCAAGCAGCCCAAAACCCTGCCACGCGGCATCCTGCGACCACGGAGGCAAGAAAGATCCTCCATGCCCCGAACACCAATAGCGTCCTCGGCTATCGAGACCAGACTATCCTGGAAATCCTCTACAGCAGCGGAATTCGGAAAGACGAGCTGGTCCGGCTTACGCTTGACGACGTGGACTATAACGACGGCTTTCTCCGCGTCTTCGACAAAGACAGAAAAGAACGCATGGTGCCGCTTGGCCGGATCGCCTGGCGGAATCTGTAAAACTACATCAAGAGCGCCCGTCCGGAACTGATCCGCGACCCTTACGAGAAGACTGTCTTCCTCTCTCTGCGCCACGCAAATGCTCCGGAACAAGGCGCACATCCAGACAGTGCAGGAGCTGTTGGGCCACGAGTCATTGCAAGTGGCTATTTTTAAATGTACTTCACCCCAGCAGAAAGTCGAAATCCTCCCTGGTAAGACCGGCGCCCCCGCCGGCGGCACCCTCGTCAAGAATGGCCTTGTACAACTTCAGCTTCTGCTCCTTGAGGGTCATCATTTTTTCTTCGATCGTGTGGCGCATGATCAGGCGGGTGATGGTGACCTGACGGGTCTGCCCTATGCGGTGGGCACGGTCGGAAGCCTGATTCTCCACAGCCGGGTTCCACCAAGGGTCGAGATGATAGACATAGGTAGCACGAGTCAGGTTGAGCCCCTTGCCGCCCGCTTTGAGGCTGATCAAAAATATCGTCGGAGTCTCGGCATTCTGGAACGAGTGCACCAGATTCTTGCGATGCGGCACCGGAGTGGAACCATCCAGGCGCAAATAAGGAAGTCCGTGGCGTTTCAAACCGGCTTCGACAATATCCAGATAGCTGGTGAACTGGGAAAAAACCAGTGCACTGTGTCCTTCGTCGCGCAGTTCGTCCAACTGTTCCAGCAGGAAATCCAGCTTGGGAGAAACTTCCGAGGCGCCCGGCAGGGCCAGGACCGGAGCCAGACAGATCTGGCGCAAGCGCAGAATGGCGGTCAGGGCAATAATGCGTGCCTGGCCGGGGGAGCGGTTGGCAAAAGCCTCATCTATCTGACTGCGTACCTCTTCGACGGTACGCTGATAAAACACCTTCTGCCTGGGGGACAACTCCAGCCGGATGTCGGTTTCGATCTTGTCCGGCAGGTCGGCTGCGATCAGCTGCTTATTCCGGCGCAGCACAAAAGGCCGCGTGCGGTTCAACAGCGTGTCAATGCCCCCCTGCCCCCTGTTTCCGATCGTACGGTTGAATTCCTCGGGTGTCCCCAGCAGACCGGGCAGACAAAGATCCATAATGGCATAGTATTCTTCGACGCGATTCTCCACCGGAGTACCGGTCAGAGCCAATTTAAATGCTCCCGAAAGCCGACGCACGGCTCCGCTGGTTGCAGCCTGCAGGTTTTTGACGGTCTGTGCTTCATCAAAGATAATCACATTAAACCGGAGGTCAGCCAGTTTTTCGATATCGCGCTGAACGATACCATAACTTGTCAGAATAATGTCGCAACCGGCAAAGTCATCCGTTGAACGGCCGGACCCGGTGTAGCTCATCAGAGAAGCTCCCGGAAAGAAACGGGTTAACTCGCTTTCCCAGTTAAACAGCAGCGACGGCGGCACCACGATCAAATGGGGCAAATCCGCCCCGGCGCAAGAGCTGATGGTTCCGTCCGCGATACCGGCCAAAAGCGAGATACTCTGTACGGTCTTGCCCAGCCCCATGTCATCGGCCAGACATGCTCCAAAGCGGTGATCGTAAAGAAAACCGAGCCAGCGGTAGCCGTCGCGCTGGTAGGGGCGCAGAGTGGCGATCAGGCCGGACGGCAATGGGCGTTCTGAAACAGTGGCAAAATTCAGCAGGCTCTCCAGCACCGCGGCATCGTCAGGCGCAAGCCGCACAGTGACCCCATGCCTGCGCAATTGCAGCCAGTCCAGTATCTGCAGGCGAGGGATACGAACGGCCTGCTGCCCCCCCTTTTTGCGGCGCTTACCGGAAGCGACCGTACCGGCCAGCATTGCCAGTATCCGGGCGCTGAGATCGTCGATCATTATCATCCGGCCGTCCCGCTGCAGGATACCTCCGGATGCCAGCCGCTGCAGTTCCTCTTCGTTCAGCAGCTCACCGTCACAGCGGATCTCGGGGCGCAGTTCAAACCAGTCCAGCGAGCTGGAGGTGGCGTCCAGTGCGAAATCCCAAACCGCGGTTGCAAGCGGTTCCCCTCCCAGAAGGAGCAGAAACCCGCCCCGCTGGAGCCGGCCGGCCAATTCCGGAAGCAACGGCAGCAGATCGTCCCGCTTGACACTCATCTCACCCGGCCGGCCGCCGGCATCAAAGGCATCGGCACCGAACAGTTCATAGAGGATCCTCACCAGTCGGATTTGCGCCTTACAGTCATCCCTGGCAAAAACCCATCCGTCCTTTGTGGCGTGAATCATCAGCGGCTGCTGTATGCTCTCGTCAGCCATGGCTGTCAGCAACTGTCGGGCATCACTTTTGATTCGGCGTTTGACATAGTCCGGACCGCTGAGCGCGGCACGGATAACGCTTTTTCGGGCAGCAGGCGTTGCGGCGCCTTCCAGTTCAAAGCAGGTCTCCATTATTGTTCGGACCCGTTTCTTAGCTTTGATCGCGCTGGACAAACCGTCGCGGTAATGCGGATCGAAAAAACGGAACAGTTCTCGCGAAAAGCCGTACAGCTGGGTGTCGCATGCAACCAGCGGAACCATATCAATGAAGTGATCATCAAGGGTGGCGGGCAGCTCCAGCAGGTAGACCGGCTGCACATACGCTGAAGTATCGGCGGCTGCGGCGTTGTGAAAGAAAAAAACCGACTCGTTGAATCCAGGTATGGAACCGGGGTTAAGCCTCAGGGCCAGTGCATTGAAATTGTCCGGAGCAACGACAATCCGGTTCGCCCCTCGCTGCAGTTGATCCGGTTCATGGAATGCAATGTCGTCAGTATCATCATCGAAGTCGTCACCAAAGCATTCAACATCGTCGCCGGCATCATCGCTTGAATCATCGTACTCCTCGGCATTAAGCAGCTTATCCTGAATGTTGTCCCAGATTGTCCAGACTTCCCGATTCAACAACGGATGAATTGTGCCCCGCTCCGGGTCCAGCAGAAGCTCGTGAGCGGTTATGACATTGTCCGGCAGCGGATTGTTGCCGTCAATAGTGCGGGAAATCACCACCTGTCCGTCAGTCAGCGCCAAGGCAAGGCAAGCCCGGTGCGGCAAATCGGCACGAACGGTCATGATGGTCTCATTACCCGACGGATCGCGGTAGACAATCGGATAGGAACCGTTGGTCAGGGATTTGAAAGAAGAAAAATACCGGATTTTGGATTCATAATACGGCAGCCGTTGCAGACACTCGGCAACATCCGAAGGCACACCGCTTGTCCAGCGGTGGAGCTGATCCGATCCGTGCTTGATGGAACCGCGCAGTCTGCCGTAGCTGTCTTCCAGCACCAGCCGGATCTGTTTTCTATCAAGCGGAATCACTGCCTGGCGAGGATTCGCCGCCTGGGCCAGGTTGTCGGCATAGGTAACCCCCAGCTGCTTCATCAGCAATGGCAGGCCCGGATCATGCGCATCCTCAACCTGTTCAACCGGAGCCAGTTCCGGAAAACCGATCAGCTCAGCCAGATCTTTCAGCACCCGGCTGCTGATTTTTACATGTGGAAACGAGTCCGGCGACAGAAGGCGTTTGAGTTGGATCCAGATGACAACGGTATGCAGACACTGCGAGCCTGGAGTCCAATGGGGGCAGTCGCAATAAATTGAGATTTTCCCATATTCGCTTATGGTGACAATTGCGCCATCGCTGCAGTCCAGTGTTAAAATGGTTTTATCCGGAGTATTCCACTCTGCCCGGGCAACCAGATTTACGTCACATTTGCCGGTGGCCTGAATGATGTGGGGCTTTGAAGCAATCAGATAAAGCTCGCCAGGCAATACTTGCTGGAGCAGCTTTAGCGGTGGGGGAAGCTGGAGTTGTGATGCGGCGTCGTTCATCTGAACTTTGTATCATTTTTAACGTTTGCATTCAAGCCGGAGAAGAAATAAAGCTTGGCCTGTCCGCTGAAATCGTTTGTCATGAAAGTATTGAACTTTTAATTTTACGCAGAGTATGATAATTTTCCTACATGCCTCGCCTGCTAGATAACTACCAACAACTCGTGGCCAGAATAGACGCCCTCTGTCAAGCGATAGAAGCGTCACTGGGAGAACAGATCACCTGTTCGGAGGGATGCAGTTCCTGCTGCACCACCATATCCCTTTTCCCGGTGGAGGCGGCCGCATTGCAGAATGCTTTGGATGAATTGCCGGAACTGGAGTCGCAAGCGATACGCCGCCATGTCAGCATGCACGGCGACAGCGAACGCTGCCCTCTACTGTCGAACCACCGCTGCCTGCTCTACAAAGCCCGCCCGATCATCTGCCGCACCCATGGCTTGCCGATCATCTATACCGAAGACAACCTCCGCAAGAGTGACTGCTGTCCACTCAATCTGAGCGAAGCGGAATCGATCAGCGGATCGAGCGTCATTGACCTCGACAAGCTGAATCCGCTGCTGGTGGCGGTCAACTCTCTCTATCTGTCCCAATCGGAAACCGAAGTAACAGCCGAACGGCTGACAATCGTCGAAGCGATAATCAAACCAAAATAATTCCGGTTTCAAATCAGAGATGCCATCAAGGCGGCGAGGATCGAGGCGACGGAGGCATACAATAGTATGTTGAGGAGCCGAAGACGAGCCAACGAAGAGGGCGCTCTGATTTGGAATTGGAATAGCTATTTCAAGCTGGAGATGTAACTGCGCACACCTTCCAGGATACCTTCAGCAGTCTTATCCTGGTAAGCGGTATCTTTCAGGCGGGATTCTTCCTGTGCGTTGGAGAGAAAGGCGGTTTCGACCAGGATGCTAGGCATCGTGGCACCCACCAGCACGTAAAATGGGCCCTGCTTTACACCCAGATTCTTGGTGTCGCTGTAATGGTTGCGGATCTTTTTGTGCAGCGACTTTTGAACTTCATCAGCCAGATGGGCCGAGTCGTTCAGCTTGTAGTTGGCCATCAGGTCGAACAGGATCGCCTGCAGCACGCTGACCTTTTCCAGCGATGTACCGTTCTCCTTGGCAGCCAACTGGGCCACCTTGTCGGTCTTGGCCAGATTCAGGTAATAAGTCTCGATACCGGCCGCCGAACGATTGGGAGCGGCATTGGCGTGTACCGACAGGAACAGGTCGGCATTGACCTTGTTGGCAATCGCGGTGCGCTCCTCCAGCGGAATGAAAACGTCGGTCGAACGGGTCATGACCACATCCAGCCCAAGCTCTTCCTTTAACAATGCCCTCAGCTTGAGACCGATCGCCAGCACGACATCTTTTTCCTGAACTCCGCTGGGCCCAACCGCGCCGGGATCATGCCCGCCATGCCCCGGATCAACCACGATACGACGGATTTTGGAAATGACCGTCTTTTTGGGAGTTTTGACCTTTTTCTCCACAACCGGCGGTTGTTCCTCCAGCTTGGGAACGACAATTTTTTCAGGCATGACGCTGATAGAGTCTTCCAGACGGGATATTTCGGTACGCCGCTCGCCCCGTACATCAATTATCAGACGAGCCGGGTCAGAAAGCGGAAACACCTTGAAGTCCTTGATGTTTTCCGTATCCAGCACCACCCGCACCACATCGGATTTATACTGACCGACCCGAGCCCCTTTCAGCAGTCCGTCGCCAATCGTTATATCCTTAACTTCTCTGCCGAGCCTGGTACGATTCAGATCGATATAAACACGGCCCGGTTTGCCGGGACTCCCCTTACCCAGTTCATGGGTTTCCCAGGTAACATCCCGGTCCAATTGAAGGGAAATCCTCGTATAATCCGGATTGGACCAATGCTTCATCTCGCTCAGAATCGCCGATGGGCGGATAGAGACCGAGGATTGGCTGCTGAAGACGGCCTTTTTCTTCTTGGCGGCCAGCGTCGGCAGCGGGCAGAGCAGACAGGCTATCAGCAGGCAGATCAGTATGTGAAAGGATCGCTTCATGGAGTCGCTTTTTGTCTCGGCAGAATTTATTCGGAAAAGCAGCCTGCTCTTTTAGCAGAAATATCTCTATTAAACAACTGTTGCCATGTTTTTTACGAATTCGCCACCCCGGCCCTACACCATCCGCTTCAACTCATCCAGCATATTTAACGCCTCCAGCGGGGTCAGGGTGGCAATATTCAGTTTCTTCAGCCGCAGGCGCAGTTGATCCTCGCTGCCCTCGAACAGCGAGAACTGGCGCAGGTCCTGCTTGGGCTGGCTTTTGCGGCTCTTGGCCAGACGCGGCGCACCTTCCTCGTACTCGCCATTCTCCAGATTCTGCAGTATCTCCTTGGCACGCTCGATAACGTCGGACGGCATGCCGGCCAGACGGGCGACCTGGATGCCGTAGGAGTGGGACGCCCCGCCGGGGATGATCGTGCGCAGAAAGATGACCTGATCGTTCCATTCGCGTACCGCCACGGTGTAATTCTTGATCCGCTCGCGGGTCGTGGCCAGCTCGGTCAGTTCGTGGTAGTGGGTCGCAAAGAGCGTCCGGGAGCGGCAGGTGGCTGTATCGTGGATATATTCGGCCACCGCCCAGGCGATCGAAACACCGTCGAAGGTCGAGGTGCCGCGGCCGATCTCGTCCATCACGATCAGGCTCTTCGGTGTTGCGTTGCGCAGGATGCCGGCCGCTTCCATCATTTCCAGCATGAAGGTGGACTGGCCGCGGGCCAGGTTGTCGCCGGCCCCGACCCGGGTGAAAATACGGTCGGCGATACCGATGCGGGCCGCTGCCGCCGGAACGAAACTGCCGGCCTGGGCCATCAGGCAGATCAGCGCCACCTGACGCATGTAGGTCGATTTTCCGGCCATGTTGGGCCCGGTGATCATCAGCAGTTGATTGTTGTCGCCGTCCAGCAGCGTATCATTGGGAACAAAGCGTTCCCCCAGCTTCATCGCTTCGATGACCGGATGGCGCCCCTCGCTGATATTGATCACGTCCGATTCGTCCACAACCGGTTTGCAGTAGTTGCGCTCCCCCGCCACCAGAGCCAGCGAGATCAGGACATCCAGGTTTGCCAGACCATCGGCGGTACGTGCGATGCGGGCGGCCTGAGCGGCGGTCCGTTCGCGAATCTCCTGAAACAGGCTGTACTCCAGGTCGCAGATGCGATCCTCGGCCCCCAGCACTTTTTCCTCGTAGCTCTTCAACTCTTCGGTTACATAGCGCTCGGCGTTGGCCAGGGTCTGGCGACGGATGTAGTCATCCGGCACGGAAGCAAGGTTGCTCTTGGTAACCTCGATCGAATAGCCGAAGACACGGTTGTAGCGGATCTTCAGCGTGGAAATACCGGTACGGGCCCGTTCCTGGGCTTCCAGCCGGGCGATGAAACCCTTGCCTTCACTGCTGATCGATCGCAGCTCGTCCAGCTCGGCATTGTAACCGGCTGCAATGATGCCCCCTTCGCGTAGCGAGAAGGGAGGGGTATCGACAATCCCCAGCGCGATCAGTTCGCGCAGATCCTCCAACGGGTCGATTTCCCCCGAAAGCGAACGCAACAGCCCTGATTGCAACGAAGAAAACCGCTCCAGCAGAACCGGCAGGTGAATCAGCGAGTCGTGCAGCGAACGCAGATCGCGGCCGGAGGCCGACGCCATTCCGATGCGCCCGTTCAGCCGTTCCAGATCGGCGATGTTTTTCAGCTGTGCCGCCAGCTCCTCGCGAACATCGGGTGACTCCAGCAACTCTTCAACCGCATCCAGCCGCTGCCTGATCGGTTCGACTCCGACCAGCGGATAGCTGAGCCACTGTTTCAGGCGTCTGGCCCCCATGGCGGTACCGGTGCGGTCCAGGCAGCCCAGCAGCGATCCGCTCCGTTTTCCTTCGGCCATGCTGGCGGTGATCTCCAGATTGCGGCGGGTAGCCGGATCGAGGGCCAGATGCTCACTGCGCCGGTATACCCGAATATCCCGGATATGCGGCAGAGCGGCCTTGCGGTTCTCACGCAGGTAATACAGAGCGGCGGCGGCGGTCAGTAGTGCAACCGGCATGCCTTCCAGGCCGAGCGCCTCAAGCGATGCCGCCTGAAAATGGCCGCACAATTGCGACGTGGCATAATCCCGATCGTATACCCAGGCCGGCGCACGGGAGATGATCCGTTCCGCCAGAAAAGCACGCAACTCGGCCGGCAGGGCTTCCAAATCGAAATCGTCCTGCAACAGGATCTCGCGGGGATTGATGCCGACCGCTTCGGCCAGCGCCGCCGCAACGCCGGGCAACTCGGTCACCCGGAACTCGCCGGTGGAGGCATCCAGACTGGCACAGCCCCAAACGTCGGCGGAACTCCGGCAGAGCGCCAGCAGATAATTGTTTTCTGCCGGGGTCAGGCTCTCCGTCTCGATCAGCAGGCCGGGGGTGACGACCCTGACGACTTCACGCCGCACAATCCCCTTGGTCTGCTTGGGATCTTCGACCTGCTCACAGATAGCCACCTTGTGGCCGGCTTCGATCAGCTTGGCCACATAGGGAGCAGCGGAATGAAAGGGGATGCCACAGAACGGGATTTCGTCGCCGCTCCCCTTATTGCGTGATGTCAGGGCGATATCCAGAATGCGCGATGCCACCAGCGCATCATCCAGGAACATTTCGTAAAAATCCCCCATACGGAAGAACAGGATCGCATCGGGATAGCCCGACTTTATTTCCAGGTACTGCCGCATCATCGGAGTCTGTTCTGCCATTGTGTCAAGCCTTTCGCGTGCCGGATTACGAAGGGCTGTTGTATCACACGGCATCTACCTTTTCAAGGCGCAGCGCTGGAAACAACCGGCAGATTTTGGAGACTACGCTTGTGTTCTCTGAAAACGGTGGTAATATAGCCGCGGCGTATCATAAGCGTCCGCGAAAACCGCCAGATCAAATCCTGACGTCAAGTGACCCAAAAATGACCTTGAGACCAACCCGCATCAGCAAATTTCTATTCACATGTCTTTGCGCGCTGATCCTGCTTTCAACTCATGCGGCATGCAAAAAGCAGGAACCGGCTCCGGCTCCGCAGCGTGCCGTCCAACCGGATCAGGGCCTTATGTCAAGCGACGGCAACAGACCGTTCCGCATCGGCATGGGCGCAATGATTACCCCCAGAGAAGGTTTTATCTATTATAACCAGCTGAAGGACTATATTGAAAAACGCCTGGGTCTGCCGGTACAGCTGGTTGACCGCAATAATTACGACGAAATGAACCGACTCCTGGAAAACGGAGATATTGACGCAGCCTTTATCTGTTCCGGACCGTACGTCGAAAACAAGCGGCGCTTCGGATTGCAGTTGCTGGCAATGCCGCTGGTCAAGGGAAAGCCGCTCTACCATTCCTACATCATTGTTCCGCTTGACAGCCCGGCCCGCAAACTTGAAGACCTGCGCGGAAAAGTATTTGCGTTCACCGACCCGAAATCCCACACAGGAACGGTTGTACCGACCTATATGCTGGCAAATTTGAATGAGACACCACGGCAGTTTTTCAGCAAGATCGAGTTCACCTACGGTCACGACAATTCGATCCGGGCGGTAGCTGAAAAACTCGTTGATGGCGCTGCGGTTGACAGCCTGGTCTGGGAATATCTGGCCGTCAAGACTCCTGAGCTGACCGCCAAAACCAGGATACTGCTCCGTTCCGAACCATACGGCATTCCGCCCTTTGTGGTACGCCCCGGAATACCGGCTGAACAGAAACAAAAACTGCGGCAGATTCTTCTTCACGCAGCGGATGACGAAGAAGGGCGACGGATAATGAAGGGCATGATGATCGACGGCTTTGTGCCAGGCGACGACAATAATTACGACACAATACGTGCGATGAACAGCTGGCTGGCCAGGCAGGGGAAACAACCGTAATGTTTTCATTGTCCCTGCGCAGAAAAGCCATCATCGGAACGGTGCTGTTGATACTGCTGGTCGTAGTGGCTCTCGGCATTCTGGTTCGCCACGAACTGCATAACCGTTTTGAAGAAGAAGTCCACAAGCGCGGCCTTTCAATTGCCCGCTATATTGCCGAAGCCGCCGAAATCCCCCTGATTACCGAAAACAGCGTCAGCTTGAGACTGCTGGTCAATGACTACCGCAAGATCGATAAGGACATCGAATACATCTACATTGTAAATCCTAAAAAAGAACTGATTACCCAAACTTCAGACATGCAGACTCTGGACAACCTGATCAGAGAAGCACTCCGGAAGATCGGCGATGAAACCGAACATTTTCTCAAAATCGATTCCAGTAACGGCCTGATCTATGACATTTCGGTGCCCATCCAGAAGGGAGCGCTCGGAACGGTCCATATCGGACTGTATGAGGCGGTCATCCAGAATAACGTACGTGGCGTACTGATGAAGATGTTGCCATTCGTGATCGTTATTCTGGTTCTCGGCATCGGCGCCGCGGTTACCTTCGCAGCGGCAATTACGCGCCCGATTATTCTGCTTACCAGGGGTGTGCAGCGTTTCAGCGCGGGAGAGCTGGAAGAGCCGATTGTTATCACGGCGCAGGACGAGATCGGACAGTTGGCGGCCGCATTCAACGACATGACTGAAAAGCTTCGCAGCACAACCGTCTCGCGCGAATATATGGAAAAGCTGATCGACAGCATGAATGACGTGCTGATAGTCATATCGCCCGAAGGCATAGTTCGGAGCGTCAATCGGGCCTATTGTGAACTGTTCGAATATAAGCCGAATGAGGTTATTGGACGACGTGTCGACGAGTTCAGAGGAATTGATGCCCCGCTCTGCATTTATTCCGCATTCAAACAAGCTTTGTCCGATGAACGTGTTCACGGAATCGAATGCACCTGCCTCAAGTCAAGCGGCGAGCCTGTGCCAATGCTGTTTTCGATGGCGGTCATGAAGGATGAATCAAGCAACCCGCAGGCCGTCATCTGTGCTGCCCAGAACATCACCAATTTGAAGAAAGTGCAGGATGCACTTCATCAGAAGCAGGCCGAGATGGAGGAAATCAACCGCAACCTGGAAGCAATCGTGGTTTCCCGCACCGCTGAACTGGCGATAGGAAACGAGGGATTGCGGGCGGAAGTAGCCGAGCGCAAGAAAAAGACCGAAGAGTTGCGCGCTGCCCGCGATGCCGCGGAATCTGCCAACAGGGCAAAGTCGGAGTTTTTGGCCAACATGAGTCACGAGATGCGCACGCCGCTCAACTCAATCATCGGCGGGGCGGACTATCTGGACAGCGCCATGCTTACAACCGATCAGCAACGCTGCCTGACCATGATCCGCCAGGCCGGAGACAGTCTGCTGGTGCTGATCAATGACCTGATCGACCTGTCGCGCATTGAGGCCGGCCAGTTTGAAATTGTCAATCAACCGTTCAACCTGCCTGACACCCTTGAGCGCGCCCTGCTGATGCTGGGAAGGAACGCCGATAAGAAACATATTCAACTGGATCTGGAGATGGCCCCGAACGTGCCCCGCCTGCTTAATGGAGATCAGATGAGGCTTCAGCAGGTTCTTGTCAATCTGCTTTCCAACGCGCTCAAATTTACGGATGTGGACGGCACTGTACAAGTGTCGGTTATCAGCGCTACCGAACAGGACGGCCTGATCCCGGTCACCTTTGAAGTAAGGGACACAGGCATCGGAATCGATCCCAGCAAGCTCAACATGATTTTTGAAAGCTTTGCCCAGGCCGACGCGTCCATCACGCGACGCTACGGCGGAAGCGGGCTCGGTCTGGCCATAAGCCGCAAACTGGTCGAAGCGATGAATGGAACCATTCAGGTAGCGAGCTTGCCCGGCGTGGGAAGCACCTTCACCTTTACCATCAACTTCGGGAAACCCGAAAACCTTGCAGAATATAGTCAGAAACCGCCGGCGAGCGAACCGAAACATGTTGCCGTGCCGGATCAGACGATTTCTTCGGAAGAAACGAAACGGATCCTGCTGGTGGATGACTCACGGGAAAACAGGGAACTGGTGCGCTTATTGCTTTTGAAATTGCCGGTGCAGATGGATGAAGCGGTAAATGGAAAGGAAGCCGTTGATCTGTTCGAAAAAAACAGCTACGATTTGATCTTCATGGACGTCCAGATGCCTGTCATGGATGGCTATACAGCCACACGCATGATCCGCAGGATTGAAGAAAAAAACGGCAACAGAAAAACAATAATTGTCGCTCTGACTGCCCACGCCTACGAATCCGACATTCGTGCCTGCCTTGAAGCGGGCTGTGACGATCATATTGCAAAACCGTTCAAAAAGAAAAAACTGATGCAGTGCTTATCGGCCCATCTGCGAGGGATTCCGTATGAATAATTCTGATTGCATGGACAAGTTCACGGTGGAGATAGATGATGTCCTGCGCCCCATCGTCCCGGAGTTTCTAAGCAACCGGAGGGGCGACTGCGAACTGATCCGGCAGTTTTTGGGCGAAGGAAATTTCAGCGAAATCAGGCGGCTGGGGCATCGCATGAAAGGAACCGGCGGAAGTTACGGTTTTGATGCCATTTCGGAAATCGGCGAAATCATCGAAGAAGCCTCCCTGGCGACCGACCAGGAAACCATCCGCAACGAAGTTCAGCGCCTGTCGGATTATCTGGATCGGGTTTCCGTGGTGTACGTGTAATTATGGCTCCGTAGGGGCAAACCTATGTGTTTGCCCGTTTTTTTGTGTGACAGCAAGAGGGCGGACAAGTAGGGGCGATCACGAGGATCGCCCCTACTTCACACCGTACAACTGACGGTAGGTAGCCGCCGAAGCGTAGACCTTCTTGACGTAATCGCGGGTTTCCTGATAGGGGATGCTCTCGATAAACTCATCCTTTTTCAGCCCCTTCAGTTTGGTCTTCCAACGTTCCAGCGCCCCGGACCCGGCGTTATAGGCCGCAGCGACATGAACAACATCTCCGCCATGTTCCTTCATTAGATCACGCAGATGCTTTGTGCCGAGCTTGATGTTGTACTCCGGCGAGGTGAGGCGCAACGGGTTGAAAGTCCCCTTCTCACGGGCGGTCTGCCTGGCCGTGGCCGGCATCATCTGCATAAGACCGATAGCACCGGCATGTGATTTGATAGCCGGAGAAAAACCGCTCTCGGCACGAATCAGTGCATACACAAGCCCCTCGGAAAGACTATTCTCCGCAGCATTCTGATGAACCAGTCCGGTATAAGCCAAAGGATAACCGGCTGCCCAGAGCGGCAACAGCCCCTTTTCCCAGGCCACCGGCCGATTCTGCATGAAAAGCGATATGGCTGAGCTGTAATCTCCCATTTCAAGATAAATCCTCGCCAGCCCTGGAAAAAGGACCTTCTTGTCGCCCGCTTTCTTGCGCGCGGCGAGCATCTCGCTGCGTGCTTCCTCCGCCATGCCGAGCGACGCCAGCAGGCGCGGCTTTTCAAATCCGGCCGCCAGCGGTAATTCCGCAATAGCATTGCGGCCGCCCAGTGCTTCACGGGTGTCATTCAATCCCTTCTGTTCGCGGTGCCATGTTGCATAGAAACCGGCCGGATATTCATTCAGAAGCATGCGATACCAGGCAGCGGCGTCGGGGTTGCGGCTGTTGTCCAGGGAGCGGCCCAGCCAGTAGAGCACCTTCTCGCGCTGGGCCTCATCCTTCAACAGTCCTTTGAAAGAATCGACCGCAGCAGCATAATCTCCCGACAGATATGAACACCATCCCGCTTCCCAGGCCGCCTTCGATATGATCCTGGAATCGGGATAAAGTTTCGCGGCCTGTTCATAGAGTCTGGCAGCGGCAGCATACTGCCCTAGACTGCGCTTCAGACCGGCCGCTTCCATCAGAGCGTCATCGGAATATTCCTGTTTCTTCCCCTCGGATGCCAATTCTGTATAAATTGCAAGGGCGCGATCATTCTGGTCCTGGCGTTCCAGAGCCTTGGCCATCCAGAAACGCGCTTCAGAGGCGACTCCCGCAAGCTGGCTTGCGGAAGCTTTGGCAAAATGTTTTTCCGCCTGTTTATACTGTCTCAGCCGATACTGGGCCATACCGGCTTTCAGCTCGATCCGGCAGACCACATCCTTTGGCTGTTCCTTGAGCGATATTGACTCGAGTGTTTTCAGCGATGCCGTGAATTCGTTCTGGGAAAACTGATACGAAGCACGCTTGAGGAGCTCATCCACGCTGTAGGGAGTGCCCCTGAATCCCGATTTTTCCAGTTCCTTTATTCTTTCCTGGGATTTTTGTGCCAGCGAACCGGTAGGGTTGTTGATCCAGAGGTTTCGGTATATCTGCACTGCTCCGGCCTGATTGCCAAGCTCTTCCCGGCAGCGGGCGGTCTGATAGAGCGCATCGACCGAGTCCCCGCCGGTAGGATATTTTTCAACAAAAGCTTGGAATGCCTTGAGCGCCCCCTGATAGTCAGCACTCTCGACCAGGATGTCGGCATAGAGTTTTTCCGAACGCCGAATCAGTTGGGAAGCCGGATACAATTTGGCGAGCGAGGCCGCCCTGGAAGCCGCCTCGGGATATTTTTTAAGCTTCATCAGCGCCTCCGCCAGATACAGAGCGGCATAGTCCGCCACCAGCGGCAGCTTCTGCTCCGCCTCCATCAGCAGCGCCACGGCTTCAGCAGACTTGCCTGATCGCATGGCAGCCGCCCCCCTTAGAAAAGAGCGCTGTGGTGATTCAATTGTTTTTTCGGCCAGCGCATATGCAGCAGCATAGTCCTTGTCCCGGAAGAGGCCTGCAGCCTGGGACAACAGGTCGTCAGCGCAGTATGAAACAGATGTTGACGAAAAGAACGATATTACGGCCAACGAGATAAGGATTGGTCTGAAACTATACGACATCAGGATTGCCTTTCGTTAAAAAAGCCGCGGGCTGAAAGCCCATGGCCTGTAGGTAGTTTGTTTTCATTCATGCTGCATGTTCAGCCGGTCCGGGCTCTCATTGTCAGCCGCCTAAGGGGTCAGCTTCCTGATGACCGCATCCGCCAAATCCTGGGCCAGTTTCTTGCCCAGCCGGTCCCGGGCGGCCGCCACGGTCGAACGGTCATGCTCGAAAAAACCCTCGGCAGGTACATACACCTCCAGCGTCGGCAGGTTTTTACCCGGCTCATAAAGATAGATACGTGACTTGACTTTCAAATCGGTGGAACAGCAGCCGGAATTTTCCACATAACCCCAGATGTCGCCGGACACATAATTCTGCTTGACCAGCCAGGCCGGTTCGACCTCTTTCAATTCCTCTTTCAGAATGACGAATCGCCCGACCCTGGTTTCCTTGCGGCGGGCGTTAAGAAAATCAACAAACTGATCAAAGATCGGGTCGCCGAAGTCGGGCGGCACCAGAGTGGCATCAAAGGGTACTATGTAAAGGACTTCTCTTTCCAGCTTCGGGTCGAGCGTTCCATAGTTTCTGGTTTTGGGCGAAGCAGCACACCCTGCCACCAACAGGAGCGTAACTAAAACCATTGAAACAAGGCGTGAGGATTTCACAGCTTTCTCCGGACCATTTCGTCATGGTAGAACTTCTGGTACAGCACATCATAGTCACGGCTGCCCGGGGCCTTGTTGCGCAGTTTTGCACGCACCGCCTCTTCGATTTCGTCCACTGAACCGAAGAAAGCCTCCAGTGATCGCTTGACACGGCCCAGCGCCCGGCTGTCATCGCTTACGTCGGCCAGATCGTTTCGCCAGATATCCTTGATGATCTGATGGGCAATGGTTGAAATACGGTCTTCCGATAGTGACATGCTCAACACCTCTTTCCGATTTTAAATCAAAGATGAAATCAAGGCGGCGAGGATTGAGGCGACGAATGCGTACAATCAGTACGTAGAGGAGTCGAAGACGAGCCAACGAAGATAGCGCTTTGAGTTAGAATTGGAATCACAGGACTATTTTCCGTTCCTTGGCCAGCTTATCCTTGATCATCTTCAGCATGCGCCGCCGGTCTATATCGGCCGCGCCGCGCCCCATGGCGGTAATGGTTTCATCCAGCAAGCGCTCCGCATCACGTTCAAGCTTCTGCTCCTCGGCAAAGTTCCGTGAAATGGCGCCGGCAATCCCATCCACCACCTTTTTCTGATCACCGCGGGGTGTAATCAGACCATCCCCGGAAAGATCACTATAAACCTTTTCGGCCAACCGCCGTATCTGCTCTTCTTTCAGCCGCATAGCGCCTCAAATGAAAATGGCCTGCCGTCCGGCAGGCCATTGACTTGTTTAGATCATGCTATTTCAATGTTTTAAGATATCCCAGCAAGGCGGACAAGTCTGCCGGGGGCAAGGTTTTAAATGAAGGCATCAGGCTATTGGGATTCGTTTTTTTGGGGTTTTCCAGTTTTGCCCTGACATCCTTCTCTTTCAATTTTGCAGAAACCTTGCTCAAATCGGGGCCTATGGCGCCCCCCTTGCCGTTGACAGCATGACACATGGCGCATTTTTGGCTGAATATCTTTCCGCCCTTGCTTTCCGCCTGGGCGGCAACCGTTATCAAAGCCACCAGGGCAAATGCTGCAAAAACGACAATCATACGCTTCATTAATTTTCTCCTTACAGGGTATAAATTGTAGACATATTGTACTCAATACGATTAAAATTGCAATCTGGAATGTAAAATGTGCCGGCAATATCTGCAGACAAATCTGCTTTTTGCAGTTATTACATTATCTTGCATCGCCAGCCCCTGCCAGTCCTGATCAGCGGAGATCGAGTCATGAACTTTTTAGTGGACCTCTACCTGCACCTGAAGATTCGCACACGGATTGTCCTCCTCTGCATATGCTACAGTTTCTGTATCATATTGGCCGTGGTGATCGGACGGTCGTTTTCTACATCGCTTGCCGTTGCCTCCACTGCACTCTTCGTCCTGCTTGGCATGTTCTTCAGCGGCCTGCTTTTCTGGTCAGTCAACGATGCCCTTGGCCGCATCATGGGCTATCTGGCCAGAATGTCCAACGGAGACCTGACGCAGCTGATTGCCGCCAAGCGCAACAATGAGATCAGCGATATCATCCGCTCCATCAGCAGCCTCCAAGCTACCATGCGTGACATTATCTCCCGGATATCGCAGGCCTCTGAACAGGTGGCGATTGAATCCCGCCATCTCCATACCAACGCCGGCCAGATCGCCTCCGGAACCGAAGATACCGCGAACCAGACCAATACCGCCGCCGTCGCCAGCGAAGAGATGGCCGCCACATCCAGCGAAATCGCCCGGAATTGCCTGAACGCTGCCGAAAATTCCAATCGGGCAAGTGACACCGCAAAATCCGGAGCCGATGTGGTCCGGCAGACAACTGATGGCATGGATCGCATCGCCAGACGAGTCAAGGATGCCGCAAAGACGGTTGAGGAACTGGGCTCCAGGTCCGACCAGATCGGCCAGATCATCGGCACCATAGAAGACATCGCCGATCAGACCAATCTGCTGGCCCTTAACGCCGCCATCGAAGCTGCCAGGGCCGGCGAACAGGGCCGCGGCTTTGCCGTTGTAGCCGATGAGGTTCGGGCTCTTGCCGAGCGGACCACCCGTGCTACCCGCGAAATCGGTGAAATGATAAAAACAATCCAGAGTGAAACCAGAAACGCGGTTGCTGCCATCGAAGAAGGGGTTTCAGAAGTGGAGAAGGGGACCGAATGCTCCCTCAGATCCGGACAAGCCCTGGAACAGATCCTTTTGCAGATTAACGACGTTACCATGCAGATCAACCAGATCGCAACCGCCGCCGAACAGCAAACCGCAACCACCGGAGAGATAACCAAAAACATCCAGCAGATCACCTCCGTGGTTCAGCAGACAGCCCGTAGTGCCGCCGAAACAGCTTCGACATCGGCCACGCTTTCCGGGCAGTCCGACGAACTGAAACGCCTGGTCAGCCAGTTCAAACTGTAATCCGCCACACGTGACGACACTGCGGCAGTTTGTATCGAAGCACCCCTGGGGCCGGATTCGTCCGGCCTTTGTATATTCACCGAAAAGACAGGAGACGGCATATTATGCAGCAAAAAGCGGTAGTTCTCTACAGTAGCGGCCTTGATTCCAGCACCTGCATGGCAGTCGCCATATCGGAAGGATTTACCCCCTATGCCATCAGTTTTTCCTACGGCCAGCGGCATTCATATGAACTGGAGGTGGCCAAGGCCAACGCTGTGCGCCTGGGAGCGGCGGAACACCTGGTAGTGGACTTCGATCTGCGCCTGATGGGGGGCAGCGCCCTGACCGCCAACATTGACGTTCCCAAGGAAGGGGTGGGCAATGATATTCCGGTGACCTACGTGCCCGCCCGCAACACGATTTTCCTATCTTTCGCGCTGGGATGGGCCGAAGTGCTGGGTGCATCGGACATCTACATCGGCGTCAACGCGCTGGATTACTCCGGCTACCCGGACTGCCGCCCCGAGTATATCGAGGCCTATCAGAAAATGGCCAACCTGGCCACCAGAGCCGGAGTCGAGGGGACTTCAAGTTTCCGGATCCATACGCCGCTGATCAGCATGACCAAAGCCGAAATCATCAAGACCGGGCTGGCTCTCGGCGTGGATTACAGCCTGACTCACTCCTGTTATGATCCGACTCCGGCCGGGATTTCATGTGGAAAATGCGATTCATGCCGCCTGCGGCTGAAGGGCTTTGCCGAAGCGGGTTTGAGCGATCCGCTGAAATACTGTTAGTACGAGAGCTGTCATGAACGTGGAACAGATGAAAACCGTAGTTCAGGAAATTATCACCAAAACCGACCTGACCCCTTGCGTGGTCGGGCATCGCGGGGTCGGCAAAACCGCCGGCATCATCCAGGCCTGCCGGGAGATTGATCGCAGGTATGTATCGTTGCGCCTGGGGCAGATGGAGGTGGGCGACCTGGTGGGTATCCCATTCAGGGACGGCGAGACCATGCACTGGTCACGCCCTTCCTGGCTGCCGGGTGATGATGCCCCGCCTACCCTGATTCACTGTGACGAATTGAACCGCGCCCAGCAGGAAGACACACTGCAGGCGATATTTCAATTCGTGGAACCGCCGGCCGAGGGGCTTTTGCGCGCGCTGCACACTCACCGGCTGTCAAAGCGCCACAAGGTCGTAGTCAGCATCAATCCACCGGACGGCACCTATCAGGTGGCCACCCTGGATCGGGCCCTGATCGATCGGATGGTAATGCTGTATGTGGAAACCGACTATCACTGCTGGGCGCGTTACGCTGTCCAACGGGAACTGGCCGGAGATGTGCGGCAGTTTCTGGCAGGCAACTCCGGCATGCTGGCCAGACAGGGCATGCAGATGGACCTTCAGGTGGAACCGAGCGAACGGGGTTGGGAGATGGTCAGCATCCTGCGCAAGAACTGCCGTTTCCCCGGCGATCTTGAAATGGAAGTTTATGCGGGAATAGTCGGCAAGGAGGCGGCCATCATGTTCATGCGCTGGCTGGCCGACCGCAGGGGTCGGCCGCTGACCGCGGCCGAGGTGCTGAACGGCTGGCCTCAGGTGGCAGATCGGGCGGCAGCGCAGCGCGATGATATCCAGGCCGCCACGGTCAACGACCTGACCGCCACACTGCAGGCAGCGCCGGCGCTGGACCCGGAGCAGGAAGAAAACCTGGTAGCCTACATCGCCGTGCTGCCGCGCGACCTGCGTTTCGGCTTCGTCAAATCCCTGCTCAAAATCCCCGCTGTGGCCCTGCTGCTTGCCCAGGACAAACATGACGGCGTGATCCTGGACGCCATCCGCACCATCTCCCGGGAAGCCCGATAACCCGCATGACAACCGGCAGTCTGGAAAACGCGGTTGTACGGCTGTTGCGCGAACGCCCCTTCTACGGACATTTCATACTAAATCTGCGCCGCGAGCGTCGTGCCATGGCAGGAAAACCGGCCGGCGTCACCATCCGGGACGGCATTCCGATCCTGGCGGTTGATCCGGGCTGCTTCGACCTGCTGGCTGCAGAGCAGCAGCGGGCGCTGCTGGAACATCTGGTCACGCATCTGCTGCACCTGCACATGTTGCGCCGCAAGGGACGCAACCAGCATGACTGGGACATCGCCTGCGACCTGGCCATCAACCCGGCCATTGCCGATCTGCCGCAAGATGCCCTGCGGCCGGGAGATTACGGCCTGGAAGAGGGCCTGGCGGCCGAAGAATATTATTCCCTGCTGGTCCCCCCCTTCGACACCGGCAATCTGGATGGAAACGGCTACGGCGATGGCGAACCTGAAGAACGCGGCGCGACCGGGGAAGGCCATGGAACGACCGCTGATACAACTATGGATGAGCATGCCATCTGGAATGACGCGGACAGCACTCCGACGGCCCTGGCAGAGGAAGCCGTCAGGGCGGTTACAAGGGATAGTCTGAGGGGCAGCGACGGAGAGGTTCCCTGCGAGCTTCGAATCGTGGTGGACGCCCTGCTCAGGCCATCCCCGATCCCTTGGCGCCAGATCCTGCAGCAGTTTGTGGCCACCGCCGGCCGCACCGGACGAACAAGCAGCTGGATGCGCGAGCATCGCCGTTTCAGCCACGACACCCCCGGGGTTCGCAAACGCCGCCGGCTTAACCTGCTGGTGGGAATCGATGTCAGCGACTCCACCAACATCGTTGAACTGCGGGAGGCATTTGCCCGTGAACTGCTGCAGATCGCCCGCGGCCGGGAATCCCGGATAACGGTGCTTTACGCCAGCAGTCGCATCCAGCGCATCGAAGGTTTCAACGGTTCATCCTGCGTTGTCCAACGCTACGATGGCGGCGGATTTACCGATCTGCGGCCGGTCTTCGAGTATGCCAGGTCCATGCGGCCCCTGCCGGCAGCGGTGATCTATCTTACAGACGGCATCGGTCCGGCACCGGAGCAGATGGACTTTCCGACTTTATGGGTATTGACGGGAGAAGCTGAAAAACCGGCGCCATGGGGCGTTGAAATGAGACTGGAGGTTTAGATAATGAGCGAATTCAAGGCCATGACCGCCGAATCGGTCGGGGAGATCCTCAGAGAAGCCGGTGCCCAGGTGATGGTGCGCTCCGGACGAAGCGAAAGCTACAGCGCTCCGCGGGAATTCTCATTCGAGGTCAAGGCGCTTTTTGACAACGGAATGGGACTTCATGTGGTGGCGCGCCAATTCAACTACCGCGACCCCTGGGAAGCCAAGGGAAGGGTCAACGATCTGGTGGATGCCATGCTGACCAGGGCTGGTTCAATGACTCCACTCCCCAAAGGCTTTCCCTGGTTTCAGGGAATCGAGGAGGAGTGCGGCCTTAATGAAGTACAACTCAGAGAAGTAGTGGATTGCGTGCGGCAGCTTAATCCAAAACTATACCAACTACAGGAAATGACCGGAGTTTTATTAGTTTCAACGGTTACGGAACCGGCAAACACAGGCAGATAGCGGGTAAATCAAAAATAATTATTGCCTTTCAATACCAGGTGTTGTATTTTCACAACATTGTTATATTGTCGCCAAGCGTTTAATTAAGCCGGCTTTATAACTAAACCTGTGCTAAGGCGACCTCCTTCCCCCCACCCTTTAGTCCAGAGTAAGATTTCATATTATTCCACAGCGTGTCATCCCCAAATTGAATCCGGATATCCGGAGAGACGGATTATGATCTATAAACAGATTAATCGCGCCATCAACCTGATATGCTTCCTCCTGATAACATTCATAACGGGCTGCGCACATACACAGATTACGGCTCCGGCCCCTCTCAGGCAAGCTTCGGCAACAACGGTTCAACCCACCCGGGAACGCGCCGTTTATGTCCTGCAACCCGGCGACGCCCTTGACATAAAATTCTATTTCAACCCCGAACTCAATGAACATGTGACGATACGGCCTGACGGGATGATCTCACTACAGCTCGTTGGAGAGGTGAAGGCGGCCGGGTTCCAGCCAACAGAGCTGAATACGATCCTCACCGAACAGTATACGGGCAAACTCAGTGTTCCAAAACTTACCGTTATTGTTAAGGAGTTTGCGGGACAAAAAATTTACATATCAGGAGAGGTGCAGAATCCGGGCATCTACCCGGTCTGGAATAACATGACCGCTCTTCAGGCAATCATTCAAGCCGGCGGATCAAAAAACACGGCGGAGTTGGAAAGTGTCGTCATCCTGCGCTACCAGGGAACCGAGACCCCGCTCTTCATGACAGTCAATCTGAAAAAGGTCCTTGAATCGATCGACTACAGCGGCGATATTCCTGTCAAACCGTACGACATCGTCTTTCTGCCCAAAACCCTTGTTGCCAAACTCAATCTGATGGTTGAACAGTATATCGACAAGCTGGTCCCGATATCGAGAAGCCTGGGACTTATGTACAACCTCAACCCCACCATCGTGAAATAACTAGTTCAAGGATTGCCCAGATGCAGACCGATCAACAGAGCTTTCGTCCGCTGGATATTTTTCCCATACTTGCCCGCCAGTGGCTTAAATCTGCCATATTCATGGTTTTCTGCTTTTCGACTGTGTTTGTTGGTGTTTACCTTTGGCCTGAAACCTACGAGTCTTCCGCCAAGATTCTCGTCAAGCTGGGCCGGGAGAATGCCGCCGTGCCGGTGGGTATCCCCTCATCCCAGCAATTTGTAGCGGCGATTGGAGTCCGTAAAGAGGATATCAATTCCGAAATAGAACTGATACGCAACCGGGTCATTGTCGAAAATACCGTTCAAAAACTTGGCACCGACTTTCTTTTCCCGAAGCAGGTAAAACCGGCCGGTTTCATCAAGCGCCTTAAATATGAGGCGAAACTTATTTACAAGAGCATCACGGAATCAATCGATGATGTTCTGATTGTGTTGAACATCCAGAAACGGCTTACCCTCTACCAAAAAGCGGTTCTTGTGCTTGAGATGAACCTCACCGCAAAACAGATTATCAACTCCGATGTCATTGATGTTCGAGTGAAATGGTTCAGCCCGGACATTGCAGCGACAGTGCTTACCACACTGATCGAACAGTACCTGGCCCTGCATCTTCAGGCGCATATGCCTGAAGGTGGCTACCAGGTACTGCAGAATCAGGTTACGGAGTTTGCAGACAAACTCGTCAAGAACGAGGATCGTCTCCAGAATCTTAAAAAATCGCAGAACATTTCCTCAATTGATGATCAAAGGCCGATCCTGCTAAGACAATTGGCGACACATCAGGCCGCTTTACAGGAAACGCAGACCGATATTGCTGAAAACGCCAATAAGATAAAAGAATTGAAGGCACAGCAAGCGGCGCTCTATAAGACCATCACCCCGGGATTCAATGCGGTGATCAAGGAGGTGGAAAAGGACCTTCTGCAACAGGAAATACGCGCTGAGGGGCTGAGTGGAAAGGCGAATATGCTGGAGAAGCATGTACGCTCCTATCAGAATGATCTGGACAAACTGAACGGGCATGACATTGAACTCAGAAGACTTAACCGGCAGGTTGCCATCACCGAAGAGTCATTCAACCTTTATCGTAAAAAGCTTGAAGACGCCAAGGTCTCAAAAATTCTCGACACCGAGCGAATAGTCAACGTGAAAATCATCGAACCGTCAATCGCCTCGTATTTGCCGATCAAGCCCAAGAAAATGATGATACTCGGCATAGGAGCTGTTGTCAGCCTGATTCTCGGCATCTGCCTGGCACTGCTTCTTGACACCCTTGCCAATGCCGCGGCACCCGCGGGGCAAGAACAGCCGGAACAGGTTTTACCCGACTCGGCACCTTCGCCTGAGAATTAAATGCACTAACTTCCCCGGTTTTCAGAGAAGGAATTGACCATGCATGTGACATTTGTCTACTCGGACCCCTTTCCCACATATGTAAACTGGCCGGGGCATTTTTACGTCGGAATCGGGCTTCTGTCGGCAGTGCTTAAACGCGACGGCCACACGACTTCGTTGATACATGTCACCCAAAAGCTGTCGCGTGAAGAGTTTCTGCAGCGCATAGAAATTCTGAAGCCGGACCTGATCGCCTTTTCTTCGACTACCCTGACCTTTAAGTACGTGACGGAAATGGCCAAGTGGCTGCTGGAGTCCGGCAGCGCTGTTCCGGTCATAAGCGGCGGGGTGCACAGCACACTCTTCCCTTCCGAGGTTGTGCTGACTCCGGGCATCGACATGGTATGTGTCGGCGAAGGCGAGGTGTCTCTGGCAGAACTGTGCCGCACCATCGAAAAAGGTGGCGATTACAAAAGCATCCCAGGGATCTGGGTGAAGGACAACGGAAACGTAATTGATAACGGCGTCTGTCCCATCGCTCAAGACCTGGACACTCTCCCGTTTACAGACCGGACAATTTTCGATTATCCCAACCTGATCCGTGAACGGGAAGGCACCGCATCCCTGATGGCCTCAAGGGGCTGTCCGTATCACTGCACATACTGCTCTAACCGCGCGCTGAAGGACAAACTTTTCAAGGGAAAGCAACAGAACTACGTCAGATTCAGGAGCGTTGACAGCACCCTGGAGGAGATCAGGCAGATACTGCAACAGTATCAGTTCATTACCTCGCTCTGGTTTGATGACGACCTGTTTTTTTTGCATAAGGAGTGGGCGGAAGAGTTTGCTGAAAAATATTCAGCTCAGATCAAACTGCCGTTTACCTGCAACATGCGCCCCAACCATATGACGGCAGATATTGTCGCACTACTCAAAAAGGCAGGATGCGTCGAGATACGGATGGGCCTGGAAAGCGGGAACTCGCGTATCCGCAATGACGTGTTGAAGCGTAACCTGAGTGATAAACAGATTATCGATGCCTTCAACTTCTGCCACGAATCAGGCATAAAGACCCACTCGTACAATATTATCGGAATTCCGTACGAAACCACCGCCAATGTTCTGGAAACAATCAAGCTGAATGTCAGGGTAAAATCAGACCAGTCACAAGTTACAATTTTCTATCCGATGCCGAAAACGGAACTCTACGACCTCTGCAAGGAAAAAGGATTTACCGTAGACGACCGTGACGGCTCGGATTTTTTCACCGCCATGTTGAATACCGGCACCATTTCAAAGCAGCGAATCTATTTCCTGTACCGGGATTTTCATCTCTTGACAAAAATCTACAGGTTCGCCGACCAATTGGGCCAGCCGGCGGTCAAAGTACTTGATACGCTTTTACAAAGCCATTTGCTTGACCTGATAGGATGGAGTTTGTTTCTGCCCCGAAAAATCAAGTCGTTCCTGTTTCCGAGAAAGGCATTTGAAAAGCGGCAAACTCCTGCCAAGGCGGAACAATGCTGAAATATTCCTTTGCCGGACGATCGACAATTTCTTCAGGTGAAACCATGATGCTGGCCCTGTTCGGAATCTGTGCAGGCGTGTCGACTCTGTACACGGCCGCCCTGCCCACCAAAGGGTTGGTAATTGTAGTGGCGGCGCTCCTGTTTGGTCTGTTGCTGGTATTGGCAGGAAACAGATGGGAAAAATTAGTTCTGTTTTCAATGGCGTTTCTGACCTCTCTCAACCTCAAGGTACATTTCCTGACCGACTATGACCATATCGGCGGTGCAAACGGCCTGCGCCTGTCGGCCGTGTTTGTGCTGATGGCGATTCTCTTCCCGGCGCTGATGCGCCAGAATCGGTCATACGGACGGAAGATACACATTATCGGCTGGATCCATTATCCCTTTCTCGGATATATCGCGTTCGCCACCCTTTCCGGCCTGCTGTCCGACTACCCTCTTTTAAGCATCTTCCAGATTATCCAGATTATCCAGGCATATCTTGTATTTATCTATTTTTCCAATCGGCTTCAAACGGATCAGGACTATTTCCTGATTCTGACCGCCTTCAGCATCGCAATCGCGCTGCAGGGAGGGGTCACCATCGCCCAGAAGTATTCTTCGATTTCGTCCCTTAATTTCAAGCTGCTGGGAGGAGCGGAAGAAACCATGGTCGATATGGTTGCCGGTTCGGACATACTGAGATATTCCGGTTTGTTCAAACACCCCGCCCTGCTGGGTAATTTCCTGGTTCTGTACCTGCCGGCAACCCTCGGCCTGATACTGTTCCACCCGTCAATACGGGTAAGAATCGGTGCGGTACTTGCCGCTGTGGCCGGCTTTGCCGCCTTGATCCTGACATATTCCCGGTCATCAATGATCGTCATGACGATATGCCTTACGGCAATCACCTTTCTGCTGGCCTATCGGCGAGTCGTGCATTTGAAAGCCGTGGCTGTCCTGCTTGCCTTCGAGATTCTGGTAATCTCATCAATTCTTGCATGGAAAGGCCAGGACATCCTGCTCCGTTTTACCCGCAGCGAAGAGGGTCCGGTTCAGGTCCGATTCGAGCTGGCGGACATCGCCCTCAATATTATCCGAGATCACCCATTGCTGGGAGTCGGCATCAACAACTTTACCAAGATCGTGGAGGAGTATGAACGACTGACAGTTTATGTCGCAGAGTTCCGCCACCCGGTCCACAACCTGTATCTGCTTGAATTCAGCGAAACCGGCCTTTTTGGCGGCGTATGTTTCCTGCTCTTTTTATCGGGAGTTGCCGTGGTAGCCGCCAAAGCCCTGAAACAGCCGACGTCCATCAGAAAATATATGGTCATTGCGGTGAGCTGCAGTTATTTCGGTTATTTGATCCAATGTATTTCCGAATGGGCGTTCCGCTTTCCGGAGATCAACACGATTGTTTTCACAAATATCGGAATTTTGGGAGCCTTGTATATGACCGGACGTGAAAGCCACACGTCAGACGCCCTGGCCTGTCCGCCAATCCCGCAGGGCTGAATCGAGAATTCGCATCATGAAGGTATCAATAAAAAATGGCCGGATAATTCCCAAACTCCTGGCAGATCATTTCAGCCGGAGATTCAGGAAGGCGCACGGCGTATATCCGCCATTTCCGAACCACCTCGATATTGAAGTGACCAACGCCTGCAATCTGCGCTGCATCATGTGCCCGCGCGAGCATATGTGCAGAAAGATCCAGCACATGGATGAATCGCTCTTTGATAGGATTGGGCAGGAACTGGGACAGAACATCACCCATCTTGATCGCGTATCTTTGCATCTGTACGGGGAACCTTTGCTGCATCCCGGCATTTTTCGCATGGTTGCCGCCCTCAAGGGATTCGGAATCCCGCACGTTGAATTCAGCACCAACTGCACACTGCTTGATGCCGGGCGGGCAGAGGCGTTGATTCGAAGCGGTTTGGACGAGGTAATCTTTGCCATTGACGGTGCGACACAGGAAACCTACTCCAGGGTTCGTGTCTCCGGTGAATTTTCAAGCATCGTGGAGAATGTCAAACAATTCTTTCTGATTCGTGAGCGCATGGGGGCTTCCCATCCCCGCGTCCGGTTGCAGATCATCGTCATGTCCGAGACACAACCGGAAATCAAACGGTTCAAGGCAAGCTGGAAGCCATTACTGAAAGACGGGGACAGCTTCTATATAAAGAAGCTCAGTTTCAACGAATTCAACAGCGGCTTGGTCTGTGACAAGCGCGACGGCGCGACCTTCCGGGTCCCCTGCCCGCTTTTTCCTTATAACAACATGACCATACTGGCCGATGGAAGAGTCACGGTTTGCTGTTACGACTGGAATGCAGAGGTTATCGTGGGTGACGCTTCCGAACAAAGCCTGACGGAGATCTGGCACAGCGCCGCCATGAAAACATTCTGCAAGGCGCATCACGACGTAGATTTTTCTGAATATGCCCTCTGTGACCGATGCGAATGGACGACCAAGCATTGCGAACTGGAACCGACCCGGCTTTGGAATTATGTAGCCGGTTTGATAAAAGGCAATAAATCATGAGGAATGATTTCGTCTGCATTGCTTGCGGTTCTCAGGAACCGCCGGGGATCTTTTGCAGGGATGAGGAAAGTTTAGTTCTTGAATGCGTTCACTGCCGGATGTGCAAAACCGAAAGTTCTGAATCGGCGCAAGTGCCGGACGATCTCTACGGGGAGCACTATTTCGACGGCTCCCATGGCTATGGCCAGGATTATTCCGGAAACTTCATCAGGGAGTACGACCGGCACCGTTTTAACGAAGAATTAAATGATCTGGAACGCATAACCGCCATAGGGAGCATCCTGGATGTGGGCTGCGCAACGGGGAATTTTTTGCAGGCGGCACAGCTGCGCGGCTGGCGGGTGTTTGGTTACGATATTTCCGAACATGCCGTCCGGACCGTCAAAAAACGGATCCCGGGAGCCGTGGTTAAATCGGGAAAACTCGTGCCGGATACTTTTAATAATGAAAAGTTCGCTGTGATAACGCTTCACCATGTACTCGAACATATTGAAGACCCCGGCGCCTTCCTCCGGGAAACGATATTTCCGCTTCTGAGAGACGACGGGCTTATTCTGCTGGAAGTACCCAATATTGAGTCACTGGAAGCGTTGACACTCAGGGAGCAATGGGAAGACCTGCGACCTGAACAGCATCTCTGGCACTTCTCGGCAAAGGCGCTCTGCCTCCTGGTGGCCAAGGCGGGAGGCAAAGTATTGCACAGTTATACCAGGGGAGTCCCGCTCTGGCGGACACGATTGCTGCCTGATTATTTATGGATGCTGGCAGCCCGTTTACTTAAAATAACCTATCGGGGCAAAGTGGGACGGAGTGCTGCGCCGGCAGCAGCGGCTGTTCCGGGTTCCATACCTTCCGGGACAGATGCACCGGCAACAGCGGGCTGCCTGACCGCCGTCTGCAAAACGATCGGCACTCCGCTAATGACCTGCATCAACAACAGGAACATGGGCAAGAGGCTGGTCCTGATCGCCGGAAAGGGGACCCTTTGACCGTCAGCAGGGTTTTCATAAAGAACGTGATCTCGTCCGTTGCGGTCCGGTTGCTGGTGCCGCTCGGCTCATTCGCGGTTTTCGTCATGATCGCCCGTTTGATGGGGGTGGTGATTGTCGGCAAGTACACCTTGATAGTTACCCTCTTTGGAGTATTTCAGTTCCTTGCCTCTCTCGGCCTGACCCCGCTGATCATTCGTGAAATCACCCAGAAACGGGAAACCCCGGCCCGGATCTACAGCGCTGCGTTTACCATCTGTCTTATCAGCTGTCTGCTATGGGCGCCGTGCCTGGTGATATTCGCCTGGCTTTCCAGTTACCCCGCCGATGTTCTGTACGCCTCGCTATTTGTGGCGGCAGGCCTTCCCTTCGCCTTCGTCAGCATCATAAATGAGGCCGTACTGATGGGAATGGAACGGTTCGAATTCATACCTGTTATCAACCTGGCCGAAACCGTTTTTATTATTGCAGCAAGCCTGGCCGTGGTTTGGGGCGGGATGGGAATCGTAGCGTTGTCTGCCGTTCTGGTATGCGGCCGGGGGATCTCCGCCTCCGCAGGCATCTGGCTGCTGTTAAAGAAGACCTGCCTGGTGCAGATTGATTTTGACCGGAACCTCATTATTCGCCTGATACGGATGCTCCCGCCGTTTTTTGTAAACTATGCATTCGGGATTATTTTTTACCGCATAGACATCCTGATGCTGGCTCTTCTGGTTCCGGAGCGGGAACTGGGACTCTACTCCACGGCCTATAAACTGTTCGTTATAGCGCTGATACTGCCGGAAAGCTTTGCATGCGCCATGTATCCGCAGCTCTCAAAAGCTGCCAATAACGGACATATTCATGCCGCGACGATTATGTCGGTCAGATATTGCCTGCTCTGTCTCACGCCGATAGTGCTGACCTTTTACATTTTCAACGAGACACTGATCACACTGATCTTTGGCGAACAATTCCGGCAGGCAACGGCGACGCTGGATATCCTGATCTGGTTACTGCCTCTGCAGGTCATTAATTCAATACTCAGCAATGTTTTCGTATCGTGCAATCTCGAACGCCTGACCGCAGCCCTGACCATTGCTGTAACAGCCCTGGCGGCCATCCTGTGCATCCCCCTGGTTCCCCGTCTCGGCTATAAGGGCGCCGCCGTGTCGTTGCTCATTACGCAAACGATCTGCTTCATGACGCTGACCGCCATGTTGCGGAGGAAACCTTTCAATATCTGCATAATCAAGGATTTTACGGTCTGCTCGCTGCCGGCGCTTCTCGGCAGCATAACAGCGAGCCTGCCGGTGGCGGGTAACAGTGTCACGCGTTTTTTGATTGCAATGATCACCGCAATGATTAGTGCCTGTTTTTTGAAACTGATTACAAAAGACGAACTGCTTGCATTAACCAGAAAGATATTCCCCGGTTTTTTGACGCCGGCTGAACAAAGCCTTGAAAGAAAGCCATGAAGCTACTCTTGATTAATACAGTGGACACAAACAACCCGGTTGAGCTGCTGTTCCCTCCGCTGGGACTGGCCTATGTTGCCGCATATCTCCGCGACCGGATTGCCGGGATCGATGTTGTGATTATTACCGATCAGATCGAGGAGAAAATCAGGAGTTTTCAACCTGACTTGGTCGGGCTGTCCACGGTCAGCCAGAACTACAACCTGGCCAAAGAATACGCGAGAATCTGCAAATCCCGTGGTGTCCCGGTCATCATTGGCGGAACCCATATCAGCGCCCTCCCCGATACCATGACCGGCGACATGGACCTGGCGGTCATCGGCGAGGGTGAACAAACCATGGCAGAGATCGTGAACCGCTTTCTTGCCGCCGGAAAGCGGTTAGACACCTGTCGTGAATTGACCGGGCTGGCCTATCGAGAAAATGGAAAGCTCCATCTTAACCCGCCACGAACGGAAATTACCCCGCTCGACTGCATCCCGTTTCCCGCGCGGGATCTGCTGACGATTCCGAAGCAGGGAATCATCCATCTTTTCTCGTCAAGGGGCTGCCCGTACCGCTGCAATTTTTGCGTGTCATCCCGTTATTGGGAAAAGCTCCGTTTCTTTTCCGCCGAATATGTCCTTGAAGAAATTGACCGGGTTGTTGCGGAGTACAAACCGATCACGATCGGCTTTTATGACGATCTTTTCATCGCCTCCAAACCGCGCCTGATCGAAATCGTTGAAGGCCTGGAGAAAAGGGGATACGGCAGCAAAATAGAATTCGTCTTGAACGGGCGGGCCAACCTGATTGACGACGACATGGCGGTTCTTCTCAAAAGGATGAATGTCGTCGCGGTAAATCTGGGTCTCGAATCGGGCAGCGACAGCGTTCTCAGCTATCTGAAAGGCGAAGCGGCAACTGTCGAAACCAATCGAACAGCTCTTGAAGTGCTTCACCTCCATGGCATCAACAGCCACGGCACGTTCATCATCGGTTCTCCAGGCGAAACAGAGGAGGATATTCTGGCAACAGAAGCCTTTATTCGCAACAGTAAACTTTTCTCCTTCGATGTTTACCTGCTGACACCGTATCCGGGAACACCGGTCTGGCAAACGGCGCTCGCCCGGGGGCTTGTTTCCGAGGAAATGGACTGGAGCAGGCTGATCCAGGAACCGCACGGCAGAGATCCGCACAAGATCCTTTTCAGCGACAACGTACCTGTTGAAAAGTTGTTTGACTATTATCTGAAGTTCCAGAAATTGAATAAAATCCGGCTGGTTGTTTCGCGGATCAGGACGGTTCTGCACAATCCGGGTCGTCTTTTTCCTGCAATCCGCAAACATCTGGCAACCAGATTAAGCTTCACCTGAATCAGCCGTTCAATACCGACACGGCCGTTTCCGTCCCGGAAGCCGCCGGCGCTGACAAGTAGATGCGTCAAGGAACAGTGCCATGCATATTTTGGTCATAAACCCCTATCTGGTCGGCAATTACAGCCTGGGAGGCGCGAAGAGAATCTTTCGAATGGTCCGTTATCTGGCACGGACTGAAAAGGTTTCATTTGCGTCATTCTCCGACCAGCAGGGCAGGAGCACGCTCTTGCAGTCGGAGGTTTATGACCTTTGCCACAAAGTAGTGACCGTCCCGTTGACAAAGCAGGGACTGTTGCGAAAAGCGTTCAACTTCTTTCGTTCTGGCCCGGCTTCGCATTATTATTACCGGAGCGGCGTGCTGCAACAGATGATTGACGAGCTGGTGCAAACGGAACGGATCAATTTTGTGCATGTTGAATTTTTCGAGATGGCGCCTTTCGTCTGCAATCTGCCGCGCCATGTCCCCCGGGTATTGGTAAGCCAGGAGGTTTCCTCTTTTGCACGGAAATTCGCCATCAGGCCGGCTGACTCTTTCAAGAATTTTATCCAGACGCCAAAACTGAAAAGATATGAGCAGAGTGTTGCGGCCAATTTCGACCGCGTCTACTGCATTACCGATGAAGAATGCAACTACATGCGGGAGCAGGGGGTTCGCCACAGCCGGATCTACTCGCATGTGGTCGACACCGGAGAGTTCCACCCTTCCGGCCGCCATCTGGAGCGGGAAGATGCACTTCTGTTTCTCGGAAATTTCGACCACAAGCCAAACAGCGATGCCCTGTTCTGGTTTATCAAGGATATTTTCCCTCTGATACGTGGAAATGGCTGCCAGGCGGTGCTGCATGTGGTTGGTCCGAACCTTGACCAGTCCATGTTGCACGGGCTTGATACCAGCCGGATAATTTTCCACGGGGAAGTCGCGGAACTGACCGGCTATTACGACATGGCCTCCATATTCGTAAATCCGATCGTCAGCGGCGGGGGCATGCGCGGCAAGGTTCTGGAAGCAATGGCCAAATCTAAAGCAGTGGTTTCGACCCGCCTGGGGGTGCAGGGAATCCAGGTCAGCGGGGGAACGGATGTCTTGCTGGCTGAAACGCCACGGGAATTTGCCGACTGCATACGAACTCTGCTGGTCGATCCGGAAAAGCGTCAATCGCTGGGCAGACAGGCCAGAGAGACGGTCTGCGCCCGCTATGACGAACGAATTGTTTTTGAAAAGCTGTTGAATGAATATCGGGAGATCGCGGGAGGAAGCCATGCTCGTTAACAAAAAACGGAAAAATACTTTTCTCGTAATCGGGTTGATTGTGTTTGTCTTTTGCGGTGTTTTTACCTGCGTTGCGAATAACAGGAATTCTACCACGATGGCCGTTCCCGGAAAAACGGCCGGGCAGCTGCTGGCCAACGGGGATTTCGAGTCAAATCAGGGAGCGGCGGCCCCGGCCGATTGGCAGGCCAGAAATGACAAGATCGGCGAGTACGCCGTTACCCCAAGCCAGGAAAAGGGGAAAGGGCATCTGCTGCATGTCCGGCTGCTGCGCCAGTCCGACTACGGCAAGACCCTGGTGCTCTACCAGGTGCTTGATGTTTCGCAATTAAGGGGCAAATCGCTGACATACGGCGGAGAGGCCAAAACCTCCAATTCCAGGGTAAATCTGAGGTTGTGGACCCCTGAGAGTAATGACCAGATCGAAATAAACAGTGCTTCATCGTTCACACAGGGACGGCATGAATTCAAAGTCCCTCAAAAAGCCTCGTCGCTGATCTTTGCTGTTGAGGTGGTCGGTGAGCGGGGTGCAGAGGCGTGGATCGACAATCTGGTTGCCGCTGAAACAAACCCGCCCGGCTTGGAGCCGAAACCGGCCGTTAACAAAAGCGGCGCTGTAACCACAGTCACCATCGATCCCAGGCAAAGGTTGGGCAAAATCAGCCCGCTGAAATTCGGCAGCCACCTGGAGTGGATCAACAGCGGTCATGGCGTCTGGGACAAACAGAAAAATGAGGTCAACCGTCAGGCGGCGGAACTGCTCAATCCCCTCCATATTCAGGTATGGCGCTTCCCCGGTGGAATCTACTCGGATTATTACAACTGGCAGGCGGGCATTGAGCCTCGTGAAAAACGGCGGGAATCCATCGACCCGTTTGACGGCAAAACCAGGCACAAGCACGACCTCGGCGTCAACGAGTTCATACAGTTTTTAAAAACAACCGGTTCCGAAGCGCTCATAACCGCCAATTACGGGACCGGCAACCTGGAGCAGACCGTCTCCTGGCTTAAGCATTTCAAAAGCAAGGGGGTCAACGTCCGCTACTGGGAAATCGGCAACGAGGTCTACATGGCCGACCCCAAGGATTCGCAGGCGGCCAACGGCGCCAGGATCTACCATACGTCACGCCAGTATGCCGATGACTTCGTGCGCTGGTCCGACGCCCTGAAAGCCGTGGATCGCAACATTCTGGTCGGCGCCATCGGAGGAGTCAACAACACCCATTCCAGCAATCGCGACTGGATTGACACCCTTTTAAAAACAGCCGGATCGCGCGTCGATTTTATCGCTCTTCACAACGCCTTTGCCCCGATCATTCCGGGCAAATTCGACTATACCTCCGAAAAGAACCGTTTGAAGGCCTACCGGGCCATGCTGGCCCAGGTTGAGGACTTCAAGTCGGATGTAACCCTTGTAAAGAAAAAGCTCAAACAGCATCTGCCAGCCGGCGCCGATGGAGTGCGCATCGCCATAACCGAGCACTTCCCCATATTCGGGGATTTGAACAGCGAGCAGCGGGAACAGTTCCTCCAGAATCTCGACCAGACCCGGACAATGGCCGGCGCGCTCTACACGGCGAGCATTCTTACGGCAATTGTCAATGATCCGCAGATATTCATGGCAAACTATCTCAACCCGATTCACCCCTATTTCAGCGCCCTGCTCAATACGTCGGACGAGGGGTTAACAAAAAACCCGGTTTACTTCGTCTATTACATGTATCGGAACCATTTTGCCGATCAGTTGATCTTTTCCGAGGTCAACGGGCCATCTTTTTCCACGCCGTCGTTGGGCATGGTGCCGTCAATTGCCAACGCCCCCTACATCGACGTCGCCTCTGCGATTGACGGTGGCGGAAACATCAGCATCGCCGTGGTCAACAAGGATCTGGAAAACTCCCGGCAGCTGAAACTGCAGATCGCAGGAACTCCCGGCAAGTTGAGCGGCGAAAGTTACACCTTGGCCGGCAACTGGCCTGACGCGGTGACCGCTCCGCCTCTTTCCGGCTCCACAAGAAGACAAAAGGATCTGTCGATAAAGCATCAGTCCATCAGCCTGGAGGCCGGTTCCGCCCTGACCGTTCCCCCCTGCTCCTTTACAATCGTAAAGCTGAAAGGGGCAGCCAAGTGAAACTGTCGGTGATCATCATCAACTGGAACACCCGGGACCTGCTGCGTGCCTGCCTGGATTCCTTGACAAAAGAAATCGGGGCTATCCCGCATGAAGTCATCGTTGTGGATAATGCATCCACCGACGGCAGCCAGCAGATGGTACGGCAGGATTTCCCGGCTGCAACGCTTGTGGAGAACAGCCGGAACATGGGCTTCCCGAAGGCCAACAACCAGGTTTTCCCGCTCTGCAGCGGCGAATTCGTACTGCTGCTGAATCCCGATACAGTGGTGCGCCCAGGAAGCATTGCCGGCATGATCGGCTTTCTGCAGAGCAATTCATCCTATGGTGCCGTTGGGCCGAAGCTCTCCCGTCCTGACGGTTCCATCCAGAATGAATGCGCCTGCAGTTTCCCGACGCTCTGGAACATGTTCTGCGAACTGACAAGACTGAGTGTCCTGTTCAAGGGAAACCGGCTCTTTGGCAGATGGCGCCTGACCTACTGGGATCACCTGGATTCCAGGGATGTGCAATGCCTGCTGGGGGCCGCCATTTTGACGAGGCGTTCATTGATCGATCAGATCGGGTTCTTGGATGAGCACATGTACATCGAGGATGTGGACTTCTGTTTCAGGATTCATAAAGCCGGCTGGAAGATTCGATACCTCCCTTCCTGCGAGATCATCCATTACGATGGCGCCGGCCGAAAAAGCTCACTTAAATACTACCACCACTACCAGATTGCCTGGCATGGCTTGTGGCATTTTTTTAAGAAGCACCATGGCAGTTTATCGGCATTTGCCTTCCGTCTGATGACGCTGCTCTGCTCCACAACCGGAGTGATCCTGTTTTCGGCCGCTTCGCTTCTGGCTCGTTCCAATCGTGAAGCTGCCGGGTCGATGAACGACAAGGCGGCCAAGGCAAAAGCAACATTGTGCTGGAGCATAACACCGGCAGCAAACTTCGAGGCGAATTACTGATCGTCATGCGAAAAAAGATCCTGATCATAAACACCTCGTTCCGTTACGAGGGGCCGAACTCCGTTCTCTGGAATGTAGCCAATCACACTGACAGCTCCAGGTTCGAGCTCGTATTTGCCTGCATGCACGAGGGTGGACCAATGGAAGCCGATTACCGGAAGGCCGGCTTCGATACCCATAATTTCGGCATGACCCGTTTTACCGACCTGGGGTCGATCCTGCGTGTTCGAGACTATATCCGGGCCGGAAAATTCGATCTGGTCATGGTGCAGCTGTTGCGGGCCGAGGTCTTCGGCGGCTGCGGCGCATGGCTGTCCGGCGTGCCGCTGGCACTGGTAATATACAACACCGATCCGTATCGCGCCGACCCGCGGATATTGCCGCATTTTTTGCTCAGTCGCCTCGCGATGCTCTGGCCACGGAACTTCGTGGCCTGTTCCGAATATGTCCGCTCGTATGTGATTGAGCATCAAAGGGTGAACGCAAACAGGATCAGAACCATTCTTTGCGTCGTTGATGTGGAACGCGTCAAGTCGCTTGCCCCGGCCTATGAAATGGCGCGCTCCGAATTTCGATTCGACCCGGACGCGCTAGTGATCGGAACCGTGGCCCGCCTGGACCCGCAAAAAGGGTTGATGAATCTTCTGCTGGCCTTCAAAAGCCTTTATCCGCGTCACCCGCAACTCCGTTTGCTGATCGTCGGCGACGGCCCGATGCGGATCGAACTGCAAGAGTGGGTACAGCGGGAAAACCTTGGAAACCTGATTCTATTCACCGGTTTCAGGACCGACTATGACACGATTCTCCAGGGTTTCGATATCTTTGCGCTTCCCTCGCTCTGGGAGGGCTTACCGATGGTACTGATGGACGCCATGGCTTCGGGCAAACCGATCGTGACCACCCGCGTCGCAGGCATCCCCGAAGTCATCGAGCACGACAGCAACGGCTTGCTGGCTCCCCCGGGCGATCCGGCCGTATTCGCCGAATTGCTGGAAAAACTCCTGCTGGACAGCAGTTTGCGGACGAGGCTGGCTGCCAAAGCGCTTGAATATGCGGAGAGGTATTTATCAGCAGAGGCAATGACCCGTCAGTACGAGCAGATGTGGCTGGACACAATCAACGCGGCCAAAGCGTGACCCGGTCCAAACCGTAACGCAGCAGGCCGCATGTCACCTGCTGCCTGTGAGGAGCTTCATGATCGGCACTATTAAGAGACATACCCTGAAGAGCACGTCGTACCTCGCGGCAAAAGCCGGCTTAAGCGAACGGATGATGGTTGGAAGGGATACCCTCCCGAAATCGGTTATCAGCGCAATACGGCACGGCGGTCGATTCCCGCTGCCGGAGGATGTGCAGTTTGAAATCACCATGCGCTGCAACCTCAACTGCGGCATGTGTCACCAGAAGCAGAGGAGAAGTGACTCGCAAGGGGACCTGGCCACCGCTGATATCCGCAAGATCATCGACAATCTGGGCGGGGCGCGAATCCGGCGGGTGAAGCTGATCGGCGGCGAAATTTTCTTGAGGAAAGATATCCTGGAAATCATCTCCTATCTGGGCCAGCGACGGATCGGGGTCAGCATAACCACCAACGGCACCCTGCTCGACGACAGCATCCTGAGCGGACTGGGCGGCTGTCCGAATCTCCTTGGCATGGTCTTCTCCATAGACGGCCTGGAGGCTCAGCACGACAGTATTCGCAGGCTTGACGGCTGCTTCCGGCGGACAGTCCGCAACATGCGGGCGGCAGCACGTTTTCTGCCGCTCACAAAAGTAACCTGCGTGCTTCAGGAAGACAATCTCAAGGATGCGGAACAGATGATCGCCAGCGCCAAAGAGTGGAAAGCGGGCATCATGGCATTTTTGCTGGAGTCGTTCTCGACGGAGCGGGATATTGCGGCAACCAAAAACATGCTGCGAGGCTTCGGCTCTGTCGATTTTTTCATATCACCGTCATCAAGGGACCATTACGGCTTTTCGTCTGAAGAACTGCTTGATGTCAGCCTGAGAATCAAACGGGCCGCGGCTAAAACCGGTGTCATCAGTTACCTGGGTCCACCGGCGGCGGCACTGCATCCGCAGTCATTTTATTCGGGCAACGTTTTAACACGAAATATAAATGCCACCTGCGGGTATTTGAACAAGCTTATCATCACCGAAACCGGAGATGTACTGGCCTGTCCGTTTATAAATCTTCAGTTCGGAAACCTGCTGCGGCAAGGCATTGAGGAAATATGGAACTCGGAAAAAATCCGCACCTATCGGGAACTGTTTGTGACCAGCGGTCCTTTCCCTATTTGTCGCAGATGCTGTGCCCTGACCGTGGTGCGCTGAATTGCCGCAAGGAATCCAGTGCCACCGGCAACTAACATATATTGGCTCCTCAAGGAAATGAACCGATGAAAATTGCCCTTTACTACCCCTGGGTGTATCTGAAAAGCGGAGCCGAGCGCTCAATCCTGGAGCTGGCCAAAAGAAGCCGTCACGACATAACCATTTTCACCAATCATTACGATGCCGGCCAGACCTATCCGGAATTTGCCGGGCTGAAGATTGTCGAACTGCAGCGCGTCCCGGTCGACCGGACTTTTACCAGGGTTATGCAATCCGGTTTCCGGATCGCTTCCCAAAAGCTTGATCTGGCGGGCTATGACGCTCTGCTCGTTGTTTGTGAGGGCCTGGGCGACATGATCGTGCTGCGCAACCACGACAAGCCGGTTTTCTGTCTCTGCCTGACACCTTTACGCCCTGTGTATGATGAAGTGTACCGGCACAACTACCTGGACGGCAAAGGGCTGCTGACCCGTCTTAAACTGTCTGTTTTTGCGGCGGCCTATCGCCTGATCGACCGCATCGCCTGGAAAAGCTATCGAAAGATACTCTGCATAAGTCATGAGGTGTCGCGCCGGGTACTTAACGGGCGGCTGGCTGCGGAGGGAAAACTGGGTTATGCCTTTCCGGGCATTGACTACTCCAAGCTGACTCCAACCGGAAGTATGGAAAAGTATTTTCTCTTGCCGGGAAGAATCATGTGGACAAAGAACATCGAACTGGGAATCGAGGCTTTTCTTGAGTTTCGAAGATCGTCTCCCTGCGCTTCCGAGTTCAAGTTGATCGTGGCCGGCCTGGTGGACAAAAAAAGTGTTCCCTATTTTGAATCACTGCAAGTATTGGCGGGAAATTCATCCGGAGTCGAGTTCGTTCAGCATCCTGACGATCGGCTGCTTTTCGATCTGTACGACCGGGCCTATGCAATTCTGTTTACCCCCTTCAATGAAGATTGGGGAATTGTACCACTTGAAGCCATGGCTCATGCAAAGCCGGTGATTGCAGTAAAGAGAGGTGGCGCGATGGAAACGGTCCGCCATGGGGAAAACGGCCTTCTGGCCGAACCGCACCCGGTTGATTTTGCACGGTGCATGGCAACATTGGCCGAGTGCCGGGAAGAATCACGCAGAATGGGAGAAAATGGCCGAATCTACGTTCAACGTTACGACTGGCGACATTTCGTCGGCGACGTGGATGCCATGCTGGAAGAGGCCATCTAGCATGATCCGGTTGCGGACATGAAATACATCTGCCGGTCCGGGGCACACCGGACATTCATGGGACACTGATTATGGCAACTATAGTTTTTATCTCCATATATGACAGAAATGCAAACGGACTGAGGCTGATGTCCGCCAATCTGATCAAGCATGGATATCAATGCCAGATCATCTTTCTAAAGCGATACGAAAACCGCCAGTCCTATCATCCGGAGCAGGTCGAGGGGGAGTATCCCTGGCTGGGAATTGCAAAAAACGGGCGACCCTATAAATATGCAATAAACAGCGATATTTCAGATCTGGAATTTACTCTGCTGCAACAAACGCTGGAGCAGCTCAGACCGGATGTCATCGGCCTGACAGTTACGACGCCGATGCGAAAACAGGCCGCCAGGGTAACCCGGTTTATCAAGCGGCACTTCACTGCTCCCGTCATTTGGGGCGGATACGATCCTACAGTCAACCCCGCCGACTGCCTTGACCTCTGCGACTATGCCTGTATTGGCGAAGGGGATCATGCAATTCTTGAGATTGCCCGCCGAATCGATCAAGACGGAGCACTCGATGACGTAAAAAACCTGGCATTCAAGAAAGCCGGGGCGGTGGTTGTCAACCCCAGGTTCCCATTGGAGCAGGTGCTGGACAAGTACCCCTGGCGAGACAACTCGCCGCGCGGCAAGTGGCTGATAGATGACAATCGTGTGGAAGCGAATCACCCCTGTCTCAACGACAAACCGAAGAACGTTTATCAGGCGATGAGCGCTCGGGGTTGCCCGTTCCACTGTGCTTATTGCTGTGAGGCGACACTCAAGAAACTATATTGCGACGAAAAGTTTCTGCGACGCCGTTCGCCGCAGGATTTGATTGCTGAGTTGATTGAAGTCAAACGAAGTCAAAACATTACCATGATTCACTTTGAAGATGAAATTTTTGCAATGGACGTCAACTGGCTTAAAGATTTCACGGAGCTCTACAGAAAAGAGATCGATCTTCCGTTCACGGCCTATATCTACCCCATGCCTAATGTTGATGAAATTCTTAATCTCCTGAAATCCGCGGGCCTCAGTAACTGTTGCCTGGCACTGGAGTCCGGAAGTGAATACATTAACCAGGAGGTTTTCAGGCGGGTCTATAACCGCGAATTGTTTCTTAAAACAGCAAATTTGTGCAAAAAGCTCCGGATAGATTTTTACACGGATATCATTACCTACAACCCCTATGAAAACCAGGAAGACCTGGAGAAATCATTAAGCGTACTGATGGAGATTGGCGGAGGGTTTGACCTCTGTATCAATAAACTCTTCGTGCTGCCAGGGACCGTTCTGGCCGAACGAATGTGCGAAGAAGGCATCACTGCCGGAAGTCCGGAAAAAGACCGGATGTTCGATTACTACTGCCGGCTCTACTGGATCACTTCCTATACGCGGCACGCACGCCTTCTTGTTGGGCTGATTAACAAGGCGGCCATATTTCGCCGCTTTCCCGGACTGATCAATCCGGTATTGATCGAGGCGTTCCTCAACCCGTTATCATTTACAAGGTCAACACTTAGAAACCACTTGCCCGCATCCATGTTCAAGACCTTAAAGAGCTGCAAAGCCAGAATGCAGCTATTAATGCGTAAGGTTGCCTGAAGCGGCACGTTACATGAAAATGAAACTTTGAGGGGGATCCCATCAAGCCATGCGAATTCTTGTTCTGGGCGGTAATGGTTTCATAGGTTCACACCTTGTTGATCGCCTTCTCGCGGAAGGTCATCGTGTTCGTGTCTTTGACAGGTACCAGGAGATCTATCGCGCGCCTTTAGCGAATGTCGAATACTGCATGGCCGACTTCGGAAACCGTGGGCTGCTGGCAAACGCACTGCTGGGGGTAGAAATCGTCTACCACCTGATCAGTACGACGCTGCCCAAGACATCCAACGATGATCCGGTTTTTGATGTCTCGTCAAACGTGATCGAATCGCTCTTCTTTCTTGAAGAGTGTGTCAAGAGCAAAGTCAGAAAGGTTGTTTTCATATCAAGCGGCGGCACTGTCTATGGGAATCCGGCCATTCTGCCAATTCCTGAAGACGCGCCTACCAACCCTGAATGTTCATACGGAATCACCAAGTTGACTATCGAAAAATATCTCGCCCTTTACCAGAGCCGCTACGGCCTGGACTATACGATAGTTCGCCCGTCCAATCCCTATGGCAGCAGACAGAATCCGTCCGGCATACAGGGTGCGATTCCGGTGTTCCTCGCAAATGCCCACAAGGGCGAACCGATCCGCATTTGGGGCGACGGTGAGGTGGTCAGGGATTATCTCTACATCGATGATCTTATCGATGCGATGTATCGGGTAATCAATACCGATAGTGCAGAAAAGGTATTTAATATCGGTTCAGGCAGGGGTTCCTCACTCAACGAGATAGTCGGCATTTTAAAAAAAGTCACCAACAGGGACATTACTGTCCGTTACGAAGACAGAAGAAACTTTGACGTGCCCATAAATTACCTGGACATCGAAAAGGCCCGGAAAGTACTGGCTTGGGCGCCAAAAACCGATCTTGAGGACGGCATGGGCAGGGTGTGGGAATTTATCAAACAGTTCCCCAACTGACAGAATTGCTGCCCGGGGGTATTTTTCTTATGCTCACCCGTTCTGTATCCCTGATCGATACGATACTGTAACCGCTGAAAGAAGGTCTTGATGACACCCTTTAGACGACGAGTTCTGGTGTTTGGACTAAAAATGTTTGATCTGTTCGCTTTGGGATGCAGTTTACTGATTACCGAAGCTGCGATTGAATTCTCCATTCACGGCATCAACCTGGGCAATTTTCTCAAGTTGCGCTTTACAGTCGTGAACATTGCACAATTTTCTGCTCTGGTATTTATCTGGCATCTTATTTTCGACTACTTTGAGATTTATCAATCGCGTCGCCTCTCCTCCGGAAAAGGCTTGTTTACCGATATCATAAAGGCCACCACCATCGGCACACTGATAATTTTTGCCTTTTTCGTAGTGTCCAGGTGGTCGTCGGTAAATTACATTTTCATGATTCTTTTCTGGTGCATCTATCTGTACATAGCACTCGGTTTTCGTATCGTGCTCTGGCAGGTGCTGAAATACATCAGAAAGTTCGGCCGTAATCTCCGCAACATAATCATCGTTGGAACCAATAAACGAGCAATCAGATATGGGCAGCGGATCGAAGAAAAACCGGAACTGGGTTACCGGGTTATCGGTTTTGTGGACGATAGCGGTTCGGTCCGGCCCGAATTCAGGCAGAGCGGTTACATTTTGCTGTCCGATATGGAAAATTTCCCATCGTTGATCCGCGAACATGCCGTTGACGAAGTGGTGGTAAGCCTGCCGCTTAAATCGTACTACGAGCAAATTACCCGAATCGTATCCAGCTGTGAGCAACAAGGTATTATAATCCGTCTCTTTTCGGACATGTTTGAAATGAAATTGGCCAAGGCAAAAATGGAACTGTTTGATACCGAGACCATGCTGACCATCTATACCGGAGGCATGCAGGGATGGCCGGTGGTGGTCAAACGCATGATGGACTTCATGATCGCATCCGTGCTGCTGCTGATTCTTTCGCCGTTACTCCTGATAACCGCTCTGCTTATAAAAATTGACGATCCGGGCCCGGCTATTTTTGTGCAGGAGAGGCTCGGGCTTAACAAACGCCATTTCCGGATGTACAAATTCAGGACCATGCATACGGGTGCGGAGAGCATACAAGCAGAACTTGAAACAATGAATGAATTGAATGGCCCGGTATTCAAAATCAAAAATGATCCGAGGATTACCCGATTGGGCCGGTTTCTTCGAAAAACCAGCATCGATGAACTTCCACAACTGTTCAACGTCATCAAAGGAGATATCAGCCTGGTTGGCCCCCGTCCGCTTCCGGTCAGGGATTATCAGGGATTCAACCAGGACTTTCAGCGACGCCGCTTCAGCGTGCACCCCGGGATCACATGCCTCTGGCAAATCAGCGGCAGAAACCATATATCCTTTGACAGGTGGATGGAGATGGACATGGAATACATCGACCACTGGTCTCTTTGGCTGGATTTGAAAATCCTTGTAAAAACATTGCCCGCAGTCTTCAAGGGCACCGGAGCGTCATAAGCATGGCAAACTTTTTTATACCAAGTTGCAATCAAAATGAGTACTAGGCGGCAAGGAGAGTGGCGACCGAGGCGTACTATAAGTACGTTGAGGAGCCACCGACGAAGCCAACAACGTAATCGTTTGATTGCGACTTGGTATTATAACGGAACGGAAATAAACAATCCGGTTGTACTTGCTTCAATTGCTGAATTTGCCACTTGAAAATTCCATTCCAGGCCCGGCAGACATCAAGCAGCAGAGGGTACTTAAATGACAGAGACTGAGCAAATCACCATTGACTTCAACAGACCATATATGACCGGCCGGGAACTGCGCTACATCAGCCAGGCACAGGACAACGGCATCACGTCCGGCGATGGGTTATTCATGGAACTGTGCCATGCATGGCTTGAAAATCGTACCGGCTGCACAAAAGCATTTTTAACCCATTCCTGCACAGCTGCATTGGAAATGGCCGCCATCCTGATCGATACTCAACCGGGTGATGAGTTCATAATGCCCTCCTACACCTTTGTTTCCACAGCCAACGCCTTTGTGCTGCGGGGCGGGGTACCGGTCTTCGTGGACATCCGGCCTGATACACTGAACATTGATGAATCTCTGATCGAAGCGGCAATCACGTCACGCACCAAAGCAATCGTCCCGGTTCATTATGCCGGGGTCGGCTGCGCGATGGACGAGATCATGGCCATTGCCAAGCGGCATGATCTGTACGTAATCGAGGATGCGGCCCAAGGGATGATGTCTTCCTACCGGGGACGCCCGCTGGGGAGCATCGGTCATCTGGGCACGTACAGCTTCCATGAAACCAAAAATGTCACCTCCGGAGAAGGGGGAGCGCTGTTGGTCAACGATCTGCGCTTTTTGCCGATGGCCGAGATAATTCGCGAGAAGGGAACCGATCGTAAGTGTTTTTCCCGGGGGGAGGTCAGCAGATATACTTGGCAACACATTGGATCGTCATATCTGCCGAGTGAATTTACAGCAGCCTTCCTACTGGCCCAGCTTGAGGAGGCCGATGCTATTACAAACCGGCGCCGGGCGATTTGGAATTGCTACCATGGAATGCTTGAACCACTTGAAACGGTTGGACTTCTGAGACGGCCGATCATACCTGAAGATTGCGCCTTCAATGCCCATATATATTATGTGCTGATACAGCAACAGGAAACACGGGTGCAGTTCCTTTCCAAACTCCGGCAGCTGGGGGTTCATGCCGCTTTCCACTACGTCCCGCTCCATTGCTCCCCGGCAGGCCTTCGTTATGGCCGCACATGCGGTCCATTGCCTGTGACCGATTCAGTCGCCGACAGCATTGTACGGCTCCCATTATGGCTGGGTATGGATGAAACTGTTTTGGAAAGGGTGGTTTCAGCAATTTCCAATGCTTTGTGCCGCTGAAAAAGATAGGGAGTGCGGCTATGTGCCGGGTTAATTAATAGCTCTGCCCAGCGCGAGAGGCGATCAGCGAATTACAGCGCCCTCAACTTCAGTGGCAATCGCAGATACCGGTCGTAGCAGCTCTCAATTGCGGCTGAAAAAATCCTTGATGGAACGGCCCATGTCCCTGAACCACTCACCCATGCTTCTCCCGGCCTTCTTGGCGGCCTGACCGGTTTCCTTGCCCCCCTCCTTGATAGCCTGGCCGGTTTCCTTGCCAACCTTTTTGAAGCCCTGCCCGATCTCTTTACCACCTTCCTTGAAAGCCTGACCAACCTCCTTGCCCCCTTCCTTGAAGGCCTGTCCGGTCTCCTTGCCGATTTTTTTGAATCCCTGCCCGATCTCCTTGCCGCCCTCCTTGACCGGATTTTCGGCATAAGCGGGAAGCGACAGCGATAACAGCAGTACTAATACAATTTTGAGCTTTACCATAACAATATCCTCCTCCGGAAATTCTAGCAGTGTTAGCTGAACAGGTCAAAGCATCAGCGAAATAACTTTTAGTGTGGGATAACATCGGGCTGGCTGCAACGCAAAACCCCCTGGCAGCACAGGGCCTCCAGGGGGTTTTTACAAAAGATGGCAAAACAGCCTGTTGTATGGTTAACCTTGGGCCGCCTGCACCGCCGTAATCGCGGTGACATTGACGATGTCGTCGATCGAGCAGCCGCGGGAGAGGTCGTTGACCGGCTTGGCCAAACCCTGGATGATCGGGCCGACCGCCTCGGCACCGGCCATGCGCTCAACCAGTTTGTAACCGATATTGCCGGCATCCAGGGTAGGAAAAATCAGGACGTTGGCTTTGCCGGCCACGGGACTGCCGGGGGCCTTTTTCCCGCCTACGCTGGGGAGCAGGGCCGCATCGGCCTGCAACTCGCCGTCGATCTGCATGTTCGGAGCGATCTGCTTGGCAATTTCCAGAGCCTTGACGACCTTGTCCACATCGGCATGGGCGGCGCTACCTTTAGAAGAAAAGGAAAGCAGGGCTACGCGAGCCTCAACGTCCAGGAAAGCCTTGCAGTTCCCGGCAGTTGCCACGGCAATTTCGGCCAGGGCCTGGGCGTCCGGGTCAGGATTGACGGCACAGTCGGCGAACAGCACGATACCGTTTTCGCCGAAGAAATGATTCTGGGTAATCATGAGGAAGAAAGAAGATACGGTCTTGATGCCCTTGGCCGGTCCAACCGTCTGGAAAGCGGCTTTCAGAACATTGCCGGTCGTCCCGGTGGCGCCGGCAACTTCACCGCCCGCATCACCATTACGCACCATCATGCCGGCGTAGTAAAGATTATCATCGGCGGTCAAAAGCTTCCTGGCCTCGTCAGCGGTCAAGCCCTTGCTCTTGCGCAGTTCGACCAGATCAGCCGTATACTGATCCAGCTTGGGCGAAGCCTTCGGATCCAGCAGTTCCACACCAGCCAGGTTAATCCCATCAGCAGCGGCTTTAGCCTGAATTACGGCTGGATCTCCCAGAATAACGATTTTAGCCAAACCTTCCTTGACGATCTTTTCTGCCGCGTACAACATGCGTTCGTCATAACTCTCCGGCAGTACCACCGTCTGCAGGTGTCTTTTGGCCTTCTCCTTGATCTGGTCAACAAGATGCATTTCAATCCTCCCTGGTTAGATTAGTGTTTAGTTATTCTGCAGTGCAAAACAGGAGTATGTATAGTCGAAAGCCGGGACATGGTCAAACAAAAAAAGCCGGTAATTACAAGCTTTAACGAGACTAAAACTGATTAAGCTGTGATTGAAATCAGCACGGTAATATTGACAAAGAACGAATCAAGCACTTGGTGTTTCTTACCAATACACCAGGAACGCCTTAATAAGCTATAATGATCAATATTGATACCGCGCTTGAAGAAAATCGATTCTGTCATCACGAACAAGACAGACAATTCTGTGTTTTAGGGTGAGCCGTCGTGATCAAGTGCCTGATGAAAGGTATTAACAAGCATACAGAGAACTTCCTCGTTATATTACTATTGACGCAGAGAAATTATTTCCCTATTATTTTTGCATGGGAAAAATACTTACGGGTAATGGGTGGATACTTAAAGTACAAGGAGCGGAACATCCGCCAGTGCATGTCCACCTGCTTCATCCTGACGGTAAAGCAGTACTATTCCTTGACGGTACCGCTATAAACTCCGGTGTCCCACCCCGCATTGTTGCTGAAGCTGCTGCATGGATCTCCGATAACAGTTCCATCGTCATAGCAGCCTGGCAAGCGATGGGCAACCCTGAAAAGAGGTAAGAAATGAAAAAGCAGACCCCCAGAATACAGAGCGTGACCGTTCTTCCTGATCTTGTTGTTTCCGCAACCTTTACCGACGGAAGAACCGCAACAGTCTCCATGCGTGACGTAATAAAAAACTATCCGGCCTTTGCACCGCTGGAATCTGCCGAAGAATGCGCAACCGTCCGCATTGCCGACTGGGGCTTTACCCTGGAATGGAACTGCGGCATGTCTCTTGATTGCGACCGTTTTTTCGAGCTGTCACTTGAACAATCCGACATGATTGAAAACGTCCGTTTTCGCCAATGGCAGGACAGCCACTCACTTTCTCTTGCTGAAGCAGCCAAAGCCATTGGGCTTTCCCGCCGTACCATCAGCCAATATCGCACCGGAGCCCGACCGGTTCCCCGTGTGGTTACTCTTGCCTGTAAAGGGTGGAGCAGTGATTACATGAAAGATGCTGCATAGATTTTATCAGTTTACTTGTTGTTGACAGACTGCAAAACCGTGCCGCCTTTTAGGGTCACATAACCACTCTGCGCGTACTCTTGCAGAAACAGCCTCCGACTAGGAGCCACATTCTATCAAAGATCATCACTGCAATTTTCTCAAGTCTTCATATTTCAAGTAGAAGATTTTCAGGCCGGAAACCTAAAACTTGACTCCCATCGCATCGGCCACGGTGTGAATGTCCTTGTCACCACGCCCCGACAGGCAGATCACGATCGTCTTGTCTTTCGGCAGGGTCGGCGCCAGCTTGAGGGTGTGGGCTATGGCGTGGGACGACTCCAGGGCCGGCATGATCCCCTCTTCGCGGGTCAGCGTGCTGAACCCCTCCAGCGCCTCGTCGTCGGTGATCGAAACGTACTCCGCCCGGCCGGTATCCTTCAGCCAGGCATGCTCCGGGCCGACGCCGGGATAATCAAGACCGGCCGAGATCGAATGGGCGTGGGAGATCTGGCCGTCAGCATCCTGAAGCAGGTAGGTCTTGTTGCCGTGCAGGATGCCTGGCGAACCGGCGCAGAGCGGCGCGGCGTGTTTGCCGGTCTCGATGCCGTAGCCGGAAGCCTCGACCCCGATCATCCGGACCGTACTGTCTTTCAAAAAAGGATAGAAAAGCCCCAGCGCATTGCTGCCGCCGCCGACACAGGCCACCAGACAGTCGGGCAGACGCCCTTCCACCTTTTTGTGCTGGCGCTTGACCTCACGGCCGATCACCGACTGGAAATCGCGCACCATCATCGGATAGGGATGGGGACCGGCCACGGTACCGATCACGTAGAAGGTCTCGTGAATCGTTGAAACCCAGTTGCGCATGGCCTCGTTCATCGCATCCTTCAGCGTAGCCGTGCCCGAGGTGACCGGAGTTACGGTAGCCCCCAGCAGCTTCATGCGAAACACGTTCAGCGCCTGGCGGCGGGTGTCCTCCTCGCCCATGAAAACTTCGCAGCGCATGCCGAACAGCGCAGCTATGGTGGCGGTGGCAACACCATGCTGACCAGCGCCGGTTTCGGCGATGACCCGCTTCTTGCCCATGCGCTTGGCCAGCAGTCCCTGGCCGATGGTGTTGTTGACCTTGTGTGCACCGGTGTGATTGAGGTCTTCACGTTTCAGGTAGATCCTGGCTCCGCCCAGTTTTTTGGTCAGTTTTTCTGCGTAGTAGAGCGGGTTGGGCCGGCCAACGTACTGTCGCAGGTAATAGTCGAATTCCTGCTTGAATTCCTTGTCATGCCGGTATTGCTCGTAGGCCTGTTCCAGTTCCAGCAGTGCCGGCATCAGTGTCTCGGGAACATAGCGTCCGCCATATTTGCCGAAGTGTCCGTTTTTGTCGGGATATTTCATGTCTGCTCCGATTGTTTCGCGTATTTGTTGATCAGTTCATTATTTCTGAATTTCGCCGTTCAGGCCCTGAGGCTGATAAAGTCGCATGACGGTGCAGTAATAACCGATGGATGAGCCGACATACGTTCCCTGGTAGGCCAGGCCGGGAATAGCGGCCGATGCCAGCCTGGAAACGGCCATTTCATCGTTGGACTCGATCAGCAGATACGACACCCGGTTCTTGCCGGCATAGTACAGCACGCCGCCCAGATCCGCATCCGGCATGGCGATCCACCTTCCGGGCAGATAATACGGGAGACGGGTCCATGGCGCCATGAAGGTGGCCGACGGCGGAATTATTTTACGAGCCCAGGCTCCGGCCTTCTTGATCTCATCGGCAACCTGGGACTTGTCTTTCCCATAGGATACCACGCTTTGCGGCAAAGCCTGCCACATCATCACCCAGACATGATAAGTCGTAACAAATGCCAGAGCCGCCCACAGAATCCAGGCAGATCCGGTTTTCACCCTGATTGGCAGCCAGTGTCCCAGCTGCTGCGCAATGGATTCAAGCGACACGGCAGCCAGTATGACAAAAAACGGCAGCATGTTGATCAGGTAGCGCCACCAGCCGCCGGTCAGCAGCGGATAAATAAACAGCAGCAGAAAAGTGGAGAGCAGATAACCGGTGGCGGTGAATGACTCGCGCCGCCGGTAGCGAAGAATGAGACCGACAATCAGCGGTATTGCAAGGTAGAGCGGAAACACCTGCGGATAATGCTTAATTGCTCCGTCATTGGGGATCAGGCCCGGAATCTGTTCGGAGAAGTTCTTCAGGTAGACCCCGATACTGCGGGGAATGTCCCTGCCCCAATAGGCCAGAAGATCCCGGGAGCGCATCGAAATCATGTTCAACTCGCCCTGCGGCGACAATCCCCATTCGGTCAGCTCCGGATCCGGATCATGAAAACATTTGTCCCGAACCCAGAAATAGATGCCGCTGGTCTTGGTGCCGATGGAGAAAGCACCGTAATGGCGGGAAAGATGGCTGACATAGGGGGCAGAGAGCGCGCCGAAAACCAGCAGGACGACGGTGATGATTGCAATGGCTTTACGAAGCGGCCTGTTCCGGAGCTTTGATACGACCACCAGATAACCGGCCATCAACAGCAGGGTAATGAATCCCTCGGACCTGGTCAGATAGGAAAGTACAAAGGAAATGCCGGCAAGGACAGCCAACGGATATGATTCCTTCTGCCATGCTTTCCAGAGCAGGTAGGCCGATATGGTTATCAGGAACAGATAGAGTGCTTCGGACTGGCTGACTCCGGCAATCGCTTTGATATGGGGAAAGAAAAGGATCAGCAGGGCGGACGCGATGCCGATCTTTTCAGAAAAAAGATCCCGCGCAAACAGATAGATGATTCCGGGAAGTAGCACCACGGACACCTTGGAAATGACGACAGCGGACAGGTACAGATCGCCTGTAACCAGCGTCAGCAGAGCGATTGCGATCGGATACAAGCATGGTTCGTGATATCCGATCCAGCCGAATTCCTTGAACTGCAGAATACTTTCCGCCATCTTTATGAAAAAAACCGAATCGTAGGTGGGCGTCGCATCCCAGCGGATCGGGATGGGAGAAAAAAGCTGGAACCAGAGGGCGCTGATGATTGTGATGACGATGAATTTAAGAAGCAGCGACTCTTTGTATGATTGTGCAAGACTGGTCATGGTTGTCTACTTATAGGCCCGGATGAAGAGCGAACCTGCAATTTCCTTGATGAAGGGCATTTTTTCCAGAGAATGATTCAAACATTCAAATGCAGGAATAAGTATTTCCGGAATCGCAGGATGCAGGAAATCAAACGGCTCTATCCGGATATCCCTGAACCCGTTTTTTTTGAGAATACTGTGGAGTTGCCACTTGAAAAAGGCCGTTTCATCCAGCGAATCACCCAGCTTTTGCTTGATATACGGAATATTTTTCTGAAGCATGATTTGCGGATTCAGCATATTGGGCTCTGTAAAGACAATCTGACCGCCAGGTTTCAGTACCCGGAAAACTTCATGCATGGCCCTGTCGATGTCAAGGTGATGCAGCACGGAACTGCCGACCACGCTATCGAACAGGTTGTCCTCGAATCCCATGGAATAGGCGTTCGCCTGAACAAAAGAAACCCGCTCGGCGTGAATGTTACTTCGGGCGATTGCGAGCAGATCCGGTGAGATATCGATTGCACAGATCCGGGCTCCGCTCTGGAGCAGCTCTTTCGTATAATATCCGGTGCCGCAGCCGAGTTCGAGCACGTGCATCCCGGGTGAGATATGTGCGGAAAGCATGGCAGTTCGCCTCTGCCAGCGTTTTTTCCCGGCGGGAGATTCCCAGTTCCAAATCTTGCCCGGATTATCGGCAATACTGGCACCATGGCGTATTTCATTTTCTATGCGTGTATCAGTCTTCTTCACGTCTCTGCCGGTAATCGGTAAGTTGGAATATTTCTCGGGTGGAAAACAGGTGATTTAAAGCGCGTACCCAGCGTATCGCGGTCAGGAAAACAGCTTCAGTTTTCTCAGGCCGATCAGGCTCATTTTCAATAGAATCAGGCCATGCTTGAAACGTTCGATCTTGATGTCACCGTAAGTTCGCATACGGTAGTGAATCGGCACTTCAACGATTTTCAGGTTCTGCTTGGCCGCCCCGAACAACAGGTCAAAATCGCCGAATGGATCGAAATCGCCAAAAAAGCTGCGGTGCTTCTTGATGTTCTCATAATCTTTGCGAAACAGCACCTTGGTTCCGCAGAGGGTGTCCTTGATCGGCTGCCCCAGAAGCCAGGTAAAAACCCAGCTGAAGAACTTGTTTCCCAGCAGGTTGAGAGTGCGCATGGCCTGCTTTTCCATCCGGTACACCAGGCGCGTACCGTTGATGAACTCGCCTTTTCCGGAGGCGATGACATGATAAAACTTCGGCAGATCCTCAGGGGGAACGGTCAGGTCGGAATCCAGAATCATCAGGATATCACCGGTGGCGGCATCAAATCCCTTTCTGACGGCATCACCCTTGCCCAGCTTCAGCATTTTGTTGGGTGGAGTCGCAAAGGAACCGTCGCCGTCAGGATTATTGGAAACCCTGGGGGTCTGATGAATCAGGCGAATGTTTTTGACGCCCGAATATTTGAGGATCATCTCCTCTATTTTTTCAACCGTGCCGTCGCTGGACTCGCCATCAACGAAAATCAGCTCCGTTTCAGACCCCATTATCGGAACGCGTTCGACGGCACTTTCAATATTTCCCATTTCATTACGGCAGGGGATAATGACGGAAACCTTGTACTGCGGAATAGTTTCCCGGCTGAATGAAACAATTTCCTTGCCGACGACATACTGCACTATGCACAGTTTTTTCAAAAAGGGGAGCAGTGAAACGTAGCGGTTCAGCAGATCTGACAGCAGCGGAATACGGATCGGCAGCAGTATCGTGTGCCCTTTTTTGACAACTTCGTAGCCGTTGAGGTTCAGCACCTGCTCTATGTCGGATAGAGAAAGCCAGTTCTGGTAATCCTGCGGCATTCTCAGCCCAAGTTTCTCGCCCAGAAGCAGGATCGGTTCCCATAGGCAGTTGTAAAAGGTTATGACTACCCGGGAGTTCGGGTCGGTAATTTTATGCAGCTCGTGAAAGGCCTGCCAGACATCGGTCAGTTCTCCGACCAGATCGGAAAGAATCACATAATCGTAACGATCGCTTTCATGAAGATTCTCGGCATCGTCGCAGGCAAAGCGCAAGGACGGGAAGTTGCGCTCGGCAATTGCAACCATATTTTGACTGAAATCCAGTCCGACACCGATTGAAGGAGCCACCCCGTTCAGCATTTCGCCGGTTCCGCAACCGATCTCGATTACTTTTTTCCTGGGCGGGATGAGCGAGGTAAGCAGATTCTGCAGCTTGGAGTAATAATAACTGTTTTTTGAGCGCCAGCTGTTGCGGGCAGAGGCTATGTTATCGTAAAATAATATTTTTTGTTCTTTACTCTTCATGATGTTCCTTGACAGCGCGGATAAAGCGGAGAACTTTGTATGAATTTTTTCTGCCCGGCGCACTTTCCACTCCGCTGGAAACATCAACCGCGTATGGTCGGACCGCCTTAACTGCCTCGGCAACATTATCCGGCGTCAATCCGCCCGCCAGAATGATGCATCTCTCAGTTGCCGCAGCGGCGGCAATCTCCCAGTTGAAGGTTTCACCCGTGCCGCCGCGGGCTGCGGGAGACCAGGCATCCAGAAGACAGGCGGCAACGTCATACTCCCCGATCTGATCCAGGCTGGATTGGTCCCTGACCCGGAAAGCCTTGATGGTCCGCCGTTTGACGCCGGCGCAGAATTCAGGCGTTTCATCTCCGTGGAGTTGTACAACGTCCAGACCGCACCGATCGGCAATGCTGTTGACGACCGTCAGCTGCTCGTTGACGAACAGTCCGACGATCTGCACAAAGGGGGGCAGACAACGGATTATCGCAGAGGCCTGTTCTGGAGAAATATTGCGCGGGGATTGCTTGTAGAAAACGAAACCGAGAGCATCAGCCCCGGCTTTGACCGCCGCCAGGGCGTCTTCGATGTTGGTTATGCCGCAGATTTTGATTCGTATCATAATAGGGTCAAGGGGCAAGGGGCAAGGGACAGGGGGCAAGCAGCAAAGAGACTTGATCATTTTCTTGACCCTTGACCCTTGCCCCTCAATTATCAGAGGTTGATCTTCGGCAACCGTTCCAGCGCCGCTTTTACCATTGCGTCCGGATACTCGTAATCCTCCAGGTTGCCGGAGAGATAGGCATCATAGGCGCCCATGTCCAGCTGGCCATGTCCGGAGAGACCGAACAGAATCGTCCGTTCCTTCCCCTCCTCCTTGGCCAGCACAGCCTCGTCGATCGCGGCCCGCACGGCGTGGGAGGATTCGGGCGCCGGGACGATGCCTTCACTCCGGGCGAACAGCAGTGCCCCCTCGAAACAGGAATTCTGCTTGTAGGACTTGGCCTCGATCTGGCCGGCGTGGTACAGCTGGGATACCAGCGGCGACTCGCCATGATAGCGCAGACCGCCGGCGTGAATGCCGGGCGGCATGAAATCATGACCCAGCGTGTACATCATGGCAATCGGAGCAACTTTGGCGGTATCACCGTAATCAAAGGCGTAGATTCCCTTGGTCAGGGTCGGACAGGAGGCCGGTTCGACCGCCACACAGCGGACGTTCTTGCCGTTGGCCCGATCGGCGATAAAAGGGAAGGCCAGACCGGCAAAGTTCGAACCGCCGCCGCAACAGGCAATCACCACATCCGGGTAGTCTCCGGCGATTTTGAGCTGGGCCTGCGCTTCCTGACCGATGATGGTCTGATGAAGGCAGACATGGTTCAGAACGCTGCCGAGGGCGTAATTGGTGTCGGCATGGGTAGCAGCGTCTTCCACCGCTTCCGATATGGCGATGCCCAGACTGCCGGGGCAATCCGGGTCGTGGGCCAGTATCGAACGGCCCGAGTTGGTGAACTCGGACGGCGACGGTATCACCTGCGCCCCCCACAACTGCATCATACTCTTGCGATAAGGTTTCTGACTGCAGGAAACCTTGACCATATAGATGGTGCATTCCAGGCCGAACATGGAACAGGCCAGGGCCAGCGAACTGCCCCACTGGCCGGCGCCGGTTTCAGTCGCCAGACGGCGGATGCCGGCCTGTTTGTTGTAATATGCCTGGGGAATGGCCGAGTTGGGCTTATGGGAACCGGCCGGCGAAACCCCCTCGTATTTGTAATAGATCTTGGCTGGGGTACCCAGCGCCTTCTCCAGGCGGCGAGCCCGAAACAGCGGCGATGGACGCCACAATCTGTAGATGTCGCGGACTTCGTCGGGAATGTCGATCCAGCGATTGGGAGACATTTCCTGTTCGATCAGGGCCATCGGGAAAATGGCCAGCATGTCTTCCGGCGTGACCGGTTTGAGGGTCTGGGGGCTGATGACCGGCGCCAGCGGACCTGGCATATCGGGGATGATGTTGTACCACTGCTTGGGGATCTGATCTTCGCTGAGCAGAATTTTTGTATCCATATATCCTCCCAATTAATAACAATTCTATTCCAGATTGTCCTCGATCCTGATAAAGACCGTCTTCTGGCAGATTATGTCATGCTGATCGATTTCCGACAACGCCTGCCGTATCGAACCCTCCCGCGCTTCGTGAGTCATGATCACAATCGGCACCGGCGTCGTATCGTCTGCTTCATGTGCAGTCTGGACCATCGACTCGATGCTGATGCCGTGCTTGCCCAATGATCCGGCGATTGATCCCAGCACGCCCGGCTTGTCCAGGGCGCTGAACCGCAGCATGTATTTACTGACGATTTCGGCCATCGGCTTGATCGGCAGATCGGTGATCGCCGCATCCAGAAAACCGAGCGGCGACATGCGGCGCCCGGCACCGGCCTGAATGCTTCGGGCCAGACCAATCAGGTCGCCGACGATCGCACTGGCGGTCGGGTTCTGACCGGCCCCGCGACCATAGAACATGACCGGGCCGACAAAATCTCCGGTCAGGCGGATGGCGTTGAAGACACCGTTCACATCGGCCAGCGGATTGTGCAGCGGGATCATGGTTGGATGCACGCGAGCCTCCACCTGGCCGTCGATCAGCTTGCCGATCGCCAGCAGCTTGATGCGATAGCCGAAATCCCTGGCAAACTTCACATCCAGACTGCTGATGCCGGTGATGCCCTCGGTGTAGATGCTGTTGAAATCGATACGGGTCCCGAAGCAGAGCGAAACCAGCACGGCCAGCTTGTGGGCCGTATCAACCCCTTCGATATCGAAGGTCGGGTCCGGCTCGGCATATCCCAACTCCTGGGCTGCCTGCAGCATTTCCGCAAAATCGGCCCCCTCCTGGGTCATGCGGGTCAGAATATAGTTGCAGGTGCCGTTCATTATACCGAACACGCCACCGAAGCGGTTGGCCGCCAGATTGCTCTTGATGGCGGTCAGTACCGGAATGCCTCCGCCGACGGAAGCCTCGAACTGCACCTCCACACCCTTGCGGGCGGCAGCGGCATAGATTTCATCGCCATGCAGGGCCAGCAGAGCCTTGTTGGCGGTAACGATATGCTTGCCCTTCTCAATGGCTTTAAGAACAAAGCTTTTGGCCGGTTCATAGCCGCCGATCAATTCGATCACAACCGAAATCTCGGGATCGTTGAAGATCTCGTTGACGTCAGTCGTCAGAACGGATGAGTCGACCTCGACACCGCGGTCGCTGGTGATATCCAGATCCGCGATCCGCTTCAGGACAATTCCCGTCCCGACTTTGTTGAAAATAACATCGGCGTTCTCGCGCAGCAGTTTGACAACCCCGGCGCCGATATTGCCAAAGCCTATCAGGCCAACTTTTATATCGTTCATTGCTCCTCACTCGTTGCTTCAGTTTTTGCGCAAGCCTCAATATCATCAAGAATACCGTTCACAAAAGCCGGCGAGTCCTTGTCTCCGAAACGGCGCGCTATTTCGATCGCCTCGTTGATGCTGACTTTTTTGGGGATATCGGGACGGAACATCAGCTCGTAAGCCGCCAGGCGCATGACATTAAGGTCCACGCGCGGCATGCGGGCCAAGGCCCAGTTTTTTGAGCGAGCCTTGATGGCTTCGTCAATCACATCCCGCTGGACATCGACTCCCTGCACCAAACCTTCGGCGAACTCCCGCACCCGTGCGGTCACTTCGGCCTGTTCTTCCCGGAAGGCCTGGAAAGTCCCCTGCACTCCTGCCGACGGATTCGCATCCAGTGCATAAAGCATCTGCAGTGCAAGTTCGCGCGCTTCTCGACGCAGTCCCATTATTTAATCGCCTTGAACAGATTAACGGTCTCGATGGCGGTGACGGCCGCCTCAAAGCCCTTGTTGCCGGCCTTGGTGCCGGCCCGCTCGACAGCCTGCTCGATGGTATCGGTGGTCAACACGCCAAAGGCAATCGGCACGCCGCTATCCAGCGACACGCTGGCCACCCCCTTGGATACTTCCGAGGCGACAAAATCAAAGTGAGGTGTAGAACCGCGGATTACCGCCCCCAGGCAGATGATCGCGTCATACTTGCCGGCCTCGGCCATTTTCTTGGCGGCCAGCGGGATTTCAAAAGCACCCGGAACGCGGGCAACGCTTATATCGGCATCATCGGCACCGTGCCGCACGAGCGCATCAACCGCCCCCTCCAGCAGACGTTCGCAGATAAAGCTGTTGAAACGGCTGACGACGATACCGATCTTCTGGCCCTTGGCGTCAAGATTTCCTTCAAAGAATTGTGGCATGGCAACCTCCATTAGCTGGCATAAAAGAAACGGAATACTAGCATATTTTTTTGAGCTGGGGAGAAAAAAAACACCTCCGCACGGTTGATTCCGGCGGGGGCGGGGCTAATATCGAATGTTTGTCCCAGGATTTGGTTGTATCGAATCCGGCCCAACTTATACGCCTAATTAATTCACAAACTATAATCAGCCCATTCGCAGCGCCGAAAAAAACATCTTCCAGACCACTATCAGCGCGAACAACAGATAGCAGACCATCGTCGCCAGCGCCAATCGGCGCTGCACTGGCGGAATAATGGGTGCCAGGCTGACACTTCCATTTAGCGGCATCAGTACCCCGACTCCCAATCCGGCCACTCCTCCGCCCAGCAGCGTGACGTACAGGAAATAGCCGACATGGCCGTACTCCTTGTGCAACAGGCAGAACGGGCAGTGATGGGTCGGCAGTTCGTAAAAATAGAGAGGGATAAAGGAAACCAGCGATGCTGTTGCAACCAGGAAAGTGACTGCCGCAAAGCCTGAGAACAACCACCCTCCTCGTCTCTTCAGGTAAAAGTAAAGTCCACTGGCAATAGTCAACGCCATCCCGGCAAAGAAAGCGATTTTGACCGGGATATGCGGCAGCGAAGCTATTTTACCGATCAAGCTCCCCGATTCCTGACTGAACAGACCGGTGCAGCAGGAGGTGACGATCTGCGGCTTTATCCCGGCGAAATACGCAAACTGCAGACAGCTCTCCAGCACCAGCAACGGTATCAGCAGGTTGAGCAGTTCGTACTTGATTCTGATCAACGGAAAATCATGCGCCTTGCTGTCGGTGTGGTTTACTATCAGCCAGACCCCGCCCAGCAGGAAATTGACGATTTTGAGGATCAGAACCGGATAGCCGAGGGAGTTGGCATTAAAGACGCCGGCCGCGCAGATGGCGCCGGTAAAGAGCGGATGCAGGCTGTCGATGGTATGGATGTAGAGGAAGAGCGACATAAGCTGGAAGGCCAGAACACAGCTCATGACGGTCGAGATCTGGTGGGTCCTGCGCTCCAGACCCAGCTGCAGTTCGCTGCCGCTTTTCAGATCCGATTTCCCCAGGATGCGCATGCCGTGATACCCGGCATATATTCCCAGCCCGGAAACAAGCAGAGCCGTTGCCAGCAGTGCCAGTGCGGCCGGGTGCAGAATCACCGACGACTCTCGTTTGTGACGATGGGAAGCGTGTTCAATGCAAGGTTTTCATTAGCTGCAGGGTAATCTCGCTGAAGCGCACAATCTTTTTCCCCCTGTGGTCGGCTCGGAACGATTGCGCGTCCTTCTCACTTTTGAAAGGAATCAGCTCGCTCCCCATCGGTCCGTAGACATCGCTGCCGATTACGAAAAAAGCGCTGCGCGGATCAATCGCTTCCAGCGAATAATACTCTTTGACGGTCAGCTCAGTCATGTCGGCCTGGCGTTTGCCGGGAGCGTAGCGGGAGGTATCCAGATAGTAGGTCAGCAAATCCTTGGGACCGTCGAAGTACTGGGTGCTGCCGTCCTTGAAGCGGGCGCTGGCGGTCCAGTCCGGGTATTTGGCTACGAACATGCCGCAGACCGGGCACTTGGCGCCGGCCGGAACCGGGCTGGCCGCCTTGCCGGCCGCCAGGGCGACTGCAACGGTCAGCATGCAGAACAGCACAATTGTGATGATAATGCGATACATGCTTGTTCCTGAACGAATCATTCCTTTTCAGCCAAAGCCAGCGCCTCTTTGTAGTTTGCCAGCTTGCCGCCGCTCTTCTTGATGAAAGCCTCGGCGGCGTCTTTCCTGGCAAAGGCCCATTTGGCGGTACTTGTCATTACCCCGTTTTTGTCACCACCAATCACCCAAAATGACTTCTCGGCGTTGATCAGCTTTTTGGTGTTGTAGTCCCCGACCTCGATCGACTTGACCGCTTTGCCCTTGTTCTTTTTCAGTTCGGTGGCGGCACAATGGATACTGCAGACTCCTACGGAGCTTCCATCCTTGTAGGTAACCAGCATCCGTGACGAATCGAACTTGCCGCGATCCATTCCGCAATGGGCACAGTCATGATACTTGTTGACGTCGGCCTGGCTTGATTCGGCTGCAGCAGAGCTTCCATGCTGATGGCCTTCCTTCTGACCCGGCTTGTGTTCCGCCAAGGCAGCGCCTCCACTCAAGGCCAGGGAAACGGCGGTACACAGTGTGACAAAATATTTCTGCATGATGTTCTCCAAGCAAGGTTTAATTTTATTGAATGATATAAATATCACCATCAGCTTAAAAAATCACCCGGATTGATTGAAGAAGCCCGCTATCTGTTTCCGTAGACCGATTTCAAGACAATCTCAACCTTTGTGCCGGCCGGCGGCATTTTATTCCAGTCGAAACGGAAGAAGTTCTTGGTTTCCTTCAGCGGCAGAGCGTTGTCGGCGATAATGCCACCGTTGCAGCCCGAGGGGCAGACGATGCAGCCGGACGCAAAATTTATCGCTTCGGCCGTGCCGTGATACACGAAATGCGGGGTATAGGGCTTGATTACATCCTTGCCTTCAACCGATATTTTTTCCTCGATCAGATCCTCGATTGCAACATCGACCATTTTCCCATCTTTTTTCCAACGCACCGAGACCAGCAGCGGATCACCGTCAAGGTAGTCGTCCTTCTGGGTCGTCGGCTTGAGCCCCGAGCGCTGCTTGACCTCGGTCATCGGAATCTGGCGACGGGAGTTGATGCCCAGCGACTTGATCGCCTTGTCGATTTCGGTCCGATTGACTTCCGTCGTAAAAATGAAAAACGGCTCCATCTTGCCCCCCTTGGCGCCGAAGAAGGCCTGGAAACGGCGGCCCCAGTCGCAGACCGACGGCTGGGAGCAGTCCCTGGTCACCGTTGATGTAACGCGGACCTCCCGGGCCTGCGTGTCCACCGTCATGATGTCGGTTCCCCCCTTGACGATTTTGAGAGCGGATGGTTTCTGCCTGGCGGCCCCGACCGGCAGTGCCAGTACCAGGCAAAGCAATGCGGAAAGCGTGATGCGGGCTGTAATACGGTTCATGCGATATTCCTCCTCTGTTTTGGTTAGAGTGTAACGATTGAAATCAGAAAACGGACAAAGAGCCCATATGCAGCGAAAGTCAGGACACGCAGCAGCGGAACGCGAAAAGCCCCTGCAAAAAGGCCGGGCAGCAGCAGCGGCAGGCCGGGCACGGCCGCCAGAGCGGCGGCGCACCAGCCACTCCAACCGGGAGGAGGAGCCAGCGGGTCCAGGCCGTTACTGCGGTTTTTGAGCGGGAGCAGGTCGCCCAGCACAAAACGCCCGAAACAGGCGGCCAGTCCGAACGCTATAATGCCTGTGGAATAGGCGTAAAGAACGCCCTGCGGAAGACCGAAAGCCGTGACAAAAGCCCTGGTGGTCGACAGCGATGAGAACGGAAACGCGAAGGTCTGCATCAACTGGCAGACCGCTGCCACACCGGCGCCCCGCATGGCGGACATCGGTCGCAGATACTCGACAAAAGCCGCCAGATCGGCATCCTTCAAGCGGTTGGCAATCGTCAGCAGATTGAATTCGAGAGTGTACAGGTGGGCATCAAGTGCCCAGAACAGCTTCTGGATCAGCGCATAACCGGCTGACGCCAAAATGGCAAGACCGGCCGCAACCAGCGCCTTTCTCCTGAGACTACCGGCAACCGTCCAAGGTGCCGCAGCCTGTGGAGTCCTTGCCTTTCCGGACCGGAACCAGCGGGTCATTCGCGGGATCATTGAAACCGCGGCTATCAGCAGAATCCCGATGAAGAACTCGCGCGACACCTTCCCCTTCAACAGTCCCAGCAGTGAGCTTGAAAAGGTGATGTAGGCGATCGTGCCGGGCAGCATGAAAATGAAGGTGGCCAGCGCGTACTGCAGAAACGATATTTTCGTCAGTCCGAAGGCAAAGTTAAGCAGATTGAAGGGAAACAGCGGAATCAGACGGGTGAAGGCGACCGCCTTCCAGCCGTTCTGCTCGGTTTCGCTGTCGAGCTTGCTCCAACGGGAACCGACCAGCCGCCTGGCAACCCAGTCGCGGGCGGCATAACGGGCGATCAGGAATGCGACGCAGGCGCCCAGCGTTGCTCCGGTGATGGTGTAAACCACCCCCCAGAACGGTCCGAAGACGGTCGCCCCCGCCATGCTGATCGGCAATCCGGGCAGCATCAGTGCCGGCGCGATGGTAAAGACCGCGATGTAGACCAACGGAGCGACAACCCCGAAGCTCGCAAACAGCGTGCGCAGTTTTTCCGGCTCCAGGTACTGGCTGATCCCGCTGGTTCGCACCAGCACGATGGTTGCAACAATTGCCGCCAGAATCAACAGCGGTCGGAGCAGACCGGCAGTGGAGCCGCTGGTGATGGTCCGCTCCCTGGTAATAACCGCCGGCACCGTTTTTTTAAAGCGCGACTTGAGGCGCAGGCGGTTCAGATAGGTGACCAGCCCCTTGGACGGCTTGGGAGTATCAAAGGCGAGATCAAGGATGTGGGTTACTTCGGCCCGTTTTCCAAGATGATTGGCGCAGCCGGCACAATAGGTGACGATTGGCCGCTGCGCCGCTTCCGCAGCCCGCAGCCCTCCCCAGCCATCCGCCAGGTCGGGGGCCAAGGCCCCTACCGTGCCCCCCTCACCGCAGCAGAGTGCAGTTGTCCGGGTGTGCGGCATCTCTTGCACGGTCCGCCCCATGCCGGCCAGCAGGGTGCGTACCGCCTCCTGCGGAGCCGATGCGAAACGGGCCACACAGGGGTCATGAACCGTCACCGGCTCCGATGAAAGCTGGCCTGATGTGCTTGGCGGCATGACGGCCAGCTGTTCGTAAACCGTTACCGTTTCAAACCGGGGGGCATATTCGGAAAAGACCTTGTAACAGTTCGGACAGGCGACCATTATCCTCCGCACGCCCTGGACTTCCAGCCAGCCGGTCATCTCCGCGAACAGTTCCGCAAACTGTTCCTGTCGGCCCAGGTCGTGGGACGGTTTGGTACAGCAATCCAGCACCAGCCCGAGAGCCGGAACCTCGGCAGCAAGCAGCCGGTAGAGCGCGTAAGTGGCACCAGGACGTGTACCGGGCAGGGCGCAGCCCGGAAAAAAAACCGTATCGCACCCCTCCGGCAGACCGTACCAGGTAAAGCGCTTCGATACACCGGTCCGCTCATAGCCCAGCAGCCCCTTGTGCTCGGCAAAGCTGCCGTGCCCGCGATCAACCGCCTCGCGGCGCATTTCCAGAAAGAGCGCCATCGGGTCGAGACCTTCCGGACAAACCGCGCTGCAGAGCGAGCAGAGGCTGCATTCAAACCCCGCCACCCTTTTCTTGGGATCCTCGGGGTCATAGTATTTTGCTATATCACGGGGGGTGCCGTACAGCTTCAGGAAGCCGCACTCGTTGACACAGACGCCGCAGCCGGTGCAACGATCGGCTTGATCGCTTAAATGTGCCGTCAGAGCCGGCCTCAACGGGTTGACAATCATATTTTCGGCGTTCATCTGAACGACACCTTCTTATTGTCCGGCTGGCAGCAGTCGCAGGTCGCGTTGCTGGCAGCGGCCGCCATGCCCCCTTCCAGGACCAGAACGCGGGATCGCTTAACACCTCCACGAACCAGAAGTTCCACCGCACGCAAGGCGTCAGCACCACCGTCGGCACTGACTACGACCACACTCCCCTGCTTGCCCTTCAATCGCGAGGCGATGCTTTTCAGACGCGCGGGATCATTGCCGGCCGCCAGGGAATGATCGTAGTTGTGGGCCCGAAAACCGGCCGGATCCTGAACATCGACAATGGAAAACGGCCGCTTGGACCTGATCCATTCAGACAGCTCGTTATGACAAACTCCCGGGACTTCGGCAGCTCCAACCGCGGCAGCAAACAGCAAAATAATCAGACAGTACAAACCTTTCACATATCCTCCTGGCAACTGGAAGATATCCTAACGGTTTAGCGCTTATAGGTCAAATTGGTTAATTCGATGATTTTACTGGTTTTAACAGTCTGTTGCGATGGGCGGGTTTCGGAGAGAGACCAGATTGCCGTCGTATCCGCACAGGAGAGGCTGTGCGGCGATGCCGGGAGAATGCACTGCGGCGGCCTGTTCGGCGCGAGTAGCAACCAATTGCATCAACTCAGCATCAAAACTACAGCTGACGGCAATTTCGCGGGCGGTGTTGGCCTGGGTTATGACGGCAATAATATGGGGGGCAATACCCGCTTGCTCGGCCCATCCGCGCAGCATGGCAAGATCCAGTTCCGAAGCGGCGGCATGGGTGTTCGGGTGCCCGCAGGCGATCTTTAGCAGCTTGGCGAACTGGCAGGCGATGATCGGGTGCATGTAACCTCGGCGGGCACAGGCCTGCAGTGCATAGGCCACATGGTCGCCCATCATGATGAAAGCCTCTTCCTGGAGGGGCAAGGGGCAAGGGACAAGGGGCAAGACGGAATTAGCTACCCTTGACCCTTGACCCTTGACCCTAATAAACTGCTGTGCAGCCAGTTCGCTGCTGCGGCCGGTGGACAGGACAACGTTTTGACAGCCGCAGGCCCTGGCCACATCCAGGGCGGCATCGATGGTGTCGGTCCAGGCCTTGGCCGAGATCGGGCGTACGATGCCGGTTGTGCCGAGAATCGAAAGACCGCCGATAATGCCGAGGCGGGCGTTGAGGGTTTTCAGTGCCCGTTGCTCGCCGTCAGGAATGGAGATGGTAATGTTGAATTTTGAATTCTGAATTTTGAATTCTGACAGAACGTTTCCGACCGCCTGTTCGATCATGCGGCGTGGCACCGGATTGATGGCCCATTCGCCGGGCGGAACCGCCAAACCGGGCTTGGTGACCTTGCCGATGCCGGCCCCGCCGGTTATGAGTATTTCTCCCTCCCCTTCAAGGGGAGGGTCGGGGTGGGGATGGGGTGAAAGCGACACCTCAGCATGCACCTCGGCGCCATTGGTAACATCCGGGTCATCGCCGGCATCCTTGATCACAAAACAGGTTGCCGAGTCTTCGTTGAAGTTCTGGCCGTGCAGAGCAAAAGTGGCACTGTCTCCGCCGGGCAATTCAATGGAAACCTCGCGGACCGTTTCCTGACTGAGCAGCATCCGTGCCGCCCCTTTGGCGGCGGCTGCGGCGCAGGCGCCGGTGGTATAACCTGAACGCAGTACTCTTTTCATTGAATCCCCGCCAGAAACAGATGCCAGAAGTAAAGAGTCAGAAAAGAAAGCGGTATGCCGATGCCGACCAGCATGCCCACCAGCGGTGGATCCAGTTCATGGTCGATAGCGATGATGCCGGCGGTGATCATGGGAGCCATGGCCGCTTCAAAGATCGTGACCTGCGTAACGGCGCCGGTGGCTCCCAGCAGCGTGACATACAACAGATAGATCAGCGCCGGCCCCAGCAGCAGCTTATAACCAAGACCGAAAGCCAGCGGCTTCAACACAGCCTTCAAACCGCCGAATTGAAGCTGGAAACCGACCGAAACAAGCGCCAGCGGCGTCAGGGTAGAGCCCAGCTTTTCCAGAATCGTCACGCTCCAAGCCGGAAATGCAACCGGCCTGAGCAGCAGCGCCAGCAGCAGGGCCTGAAAAGGGGGGAACAGCATGATCTTGCGCAGCATCTGGCGCGGCGAAGCGTCACCGGACGAGTAAACCGTGGCAGCCAGGATGCCGAGGGTGGAGAGCACCATGAACGAGCCGAGCTGGTCAGCGATAATGCCGATACCCAGATACTCCTTGCCGTAATAGGCCTCGATCATCGGCAGGCCGACGAAGGAGGTGTTGCCCAGTCCGCCCACCAGAATCAGCGCGCCGACGGTGCGGCGGGGAAGCTGCAGAAATTTTCCGGAAAAGTGAAACAGGGGCCAGGCCAGGCCGAACAGCAGCCAGGCCATGGCTACCGTCAGGATCAGTGAACCGTCCGGTTTCAGGTTATGGATGTGCAGGATTGCCAGGGCCGGCAGGGAGATGTGAATGATGAAGCCGTTCAATGCTGCCGGGGTGTTGCCGGGAAACCGGCCGGTTTTTTTCAGACCGATGCCGGCCAGCAGGCAGACCGCCAGAAGGATGATATTTGCCATGTCAGGCGTTAAGCCTTGCCAGCCAGGATCGCCAAGGCATTGACCACCGCGGCAGCCACGTTGGAGCCCCCCTTACGGCCGATGTTGGTGATAAAGGGGACATTATGCCCACCGGCGGCCAGGGCGTTCTTGCTTTCCTCGGCACCGACAAAACCGACCGGCAGACCGATGATCAGTGCCGGCTCGACCTGCCCTTCCCGCATCAGGCGCAACAATTCGAAAAGCGCCGTAGGGGCGTTACCGATCACAAAAATGCGGTTGGCCGGATCGGCAACAGCCTTGCGCATGGCGGCGATGGAGCGGGTGATGCTCTCCCGTTGCGCCAGTTCGGCCACATCCGGGTCGGCCACATGACAGGCTACCGTGCAGCCGAACGGTTCCAGGCGGGACTTGCTTATGCCGGACAGGGCCATATTGGTGTCGGTCACGATACCAGCCCCGCTCTTCAGCGCCGCCACCGCCATCTCGATGACACCGTCCGAAAGCACCATGGAACGGGCGTACTCGAAATCGGCACTGGTGTGGATGGCGCGGCGCACGACCTGCCATTCCGCTTGCGGCCAGCCATGTTCGCCAGCCTCGCTGTCGATGATCTGAAAAGACTCAGCCTCGATCTCATCCGGTTTCATGCCCAGAGAATCCATCAGCGCCACCCCAATTTGTCCAGCGCTTCGCCGATCCGTTCGGTCTCGATCTCAGCCAGCTTGCGATGCGCGCCCAGATGGCCGCCCATTTCCATGATCAGCCCGGGATAGCGCTTCCGGGCCTCTTCGATCTCTTCCGGCAGGTCATGCAGCACATGGGCCCCCATGAAGAGGAAGTAGGGCATCAGCAGGATGCGCTGGGCACCGCCGGCAACGCAGGCATCGATGCCCGATTGGATGTTCGGTTCGTGCATTTCGCGGAACGCGACCTCAATGATCTCGAAGCCGGTCATTTCCTTGACCATGGCCGCCACTTCCCGGGCAGCGTCATTGGCCTCGGCAATACGGCTGCCGTGCGCCATCATCAGAATTGCTGTTTTCATTGTTCCTCGCTTGT
>CAYWJJ010000016.1:0-70631 GCA_964458105.1 uncultured Geobacter sp.
TTCATAATTCACAAGATCAATCGCCATGTTAATCTACTTACCATTTCCGCCAATTGCGGAACTTTCCGGTTGTGACAATTCAAACAATTCAAACGTAGCCCGATTGCAAGCCTCAATGTCGTGAGCTTTTGCTGCTTCAATCAGGGCTGTAGTCCTTATGCGAAAGATATTCTTCCGATAGTAGCAGAGATTATCAAGCCAGGACAGAATACAATTTACATAGACAACTACTGCCGATCTGCAAGCAGTTGGGTATTGTGGCGCCCTGTGCGAAGACTCTCGATAGAATGGTAAAAGCAAGGTGATGACAAGATGCAGGCAGTCCCGCTAACAGCATCCCTCAAGGGGGTATTGCCCTTCTTTTTCGGAAACTTGTATGTCGGCGGCGGTGTAGGAGAGTATTTTTTATTTGTTCGTGGCGCTGGCGGTGGTACTGACAACAATGTCGGCTTTCACTACGGTGGTGGCGTCGAGCTTTATATCCAGCGCGGAGAAATGATTCTGTTCGACTACAAACATATGCAGATTGACAAGAAAACAGCCGGATACGACTTCAGTGGCGATATGTTCAGCCTCGGTTTCGGCTTCAGATTTTAAGCTTGATGTATTTATATGGAGGTCTGATGAAATTCGGAAAACTGGCCATAATGGCAGCCATTTACGGCTTGATAGGCACGTCTGTGCCAGGGGGGGCGGCTGTTGAAGACAAAGAACTGTTGTCTAACAGAGCATGCAGCAAAGCAGATGGAGTATCGTGTTGCATGGAAAATAAATGGAAGGGTTTGATGTTAGAAAGAGAAAAGCCCCGGCCGCATGCGAAAGTTCCTGCGAAAGCCGGGGCTTTTAGCCCGCAACCACTTGATGTGGTTATGTTTTTTTGGAGCGGGAAACGGGATTCGAACCCGCGACCTTCAGCTTGGGAAGCTGACACTCTACCACTGAGTTATTCCCGCTTTTGTTATATACAAAACAAGTCTGAACTCTTGCTGAGTATCAGACTTGTTTATTGATTGGCTCCCCTTCACGGACTCGAACCATGGACAAGGTGATTAACAGTCACCTGCTCTACCAACTGAGCTAAAGGGGAAAATTGTTGCTCTTGCGCACGCCCGTTTTCTGGGCTTTCTCGGACTTTTTTTGTGCAAGCCCTGTTGTGCAGCAAGGTGGAGATATATAGCACAGCTTTTTTGGGGCTGTCAACACGAAAATATTTTTCTTCGACTGAATCTGAGAGGATACATTTTTGTTTTTTTGATATATGGAACTATTGAGCCGGTGGCGCCTTTTTCTCCTGTTCAATCGCCTTCTCTTCCAGAAACTCGATAAAATCGATCGTACGGGTTACAAAACGCAGGTTGAAACGACTCTCGTAGAGCAGCATGGTTGAGGCTGCAAATAAAAACAGACCTCCAACAAGCGCCAGCAGGGTCGGAATCCAAGCCTGCTCGGAGCTTCCGTAGGCTACGTTGACGCCGATGGCGAGGCTGGCCGCAACAAACAGTACCGTGGCGGTATAGAGGGCTGCCATGGATTTCTGGATCAGGACGGCCCTCCTTTTCTGCAGTTCAATTTGTCCTTTAAGGTTCTGCATCCGCTCTTTGGGATAGCTGAGCTTGCCATGTAAAATCGCTTCCACCTCGCCCTTCATGACGGTGACACGGTCAAAGATACGCCCCAGGCGTGCCGATGTCGAGAATATCAGCGTACCGCAGGCCGATATCAGAACGGCCGGTGTTATCATTGAAGTCAGTATCCGGGAGCTGGAGAGTGCCTCCAGTATCTCTTTTTCGTGGATCGCCATGTCAATCCCTGAACCTTTTCAGCAGGTCACCGTATTCATCGATTCGTCTGTCACGCAGGAACGGCCAGATGCGGCGCACCCGCTCGCTTCTTGCCAGATCCAGTTCCACCTGTATGACTTCTTCCCTGTCTCTGGATGCCTCAACCAGGAATTCCCCCTGGGGACCGACTGCGAAACTGCTCCCCCAGAAGAGCAGGCCGCTATCATCCTGTTGGGCCGAAGTTTCGAAGCCGACCCGGTTGACCGCCAGTAGCGGCAATCCGTTGGCTATGGCGTGGCCGCGCTGCACCGTGATCCAGGCGTCGCGCTGTCGCTCCTGTTCGTCCCGGTTGTCGTTCGGGTCCCATCCGATTGCGGTCGGATAGATCAGCAGATCTGCTCCAGCCAGCGCCATCATCCGTGCCGCTTCCGGGTACCACTGGTCCCAGCAGACCAGAACCCCCAGCTTTCCTACTGAAGTCTCAATCGGTGTGAAGCCCAGATCGCCCGGTGTGAAGTAGAATTTTTCATAAAATCCGGGGTCATCGGGTATGTGCATCTTGCGGTAGGTACCGGCGATGGAGCCGTCCTTTTCCAGTACTACGGCGGTGTTGTGGTACAGGCCGGGGGCACGCCGTTCGAACAGCGAGGCCACGATCACGATCTCCAGTTCGCGGGCCAGTTGGCCGAGTATTCCGGTGGAGGGACCGGGGATCGGTTCGGCCAGGTCGAACAGGTTTGGGTCTTCTACCTGGCAGAAATAGGGGCCGGCGTGCAGTTCCTGCAGTACAACCAGCCTTGCGCCGTCGATTGCCGCTGCACGGATCATCCCGCAGGTTTTTTCCAGGTTGGAGTTACGATCACTGCCGCAGCTTTGTTGGATCAATGCAGCCTTGAGGGTGTTCATGCCAGCACCCCCTGGGGAAGCTGCATCGTTACGCAGTGCAGCGAGCCGTGCTGCTCCAGCAGCGGCAGGCAATCAACGCCGATGGCTTCGCGGCCGGGAAAGGCACGGCCGATCAGTTCGAGAGCCCGCTGGTCGTTCTCGGGGTCGCGATAGGTTGGAATCAGCACAGCTCCATTGATCACCAGAAAGTTGGCGTAGGTGGCCGGCAGGCGGTGGGCGGATTTGTCAAAGCGGGCAGTGGGCCAGGGCAGCGCTACCAGTTTGTATGGCGAACCGTCCGGTGCTCTGAAGGCTTTCAGCTCTGCCTCCATCAGCTTGAGGGTTTCGTAGTGCTCATCAAGCGGATTGTCACAGTCCTGAAAAACGATCGTGTTGTCGGGACAGATGCGTGCCAGAGTGTCGATATGGGAATCGGTGTCGTCACCGGCCAGCCGGCCGTGGTTGAGCCAGAGAATCCGGCGGGCCCCGACCATGGATGCCAGGGCCTGCTCGATCTCGTGCTTGCTCAGCTGCGGGTTTCGGTTGGGCGACAACAGGCATTCGGCGGTGGTCAGGATCGTCCCGATGCCGTCACTTTCGATACTGCCCCCCTCAAAAACCAGGCCGATCGTGTTCAGGTTGGGTTTAAGAGCGCCTTGTTGCTTGAGGCGTTTCGAGATCTGGTTGTCGTGGTTGGCCGGGAACTTGAGTCCCCAGCCGTTAAAGCCGAAGTCCAGCAGTACCGGTTTGTCGTTGAATATGACCGTGATCGGTCCGAAATCCCTCGCCCAGGTGTCATTGTTGGGCATCTCGCAGATGGTCACATTATCAAGCTCCACTCCGGCGGATGTCAGGTACTCGGCGGCGGAGGTGCTGTTAGGGGCGGTCAGCAGCACTCGCTCAAAGCGGGTAATCTGGCGGATGATTTCGGTGAAAACCGGCCGGACTTCGTCCAGTGTCTCAACCCAGTCGGTTCCTTCATGGGGCCAGGCCAAAAGGATACCGTCCTGCAGCTCCCATTCGGCGGGTAATCTTGGATTCACGGGTAAGCGCTCCTTGGTAATAAAAGTGGCCGGGATTATAAGTTATTCCAATTCCAAATCAAAGCGCTATCTTCGTTGGCTCGTCTTCGGCTCCTCAACATACTGATTGTATGTCTCCGTCGCCTTCAATCCTCGCCGCCTTGATTTCATCTTTGATTTGAAATCGGTACCATAGGTGCATCCCGCGCAAGCATCCTGTAAGCAGCAGTAAAATATTTCAAGTTTTGCCTTGATTTATCCCCCCGATTGCATTAGTAAAATGTATTCATAAATTGTATACAGTATGTTGAGTTGAAGCTAATATCGGCACCTATCCCCACACAGAAAGGAGAGTATCAATGTCCACCAAGCCGTTCGTTTATCAGGAGCCGTTCCCGCTTGCCAAAGATGAGACCAAGTACCGCAAGATCGAGGGTTCGGAGAAGTACGTGACCGTCGAAAAATTTGCCGACAAGGATGTTGTCAGGGTTTGCCCCGAGGCGCTTTCGATCCTGGCCAACGAGGCCATGAAGGATGTCTCCTTCCTGCTGCGTCCCGCTCACAATGAGCAGGTTGCCAAGATCCTGGTCGATCCCGAGGCATCGATGAACGACAAGGGAGTGGCGCTGGCTTTCCTGCGCAACGCCGAAATTGCCGCACAGCTTGATCTTCCGGTCTGCCAGGATACCGGTACTGCAACCGTTGTAGCCAAGAAGGGACAGCAGGTCTGGACCGGCGTCAAGGACGAAGAGTGGCTCTCCAAAGGTATTTACAAAACCTACACAGAAGAGAACCTCCGTTATTCCCAGACGGTAGCTTTGGATATGTACGAGGAGATCAACACCGGCACCAACCTGCCTGCCCAGATCGACATCATGGCCACCGACGGCGACTACTACAAATTCCTCTTTATGGCCAAAGGGGGCGGTTCCGCCAACAAGACCATGCTCTACCAGGAGACCAAGGCGCTTCTGACACCGGACAAGCTCTACAAGTTCCTGGTGGAAAAAATGAAATATCTCGGCACCGCCGCCTGCCCGCCGTACCACATCGCTTTCGTAATCGGCGGCACTTCCGCCGACGCCTGCATGAAGGCCGTCAAGCTGGCCACCGCCAAGGAGCTGGACGGTCTGCCGGTCTCGGGAAACGAGCACGGCCAGGCATTCCGCGATGTGGAGCTGGAAGACAAACTGCTGGAAGCCGCCCAGAAACTCGGCATCGGCGCCCAGTTCGGCGGCAAGTATTTCGCCCACGATGTGCGCGTGGTCCGTCTTCCTCGCCATGGCGCATCCTGCCCGGTCGGTATGGCGGTTTCCTGCTCAGCTGACCGCAACATAAAGGCCAAGATCAACAAGGACGGTATTTTTGTCGAGGAGATGGACCGTAATCCGGGGCGTCTGATTCCGGACAAGTACCGTGGTAAGCATGAGCATGGCGTCAAGATCGATCTGAACATGCCAATGAAGGATATTCTGGCTGAACTGACCAAACACCCGGTTTCCACTCCGCTTTTGCTTTCCGGCACGATCGTGGTCGGCCGCGACATCGCCCACGCAAAGTTCAAGGAGATCATGGACAGCGGTAAGCCGCTGCCGGAATACCTGCTCAATCACCCGATCTACTATGCCGGTCCGGCAAAAACCCCGCCCGGCAAGGCTTCCGGTTCCTTCGGCCCGACCACTGCCGGCCGTATGGACAGTTACGTAGATGAACTGCAGTCCAAAGGCGGCTCGCTGATCATGATCGCCAAGGGCAACCGCAGCCAGCAGGTTACCGACGCATGCAAGAAGTATGGCGGGTTCTACCTGGGTTCCATCGGTGGCCCGGCGGCTGTCCTGGCAGAGGAGAACATCAAGAAGGTTGAATGCATCGACTTCCCTGAACTGGGGATGGAAGCGGTCTGGAAGATCGAAGTCGAAAACTTCCCGGCCTTCATTCTGGTAGATGACAAGGGCACCGACTTCTTCAAACAGCTCGGCCTGTAATCTTATCTGATTCATGGATAAATCAACCCCCGGTTGCTTATGTGATCGGGGGTTTTCTATTAAGAATCTTGCCAGCATGGCGGACTCTGATATACATTGCGGCATCACGCGTGAATGGGGATAGAAATGATAGAAAACGAAGAACTGGAACAGAATATTGAAGATGAAACCGACGGCGAGAGTTTTGCCGAGCTGTTCGAGAAAAGCGGCGGGCAGAAAAGCCGCTGGATGGAGCCGGGGCAAAAAGTGTCCGGGCGGGTGCTGAAGGTAAGCTCGGAATGGATATTCATGGATACCGGCCAGAAAGGGGAGGGGGTTATCGACCGGAAAGAGTTTCTCGATCTGGACGGTAACGTCACGGTCAAGGAAGGCGACATGGTCGCGGCCTATTTCCTCTCATCCAGCCACGGCGAGATGCGCTTTACAACCAAGGTTGGCGGCGGGGCTTCCGGCAGCTCGCAGCTGGAAGAGGCCTGGCAGGCCGGAGTTCCGGTGGAGGGGGTGGTGGAGAAGGAGATCAAGGGGGGCTACGAGATCAAACTGGGTGGCACAGCCCGCGCTTTCTGCCCCTATTCACAAATCGCGCTGCGTCGCATCGAAAATCCGGAGTCGCTGATCGGCACTCGTCTGGCTTTCCAGATCAGCGAGTACGGCGAAAAGGGGCGCAACATCATCGTTTCGCGCCGTTCACTGCTGGAAGAGGAGCAGCGGCGACTGAAGGACGAGGCGCAAGCCGGCATCAGTGAAGGAACCACGGTCAGCGGCACGGTTACTTCGCTGCAGGACTTTGGAGCCTTTGTCGACATCGGCGGACTGGAAGGGCTGATCCCTATGTCCGAGATCGGCTGGAGCCGGGTCAAGGATGTGCGGGATGTGCTGAGCGTAGGCCAGCAGATTCAGGTCGTAATCAAGAAAATCGACAAGGAAAACGACCGGATCGCTCTGAGTCTCAAGGATACGCTGGCTGACCCTTGGGAACAGGTGTCGGGCAAGTATCCGGAAGGGTCGTTTCATCCCGGTCGCGTGGCCCGGCTGGATACCTTCGGCGCCTTTGTAACTCTGGAACCCGGCGTGGACGGTTTGATCCATATCTCAAAACTGGGAGCCGGCAAGCGCATCAACCATCCCCGCGAGGTGCTTAAAGAGGGGGATCAACTTGAAGTCAAGATTGAGAGTGTCGATCGTGCCAATCGCCGCCTGTCACTGGTTCCGGCTGGCCCGGCCCGTGCCGCTGCCGAGGAGGAGGCCACGCTTTCCGAGTTCCGGCGTCAGTCGGATGATGCTCCCAAGGGAATGGGAACGCTGGGTGAAATGCTGATGGCCCGGTCGAATAAGGGAAAGAACAAACGATGACCGGATGCGGCGATGATGAAAAGTGGGACAGTTACTGCAATCGCTGCGGACTGTGCTGTTTTGAAAAGATCGAGGACGAGCGGGGAAATATTTTCTACACCCAGACCCCCTGCCGCTACCTTGATGTTGTCAGTCGCAAGTGCAAGATATTCGAGCGCCGTTTCGAGATTTATTCCAGCTGCATAAAGCTGACTCCGGAATTGGTTCGCACGCTGCGCTGGCTCCCGCCCGACTGCGGCTATCGTGGGGCGGTTGCAGCGGATGAAAACGACACGGGAATAATTCCCCCGCCGAGGCGGTTGAAAGCGAAAAGAAAAAACTGAACGCAATCGAACGCGGATGACACTGATTGAGCGGATTCTTTTGGCCGGTTTATCCGCGTTCCATTGCTGTTCAGGTCTTAAGCAGGTTAAAGAGCATTTACTGCAACAATCCTTCCACCAGCTCCAGCACGACTTCAGCCCGGTTGAGCGTGTAAATATGCACTCCCGGTGCTCCTGCCTCCAAAAGCTGCCTTGCCTGATTCCGGGCGTGGGCCACGCCGACTTCCTGTACCGCGGCTGCTCCGCCGCGGCTGTCAGCTTCTTCCAGTTTTGCCATGAATTCCGCCTGGATAGTCGCACCGCACATGGCGATTATGCGTTTGATGACCTTCAGGCTGACTACCGGCAGGATGCCGGGAATGATCGGTTTACTGATGCCGGCAGCCCGTGCCCGCTGCACAAAATCATGGTACAGATCATTGTCAAAAAACAGCTGGGTTATCGCAAAGTCGGCGCCATTATCAAGTTTGAGAGCCTGATAGGAAAGATCTGACTCCGGGCTCAGCGCCTCCGGGTGAGTTTCGGGATAGCCGGCAACGCCCATTCCCAGCGCAGGGTGAGACGAACGGATAAAGCTGACCAGATCAGAGGCGTACTGCAGGGGCGGGGAGGGGGCAAAGGGGGATTGTGCATCTTGAGGCGGGTCGCCTCTCAGGGCCAGGACATTATCGACTCCGGCATCTGTCAGTGAATCCAGGAAGCTGACAACTTCGTCCGGGGAAGAGCCGATACAGGTCAGATGGGCCATTGTTTCCAGTGCATATTCATTCTGCAGTCGAGAAACTATTTCAAGGGAATCACCATGGGTGCTTCCTCCAGCGCCATAGGTGACCGAAGCAAAAAGCGGATTCAGCCCGGCCAGCCGCTCAACGTTCCGGAAAAAGGCCGGCCATTCTCCATGACCCTTGGGTGGGAAAAACTCCAGCGATATGAACTGATTGTCCTGCCTGATTTTATCTATGATTTTCATGTTTCTCCCGCCGGAAGTTGCCTGCTTGCAATTCGTAATCTGTAAATGAATGGCATATATATGAAAACAGAAGCAAAAAGCAAGAGAAGGATACCGGTTCTATTTTTGCTTTGACAGTATCAGACCCGATGGCGTATACAGAAACCCGCTATTTAGTGCCTTTTCCCAGCTAGTTAGGCTGGCTGATCATATCCAGGCCGATTCGTTCCAAAAAAAACTTGGCTCGCCGGGCAGCTGCACTGATTGCTAATCCATAATATAGAAAAGAGAGATCCGGATCCATGCTTAACCTGAAACCTGAAGTTGTTGCCCAACTGGAACGTGTACTCAGCTCGGTAGAAATGCTGCTTCCCAAAGCGATCGCCCCGATTGACTGGGCAAACTGCCCCGCCGCCAACTGGCGCCGCCATTCATTCTCCGGTTACCTGGAGCCGGTCAAGGTCACCGATACGACCACATTGGGCGAGCTTTTGGGCGTTGATGAACAAAAAGAAATCATGGTCAACAACACCCGCCAGTTTCTGGCCGGTCTTCCAGCCAACAACGCCCTGCTGTGGGGCTCGCGCGGTTCCGGCAAGTCTTCGCTGGTCAAGGCACTGCTCAACAAATTCGCACCCGAAGGGCTGCGTTTCATCCAGGTTGAAAAAGAGGACCTGATCTATCTGTCCGAAATTTTTACTGCCGTGGAGAATCAGCCATATCGATTTATCCTGCTCTGCGACGACCTGACTTTCGAAGTCGGGGAACTCAGCTACAAGATGTTGAAAAGCGCATTGGACGGTTCGGTTTATTCGGCTCCCGAAAATGTATTGATTTATGTAACCTCCAATCGTCGCCACCTGCTGCCTGAATATGAATCCGACCATATCGGTGGTAAGTTCGTGCGCGGTGAACTGCAGCAGAGCGAAGCGATGGAGGAAAAAGTATCGCTTTCGGACCGGTTCGGCATCTGGGTCGCTTTCTATGCCTTTTCCCAGGATCGCTATATCGATGCGGTGCGCCTTTCCGTCGATCGTGAGGCACGCCAGCGCAATGTTCAGATTCCATGGAGCAGCGAGCTTGAACGTGACGCAATTCAATGGTCGCACGACAAGAGCAAGCGCTGCGGACGTACCGCCTACCAGTTTGCCAAAAACTGGGTCGGCAGATATTTGCTGACAGCCAGGGGTATCTAAGAGTACTATAATGTCGCTGATTACCAATGTTATGGGGAGGCGCCATGAAAAGAGAAATATTATCCGGATTTATGTTGGTGCTGCTGGCTGTTTCTGTCTGTAATGCGGGGCTTTTCGATGATCTGACTAAAGGCTTGGGGTTGCCGGCCGCGGAAAGCGGAGCGCTTGACGAAGGCACCATCGTCAAGGGCTTGAAAGAGGCTCTGGCAACCGGAACCGACCGGGCCGTCAAGTCCGTTGCCCGTACTGACGGATACTACGGCAACCAGGCCATTCGCATCCTGATGCCGGATAAAATCAGGAATGTTGCCGATGTTCTGGGAAATATCGGTTTTCGCAAAGAGGTTGACGATTTTGTGCTCAGCATGAATCGTGCCGCGGAAAAGGCGGCTCCCAAGGCTGTCGATTATTTTACAGCCGCTCTGAAAGAGATGTCTTTTGAAGATGCCGGAAAGATACTGAAGGGGGGCGATACGGCCGCCACCGAGTATTTCAGAAGCAAGACCGGAGACAAGATCTTTTCCGCCTTCAAGCCGATTGTTTCCGCTAGCATGAATGAAGTCGGAACCTCCCGTTCCTATAAGCAACTGATTCAAAAATACGAGGATGTTCCATTTGTACCAACAGCCGAGCTTGATCTTGATACATATGTGACTTCCAAGTCGGTTGATGGACTTTTTCATATGCTGGGCGAAGAAGAGAAAAAAATCAGAACCAACCCTGCTGCCAGGGGAACCGAATTGTTAAAGAAGGTTTTCGGCAAGTAGGAACGCCGCTTGTTGCGTCCTGATCGACGGGGCAAGCGGGTCTTTGTAAGTACAGATCGAATTTAAAGTATCCGGGAGCCAGGTGACGTCATGGCGCGTAAGATATTCATAGCAGCCACCGGTCAGAATACCGGTAAAACCACTGCCAGTTTTTTTTTGATGCATCTGGCGCGCAAGAAGTACGCCCGGGTCGGTTTCATCAAGCCGATCGGTCCCAAACCGGCCATGCTGAACGGCCGCGAGGTGGACAAGGACGCCGCGCTGATCGCGCAGGTTTTCGGCCTGGGAAAAGATCTGCGCCACATGTCGCCGGTCGTGCTTCGTCCCGGATCAACGCGACAGGTGGTGGACGGCGAGATATCCGTCGACGATCTGCAACAGCGGGTGCTGGAGGCCTGTCATGAGCTGGAGAAGAAGTGCGATTTACTGATCATTGAAGGGGCCGGTCACGCCGGTGTCGGCTCGATCCTGAGGCTATCCAATGCCCGCATTGCCCGTATGTTGAATGCGCCGGTGCTGATGGTGACCGGTGGCGGACTCGGCAATGTCGTCGATTCGGTATGTATGAACCTGGCTCTGTTTGAAAAAGAAGGGGTCGAGGTGCGGGCCATTCTGGCCAACAAGCTGATCCCGGAGAAACGCGATAAAACCTTGGATTATCTGCGGCGTTTTTTTGCCGATGACCCTTTCAAAGTGCTGGCCGGCTTCGATTATCATCCGGTCTTGGCCAACCCGACCCTGATCCGCATCTCCAACCTGCTGGAACTGCCGCTGCACGGCAACAAACGCGACTCCCACCGTATCATCAACCATGTGCAGATCGGAGCGGCCTCTACCCAGAGAGTTGCTGAAATACTAAGGGATTCCACTTTCCTGATTGTCACCAGCAGCCGCGACGAACTGTTGGTGACAATGGCAAACCTTTATCAGATTCCGGCTTATCGCAGCAAGATTGCCGGACTGCTCATTCCCGGTATCATGCCGGTCGGGCAGATCACCCAGCAGATTCTTGACCGAAGTAACATACCTTACCTGCGTACGGATAAGCATTCCACCTCCGAGTTGTACCGTATCATCACGGAAGATGTTTCAAAGCTGACCGCCGAGGACACCGAAAAGCTGGCACTGGTGCGCAGCCTGGCAGAACAGACCTTCGATTTCGATACCCTTGATGCAATCTTTACGTAAATCGCCGCTACTGATTCATTTTCCGAATTCTCGGATATGTGAAGTTCATTGCGATAGCCCTGACCTGATTCCGTCAAAAAAAGATTGACAGGTTTCGCTCTCACTACTATATTGAAAACCAAGTTCAATAGGGGGGCGCATGATTCTTGAGAAGAAAAAGGCATTCAACAGTTTTGCTGCTCAAAAAGGGTTGCGCTCCACCCGCCAAAGGGATGTCATTCTCGATATTTTTCTTTCGACCCACCAACACGTCAGCGTCGAAGAACTTTACCTCAAGATTAAAGCCAGCAATCCCGGCATCGGACATGCGACGGTCTACCGCACGCTCAAGCTGTTTGTCGAGGCGGGACTGGCGCGCGAGATATTGCTGCATGACGGCCAGACCCGCTATGAGCACGTCATGGCCGGAGAACACCACGATCACCTGGTCTGTACCGGTTGCAACAGCATCATCGAGTTTGAAAACGAAACCATAGAGAAACTGCAGGATGAAATCGCAGCACTGCACGGTTTCCTGATCAGGAGCCACAAACTTGAAATTTACGGCCTCTGTGCCGATTGCAGGAAAGCCTATTCATCCCACTGAAGAGCGGGCTTTTTTTTGAGAAGTCAATGAAATTGAAAATCAAAAGCAGAACAAGGGTGTAGATATGTCAACATGTTGCAGTAAATCATCATCGCCGGCGGTTCGCCGTGACGCTGCCCGTCGGGTGGCACTGGTCGGCAATCCCAATGTAGGAAAGAGCGTGCTCTTCAATGCCCTGACCGGGGCTTATGTGACGGTTTCCAATTATCCGGGAACATCGGTGGAGGTCTCGCGCGGTAACGCAGTGATCGAAGGTGAAACATGGCAGGTGATCGATACGCCCGGCATGTATTCGATCCACACGATTACCGAAGAGGAACGGGTGGCTCGCGAAATCCTGTTGAACGAGACGCCCGATGTGGTGCTGCACGTCCTGGATGCCCGCAACCTGGAGCGCATGCTGGCGATGACGGTCCAGTTGATCGAAGCCGAGTTGCCGGTGATCCTGGTTGTCAACATCATGGATGAAGCCGAGCGGATGGGACTGAAGATCGATCTGGAACTGCTGCAGCAACGCCTGGGAATCCCGGTCATCGGCGCCGCCACCGCCCGCAACCGCGGCGTGGATGCGATCCGCTCCGCCATTGCCGGCTATGATCAGGGCAAGCATGTCCGGAAGCACTTTCCCTACAGCCGCCTGCTGGAGCATGACATCAACGAAATCGCCGGCATGATGACCGGCGAATACATCCTTTCCCGCCGCGCGCTGGCGATGCTGCTGCTGCAGCAGGATGATGAAATCGTTTCGATCGTGCGCCATCGCGAAGGGGAGGGGTACCCGGTGCTGGCCGAGGTTGCGCGTGAAATCGCCTTCAAACGCCGCGGATCGTTTCACCTCAACCTGTCGCTGGAGCGCAACGAGATCGCCAAGGAGCTTGTTCTGGGAGTTTTTACCGCTCCGGAAAAACGGGTCGTGACCTTGGCTGAGCGCATGTCCAACTGGTCGGTCAAGCCGGTTACCGGCATTCCGCTATTATTGGCGGTGCTCTATTTCGGGTTGTATGACTTTGTCGGAGTTTTCGGGGCCGGAACCCTGGTTGACCTGCTGGAGGGAAAGATATTCGAGGAACTCTTCAACCCCTGGATCACCGGAGTTGTCAAGGACCTGATTCCCTGGGCAATTTTGCAAGAACTGTTCGTGGGAGAATACGGTATAATCACTCTCGGCATCCGCTATGCGGTCGGCATCATCCTGCCGATCGTGGCGACTTTTTTCATATTCTTCTCCTTTCTGGAAGACACCGGCTACTTCCCGCGCCTGGCGCTGCTGGTGGACAGGGTCTTCAAATATTTCGGCATGTCCGGCCGGGCGGTCATTCCGATGGTACTCGGTTTCGGCTGCGACACGATGGCCACCATGGTGACCCGCACCCTGGAAACGGTCCGGGAACGGGTGATTGCGACGGTTCTGCTGGCGCTGGCGATCCCCTGTTCGGCCCAGTTGGGGGTCATTATGGCGCTGCTCTCCAAGTCGCCGGGGGCCCTGGCGGTCTGGGGAGTCTGTCTGCTGTTGATATTCATTGTCGTGGGACTGTTGGCGTCCAAGCTACTGCCGGGTGAGGCGCCGATGTTCTACATGGAGCTGCCGCCGATGCGACTGCCGCAGTTCTCGAATGTACTGACCAAGACCTACACCCGCATGCAGTGGTATTTTATGGAGATTCTGCCGCTGTTTGTGCTGGCTTCGGTATTGCTCTGGCTGGGCAAGATAACCGGATTCTTTGAAAAGGCTGTCAACGTGATGACGCCGGTCATGGCTTCGATCGGCCTGCCCAAAGAGGCGGCCGTGGCCTTCATCTTCGGCTTCTTCCGCCGGGATTACGGTGCCGCCGGTCTCTATGACCTGCAGAGCAAGGGGCTGATGGATGCGCGCCAGCTGACCGTGGCTGCTGTCACTCTGACCCTCTTCATTCCCTGCGTGGCCCAGTTTCTGGTGATGAAGAACGAGCGCGGCTGGAAGGTGGCCAGCGGCATCGGCCTGTTCGTAAGCACGGTGGCGTTCGGCAGCGGTTATCTGTTGAACCAGCTGCTGCTGGTGACCGGATTGCTGGCATGAAATGCGGCTTCTGCGGATACGAGTTTGAAGAGTCCGACGGAAAACAGGGCTGCGGCGGTTGCCCGGGCGGCTGCCGCTCGATCCACTGTCCGCGCTGCAACTATAAAAATCCCCTGGAACCTGAATTAATCAAAAAGATACGCAAGATATTCAATAAGAACGATGCTCACAAAGGAGATGCAGAATGAAATTGTCGGATAAGGCGGAAGAAATTCTGGAGGCGCTCTGGATTGCGGTTGAAGAAAAGAAACTGGCGGCCCTGGATCCGCAGGATTTTACGATCCCGCTGGATGACCCCGCCTATGCGGAGTTGACCGCGCGCGCCCTGGTGGAAATCAGGCAGGGGCTGGTTTATTTCCGGCCGGAAGGGAAGGTCGAGGGGCGCACCACGATTCGGCGCCACCGCTTGGCGGAACGCCTGATGATGGATGTACTCAACATCCGCGGGGAGGCCGGCGATTACAAGGCCTGCGAGTTCGAGCATCTGCTGCATGAAGGGGTCGACACCAAGGTCTGCACGATGCTGAACCATCCCACCACCTGCCCGCACGGCAAGCCGATCCCGCCCGGTGACTGCTGCGACCAGGCCCGTGCCGAAGGCGACCTGGGAGTCGTGCCGCTGACCGAATTTACTTCCGGGCAGGAGGGGGAGATCGCCTACATCCAGACCGATGACAACAAGAAAATGCAGAAGCTGATGGCGATGGGGGTGCTGCCGGGGAACCGGATCGTGCTGCTTCAGGCTTTTCCGTCCTACATCTTCCGTGTCGGTTACTCGGAGTTTGCGATCGACACTAATCTTGCGAAGGAAATTTTTGTTAGAAAATGATTCGAAATCAGGTTCAGCAGTCTCAATAATGCTTTCACAGATGCTTTTGGGTTGAGATAGAACATTGCCTGTGGTATTTATAGAGTGCACCCGCTATTGTTGGCGGGTGCACTTTTTTGATGCTTTCCGGGCTGTTGAGCCTGATTATCGATGAGATCAATAAACAACTTGGATTAAAGGAACAGGAATAGTAAATGACCCGTGAAATAGCTATTGGAAATATCAAAATAGGTGGAAAACGTCCCCTGGCGCTGATTGCCGGTCCCTGTGTCATTGAAAACGAAGCTGCTACGTTGCGCCATGCCGAGAAGTTGCTCACGATCTGTAACGGCGTAAATATCCCGTTGGTGTTCAAGGCCTCCTACGATAAGGCTAACCGCACTTCGATCAACGCATTTCGCGGCCCCGGTATAAAGGAAGGTCTTGCCATACTGCGCAAGGTCAAGGAAACTCTGGGGCTACCGGTCCTTTCGGACATTCATTCAATCGAGCAGATATCACCGGCAGCCGAAGTTCTTGATGTTCTCCAGATACCGGCTTTTCTCTGCCGCCAGACAGACCTTCTGGTTGCTGCAGCAAAATGCGGACGTGTTATCAATGTAAAAAAAGGGCAGTTTCTGGCTCCCTGGGATATGAAAAATGTTGCCGGCAAAATCGCAGCCAGCGGCAATGAAAATATCATCCTGACAGAACGGGGCGCTTCCTTTGGTTATAACAACCTGGTTGTAGATATGCGCAGTTTCCCGGTCATGCGTGCTACCGGCTATCCGGTGGTGTTTGACGCTACCCACAGCGTGCAGCTGCCGGGTGGGCAGGGCGACAGTTCCGGCGGACAGCGCGAATTTGTCGAATACCTGTCAAGGGCTGCGGTGGCCACGGGCATCGACGGGATTTTCATGGAAGTTCACGAAGATCCGGACAAGGCGCTCTGCGATGGTCCTAACTCGATCCCGCTGAGTGAACTAGCCAATCTGTTGAATATGCTCAAAGCGATTGATGCAGTCGTAAAGCAGCGGGTGGCGGCATGACGGTCATAGCTGAAGCACGCCGTGTAATTCAGGTTGAGGCGGATGCGCTATCCGCCATGGCCGGCCGCATAGATGAGTCGTTTGAGAAAACGATCGATTTGATCCTGGCCAGTTCAGGACGGGTGATCGTCAGCGGCATGGGCAAGTCCGGTCTGATCGGACAGAAGATCGCCTCCACCATGGCATCCACCGGAACCCCTGCATTTTTTCTCCACCCGGCCGAAGGTATCCATGGCGATCTGGGTATGATCATGACCGGAGATATCGTAATTGCCATTTCCAACAGCGGAGAGACGGAAGAAATTTTGCGAATATTGCCGTCCATCAAGCGTCTGGGCGCCCACCTTGTTGCAATGAGCGGGAACCCCTCATCAAATCTGGCGCGTTCCAGTGACGTATTTCTGGATGTTTCAGTCAAGGAAGAAGCTTGCCCGCTGGGGTTGGCTCCGACCGCCTCCACAACTGCCACGCTTGCCATGGGTGATGCGCTGGCGGTGGCTTTGCTGGTGAAACGCGGATTCAAGGCAGAAGATTTTGCCATATTTCATCCCGGTGGATCGTTGGGCAAAAAACTGCTGCTGCGGGTGGAAGATCTGATGCACAGCGGTGATGGCATACCCCTTGTTCAGGAAGACTCGATCATGAAGGACGCCCTGTTTGTAATTACTTCCAAGGGGCTTGGTGTTACCGGTGTTTGCGATAGCGCGGGGGCGCTTCAGGGGGTTATTACCGACGGTGATCTGCGCAGATCGCTGGAGAAAGGGTATGATATTCTGAATCAGTGCGCCGCCGAAATCATGAAGCGCGGCCCTTTACGCATCAAGCGCGGTGAGCTTGCCGCGGCGGCTCTGCAGATCATGGAACATCGTGCCATTACTTCTCTGTTCGTCTTTGATGACGACCGGAGCGTGGCGCCCTGCGGCATAGTTCACCTGCATGACATCCTGAAAGCGGGTATCGCCTGATGAACGAAAAACTCAAAAACATAAATCTGTTGTTGCTGGATGTTGACGGTGTAATGACGGATGGCGGCATTATCTATGACGGCAACGGACTGGAAACAAAGGTCTTCAATGTAAAAGATGGCCACGGAATAAAGATGTTGCAGCGTCATGGGATTGAGGTTGGAATTATTACGGGCCGTACATCGAAGGTTGTTGAAATCCGTGCCGCGGAACTGGGTATTGAACTTGTTTATCAGGGTGCCCTGAAAAAACTGGACAGCTATCAGGATATCAAGCTCAGGACCGGCCTTGCAGACAGCCAGATCGCCTATATGGGAGATGATGTCATAGATGTTCCGGTTATGAAGCGTGTCGCTTTTGCCGCTGCTCCTTCTGATGGGCTTCCTGAAGCTCGGAATGCAGCTCATTATGTGTCTTCCAACGGCGGCGGAAAGGGGGCGGTGCGCGAAATCTGCGATCTGATCCTCAAGGGACGTGGCCTGTGGAGCGAGGTAGTCAGCCGTTATGAATTGTAGCCTTCAATCTTTGTGCCAAAAAAGTAGCCAAGTGGCACGTTCTGCTGGACAGTCCCCCTCCTCGATGGTATAGTTCCGGCTTATTATGGTATCGCCCGTTTTTATCAGGCCATTGCTGGCCATTCTTGTGACGACGGCGTTTATCGGCATCGTGGCCGCCATTTACCGGAACGGTTCTCATGATCAACTACCGGTGCAAACGGCCCTTCAGAAGCTTCCCCAGAATATCGACATTGCCTTGAATAAAGCTCGTTTTAGTGAAATTCGAGACGGCTCTGTAGTCTGGGAACTTGTTGCCGAACATGTTGAATATGATAAACGCGGTGAGGTTGCGCACCTTTCAGATATCAGGATGGATTTTGTACGCAGCAGGTCGGCTGGTGCAATAACGGTAACGGCAGAACGCGGAAATTATTTCAGTAACAACAATAATATTCAACTGTATGGCAAGGTTCATGTTGAAACAGAAGACGGCATCGTTTTTGATACGGATTCCATTGAATACAGAGCTTTAGAATCACGGTTCAAAACAGCCGACAAGGTGTTATTCCGGCAGCAGCGCTTGACACTTGCCGCAGTCGGCCTGGAGCTGGATGTAAAGGAACAGCGGGCCCGGTTCAAAAATGCGGTTGATGCAACGGTTGCCGGAGCGAAGATTCAGGCGGCTGTTTCCAAGCCTGCAATAACAAAGCCTGCTCGTCCCGTAAAAAAGCAGCTGATAAAAAAAGTCAAGAAGCGCCGTAAAGGTAAAAACCGATGAGAAAACATATTCTCAGCATTGCTGCGGTTATTTTGGTGTTCGCTTCCGTGGCGCTGGCTGCTCCTGCGGACCAGTCCAATCGCAAGGATCGCTCCAGTTTGCCGATCACGATAAAATCCAATGAGTTGACTGCCGACAATAAGGGCAAGACAGCAATATTTACCGGTAAGGTCGTGGCCAAACAGGGCGACATAACCATCTTTGCCGACAAGATCACCGTCAATTATGCTGATAAAAAAGGTGATGTTGAAAAGATAGAAGCGGCAGGAAATGTTCGCATAATCCAGCAGAATAAAACCGGTTTTGCTGCCCAGGCTGTATATGACAGTCGAGATGGGCGCATTACGCTGACCGGAAACCCGAAGATCATCCAGGGCGGCGACAGCATCAGCGGCAAAGTTATCACCTACTATGTTGATGACGATAGAAGTGTTGTCACGGGTGGTGAAGAACGTGTCATTACTGTTATCAATCCGCCTGCCAGGAAGGGTAATGCAGAAGGTCGCTGAAAACTCACGACTCTGGACTACGGCACTCCAGAAAAAGTATGGCAGTCGCCAGGTCGTCAAGGGTGTGGATATAGCAATCCAGTCCGGGACCGTTATCGGGTTGCTTGGACCTAACGGCGCAGGTAAGACAACGACATTTTATATGGTGGTCGGTCTGGCCCAACCTGACGGTGGCCAGGTTTTTCTTGGAGACGAGGAAATTACCGGACTTCCAATGTACCAGCGTGCCCGTCGCGGCATCAGCTATCTGCCGCAGGAGGCCTCCGTTTTTCGAAAGCTTTCGGTTGCGGACAATCTGCTGGCGATCCTTGAAACAGTTGAACCGGACAGAAATATTCGCAGGCAACGAATGCAGCAGTTGCTGGAAGAGTTCAATATCACTCATATAGCCTCTTCCAAGGGTTATGCCCTGTCTGGTGGCGAACGGAGGCGTGTTGAGATAGCAAGGGCCTTGATAACAAATCCGTCATTCATTTTGCTGGACGAGCCTTTTGCAGGAATTGACCCGATTGCAGTCACCGATATTCAAAGTTTGATCGTGTCATTGAAAAATAAAAACATCGGGGTACTCATTTCCGATCACAACGTCCGTGAAACACTGGGAGTATGTGATGCCGCCTATATTATGAGCGGTGGTGAGGTGCTGGAGTTCGGTACTCCGGATGAAATAGCAAACAGCAAAAAAGCGCGGGAAATATACCTAGGGGATGACTTCAAACTATAGATTGTATTAAATAGTATGCAACGGTTTCACGGGCACTGACTTTCTTTATGCACTAGTTCATTATTTGCTCAGGGGTTTACGTTTCATGGCAATGGAGATGCGCCAACAACTTAAAATGTCGCAGCAACTGGTGATGACCCCCCAACTGCAGCAGGCCATCAAGCTGCTTCAGTTGACCAGGTTGGAACTTCAGGACTTGGTTCGTCAAGAGCTGGAGGAAAATCCGCTTCTGGAAGAAACCGCTGAAATCGAAGAGATACATGAACCTGATACACTGGAAACCGCCGAGCAGGAGCTGGAGCCCGCCGAGAATACAACAGAATTTCACGAAGTTGAAACCGGTGAGGAAACTCTGCGGGATTGGGACAGCTATCTTGACGGCTACAATTACAGTTCCGGAGAACAGTACAGCGGCGAAGATGATCGTCCTTCATTTGAAAATCTTCTGACCCGTCAGGGGACATTGATTGATCACCTGTTATGGCAGCTCCATATGGGACAGTATTCAGAAATGGATGTACGGGTTGGCGAGGTAATAATCGGCAACATTGACGAGTCCGGGTATCTGAGAGCCTCATTGGCAGAGATTGCCGCGGCGAGCAATGCCTCGGAAGACGATGTTCTGGACGTGCTGGAGTGCATCCAGGAGTTCGATCCATCGGGCGTTGCAGCCAGGGATTTGAGGGAGTGCCTCCTGATTCAGGCCCGCTTCCTGGGAATGAAAGGGAGCGTTGTCGAAGGAATATTGCTGAACCATATCGGCGATCTTGAAAAACGCAATTACAAACAGATCGCCCGTGCCCTGAAAGTCGACATCAATCAGGTGCTTATGGCTGCCAAAATTATTGGCGGTTTTGATCCTCGCCCCGGCTCTTCGTTCAACTCGGATGATGTACACTACATCTCTCCGGACATATTCGTTCATAAAGTCGGGGATGATTATGTCGTAATGCTCAACGAGGAGGGGTTGCCCAACCTCAAGGTAAGCAATCAGTACGCCGATGTGCGCGGTAGCGGATCCATTGACTCTCATGCCGAGGAATACATCAGCGAAAAAGTGCGTTCGGCCATGTGGCTGATCAAGAGCATTCAACAGCGACAGAGGACCATCTACAAGGTTGCCAAGAGCATAATTCGCTTCCAGCGCGAATATTTTGACCGCGGCATCGAATATCTCCGTCCACTGGTGCTTAGGGATATCGCGGAAGATATCGGAATGCATGAATCAACCATCAGTCGGGTGACAACCAACAAGTACATGCAAACGCCGCAGGGACTGTTTGAATTGAAATACTTTTTCAACAGTGGTCTCTCCACAAGCGAGGGCGAGTTTCTCGCTTCGGAGAGCGTCAAAAACATGATCCGGGAAATTATTGAAAAGGAAGATTCCAAAAAGCCGCTTTCAGATCAGAAGATTGCCGAGTTGCTGTCAGGACATACAGTCAACATCGCGCGACGTACAGTAACCAAATATCGTGAAATGCTCAAATTTGGTTCTTCGTCGGAACGGAAGCGACATTTTTGACGTGCTGTCGATACGACAGACGTCCATATTGCAGCACCCAACACACAGGAGGATAGTATGCAGACAACCATGACATTCAGGCACATGGAACAGAGCGATGCCCTTAAGGCGTACGCTGAGGAAAAACTCGAGAGGGTTGAGAAGTATATCGACGGTCCGATCAATGCGCAGGTTTATTTTTCAGTTGAAAAGAAGATCCGCCATATTGTTGAAATCGTTATTACTGCCAAGGGTGTCAGCACCAAGGCTTCCGAAGCAACCAACGACATGTATGCCGCCATCGATGCTGTCATTGACAAAATCGAGCGTCAGCTGAAACGCTACAAGGAAAAAATCAAGGCTCACAAACCTAACGGCGACGAGCATGGCCGCCAACTTTCCAAGAAAGTTTTTGAAGCGGACAGTATTGATGCCAGTGCCGAACCGGTCGTCATAAAGACAACTACTGAAGTAGCCAAGCCGATGTCGGTTGAAGAAGCGGTCATGCAGATGGATCTGCTGCACAAGGACTTTATTGTTTTTATTGATGCCGACAGCAGTGAAATCAATGTGCTCTATCGTCGCAAAGATGGTAACTTCGGCTTGATTGAGCCGCACAGGGCCTGATTTTCAGGGATTTGTCTTGGACGGAATTACCCTTTCAATAAAGGAGTTATTAAGTGAAACCAACTATGGTCTTGCTCTGACACTCCTGGCCGGAGAACGCGGACTCACTAACCGAGTTTCCAGCTCACGCATTCAAAAACCAGGTTTGGCGCTGGACGGCTATACCGAGCATCTGCATCCGGACCGGATACAGGTGCTCGGTAATACCGAGATTTCTTTCCTCAAGGAAATAGATACCAAGGTCGCTGCTGAAAACCTGAATAATCTTTGCAGTTACCCCATAGCCTGTTTCATTGTTACAAAAGGATTGCGTCCTCCTCAGCTTCTTCTTGACCTGGCTGACCAAAAAGCGATTCCGGTGCTTGTCACCACCCACCAGTCTTCAACCTTTATTTCACTGATTACGAAGTTTCTTGAAGAACGGCTGTTGCCGATTACCCATATGCATGGTGTCCTGATGGACGTCCTGGGCGTCGGTGTCCTGCTGACCGGTAAGAGCGGTATCGGCAAGAGTGAGTGCGCCCTTGACCTCGTGATCAGGGGGCATCGCCTGGTTGCCGACGATATGGTGTATATCAAAAAGAAAATGCCGGCCGTTCTGGTTGGCCAGGCTGAAGAGTCTATCCAGTATCTGATGGAGATCAGAGGCCTTGGAATCATAAGTATCAAGGATCTTTACGGTGTTTCATCCATTCGTGATAAAAAAATCATCGATATTATGCTTGAACTGATTGAATGGGACGAATCGCACGAGTATGACCGTCTTGGTGTAGATGACCGCACCACGACAATACTTGGAATTGACATACCCCACATCAGTATTCCGGTCAGACCCGGACGCAACCTTGGGTCCATCATTGAAGTAGCCGCGCGCAACTATCTGCTTAAGGGGATGGGTTATCATTCCGCCCGGGATTTTCAAGAGCGTCTGCTGGCTCGTATCGAGTCGCGCCCGCTTGGTGATGAGGTCGAGTAGTCAATGCGCATCATAATTATCACAGGCATGTCCGGTTCAGGTAAATCCACTGCAGTACGGGCTCTTGAAGACGAGGGCTTCTACTGTATTGATAATCTGCCGGTGCGACTGTTCAAAAGCTTTATTGACCTGATAAACAAATCCGGTGAGTCCTTCAAAGGTGTTGCCCTGGTGGCTGACATTCGCGGCAGGGAATTCTTGAAGGGTTATGAAAGCGCCTTTTCGAAGGTTGCCGCAGCTGGTCACAGTATCGAAATATTGTTTTTTGACGCCCTGGACGACATTCTTGTACGTCGCTTCTCGGAGACGCGCCGCAGGCACCCGGCTGACGAGCACTGTTCGGTTGGCGAGGCAATCAGAATTGAGCGCGAGCGGCTCTCGAGCCTGAGGAGTATGGCTACCAGGGTCATAGACACATCGGAATTCAATGTACACCAGCTCAAGGACTTCATTCTCCGCATCGTCAGGGGGGAAGAGAAGGAAAATGCGTTGGTGGTTGAAGTCCAGTCTTTTGGTTTTCGCTACGGTGTACCGCTGGAATCCAGCATTGTTATGGATGTTCGTTTTCTGCCGAATCCTTTTTTTGTAGCGGAGTTGAAAGCGGGGTCCGGTCTGGACGATTCCGTGCGCGATTATGTAATCGACAATACGGTCACGGCTGCTTTTCTTGATTACTTTTTCCCGCTCCTTGACATGCTTTTGCCGGCCCACCGGCAGGAAGGCAAGGCATATTTGACCATCTCAATCGGTTGCACCGGAGGGCGTCATCGTTCAGTTGCGATAGCAGAAGCCACCGGAATGCATTTGCAGGAACATTGGCCTTCAGTAAGAATAACTCACAGGGATATTGAGAAGGGAAATTAATGACAGGATTAGTGCTTGTTACTCACGCCGGTCTTGCAACGGCCCTCAAGGCGTCAGCAGAGATGATCGTCGGCCCGATAGAAAAGTGTTCGGCGGTGGAAGTTGCTCCTGGTGAGTGTGCAGATGATATCATGGCCAGGGTGGTAAAGGCTGTTGCCGAAGTTCAGGCTGATGGAGCCATCATTATGACGGATCTTTTCGGTGGTACCCCATCCAATATGGCGATGTCTTTTCTGAAAGACGGATGCGTCGAAGTGGTAACCGGCGCCAATCTGCCGATGTTAATGGAGTTCTGTTCACGCCGCGATCGCATGAAAGTTGCAGAACTTGCCTCCGAGATGCAAAGGTGTGGCCGCGATGGCATTATCGTTGCCGGTGAATTTTTAAAATAAAGACTGAGAAGCGAGGAAACCGGTAATCATGCTTCAGAGCGAATTTTTGATTGTAAACAAACTGGGACTTCATGCCCGTGCCTCTGCTCTATTTGTAAAGACCGCCAGCCGTTTCGCTTCTGAAGTCAAGCTGGCCAGGGAAGGGGTTGAAGTGAACGGTAAAAGTATTATGGGAATAATGATGCTGGCCGCTTCAAAAGGATCCACCGTCAGACTTACCGTCGATGGTGTTGATGAGCCGGATGCTATGAATTCCCTGAGCGAATTGATCACCAATGGATTTGGCGAGGAATGACATGCGGCTTTTCTCGGGAATTGCCGCATCTCCCGGGATTGCCGTTGGTAGATTGCGCATTGTCGATCGGCGTCGCATAAGCGTATCGGAATACCCGATACTTCCCGAAGATGCAAAACGTGAAATTGAGCGACTGACATCCGCAATTGCTGACACCCGCATAGAGCTTGAACATCTTAAAACCCACCTGGCGGAAACAACCGGCGAAGAACACCTTTTTTTCATTGAAACACATCTGATGATCCTCGCCGATGAACGTCTGCTCTCCGAAACATCTTCTATAATTTCAACTTGTCTTATTAATGCTGATGGTGCCTTGCGGAGAACGTTGCAACGGTACCGTGAAGCGTTTGCCAGTATCGAGGATCTCTATCTTCGCGAGCGGATCAATGATGTTGAAACTGTCATTGAACGAGTGCTTTCAAGCATGAGCGGCGAAAAGACAGAACAGATTCCAAAACATGAAAGTAGCACTATTGTAGCGGCACATGACATCACTCCTGCGGACATGCTGCAAATTGACCGCAAAAATGTCCTGGCCATAATCACGGAAATAGGTGGCCGCACATCACATACGGCCATTCTGGCAAGAGCTCTCGAGCTTCCGGCTGTTGCCGGGGTTGAGGGGTTCTGTGATGATGCGCAGGATGGCGATTCGGTTATTATTGATGGAACTGCGGGCAAAGTTATAGTCAATCCGGACCGTGAAACGTTTAAAACTTTTCTCAGCCGCAAGCAGCACTATGAGTATGTGGAAAGTGAGCTTCTCAAGACCTCCTCTCTGCCGGCAGTCACACTTGACGGTCATGCAATGCATCTCAGGGGAAATGTCGAGATTCCGGAGGAGGGGGCATCAGTCCTCAAGCATGGCGGCATCGGTGTAGGTCTGTACAGGACTGAAATTCTCTTCATGAATCGATCTACGTTGCCGGATGAAGAAGAACAGTTTCTTGTTTATCAATCCATGCAGCAGGCGATCAAGCCATATCCGCTGACGGTCAGGACGCTTGATGCCGGCGGCGACAAACTGCTTGACGGGCTGGATTCTGCTGTCGAACAGAATCCAGCGCTTGGTATGCGGGCCATCAGACTTTCATTGGGCATGCCGGATGAGTTCAAAAAACAGTTGCGAGCAATTCTTCGTGCCAGTGCTTACGGACCGGTCCGAATAATGTTTCCGATGATATCGTGCATTGATGAGGTCCGCGCTGCAATCGCGCTTCTGGACCAAGCAAAACTGGAATTGGTAACTGCCGGAGTTCAATTTGACAGCGGGATAAAAGTCGGTGTGATGATCGAAGTTCCGGCGGCTGTTACCATTGCAGACCTGCTGGCCCGCGAGGTTGATTTCTTTAGCGTGGGAACAAATGATCTGATCCAATACACGCTGGCCATTGACCGTACAAATGAGCAACTTTCACCACTGTATCAGCCGATGCACCCGGCTGTTCTGCGTTCACTGCGACACATAGTAAATGCTGCCCACAGCGCAGGTATTGAGGCCTGTCTGTGCGGTGAGATGGCTGGGGATCCTTTGTATCTGCCGGTTTTACTTGGGCTCGGTTTTGATGAGTTGTCCATGGGGGCCGGGTCACTCTTACGCGTAAAGCAGATTCTGCGGCGCTGCACGCGCGAGCGCGCCATTCAGATTGCTGCCGGATGCTTTGAATTTGCCACAGCGGCCGAGGCAGAACTGTACCTGAAACGCCAAATAACCATGGATGTTGCTGAGAGTTTCGATTGATGTCCACATACACGATTTATGCGCTGTTTTCCTTTGTATTCGGGATGGTTGTCGGCTCCTTTCTGAATGTCTGCATCTGTCGCATGCCGAAGGATGAATCTATCGTATCGCCCCCTTCGCATTGTCCATTCTGCAACTATCAGATTCGATGGTACGACAACATTCCTGTAATCAGCTATTTGCTGCTGCGAGGAAAGTGTCGTGGCTGCGGTGCTCATATTTCGATTCAATATCCGCTGGTGGAGCTGCTGAACGGGATTCTGGCGTTATTGTTGTTTCTGAGATTCGGGCCAACTCTGTCCTTTGCGGCGTTGTTCGTTTTTTGTTCGGCACTTGTGGTGATTACATTCATCGATATCGAACATCAGATTATTCCGGACGAAATATCTCTGTCAGGGATTGTAATCGGATTTATTCTATCTTTCTTTCTGCAGGGACATGGCTGGCTCAATTCCATTCTCGGCATTCTGCTGGGTGGCGGCAGTCTTCTATTAGTGGCATACGCTTATCAATGGTTGACCGGTAAAGAAGGCATGGGAGGCGGTGACATAAAACTTCTGGCCATGATGGGTGCGTTTTTGGGGTGGAAGTCAATACCTTTTATTATTCTGGCCAGTTCCCTGGTCGGTTCTGTTGTCGGCATCTCAATGATGCTGCTCCAGAAAAAAGATTCCAAACTGGCGATACCGTTCGGTCCTTATCTGGCATTTGGCGCTGTGCTCTATATTTTCTACGGAAGACCGCTGATAACGTGGTATCTCAATCTTGGCGGCTTCCATAAAGGCTGATAAAATGGCCCGATACCGACCCAGTCTGACTGTTTCAATCATGGCTTTTCTGGGTTTTTTGCTGGTAATGACATGGCTGCTGTTCAGTTTTCTGGCCTTTAAAACTTCTGCAAATGATCTGTATGCCCAGAAGGGCGAACATGCCCGCACGCTACTGGCGGCTTTTGTCAGCCAGCTTCCGGATGATCTGCCGGTTTTTCCTGGTGGGATCATATCACCTGATTCTTCCGCATCGATTTACGTGCAAAAACTTTCCGACGATGCCGCTTTTACACGTTTGACTTTGCTGGACAGAAACGGCAAGGCGATTTTCACAGCCGGACGTGACGGAAGTGAAGTCTACTTGCCATTCAACGGCATCCAAGCGTCATCGGATGGGGTTGGCATTCTTCCGGATGGCAGCGGTATCGCAAAAGTTGTCAGCGTAACCAGAAACGGCACTACCGTTGGCAGAGCTGGATTACTCTTGTCCCTCTCTGCAGAAAATTCCAGGCTGCACAAAACCCGACAGTTATTTGCCGCGTATTTCGTACTCGATTTTATCATGCTGATGGGATTGGGCTCTTTTATACTTTCCCGGATTGTTGTCAATCCGATCAACAGATTGTTGTCTGCTACCGGAAAGATTACCGGAGGCCACTATGGGCAGCGGCTGCAAGTTTCAGGCAGTTCTGAACTTGCGTGTCTGGCAGAATCTTTTAACGAAATGTCGACTGCCCTGCAGAATAAGGATCAACAGGTTTCCGAGCATATGTCTGCCCTCGAACGGGTCAATATCGATCTACACCAGGCTCGTGAAGAAGCCATTCGCACCGAGAAAATGGCATCGATCGGACTTCTGGCGGCCGGAATGGCCCATGAGATCGGCACTCCACTGGCATCGATTATGGGATATGCCGATCTGGCTGCCGCTGAGCAGCCAGACAACCCGGCAATCCAGGATTATGCACAACGAATTTCGGCTGATTGCTCCAGAATTGACCGGATTGTTCGTGGTTTACTGGATTATTCCCGACCGCGTGTTTCCAGTGTTGAGACCGCTGACGTCAGGCAGGTTGCAACTAAGACTCTGGAACTGCTGTCCCAGCAAGGTGCTTTTAAACAATTGAATGTCACCATGTCTATTGAGCATGGGCTGCCGCCTGTAAAAGCAGACCCCCATCAACTACAGCAGGTGTTGATCAATCTGCTGCTTAACAGTCGTGATGCGCTGGCGGCCAACGGATCACTTGCCCTCAAGGCCAGGGTAGACAATCGACTGCTGTGTATTGATGTTATTGATAATGGTTCAGGAATTGATGCTGATAACCTCAAATACATTTTTGATCCTTTTTTTACCACCAAACCGCCTGGAAAGGGTACCGGTCTTGGTCTGGCCATAGCTGCACGGATCATTGAAGGATTCGGAGGGCGCATCACCGTCAAAAGCAGGTTGGGGGCAGGAACATGCTTCACCATCTTGCTGCCGTTGGCACCTGGCTAAGGGAATAAGGGGGAGAAGTGGGCAGCAAACACATTCTTGTTATTGATGATGAAGAAAACCTGCGGCATATGTTGTCGCTGATGCTGACCCGTCAGGGTTATGTGACGGACAGCGCGGCTGACGGCGAAAATGGCCTGGCATGTATTAAAAGCAAGGTATACGATTTTATCCTTTGCGATATTCGCATGCCTGAAATGGATGGGAAAACTTTTCTTGCAAAGGCTATGGAAGAGCAAGTCAATGTTCCCATCATCATGATGTCGGCTTACGGATCTGTCGAAACGGCTGTGGAGTGCATGAAAATGGGGGCATACGACTTTATCTCAAAACCCTTTAAAAAAGATGAAATCGTGATGGTACTTAAAAAAGCCGAAGAGAGGGAGCGGCTGAAGGCAGAAAACAGCCAGCTCAGAGAGGCTGCAGAGGGTCGTTTTGCCTACAGTGGAATCATAAGCCACAATGCCCGTATGGAAGATGTTTTCAACCAGATAAAAAGAGTTACAAATCTCAAAACTACAGTAATGATTCTCGGTGAATCCGGGACCGGCAAGGAGCTGGTGGCACGCGCCATCCACCAGAACGGTCGCCGGTCTTCAAAATCATTTGTGGCTGTAAATTGCGGAGCCATACCCGAAAATCTGCTGGAAAGTGAACTGTTCGGACATGTGCGGGGTGCTTTTACAGATGCGTCCGACGATAAAACCGGCCTTTTTGAACTGGCGGATGGTGGTACGCTCTTTCTGGATGAGGTTGGTGAAATGCCGCCGGCTCTGCAGGTAAAGCTATTGCGGGTGCTGCAGGAAGAAGAAATACGGCGTGTGGGTGCCAGCGTTTCCAGAAAGGTTGATGTTCGGATCGTGTCGGCCACATCCCGGGATCTTCAAGCCGATGTTAAGTCCGGTAATTTTCGTGAAGATCTGTATTTCCGCCTGAATGTGTTCTGTCTTCAGCTGCCGCCTTTAAGGGAGCGGATAGAGGATATTCCGCTACTGGCCGAACATTTTATCCGCACCTGTCCCAGTGGGGCAGAACATCAAACTCTTCGCATCGAACCGGATGCCATGCGCTGTTTGATGGCATATGGCTGGCCCGGTAATATCCGCGAGCTGGAAAACGCCATCGAGCGGGCCAGCATCATGTGCGATGGAGGCAGTATTACAAGCAGCAGTCTTCCACCGGCTGTGCGCTCCGAATTCCAGTTATTGCCCGTCACAACACAGGATGAAGACCTTTCCATCAAGAGAGCCGAGGATGCAATCGAGCGCGATCTCATCAGGAAAGCCTTGGCCAGAACCGGAGGAAATCGTACCCAGGCTGCCAAAATACTGGAAATCAGCCATAGGTCGCTACTTTATAAATTAAAAGAATTTGGTATTGAGTAAGCAAAAATTGCATAGTGTCCGGATTGTTGATTTTAATATTATATGAAAATATTGCATAGCCTTGTTTGTTGAAATTACGAAGCATCATGATATTAATGTGTTACAGGCTTCAGTCAAATGGCGCTTTTCTTGCACAAACTCTACAGAACGAATTCAGAAAGGAAATACAATGTTGAGAGAACTTCTTGTTACATTTGCTATATCAGCAGTTATTACCTCTCCGTCATTTGGCATGTCAAAGGAGAATTGCAATGCTGAATGTAAAAGCTGCCATTCTCTAACCACCAAAGAAGCGTCGGATCTTTTAAAGCCAACCGGAGCGACGGTACTGTCGATCAAGGAATCCCCGTCCCGAGGTTTGTTCGAGTTGCTTGTCCAGAAAGACAGCCAGAAAGCCATCATATTCATTGATTACGGCAAGAAGCATCTGATCCAGGGGATGATGGTCAATCTTGAAAAGCTTGAGCCGGTTTCCTCGCACAAACAGGAGCTTCCTCAGCAGAAGCAGCCGGCATCTCTGGATGTGAAGTCTATTCCGACTCAAAATGCGGTCATTATGGGTAATCCGAAAGGCTCAAAAAAACTGTATGTTTTTACCGATCCCGACTGCCCCTATTGCCGTAAAGGGCATGTTGAGCTGAAAAAACTGGCTAAACTTGCACCGGATGTCGCTATCCACATCATGCTGTTTCCGCTGCCGATGCATCCTGCCGCATATGACAAGTCCCGTGCCGTTTTTGAGACGAAGAGTAACGATCTTCTGGACAAAGCCTTTGAAGGCAAAGAAGTTCCCAAACCGACCAAAGAGAGCAGCAAGAAAGCTATTGACGAGAACATCAAGTTTGCAAATGCCAACGGCATTTCCGGAACACCAACCATGGTCATGCCGGATGGCAAGATTGAAGTTGGGATGCGAGATGCTGAGACACTGAAGAAGATGTTGGAAGCAAAATAACGATGATGTGTCTGAAACAGCATTTATGGAACATGGATGTAAGCGGTTAGAGTGAGTGATCGTAGCGATGATTACTCGGTGGATGTTGGGCTATTGTATTGTTGTTGTCTTTAACCAGATGAAGTTGCGAGGTGTCACCATGGGCAATATGATGAGAACTTTTATCGGGTGTTTGATGATGCTGTCTCTGTCATCAGGTATTTGTCATGCATCGGACATGCTCAATTATTGTATGGCCCCTCCTTTTCTACAGGCCGGGATTTTACCCAACCTGCTTTTCATAATTGATAATTCGGCCAGTATGTTCGACCTTGCCTATACCGATACCGGGTTGAAGCATTGCTCGAATTCGGCGGCAGTCTGTACAACCGATGCCGACTGTGGTGCGGGAACCTGCAGTGTCTTTGATCGGGTGCCTATGTACTGTTATGATGAAACATATAAAAGCACTAACGAATACATCGGGTATTACAACAGGCTAAAGTCAGACAGTACCAAGCAATACTACAACTATGACTTCACCATTACCTCTCCCGCCATTCCAAAATTTGATCCGGTTGATGCATTCAGTTGTACAGCAGGTGCCAGTGAGACTGCGTTATCGATCAACAATGAATTGTGCGTGATTTATAATCCGTCCTTGGCGAGCTCGACCAAGGTGACAAAATTCCTGGCCTCAGGTAATTACCTGAACTGGCTGACCGCATCCAAATTTGATATTCAGAAGCAGATCCTAACCGGTGGAAGATACAGCACGACAGAACGCCAGTTGTTGCCTGAGTCTAGGGGATGTGTTGGCCAGGGATTTATTAAACAGCCGCTGACAGCCGATTTTGTTAACTTTTCCGGTACTGCTGCGAATGATACCAATACCTCGCTCAAAGTAACCTTCCGGGTACATGGTCCTACGAACACGAACAATCCGACCGCTCCTTCACTAGGTGGCGGAACGAGGATTGATATATTTATCGGCAATGATACGTACAATTATAAAGCCTGTCAGGACGCGGTAGCGTCAATTGCATCCGGAACTAATGCGGCTATCAAACAGGACGTGGCAGCCTGTCTTTCGACTACAGCATTGACTCCTGGGTATTGCAAATTGAACAATACTCAAGCCTGCTCCACCTCGACGGAATGTAAATATAATACTGGATTTGCCGATACGGCATTTGTCTGCAGTTTGAACTCTGCGCAAACCTGTTCTGGGTTGACGGATGTTACCAGCTGTGCTCCTGTAGCTCAAAATGTTTGTCAGAATAAACAGTCCAGGAGTTGTACCATTGGCAACAATGCCTCTTGTGACGTCACAACTGCAGAAGTAATTGGTACGTGCGGAACAACCTCTACTTATTCTCCCATTCTGCCCAACAATCTGAAATCTCGCGCCTCCGCAGCCTGCAGAACAGCTAGTGACTGTACCTTCTCAGATACACAAGGACATATTACAACAACCTACACATCGGCTTGTAGCGGCTATACTGCTGCCAGTACAACTAATTATGGTCCTTGCGTTAACCTCTCGCCCAATTATGGAAGTTGTATAGCCAACTACTATGGCGAGTGTGTTCTGCCTAGTTCCACTGTTGCTTCCAAGACGAAGGTGGCCTTCCAGCAGTCATTGCAAGCCTGTTGGGCGTTGCGTAACAACGGAACAGCAATTGGACATGATGAGTACAACACCGTAATCAACCAGTGTCCTGACGTTTATGGTGGTGTTGCCAATGGACCGTACAGTATACAACAAGGCAACTATGCTCTTTTGTGCGGAATCAATTATGAGGGGCAGATGTATTCTCAATCGGCTGCTGGTCAACCATGGTTGTTGCGTACTTCGTTGCCGACTCCTGTACCTTCCGCTTGCAGTAGCGGTGATTCCGTGGAGGCTTGTATGTTAAAAATCCACACTGCGTTCTGCAACGACACGTCAGTTTCAAATGTGACCGACCCGACGGACGATCCGTCCAATACAACTTTGTACGGCAATATCCCAGCAATTCTGAGCGGTATCGGCGTGGAAGCCCAGTTAGGTCAGCCGCTTGCGCCGGATGTACATGCACGGGTCGCTCTGGGCAATACCGATCCTGTTCCGACCGGTTTGATACAGGATTTTTCAAGCAAGATCCGCATGGGGGTTATGAGTTTCAATTATGATGGTTCCTTGTCCGAAGCCACGGCGATGTCCGGAAGCAAATATTGTTCAAACAACACTTCAACAACCTGTACGACGAATTCCAACTGTCCAACTGGAGGGGTCTGCACCTCGATGGCTCCAGTCAAAGTCTGTTCAAACACAACCACCTTGAACCCCCCAACAAAGTGTACTGCCGATATTGATTGCGGTAGTGGAAATACCTGTGTTAATGCCACAAACCGGGATGGTGGTCAGATATTGTCGTACATCAGTAAAGGCCATTGTTCTGCTACCGCCGCGACAAACTGCGCCAAAGATGCCCATTGTCCCAGTGGAGAAACCTGTGTGTACGAAGGCGTTGGGGATCATACCACAGGCTTGATCAAGACGCTCGACGATATAAAAGCAGCAACCTGGACACCGTTTGCCGAAGCTTTTTACAATGCGATCGGTTATTTTGCGGTCAATAAGAGCCGGGATGCTACAGCGTATAAGTACAGCAGGGCCAGTACGACAGATGCTGCCAACAATTTACGGCTGAATGCCAATGATTTTGTAGATAATATGAATCCGGTCCAGTACAGCTGCCAGCAAAATAATATTCTGGTTGTTTCCGATGGAATGTCAACCATGGACCAAAACTCAACCGTCAACGCCCTTGCGGTCCGTTATCACGCTCCCAGCAACCAGACCGGAGCGTGTCCCACTCAGTTCGGTTCAAAAAATCTTGACGATCTGGCCTATCTTGCCAAAAACTATAATATCAATGAATTCACTTTGGCCAGCGGTACTGTATCGACACCAAGCACGACACTCAAGAGTAGCGAGTTTATCAATACCTATGTGGTCTTGAATGGAGAAACCAATGGGCTAACCTCGACCGATGAGTGTAACTCGGAAACACTGCTCTCCCGAACTGCCACCGATTCAGGTACGAGTCTCTATAAAGCCGTCAACCAATCTCTGCTGAAATCTTCCTTGAAAACAGCGCTTGATGATATTTCAGCCAAGGTTTCCTCTGGTACTGCTGCTGCGGTTGCCAATAACAAGAGCGGAGAAAGGGGAGCCAATATCATTCAGGCTCTTTTCTATCCGAAATGGCCTTCCGATTTTTCAAAGAAGTGGATGGGCGATATTCAGGCGCTCTGGTTTTATGTCGACCCAATCGTTAAATTCAGCGGCATTTACGAAGATACGGTCAAGGATTTTCAGCTCAACCTGGCTTCCGACAGGGCACCGGGAAACGATTCTCTTACCGTCAAGGCACTTTGGAAAGCTGGTGAACTGCTGCATGCCCGCGCCGCTGCGGACAGAAAAATATATACGCTGCTTGATTCCACCCAGGTTTTGACCAATGCAGCAAATGAGTTCAATGTATCGACTGCGGCAAAACGAACTGCTTTGAAGCCGCTTATGGACATGGCTACACTTACAAATGCCCAAGTTGATGAAGTGATCAACTATGTGCGTGGCAGCGATGGCAGCAGCGGGACCTTGCGCTCCCGCAAGGTTACAAACAATGGTGTTACAAATATGGAGTGGAAGCTTGGGGATGTGATCAACTCCACACCGCAGATTCAGGGAAATGATCCACAAAACAAATATGATATCGAATACGGCGATGCTTCATATGGCCAATTCACAAAATCCAGCAGTTACAGGTCCAATAATTACGTCTATGCCGGGTCAAATGATGGCATGTTGCACGCTTTCAAGCTCGGCTTGGTTTCTACGATTAAAGACCCGAATAATCCCTTTAAAATTGCCCAAATCAGTGATACCACAGACATCGGCAAGGAGATGTGGGCGTATATCCCCAAAAATGTGCTTCCCTATCTTAAAAACTGTTCGGATCCGAACTACTGCCATCAATTTCTGGTAGATGGAGCGCCATTGCTCTTTGATGCGTCAATTAACAAACATTCTGAATGTAGTCCGAATAATTATTGGGATTGTCCGCGACAAACCAAGTTTTCTTCAAACATTCTGGACGAAGCAAAGACAAGTTGGCGATCCATACTTCTTGGCAGCATGGGCTTGGGGGGGGCGACGCGCAATCTTGGAGTGGCCTGCAACCCCACAAGTGCAGCGGGCCCCAACGACAAATGCATCAACACACCGATAGATGGCGTTGGTTATTCATCCTATTTTGCTCTGGACGTGACAACCCCGGTTACTCCGACGCTTTTGTGGGAGTTTTCGGATGCCAGCATAGATGCTGATACTTCCTTGAGCGCCGCTGAAAAGACTGCAGTCAAGGGACTTGGACTGACTACACCTGGTGGAATTCAGATCAGGGTCAATTCGAGAAAAACCGCCGCACCTACAAAGTCGGATAAAACTACTAACGGCCGATGGTTTGCTGTGTTTCCCTCAGGTCCGACCGGCCCTATTGATACGGGCACTCATCAGTTTTTAGGACAGTCAGATCAGAACCTGAAAATTTACATTGTTGATTTGAATCCGGCGAATGGTGCGGTATCAGGCAGCAGTAACGGAACACCGGCATTCACGTTGTGCAAGTCGGCTGGCGCCACTGGATGCAACTACTGGGTCAAAGATACCAATATCAAGTATGCATTTGCCAACTCGCTCTTTAATGCCGCCATCGATATTGACAAGGGAGAAGGCGGATCTGAAAGCAATTATAGTGATGATATAGTCTATATTACCTATACGAAGGCCAGTCTTGATTCGAGTGCATCGCCGGGACCATATCCGACTGCATGGGACAAAGGTGGCGTCCTTCGCCTGATTACCAATAATGATCCCGATCCCTATAACTGGTTTACAAGTAAGCTGATAGATGACATTGGCCCGGTTACACGTTCGGTGGATATGCTGCAGGACAAGAATAATAAAAAACTATGGGTCTTTTTTGGGGAAGCCCGCTATTTCTTCCGGCAGGATGATTTGAACACTACCCGCCGTATTTTTGGTGTTGCCGACCCCTGCTATAGTTACGATTTTAATTTTGTTAACAAATTAAGTAATACCATTGACAAATGTCCGGCGGTCACGGTGGCAAATCTTAACGATCAATCTGGCACTCCCGATCAACCCACCAGTACTGAAAAAGGATGGTATATTAACCTTGATCCGGCAAACGTAAGTACGGGGGTGGGGGCAGAGCGACTCAGCGGAGGTATATCAACCCGTACAAATGGACTGGTTCTTTTTACCACATTTATTCCGAGCCTGGATCCCTGCGATGCGGGTGGATTGCCGTCCCAGTGGGCGGTCAACTACAAGACCGGCGGAGCAGCGTCACCAGAGGGGAAGGTTGTCATCACCACATCCGATTCACCCATTGCAAAAACCATAAGCCTTGCCGGCGCGTTCACTCAGCGTGACGGACGCAAGCTCGATGCGTCTCTTTCTGCGAGCCTCAAGGGGATGCCGCCACCTTCGCCTCCCCCGTCCCTTATTCTCCCTTCTCCGGCAAAGAGGATTTTGCATATCCAGGAGCGATAATCGTGAAAGCCAGTACTTTGTATCGATATACCGAATCAGGGTTTTCATTGGTTGAGCTGATCGTGGTCATTGGTGTCATTGGTATACTATTGAGCATAGTATCGATTAACTTCAATAGCTGGCTGGTCAAGAACAGGGTGGAGGCGCAGGTTCGAGAGATGGCAACCGATTTCAGTGAGCTTCGTGTCAAGGCTTTCACCAATAAGCAGCGACACAGTATTACGATTAACAAGCAGAGTTACGTCTTCAAATCGTACAGTAGCGAAAACGAGCTACAATTATCTGGAGGAACTGTGCTTCCTGCCGGGACGCATACGGTGCAATTTCCCCTAAAAAAAAGTTCGGGTGCTGATTTTGATGGTATCGTAATCGAGATTGAGACTCGTGGAATGTCTACAAGTACTAAAACATCCATTTACCTGGATTATCAAAATGCTTCCCCGAACATTGACTGTCTGACGATACACACAATGAGAATCAATCCGGGTAAGAAGAATGGGAGCAATTGTGATGATATGTGAGAAGTCCGGTTTTACGTTGATTGAATTCCTGGTCGCCATAGTAATTCTGATGGTCGGGCTTCTCGGACTTTTGCAAGTTATCAATGTTGCAGTTGACCAAAATCTGGGGAACGTATTTCGGAATGAGGCTGTCATGGTAGTTGATGAAGCGATGATGAGGAAAAGGGCCAAGGCTTTTGACTCGTTAAGCACCGGCACCAAATTCGTTGTCTATTCAACGCAGGTGAGAGGGATTCCAAAAAAATTCAACGTGACTGAAAAAGTTGACAGCATCACCTCAAACTCAAAACAGATCTCTATTGAAGCCAGCTGGACAAAGAAGAACTCTACCTATAATCATTCAGCCACTTCGGTGGTTTCCATCTATTAGCGAGGCTCTTGTGACAAAGCGCAAACAACATTATTCAGGGGCACAGGGGTTTACCCTGGTGGAACTCATTGTTGTGATGGCTGTTTTTTTAACGGTTTTGATGATTTCCGCCAGCGCCTTCAATACTATTGTAACCAATGCTTCAAAGTATTCAAAGTTTGAAGAGAGCAACATCGAAGGAATGATTGGTCTGGAGATGATGCGACATGACCTCGAACAGATGGGGTTTGGTCTGCCGTGGAGTTTTGGTGGTGACTTGACGTATGGTGAATCTACCGAGTCAGACAACATCCTGAATGATGCACCGAAGGGTATTCCCCGACCGTTTGTCGGTTATCATAACTATTCTTCAGCTGTAATCGGGGTAAAGGCCAGTACGGTGGGATCTACTAAAGCGTCGCAGCACTGGACCTACATCCCTTTTCAAAATTACAGTGCATCTACGCGTGAGTCCCGCCCCGTTAATCTGGGTTCCAACACACCTAAATCGGGAGAAAAGGTTATTGCACTGCTTACCAGTTTTAGTAGCTACTCAACAGCCTCGCTCCGTATGTCCGGCAGCACCTTTGAATTTAATTATAATTCAAATGGTTTAATTCATAGTGATTTTCTTCCCAAAGGCGACCAGGATACCCATTTTGTATATGGCATATCAACCGGTAGCGATCTACGAATGCCGTTCAATCGAGCAGATTTTTTTGTATCGTCGTCAGCCGGAACAGTGCCGGCTTTTTGCGCGCCCAATACCAAGGTGTTGTACAAGGCGACCGTAAATCATAATAATGACGGTACTAAGCCTAATGGCGAATATACTTACATTCCATTGCTGGATTGTGTCGCCAGCATGCAGGTAGTGCTCGGTTGGAGTTCCAACGCTGGAACCGAGAGCATTCAGGATAGTGTGAGCACCTATTCATCACTTCCGGCGCTTGGGAGTGGCGACGTCATGACGATGGCTGCCGGTTCTGTATCGCCAATTGATGCAGCTGATATTAAAGCCTGGTTTAACACAAAGGATGCTAAGAAAATCAGGGAGCAGCTAAAGCTGGTCAAGGTTTATGTCCTTGCTCAGGAAGGGAAGCGTGATTCAGGTTATACCTATCCCTCCTCCAGTATTTTGATAGGCAGTGTTGGGGAAGGTAGTCTTACAAGGACCTATGCGCTTTCCGATGAACAACGACACTATCGCTGGAAGCTCTACAGAATTATTGTCAAGCCCAAGAATCTGGTAAGTAATCAGCGCTAAGTGTGTTGAAAGGTAAAACTGAAATGCGCATTCTGAAAAATAAAAAAGGGATTGCATTGGTTACTTCCCTGATGTTTACCATGATCTCGCTGGTGATCTGCATGGCACTCCTCTATATGATCACATCCGGAGCGCGCACTTCAGGAGCTTACAAGCGTTATAAAACAGCACTGGATGCATCGTATGGCGGGACTGAAATAGTGACCAAGGATCTTATGGGCAAGGTGTTGAAAATTCTTCCGAGCGCCACAGCAACTGAATTTGCCACAAGTTTACAGAGCGCTTTGGGCTCATTGAGTACGCCGTCATTTTCGACGTGCCTTCAAATGCGGACAAATTTGCCCACAAAAGAGTGGAGCGGTACCTGCGCCAATCCAACAACAAATCCTGCCTATGCCCCTGATCTTGCCTTTAATTTGAATGCGGTGTCTGGTTCACAATATAAGGTATATACAAAGATTGTCGACACAAGAGAGTGGCGGTTTACATCTTTTTCGACATCTGCTGCGGGGGTAGCCGTTATAATTGATAATAAAATAGCCGGAAATACTGATCGAAGCAGTACGGAAACATTGGCGAAAGGCGCAACGTCCGGAAGCAACAGTGTTAAGGTACCTCATTACCCCTATGTCTATAAAATCGAAATCCAGGGCGAGAGTGTTACGAATCCGACTGAAAAAGCCAATATTTCTGCAATGTATGCATATTAGGTGTGCTTCATGTTGAACGCGCGGTGTGATAAGCGGTTTTTTGACTGGTGTTTTATTGAATGCGATTGACAATACATTCGTAAATTGATAGGTTGTGAATGCAGTGTGTATTTAAAGTAAGTTAAATAGCTGATAACCGATAATACTAAACCATCCGTGAGGATGGGACGGAAAGCCTATTGGGTCTCACCGAGACAGCCGGGTCGCCGAAATATCTTCATAACGAGATAGGCGACCCGGCTTTTTTTGTACAAGGCTGTGCTCGGCAAGTAGCTTCAATTCAGAGTCTGGGCTGCATAGGCACTAACTATGATGTTGCCTGAAGAAGTACATATATACTCTTCTCATATTTTGAATAAAGTTATACATAATTATTGACAAAGATATTAATTAGCAGTACATCTTGCGCAACTGTTATCAATTATTTAGGATATGCGCATGAAGTCCAAAAACAATGTTAAGACTATACGTGAATCGCGCTTGATGAGTAAGTCTGAGCTTGCCCGCAAGGCAGGGGTTTCGCCATTGACAATTGATAGAATAGAACGTGGTGAGTTTTGTAGAATGGAAACAATGAGAAAAATAATTCTGGCATTGGGCTATAGTCTTGAAGAAAAAAATAAAGTGTTTCAGGATCAAGCATAACGGGACCGGATATGTTTCTTTTTAAAAAGAAAAAAGAAGTAATCGGAATAGATGTCGGCTCCAGTTCAGTCAAACTGGTGCAGTTGAAGGATAACAAAGGTTCGTATCAACTGCTGAATGCCGGCATTTTTGCTTTGCCACCAGAGGCTATAGTTGACAATAGTCTGATGGATAGCTCCTCCATTGCTGCTACAATTAAAAATTTGGTGTCCAGTCTCGGTATCAAAGTCAAGGATGTTGCCTGCTCAATTTCAGGCAACTCTGTTATAATCAGAAAAATTGTCTTGCCGGCGATGCCACAGGAAGAGCTTGAAGACCAAATTTCATGGGAAGCCGAGCAGTACATACCTTTTGATATTAATGATGTAAATATGGACTTCCAGATACTCTCGCCCGACAGCAACGACCCTTCCAAGATGAATGTACTACTGGTGGCCAGTAAAAAAGATATTATAAACGATTATGTTTCGGTCTTCAGTGAAGCTGGTCTTCACCTTTCCGTAGTGGACGTCGACTCGTTTTCAGTCCAGAATGCATTTGAAATTAATCATGACGCCGTTCCTAATGCGATTATAGCTTTGATTAATATTGGTGCAAGTGTCATGAATATTAATGTTATTAAGGATGGCATAACTCTGTTTACAAGAGATGTGCAGATGGGGGGAAACCTCTACACGGAAGAAATCCAAAAACAGCTTGGAATGAGCGGTCAAAATGCCGAGTCCGGCAAAAAACTAGCCAACGAAACCAACAATAGACCATTATTAGACGTTCTTGTAAAGGTTAATGAAACAATTATTCAGGAAATTCGCAGGTCATTGGACTTTTATAATTCGACTGCGAGTGACGAACGAATTACCGGCGTCTATGTTAGTGGAGGCGGGTCAAAAGTATATAAATTGATCGATATGATATCGGAGAAAACCGGTCTACCGGTTGACATGATTAACCCGTTTGCGAAGCTTAAGTATAATGAGAAAGATTTTGACCCTGAATACCTTCAGGAAATCGGTCCGCTTATGGCAGTGCCGGTCGGACTCGCGATCAGGAGGGTCGGGGACAAATGATCAAAATAAATCTCTTACCTGTTCGGGCGGCAAAAAAGAAGGAAACTGCAGTACAGCAGCTCACCATATTCTTCGTTGTCGTAGCCGTGGTTGCTGCAGTTGTCATGTCGCTATATTTTGTGAAACGTATTCAGGTCACTGCTGCCAAAAATGATATTACATCAGCTAACAACAAGATAAATGAGCTTAAGACAAAAATTGGCAAGCTGGAAGAGCTGAAAGCACTTAAAGAACAGGTTAAGAAAAAACTTGATGTGCTTTCTTTGTTGCGTAATAACAAAACCGGTCCGGCCCAGAGATTGGCAACACTTAGTGATCTTACACCTGAACAGTTATGGCTTACCGCGTATAGCGAAGCAGGTGCTGATGTTAAAATATCCGGAACAGCATACACCGAAGATCTAATTGCCCAGTTTATGAGAGCTCTTGAAGCATCTAAAGATTTCATGTCTGTTGAGTTGGCCGTTTCCGAACAGACCGAAGTCGCAGGAACAAAGCTGAAAAGGTTTGACATCACAATGAAGCTTGAATCAGCATCAACCCCGCAGCAGCCTCCGACTGCTGCAAAGAAATAGCTACCATCAAACAGGGCGGTCAAGGTATGGATCCTCAAGTAGAAAAAATACTGAAGTTACCGACAAAGCAGAAAGTCCTGATTGTTGCATTGGTTGCAATTATTGAAGCGGCGGCACTGGTCTGGTTCGTCTACCTGCCCAAGCACAATGAACTTACGGGTCTTAAAGCTGAACTTGCGAAACTGCAAGGTGAAATTGACGAGAAAACCAGAATCGCAAACAATCTGCCAAAGCTGAAAGCCGAATATGATCAACTAAATATTGAGCTGGCTAAGGCTCTAACAGAGCTGCCAAACTCAAAGGAGATTCCCTCTCTGCTGACCAGCATAACATCATTAGGCAAAAACGCAGGTCTTGACTTTCTTGTTTTTCGGCCAAAAGCAGAGGTACCCAAGGATTTTTATGCAGAAGTGCCCGTTGATATCGTAATATCCGGTTCTTATTACAGTGTTGCCAACTTCTTTGCTGCTGTAGCTACTTTGCCTCGTATTGTAAATATAACCAGCGTAGCATTTACAGATATCAAAAGCGTCAGTAATCGTATGATGACCAAGGTGACTTGTCTTGCCACAACATTCCGCTTCCTTGATAAGAAAGAGATTAAGGATGATAAAAAAAAGTAAGATGATAATTTTATTGTGTGCTGCTTTCATGTGCATGTGCGTTTTCCTGGCATGTAATAAAGAACAGCCCACGCAGCCTGTTCCTGCGCCAGCTTTGCAGGCAAAAGCGGCTCCGGTCCCACCCAAACCGGTACAAAAAGCTATCAGCACTGCTTTCCCACTACCGACTGCCAGCCAATTTGATTTTAGCAACAAGAAAGATCCATTCAAACCTTTTGTGTTGGCGAAACCTGCGCAGAGCACGTCAAATGAAGCTGCCAGGAACGTACAGCGTGATGCCTTACCTATTCATAGCTTTGATGTGAGCAAATTCAAACTTATAGGCATAATTACTGGCGGTAAGGAAAGCCAGGCCATGGTTACCGATCCGAATGGGAAAGGTTATGTTCTCAAAGTTGGAATGACTATTGGAAACAACAACGGGAAAATTACTTCAATCAATTCCAGCGGCGTGGACGTGCTGGAACAGTTTAGAGACGATAACGGCAGGGTTCGCAAGGAAAATATCAAAATAACCCTTCCCAGGAAACAATAAGGAGTTCCGCATGAAGTGGATGACAAAAGCATCGATGATGTCAGCCTTTGCCTTCGTTATTATGAGTACTGTTCTTTGGGGCATGCCTGAAGTGGCTTATTCAGCCAGCGCCGCATCTGCCAAAGCCAGGCTTGCAGCAATAGAGTCGATCAGCGCAGCAGGCGAAGGAAACTCTACTGAATTGATGATCAAGCTTTCATCGCCAGCTACTTATACGAGCTATAAGACTACAGCGCCCCTTAGGCTTGTTATCGACTTATCCCAGACGACAGCCGGTGCAGTAACTGCGCCATTAGTAATAAACAAGGGTAATTTCAAGACTGTGACCGTCAGCCGTTTTGATACAGATGCTGGTGTGTTGACACGCATAGATGTTGAACTAGTCAAAGATAGCGAAGCAATATTGACTGCAGCGCCATCCACTCCAGGAGAGTTGCGAGTTGCTTTTCCAAGCCTAAAAGACAGTATTCCTGTCGCAACCGACTCATCGATGCCGACTAAACCGGTGATTGCAAATTCAAATGAGTTACCGGTACCCGATACGGCAATTACTTCTCAAAATTCCGCTGAGGCTGCAAAGCTGAAACTTACAGCAATTAAAACAATAAATAATACAATAGTTCTAGAGTTGGATGGAACCATAATTGATTTCAAAACATTTCGTTTAAATAAACCCGAACGTTATGTTGTAGATTTAATGAATGTTCAGAGTTCTTTGCCGACACGATTATTGCCCTTGAACACTTCAGGAGTTGCTTCAGCCAGGATAGGCCTTTACCCGGATAAAGTACGGGTTGTGTTGGATGCTGTTAACGGGACATTCCCTGAGGTAAGTGCTGCAAAGGCTGATAATGGAATAATTATAACTCTTAATCCTAAAGCAATAGATGATAACTCAAACACTAAATTGACAGGTACGCATTCCGCCGAATCAATAGAAAAACCAATTGCCAAGGATTCAGTGGCCACTGCATCTTCGGAATCTACCGTAACCAAACCCGTCAAAACATCTTATTCTCCCTCAGCAACAATCAAATCAAAAGGCCCATCAAATATTGAAATGATTGATTTTCAAGTTATTGATGGCATATCCCGGATCTCAGTTAAGGTAAAAGGGGAAATAAGCGCAGATCAACCGCTGAAAACAGCCGGATTTATCACGTTGACAATAAAAAATACGGTGCTACCAAAAAATCTGCAGCGTTCGCTGGAAACGCAGTCTTTTATATCTCCGGTACTTAGAGTTACACCGTTGATGGTTAAAGCAAAATATGGAACAGATACAAAAGTACGAATCGCAATGCGTACGACGGCTTCGTTTGAAATGCGTCAAGAAGGCGATATGTTGTTTGTAGACATCAGAAACCCAGAAGGATTGACTGCAGACAAGATTGTATCTGAGTCGACTGATATAAAAAACAAGCCGCAACGTCAAGCAGCATCAAAGACGCGAGATGATGAGTTGTCGACTGAATTTGCCCCTGCCGCAGAATCCTCTACTAAACAACTTGAAGCCAATCGAGGATATAAAGGGCGAAAAGTCACACTTGAGTTTGCTGATGCTGAGGTTCGAAAAATATTCCAGCTACTGTCTGAAGTAAGTAATAAAAATTTTGTTCTTGGGGATGATGTTACGGGCGCCATAAGTCTCAAGCTTGTTAACGTGCCCTGGGATCAGGCTCTGGATATAATCCTGGATACCAAAGGACTTGATAAACGAGAAGACGGAAATATTATCCTGATTAAAGGAAAAGGAAAGTTTAAGTCGCAGGCTGAGGAAGAACAGGAAATAAAAAAAGCGCTGATTAAAGCGATTGAACTCAAGACCGAAACATTCAGTATTAACTATGCCGATATTGGCACTATTGCATCTCAATTCAATGGATTGAAAAGCGATAGAGGCACAATTTCACAGGACGCCCGAACCAACAAGGTTATTGTTAAAGATATTCCGCAAATTCTAAACGAAATGCGTAAACTGCTTGTACAGTTGGATGTACCAGAAAAACAGGTCATGATTGAAGCTAGGATTGTTGAGGCAAGTTCAACCTTTACACGAAATCTTGGTGTTAATTGGGGCATCCATTACCGTGACGGCTCTGCTTCATTCCTCGGTATAAATTCTCTGGACACAGGTTTTGGAGGTTTAACGTCCGCTCCGCCTACTACTGGAACAGGTTCCAATGCCGGTGGCAGCATGGGCATCTCTTTTGGAACTCTATCAAGCAATATACAGCTTGATATGAGACTTAACGCCGCAGCCAGCGCCGGAATGGTAAAGATTGTTTCGACTCCAAAGGTTGCAACCCTCAACAACAAAACCGCAAAAATAACTCAAGGTCAGCAGATTCCTTACACGTCTTCGACTTCCGACAAAGTTGAAACAAAGTTTATCGAGGCGGCACTTTCACTGGAAGTAACACCGCACATAAATGCCAATGGCACTATCGGTATGAAAATAGATGCTAAAAACGACTCTCCCGGTCAGTCCACCGGTGCAAGTGCGCCCCCTATAAACAAGAAACAGGCTACGACAGAGATGCTCCTGCGTGATGGCGAGACAACTGTAATTGGCGGGATTTATGTCGATTCGGACAATACATCCGATGAAGGTGTCCCCTATTTGATGGATATCCCGCTTTTGGGCAAGTTGTTCAAAACCAATAATAAAACCAAGACAAAGACGGAACTTCTAATTTTCATCACTCCTAGAATCCTTGGTACGATATAGGTAGTTCGTGGCATGCCCTTAGCCCGTAAAAACAATAATCAGCCGTGGACATATGCAGATTATCTTACCTGGCCTGATGATGAACGCTGGGAGGTTATCGAAGGTGTGGCTTATGCCATGACTCCCTCTCCAAGTGTTTCACATCAGAGGATTTCTAGGGCTCTGACAAGAATTATTGCTACTCATTTGCTTGGAAGGCAATGTGAACTCTTTGCGGCCCCTTTTGATGTGCGATTTGCTGATTCGACAACTGTAAGTGACAATTACATTGATACAGTTGTTCAACCGGATATTATTGTTGTATGCGACCCCTCCAAGATAGACAACCGTGGATGCAACGGTGCTCCGGATTTGATAATTGAGATCACTTCACCCTCAACAGGTAAAAACGATCTGACAGTCAAGTTTGACCTTTATCAGTGTTATGGAGTTAAAGAATACTGGATTGTTCATCCTGCTGAACATACGCTACTGGTCTTCAAACGTGGCGGCGATGAAACCTATGGCAAGCCGGAACGCTATGCCGGGGACGACAAGATAGAAGTGCCGATGCTGGGCGAGTTGACTATTGACCTGGCGGATGTTTTTGCGGACCAGAGCTAATAATAATTATTTGATTCCGGAGGATCTATGAGGATGTTGAAAACTTTTGTGGCGCTGCTGATACCGTTTGTTATGCTGGCTATTGCCGGTTGCGGTGGTGGTGCTTCTGATTTGTCAGGTACATTGGCACTGTCCGTTTCCGCTCCTGCCGATTCAACCCAGCCCGGGACTGCAACTGCTACGTATACTCCTGTGGGCGGTAAAAATCCCATCGGTATGGATATTGCGTTTTCAACCGATCATCCTGAACTTGTTGCACTTGAAACCAGTTCCAGAAAAGTAGGCAGTGACGGAACCGCAAAAGTGACATTCATGACGACAACACCTCTGCAGACTACCACCGTGAGAATTAATGCTTCAACCGGTGGTCTCTCAACATTCCAGATATTCACAATTACCGGCAATTCCTCTGCGCCACCTCCAGTGACTCCAGGACTTGTAACACCAACTCAAATTCAGGTGCAGCCCACAACCCCCTTGGATGGTAAACTTGCACTTAAGGGTACCGGAACATCGGTTAGACCGGAGAATGGCTTTATAACCTTCAAGGTTCTTGACGCAAGCAACGCTCCAGTGGCTGGGCAGGTTGTTAACTTTACAATAATACCTGCTTTAAATAACGGTGGAGTCACTCTTACAAATACTTCCCTCACCACACTGACTGATGGTTCTGCTACTGTTGGAATCAGTGCAGGATCAACCCAGGTGACAGCTCAGGTTATTGCAACGCTGGCCAGTTTTCCGACACTCACTGCTTCAGCTCAATTTTCAGTTACATCCGGCCCGCCTGATGATGACAGTTTCTCTATTTCAGCAGTTACCCTGAACTCTGAAACCTTCAATCACGATGGAGTCAAAATTCCGATTACCGTTCGACTGGCAGACCATTTCAATAACCCTCCACCGGCAGGTACGGTTGTGCTATTTACAACCAATGGAGGTAAGATTGACGGAAGCGGTTCGACTGATGCCAATGGCAATGTAACAGTCAATTGGGAGAGCCAGGCTCCCCGTCTGGCAACTGGAAGGTTTGTCATAATGGCCAGATGCGCAGGAGAAGAGAGCTTTACCGATGCAAACGGAAATGGTCTTGCCGATGCAGGAGAGTTCACTGACACCGGAGATGCCTACCTTGATGCCAATTATAATGGAATATATGATATTGGAGAGTCTTACATACCCTCAGTAAACGGAGCTGTGTATTCGGCAGGAGACACCAAATATAACGGCATGTATCAAGGCCCATTATATACTACTGCACCAAAAACAAAAAATATCTTTAAAAATATGGAACTGGTTATGTCAACAGATGCAGCGAATATAACTCTTCTATCTCAAAATCCAATTACAGGCCCAGGGCTGATCAAGTTTACAGTTGCGGACTTAAACGGAAATACAATGGCTGCAGGTACTACAATCACCGTATCTGCAGACAATGGGACCCTCGGGTCGGTGAAAAGCTTCATCGTCCCCCAAAACACCGGACACGGCCAGACCTATAATGTTCCTATCTCATCAGATGGTACTGCCTCGACAGGTTCAGTTACGATTTCAGTTAAAAGTCCCGGTGGACTTGAGACTGTTGGATTTATTCTTACAAGTGGTATTTGATAGTATCTTATTGGTATGCACAAATGTCAGGGTTGTCCTTGGCATTTGTGTATCAACTTTATGTGATTCCATAAACTGGCTTAAAGGCGCATCCGAGGATGCGCCTTTTTGTATGTAGGACTTTCAAGGCGCTACAGTTGTTTCAGGCCAAGTTTAATGTAACGGCAAGTTGATTTGTTAAATTTCCTGTAGTATGTTGACTTCATGTTAATGGCAAACATTCTATGACTAAGCTGCGTCTCGATAAATTAATGGTTGAACGTGGTCTTGCTCCTTCGCGGGAAAGAGCGCAAGCCCTGATCATGGCTGGCCAGGTGGTTGTGGGAGACCATGCTGTTGACAAGTCCGGTCATCAGGTTCCGGTTGATGCCGAAATCCGCATCAAAGGTGATGTGCTGCCCTTTGTCAGTCGTGGTGGCCTAAAGCTCAGGAAGGCATTGGATCAGTTTGGAATTGATGTTAGCGGTCTGGTGGCGATTGATGTTGGCGCTTCCACAGGAGGTTTCACCGATTGCCTGCTGCAATCCGGTGTACTCAAGGTCTTTGCGGTCGATGTGGGGCATGGTCAGCTTGCCTGGAAGCTTCAGCAGGACCCGCGGGTCATCAATATTGAAAAGACCAATATCCGCTATCTGACACCGGACAAGCTTGGTGAATCGCCTGATCTGGCGGTTATTGATGCTTCCTTCATTTCATTGGCCAAGGTTCTGCCTGCTACGGCTGCACTTATCAAGCCGGGAGGGCGCATCATCGCTCTGATCAAGCCGCAGTTTGAGGTTGGCAAAGGTGAAGTGGGCAAGGGGGGCATTGTCCGGGATCCGGCTGCCCACCAGAAGGTAATCGAAGATGTCATCCGGACTGCGCAGACAATGAGTTTGAAAGTTGCCGGTCTGTGCGAGTCACCCATAACAGGGGCTGACGGCAATCGTGAGTTCCTTATTTTACTCGATGTACCTTGAAAAAATATGGAAGGAGCTTCAATGGAAAACTGCATTTTCTGCAAGATCATTCGCGGAGAAATTCCGTCGAAGAAGGTATTCGAAGACGAGCAGCTTCTGGTGATTGAGGATATCGGGCCGCAGGCACCACTGCATTTGCTGGTGCTTCCCAAAAAACATTTTGTCAACTGCCTTGATATGACGGCAGATGACGAAGCACTGGTCGGCTACGCCTTTAGAAAAGCTGGTGAGATCGCGCGTCAGAAGGGCTATGCCGAGTCAGGTTTTCGAATAGTGCAGAATAACGGCGAAGGCGTCGGACAGTCTGTATTCCATATCCATTTTCATATACTGGCCGGGCGCGATTTCAACTGGCCTCCCGGTTAGAAAACGGAGCGATACATGATACGCATACTCTGTTTATGCTTTATTCTGCTGACAGCGTCGCAACTTTTTGCAGAAACGTATTCCTGGGTGGATGATGCCGGTGTTTGGAACTTCACTGAAGATTTCAACCGCATCCCGAAAAAATATCGCAAAAGTGTCGAACGGCGTGGAGATACTGAAAACGCTCAGACCCGGCAAAAGTCACCTGTACAGGAAACTAATCAAACATCTGCTTTGAAATCAGTAGTTGCAACTGATAAAGACAATCAGCTTTACAACGGTAAATCGTATGATGCATGGCGTAAAGAGCTTGATGCTCAGGAAGCGGAACTTAAGCGTTTGGAACAGCGTCTTGAACAGATGCAGAGTAATATAAAAAAATCGGGAAATATATCGCGTGAACGCCAGTCGGAGCAGTTAAGGGAATATGAATCTCTTAGTGTGGAATACAAAGACAGATACAAGATATACAGTGATCTGCTTGAATCGGCTCGCAAGGCAGGATTGACGGTGGAAATGAAAAAATAGGAATTGTTTGCATGAGGCAAAAGTAAGGCCCGCTTCCTGAAACCAGGGTGGGCCTTTTTTATATGCAAAAATTCAAAACATCATCAAGCGTTTGATTAAGCCTGGAAACGTGATGTCAATCGTCATCACAGCTGTCAGAACGACCATTGTTGCAACGGTAAGCCAGGCAATGATGTTGAAGAATGGTCCGTTGACATAGCTTCCCATCAAGTTCTTGTCGTTGATCAGCTTGATCATGAATATTAGTACAAACGGCAGCACAACTCCGTTAACTACCTGAGAAATGAACATTATCAAAATCAACGGCGCGTTGGGTATCAGGATCAGAGCGGCACTGATGATGATTATGGCTGTGAACAGCCAGAAAAACTGGGGTGCCAGTTCAAAATCCTTATCAACCCCCGACTCCCATCCCATCCCCTCGCAAATATAGAATGCGGTGGAGAGCGGCAGTATGCAGGCGCCGAACAGCGATGCGTTGAACAGGCCGAAGGCGAACAGTGCCGAAGCGTGCTTGCCGACCAGTGGCTTGAGAGCCAAGGCCGCATCCGCTGCGGTTTCGATTTTCAAGCCCTGGACATGGATCGTGGAAGCGCAGGCAACCATGATAAAGAAGGCCACCACAATGGCCAGGATGCAGCCGATAATGACATCCAGGCGGCAAAAGTTGTACTGATCTGCCGTAATGCCTTTCTCAACCACCGCGGACTGTTGATAAAACTGCATCCATGGGGCGATGGTTGTTCCGACAATGCCGATCAGCGTCATCAGGTAGGCGCTATCTGTTTTGAAGGTGGGGGTAACTGCGGCGTTCAGCACAATATCCCATTTGGGGCCGGCCATAAAAGCGGCGATTGGATAGGCCAGATAGACCAGGCAAGCTACCAGAAAAACCTTTTCAACCGTTTTGTACGAACCTTTTACGATCAAGAGCCAGACCAGAAGAGCGCTGACCGGTACGGAGATGTATTTGCTGATGCCGAAGATTTCCAGGCTGGCGGCAATGCCGGCAAATTCGGAAATCGAATTGCCCATGTTGGTCAATAGCAGCGCGATCATCGTGTAAAATGTAATTTTGACCCCGAATGATTCCCTGATCAAGTCGGAAAGACCTTTGCCGGTTACGGCACCCATGCGGGCGCACATTTCCTGGACCACAATCAGCGCAATCGTAGTGGGTATCATCATCCAGAGGACCGCATTGCCGTAGTTGGCTGCTGCCAGAGAGTAGGTGGTTATGCCGCCGGCGTCATTGTCTACATTGGCCGTGATGATGCCCGGCCCAAGAATAGCCAGAAAGAGCATGATATTTCTTGGACTGAAGCTCTTAAGAGGTTTTGTGAATTTTGCGGATGAGATCCCGTTTGACATGATATTGCCTATCTGCGTTTATTCTTGAGGATTTGCGGGAGGTAGTGGGCCAGTACGTCATCGACAGTGACAATCCCGGCCATGCGGTTGTCTTCATCAAGAACCGGTATCGCAATCAGGTCATACTTGGCGAGGGTCTCAAGCATGTCTTCGGGCTCTGAGTCTATGCTGACAAATTTGATGTTTTCTTCCATTACATCCGTGATATGGGAATCGGGACTGCTCATAAGCAGTTTTTTGAGTGACACCACGCCTTCCAGACGGTCATCCGCATCAACAATATAACCGTAATAGATCGTCTCAACCTCTTCTGCGCACTCTCGTACCAGTTCCAATGCCCGACCTACTGAAATGTCTGACGTAAGTCGGAAGTAATCCGGAGTCATCAGGCCGCCGGCGGAATCTTCCTCGTGCTCCAGGAGTTCCTGAATGTCTTCGGCATCCTCCTGGTCCATCATCTCAAGCAGTTCCTGGGCTCTTTCTTCCGGCAGGTCTGAAAGTACGTCGGCAGCCTCGTCCGGTTCCATCTCTTCCAATATATCGGAAACCTGTTCATCATCCATCTGGCTGATGACTACGTTCCTCATCTCGGCTTCAAGTTCGTAGAGTGTATCGCCAGTGGTTTCGGCATCAATTGAATCCAGCACTGTGCGGATGTTCTGAATAGGGATGTTTTCGATTATGTCGGCCAAATCTGCCGGATGCATTTCGTTCATCTGGTTACGGGCTATATTAAGCGCCAGTTTGGATGAATGCGTCTCAAGCGGTTGGACGTACTCCCAGCTTATCTCGGTGTTGAGGATGTCCTTTCGCAACAAACGGGCGACATTCTCTCCAAAGCGCTCGTATCCAAGGCGGCGGAGCAGGCCACGAAACCCGATATCCACGGTAAAAATACAGAGCTTATCATGCAATTTACCAAGCTTTATATCGTTGACGCGAACAACCTTGGCGCCATCCACATCGACTATCTGCTTGTCCAGCAGATCGCGTTTTACAAGAATCTCCCCCTCGCGTGGCTTGTAAGTTTGCAGGCCGGGTGGGTTGATGCTGGAAGCCGAAATAACGACATGGGTAAACAGGGATACTTCACTCCAAGGGAGCGATTTCAAACCCTTACGAGACTTGAAAAGTATATGCGAAACCTCCGGGAACACTTCGCCAGGCACCATGACAAGATCCCGCAGAACACCAAGTTCAACTCCGGCGTTGTTGATTACAGAGCGGCCGATTACGGCGCTCAGGTATATTTCACTGAATTCAGAATTCATATTGCTATCCGGGTCCCGAAGTACGGGATGTGTTTGTTGATGATATATTCTTTCGTTTCAAACATGGTAGTCGGTCGTTATATGAAACGCAAAAGCCCTTTCAGGGAGAAAGGGCTTTGAAGTATAAGCGCCAAAACCATTCCCCTCTGGTTGACTTTCGACAGTGCACAACGTAGGATTGGGTCCAGCTACATTGGGTTAAGCCTTAATCCGACAAAACCTGGTGACCACATTGGCGTCTTTCGACGTTTCTGGGCAGTAGCCTGTGTTTGTGCAAACGCCTCATTCTAACGAGGAATCAGAATATGTATGTAAGATGTTGTAAATAAAGTGTTTGTTTAGATAAATATCTATCAGTTTATATATCAAAAACATGACCAGGTAAAGTAAAGAATTAGTTGCAGTAATCATGTCGTTTATTATTACAAAATTACGATTACAAATATTCGAATTGGTAAAAGGGTGAAAATATATGACAGAACCGAGATTATATCTGTCATCGATGAATTGAAAAACTCATAATCAAATTGTGTGAGGATTGATATGCGGCGATTGTTTCTTGTGATTGTTACAGTCATGCTGACGGCAGGTTGTGTTCAGTTGAGTGATGAAGAAATACAGTCCAAAGTTAATAAATGTACCGCTGCCGGAATGAATTACACGTACCTGAAAGATTTCAGGGGCAGGCCATACGATGTCATGTGTGTTTCCAAGCGGATTAGGTAACCGTTTTAAGTGACCCTGAAAGTACGAATCGATGAAAATTTGAATAATTGTGAATCACATACTGAATCCTGGCGCCTGATCGACACAGGTCCTCTCAGCGGTCCTGAAAATATGGCACTTGATGAAGCGCTGCTCACTTCGTTTAATCTGAAATCAAAGCCTATTCTTAGATTGTATGAGTGGCATCCGGCTACACTTTCACTGGGGCGCTTTCAGAAAGTCGGCGAAGTGCTTGATATAGAGCGCTGCCGTGCAGACGGAGTTCCGATCGTACGGCGGATCACCGGCGGCGGCGTCATTTACCACGCTGACGAACTGACCTATAGCATTATATGTGCGCCTGGCCAGATACCGGAGACACGTTCAATCAAGGATTCGTTTCGCGTATTGACCGGTTTTCTGCTGCAGTTCTACAGGAATCTTGGTCTTGATGCACTTTACGCTGTGGACGGCTGTCCCTCCGGAGAAAAGCTTGGTGAACGGACCCCTTTTTGCTTTGCCGGCAAGGAGTCTTTCGATATCCTTGTCAACGGTCGCAAAATCGGCGGCAACGCTCAACGTAGATTGAAACAGGTCGTGTTTCAGCATGGCTCGATCCCAATACTGAACCGGGTGGCGAATGGGGTCGTTTATTTACAACAGCGTCCTCCACTGGTGGAAGAGCGGGTGACCTGCCTGGCTGGTGAGGGGATTTTGCCGGATGTGGCCTTTCTGAAATCTGTACTGAAGGATGCCTTCTGCATCAACCTCAACACAGTTCTATTGGAAACAAATCTTGATGATCTCGAACGGCAGTTGGCTGAAAGACTGCTTCGTGAAAAATACCTGGACGATAACTGGAACCTGGGTCTGGAGGGTGTGTGATTATTGAACGAAAGCCTGAGTGGTTGCGAAAACGGGCTAATCCGGGCGAGCAGGCCGGCATGCGTCAATTGCTGAGCGAATTGCGGTTGAACACAGTCTGCCAGCAGGCTCTATGCCCCAACATTTCGGAGTGCTTCAGCTGTGGTCAGGCAACCTTCCTGATACTAGGCAGGAACTGCACGCGACTCTGTTCTTTCTGTAATGTCGAGAAAACAGCACCGTTGCCGGTTGAAAACGATGAGCCGGGGCGGGTGGCGGAGGCAGTGCTTCGCCTAAAGCTTTCCCACGTTGTGATAACAAGTCCCACCCGTGACGATCTGCCGGATGGCGGCGCAGCTGTCTATGCCGCCACGGTAGCAGCTATTCGCGCTATGTCACCGGCAACCAGGATCGAATTGCTGATCCCGGATTTTCAAGGGGAACGCTCCAGCCTGGCCGTAGTTGTGGCATCATGCCCCGATATTCTTGGCCACAATATCGAAACCGTTCCGTGTCTTTACCACATTCGCAGCGGAGCCGACTACCGACGCTCACTGGATGTGCTGAAAATATGCAATGAGCTGGCTCCGGAAATAAAAACCAAGTCGGGTATCATGCTGGGAATGGGTGAAGTAGAAGAAGACGTGCTCGAAGTGTTCAGGGATTTGCGCGCTGTGAATTGCGAATACCTCAGTATCGGCCAATATCTGGCCCCCAGTCGTGCCCACTATCCTGTCCAGGAATACATTTCGCCGGCCAGGTTTGACGAACTACGCCGGGCTGCGCTGGGACTGGGGTTTTCACATGTGGAGAGCGGACCTTATGTTCGAAGTTCATACCACGCCGGACAGTACGCATAAAAAAGGCCGACCATATCGGCCGGCCTTGAAAGTTTTCAAATGTTCAGTCTCAGGCGTAAGTTGAAAAGTTGAAGCCGTTGCTGCTTTTTGAAGTTGGCTGCGGAGCCTGCTGTGCATTTTGAGCGAGCAGATTGGCTACCTGGTTCTGACCGTCTGCTGCCTGCTTCATCATGGCAGTTGAAAGGGCCTGTTGAGTCTGTTCAGACCTGTACAGCAGGGACGAACCTGCAACTGAGCTTGTATCCATGGCACACCTCCTTTGTTAATTAAAATAGCGCAGAATGCTGTGCGATTGCAAGTGTGAAATTGATCAGCATGTTTCATGCTGGAGAAATCTACTACGCCGCTTTTCGCGAACTAAATTGCTGATGAGGAATGGGTAGGGTGGGATACTGGATTTGAAAAAAACATAAACGAGCCCCGCGTGTCTGATTGAATGCGGGGCTATTTATTGGACTGTCATCAAGTTGAAACACGCTTCAAAAGCTATATCTGCCAGACACTAATTTGAAGCGGCTCCAGTTTTTTTCTTTCTGCCGGCCTGCATCTTGGCTCCCAGGTTGTTTTTAACCGCATCGGCTTTTTTCTTTTCGGAATAGGACTTGGCAACAAGCGGTTGCTTTGATGGAATTCCAAACTGTTTCTTATATTCTGTATCTGATATTTGATGGACCTGACTCAGATGCCTTTTAAGGGTTATGAATCCCTTGTTGCATATTAGACAGACTACTTCATTGTCCTTGAAAACCTTTTTAAAATTGATCTTCTGTGGTTTTGGTTCTTCTTCAATAACTTCTGCCGGAGCTTCCTGGATAGTACCGGCATCTATATCTTTAAGCATATTACTGATCAACACCATTTCCTTTTGAAGCTCTTCAATACTCATTTCCTTTTTAGCCAAGCGAGCTGTTAATACCTGTACTGTCAGTTCTGATAAACTTGTCATTTTGCTATTACCTCCTGATGTGTAATTAACACTATTCTTGATGTGCAAAACATATTTGTTCCAAAATATTGTCAGTATTAAATATATAAGACTGATATTACCATTCAACTAGACTTATATCATGCTTGATACAGCAGTCAATAAATTGATAACCGGAACGCCACAAATTGTATTAAAACTTATTGTCTTGAATGTAAACTTTGCTGCATCTGTAGTTCACCAAGACCAGGCATTGTTTGAAGTTCATCAGTGGAAAGTGTGCCGTACGGCAGTTTTCTGATATACTCGAAAAAGCAGGGTAAGTGAAAGTGATGTATAGCGTGGGAATTGTAATGATGCTGACGCCAAAAAAAACTGCTTGCAGTTGACGCCAGCAGAAGGAGGAAACCAGTATGCTGAACAAGAATGAAACTGAAAATATTGAATCACCGGAAATGCTTTCCTTGATGGGGTACAGCCTTGCAACGGAATCAGGCCAGATACGGGAGGGAATCAAGTTGTGCAAGAAAGCAATTATGCTAAATCCGCATAATTGCGATTATTATCTGAGACTGGGGCAGATTTATCTGTTGGCCGGCCAGAAAGAAGAGTGCATCAAAGTGTTCAGGAGAGGACTAAAGATCAGAAAAGACAGCAGAATTATAGCCGAACTCAAAAAACTCGGCATTCGCAAACCTCCTCACTTCAGTTCACTTGATCGCGGCCATATACTAAACAAAGTTGCAGGAAAGCTGCTGCATGCGCTGAAACTGCATTGAGGCTGTCAAGCATTGGTAACGGTCTCGTGGCGCTGGGCGGTTGATTCTGCGCCATCGGTACCTAATTATAGCAATGAGGTGAACTGAAATGACTGATTCCGGTTGTGATTTTTATTGTGACAAAATTCTGAAAGGCCATCTGAACGTTACGGTATATTACGAGAACGAGCGGGTCTTTGCCTTTCACCATACGCACCCGCTCTGGGAAAATCATGTCGTGCTGCTCCCCAGAAAGCACATCGAATCCTTGCTCACCCTGGAGGAGGCCGATAACGAACTGCTTCTGGAACTGATGCGAACCGCCAAAATGATCGCCGGACACTTCATGAAGAGTTTTGGTGCCTGCCGCGTCTACACCAATCTTGGTGATTATCAGTCCTCCAAGCATCTCCACTGGCACATCGGTTGCGGCAAGCAACTGCGTCCATATTGATGCGTCATTCCACCGACAAATAAAAAAGCCCCTGATTTCTCAAGGGCTTTAGGTCTTTGTTGGATAGTGTCAAACCAATATCAGCTATTCATACATATCGTTTTCATTTGTTCAACACATCCTCGATTTTCTTCATAAGTCCCTCGAGAGTAAATGGCTTTTGTATAAAGCAAATACCTTCATCCAGCACACCATGATGTGAAACGACATTGCTGGAGTATCCTGACATGAACAGTACTTTTAAACCCGGATTTAATTGCAGTATTTTTTTATGAAGTTCGGGGCCCGTCATTTCCGGCATAATTACATCGGACAATAACAGGTCGAACGAGCTTTCATTGCACTTTTGCAATGCCTGTTCCGGTCCGTCTGCAGCAACAACATCGAATCCGGCATCCTCCAACAGTTCGCAGGTTACTTTCTTGACCATTTCATTGTCTTCTACGAGCAAAATGCTGCACCTGGATTGTGTCTTGAGCTTATCCTCCACCGCGATAATTTCTTCAGATGGATGATCATCAACTGCCGGAAAATAGAGCTTGAATGTTGAGCCCATGCCAGACTCGCTATAGACCCATATGCTGCCCCCATGCTGCTTTACGATACCGTACACCGTAGAAAGACCAAGTCCTGTTCCGTGCCCAACCCCCTTGGTCGTATAAAAGGGTTCAAATAGATGTTGTTGCGTTTCCTTGTCCATGCCACAGCCGTCATCGGAAACGGTAAGCATCAGGTATCGTCCTGCTTTTGCTCCAATATGCATTTTGGAGTACTCTTCATCGAGAATAACCGGGGCCGTTTCAATTGTTATCAATCCCCTGTCATTGATGGCATCCTGGGCGTTAACAACAAGATTCATTATGATTTGCTCAAGCTGGTTCCTGTCCGCGGATATGCTTATAACATCAGACGTCAGGCAAAGTTTTATCTCAATGTTCTCCCGAATGGTTCTTCGCAGTATGTCATGGAATGAGACGATTAGAGGATTTATGTCCAGGATACTCATGTCCAGAACCTGTTTGCGGCTGAAGCTGAGAAGCTGCTGTACTAAATTCTTTGCCTTGTCAGAAGCCAGCAGGATGTTCTGCAGGCGTTTGGCCCCTGAGCTGTCTTTGGCAAATTCCTTTTCCAGCAGGCCGGCATAACCAATGATCGGGGTCAGCAGGTTATTAAAATCATGAGCTATTCCACCTGCCAACCTGCCGATGGATTCATGCTTTTGACTCTGAGTCAACTGTTGCATCAAGATCATATTGTCAAGCTCTGCTTTTTTATGCTCTGTAATATCCCTGGTAATACACAGCGCAGAAACGGCAGTTCCCTGTTCATTGCAGAACGGGACCATGTGTGTTTCCATCCAGAGACGACGACCTTTCAGTCCTTCCATTTCGAACTGAAGCTTGTCGGACGCACCTTGTAAAACGTCACTGGTCAACTTTATAAAAGTGTCGCGATACTCCGAAGTCACTATGGTAGAAACAGTATGGCCTTCAAGTTGTTCAAAAGAGTCTGCCTGCATCATTTCAAGGCCTGCCCGATTTATCATAAGCAGCCTTGTTTCAGCATCTATCAGAGCTACACATTCAGGTTCAGTGTTGATAATGGTGTTCAGAAAGCGTTCGCTGGTGGATAGCGCCTCTTCTCGTAATGTAAGCTTCTCGGCCATTGCATCAAGCGATTGACCTAGATTGCCCAGTTCTCCGCCAGATACATTGCCACCTATTCTGACATTCAGATCACCATCAGCCAGGCGTTGCGATGACCGTTCCAGGACAAGAACTCTGTCGATAATATATTTCTTGCTGATAAGCCATGCTAGAAAGAAAGCCGCAGCCAGAAAGACGGCATAGATCATCAGGTTTTTGACAAGGGCTGAATTTGCCGCTGTCATTACGGCAGCGGTCGGAATACCTGCCCGGACATACATGTATGGAGTTGATTCACCATCAAGACGTATTTTCCGATATGTTTGAATGCGATTGTCACCAGCAGCGCTGCTTACTCCAATGGACGTTTCTTCTTCCGGTCCCTCCAGCATGTGCTTGAATATCTTCGGATCCGATTGTTTACCCAAATATTTTTCAGATTCGATCGCTCTGGCTAGAATAATACCCTTATGGTCAATGATTGCAAAACTGGCCCCTTTGGGCAATTTGTACACGTCGAGGATATGCTTGTAGTGGTCCAATGAAAGACCGATGCAAATGACGCCTGTCACTTTGCCGTTATCATCTTTTAGCGGATAGCCCAGGTTAAATGTAGCCTTATTGGAAGTTCTGGCAATATGGTACTCACCTGACGACAACTTGCCGCTTGCCACTGCATTCATAAAATATCGTCTGTCCGACACTGAAATGGCCTCTTTCAACGGGACAGCAGAAACCCAGACCTGACCAGACGAATCTGCAACGAATATGTTTGTGTACTGGGGACTTAGTTTTAATATTTCAGTTAATATGGTCTGTGATTTAACTTGATTATGAGTTGTGATTTCAGGCAACTGTGACAAGGCGATAAACAATTGACGTGTTGAGGTGATGAGGTTTTTTTGTTCACTGACTATGGTTTCAGCCAGCTTCTGTGTTTCTGTTCGTGCGTCATTGATTGCAGATTTTTTTTGCTGGATCCCTGAATTGATGATGATGCAAATAGCTGGGAAGGCAATGATCAAAACGATTATGAACAGTTGATGCTTTATTGATAGTCGAGATAAGGGCATATATGCAAATCCACCATGAGATATGTGTATTTAGGATTTAAATAGAAGGGCAATTGCTTGACCGCTTTTATCAATAACACAAAAACAATGCACAATCAATCAGTTGAATACTTGTAGTACGGCAATTGGCAATAGATGAGAGCTTGATAATTCAGCTGGAATTGCTGGTAGGCGGGAATGGGGACAGCGTAGCTATGAAGATAAGATCCTGTCCTGTATCGGTATGGTGTTCAGTGCAGAGACTTGTACCGAGTGTAGTGCCGATCAATGTCCGGCATGCGTTAATCTGCTTGAAATGAATCAGTATATTTGCGAGATGTACAGTCCGATTGTGAAAGTGGGAACCGAGCTGTAGCTGGTGTTTTGAGTAGATAGTCGAAAATAAACAAACTGCTCGACATGAATCAAAGAATTGTGCTAGCGTTTTGCTATGGTTTCCGTGGGCAATTCACATAACATACTTTCTCGACGCCTCTATCTCAGGATTATAGCCTTGGTTCAGGTTGTAGTCATGGTGCTGCTTGCGGTGCCGGCCTGCTGTTATGAACAGGAATCCAACCACGAGAATGTCAGCATCAGCCAGTCAGTGAAAAAGACTGATACCGATCAAAGTAACTGCCCCTGCTGCCCCGATGGGAACAAGACCGATTCCGATTCTGATAACTGTTCTACCTGTAGCTATTGCACATACTATGCGCCGTTAACGCCGGTAATCACTTCCAGCTATGATCCATCAATAACCCCGCTGAATACTCCGGAACAGTTCACAAAACTGACGGATGTTCATCTCCCTATTTTTGTCCCTCCGCAAAATTTCGCTCAACCCACTCAATTACTATTCTTCTGAACAATAACTGCAGCCAACCAGATTAGTTCTGCGCGTGCTTCATCCCATGCTCTGTTGTGCGTGGTTGTCCGGAGCCGTGCAGCTATGCTGTGAAGCTTTAGCGCATGAAGCTATCGTGGGGTATCGGCTGTCGTGCTGCCACGTGTCGGTAGTCGTCTCAGGGACCACGGAAAATAGTCAACAACAAACTAAACCACAACACTGTTAAACGGGATAAGTGCGTTCACGAAATTATTATCTGCAATAAATCGTAAAAAAATATTTCTAACTTACTAAAAAGGAGAAACACCATGCGTCGTTCAATCCTGCTGTCAGTAGCTCTGTTTCTGTCACTTTCTGTTTCCGCTCTCGCTGCCGAGTCTGCCAAACCGACCAAGGACCTTCACGGAGCCAAAGGCGCCAAGCCCGGCTCCTATGAGGATTGGTGCAGCGAACATGGAGTTCCGGAGTCGATGGACACCCGCTGCGACAAGTCCCTGATTCCTGCCTTCAAGGCTACTGGTGACTGGGACGAGAAGCACGGCCTGCCCAAGTCCCAGTGCAAGAAGTGCAACCCGAAACTGAAGATCGTTCGCCCGCCCAAAGGGAGCAAGTGACATGCGCCGTCTTCTCATACCGGTAACACTTGTCCTTCTTGCCGTAGCCTCCGGTTGCGGCAAGAAGGAGGCTGCCAAAGTACCGGAGGCGGCCAAGCCGGCTGCAGCTGAGCCAAAGAAGGAAGCTGCTGCGGGCCTCTGCAAGGAACATGGTGTGCTTGAAGCCCTCTGCACCAAATGCAATCCGAAACTTGCTCCCATCTTCCAGGCCAAGGGGGACTGGTGTGCCGAACACGGTTTCCCCGAGTCGGTCTGCCCGATCTGCCACCCGGAGCGTGGTGGCAAGCCGGCGATGGACGTAGCCGGCGACGACGCCCCGCCTGACGGGACCAAGGTGACCCTCAAGGGGAATGACATAGCACGATTGGCCGGAATCGAAACCACCAAGGCGGTAGCAGGCCGGGGTGCCGCTGAGATCATCGCTCCGGTCGTTATCAGCTACGATGCCACCAGAGTTGCCCAAGTGACAGCCCGTTCACCGGGAGTAGTCAAACAGGTGTCTGCTGACGTCGGATCATGGGTATCGACCGGCACACCGCTGGTTGTTATCGAAAGTGCCATGGTGAGTGGTGACCAGTCTCGCCTGACAGCGGCACGCTCCAGGGTGCAGACGGCAGAGTCGAGCTACCGCCGCGCGGCGGAATTGGAGAAAAAAGGAATTTCTGCCAAGAAGGAGGTTCAGGCGGCACAGCAATCCCTTCACGATGCAACTGCCGAACTGGAATCACTTCAGGCCCAGCTCCGCGGGGTCGGCGCCGTTGCTGGCAGCGGTGGGCGCTATACCGTGAAAGCACCTGTCTCCGGGATGGTGACCCAGCGAACTGTCTCATTGGAACGCTATGTGGACACCCAGACTCCACTGTTCGAGATTGTGGATACCTCCTCCATGTGGGCGGAAGTCGCCCTGCCTGAAGCAGAACTTGGCACCGTGAAAACAGGGACGAAAGTCATCATCACCATGGATGGCTTGGGAGGTCGTGAGTACCGCGGCACCATTGCCCATATCGCTCCAGTGATCGATCCCCAGACCCGTACCGCCAAGGCCCGAGTCAAACTTGCAAATCCGGGGGGGCTGCTGCGGGCCAACATGTATGGCCAGGCCCGGATCTCGGCTGGCGGTTCCCGTTCATCGTCCGCCGTGCCGAGGGGAGCCATCCAGCGGGCAAAATCAGTGAAGCTCGCCTTCGTCAAACTGTCGCAAAACGAATTTGAAGCCAGGCGGGTACAGGTGGCGTCAAACCATGGCAGCGGTGACCTGGTGGAGATTGCCTCGGGTGTCGAGGTCGGCGAAGAAATCGTCGTCGCCGGCAGCTTCCTGCTCAAGACGGAAACCCTAAAGGACTCCATCGGAGCCGGCTGCTGTGAAGTCGACACTAAATAGCAATCAGACAGGGAGATACAATGCTGAATAAAATAATCCACTGGTCACTTAATCACCGGCTGGTGGTCATAGTCGCCTGGACGCTGGTGGCAGTCCTTGGAGTGATAGCTTTTCTGAGACTTCCTTTGGATGCTTTCCCGGATACGACCCCGGTTCAGGTCCAGGTGAACACGGTGGCTCCGGCCCTCTCACCGTTGGAAATCGAGCGTCAGATTTCAGCGCCACTGGAGCAGGCGATTTCGGGTTTGCCGAAACTCAAGGAAGTGCGCTCCACCTCCCGTTTCGGCATGTCCCAGGTGACCGTGATTTTTGAAGACGGCACCGATATCTATCTGTCCCGTCAGGTAGTCATGGAGCGGGCGCAGGGGGGTGCGCTCCCTGCCGGCATTGACAAGCCGCAGCTTGGGCCGGTGGCGACAGGACTTGGTGAGGTCTTCCACTATCTGCTTACCGCCAGGGACAAGTCTCTGGCTGAACTGCGCACGCTGCACGACTGGGTGGTAAAGCCCCAGATGCGCTCGGTGTCGGGTGTCGCTGAGGTCAATACCTGGGGTGGTGATGTCCGCCGTTTCGAGATTGTCGTCGATCCGGAGGAGTTGGCCAAACGCGGATTGACCATGGACCGGCTGATAGAAGCCGTGGAACGGAACAACGCCAACGTGGGAGGCGGCACCATCGACCAGGCGGGAGAGTCGAGTCTGGTGCAGGGGGTCGCCATCGTTACGATGCCGCAGGATATCGAATCAATCGTGATCACTGCCAAGGAAGGGGTTCCCGTCCGTGTGGGGGATGTGGCCCGGGTGGTTGAGGGGCGCGAGATCCGCCGTGGTGCAGTAACGGCTAATGGCAAAGGTGAGGCGGTGCTCGGCCTTGGTTTCATGCTGATGGGCGAGAACAGCCACGACGTCACGACCCGGCTCAAGACCCGGCTGGAGGAGATCAAGAAGACCCTGCCCAAAGGGGTGGAAGTCGTAACCGCCTATGACCGAACGTCACTGGTGGACAAAGTCCTCAAAACCGTGGAGAAGAACCTTTTCGAGGGCGCCATCCTGGTCATTGCTGTCATCTTTGTCTTTCTGGGTAATCTTCGGGCCGGGCTGATCGTTGCCCTGGCCATCCCGCTGTCCATGCTGTTTGCCTTCGACCAGATGCTTCGTTTCGGCATTGCCGGCAGCCTGATGAGCCTCGGTGCCATCGACTTCGGCCTGATCGTTGACAGCTCGGTCATCATGATTGAGAACGCTGAACGGCGTCTCGGGGAAGACAGGAGCGACCGAAGTATCATCGATGTGGTGCGCGATGCCGCCATAGAGGTCCGCAAGCCGACCATGTTCGGCGAACTGATCATCATGATCGTCTACCTGCCGATCCTGGCCCTGGAGGGGGTAGAGGGGAAGCTCTTCCGTCCCATGGCGTTGACCGTCATCTTTGCTCTGATGGGCTCCATGGCCATGTCGCTGACGCTCATGCCGGTCCTGGCCAGTTTCAGCCTCAAAAAGAGAAAAGAACACAAAGAACCCTGGCTCGTCCGTCGGCTTAAGGAACTGTACCGGCCGGTCCTGGCCTTTGCCCTGCATCGGCGCAGAGCCGTAATTGCCATTGCCTTTGTCAGTCTCTGCAGTGCCGGTATTCTCGCAACCCGTCTCGGTTCGGAATTCGTACCGCGCCTGCTGGAGGGGGCTATCGTCATCAACACGGTTCGCCTGGCAAGTGTCTCGCTGGATGAATCGGTCCGCTACGGCAGCCACCTTGAGCGGACTCTGCTGGAAAAGTTTCCAAACGAAATCGAGCGAATTTGGACACGGACAGGGAGTGCCGAGATTGCTACCGACCCGATGGGGGTAGAACTCTCTGACATTTTCCTGACCTTGAAGCCCCGAGAGAAGTGGCAGCGCGCCAAAACCCAGGGAGAGTTGGTGGCGGCCATGGAGAAAGAACTGAAAAACATGCCGGGGATGAGGATGATATTTACCCAGCCGATTGAGATGCGGGTGAATGAGATGATTGCCGGCATCCGTTCAGATGTGGGGATCAAGATCTTCGGGGATGATTTCGAAACCTTGAAGGTCAAGGCCAAGGAGGTTGAGAAGGCAATCAAGGCAATTCCTGGAGCCGCTGACGTGAGTGTTGAGCAGGTGACCGGCCAGCCGCTGGTGCAGGTGGAGGTGGATCGTAACGCCACTGCCCGCTATGGGATTCCTGCCCGGGAGGTATTGGAGGTCATCGAGGCTTTGGGTGGCCGGAACGTCGGCATGTTGCAGGAGGGGGACCGCCGCTTCCCGATTGCGGTGCGCATTGCCGACAAGTATCGGGCAGAGACGGAAGACCTTGGCCGTATCCTGGTGACGGCAGGGAGCGGTGAGCGCATTCCGCTATCTCTGCTCACGAAGATCAAGTCGTCCGAGGGGCCATCCACCATCAATCGTGAATGGGGCAAACGGCGAGTCGTCGTGCAGGCAAACGTTCGTGGCCGTGACGTGGGAAGCTTTGTAGCCGATGTGCAAAAGTCTATCGAGCGTGAGGTCAAGCTGCCCAGCGGCTATTACGTCCGCTACGGTGGGCAATTCGAGAACCTGCAACGTGCCCAGCAGCGCCTCATGATCGTCGTTCCGTTGGCACTGGCCATGATCTTTACCCTGTTGTATTTCACCTACGGGCGGGTCCTGGATGCGGCCCGGGTTTTCACCGGTGTGCCCTTTGCCGCGGTCGGTGGCATCGTTGCCCTCTGGCTGCGGGGCATCCCCTTCAGCATCTCGGCCGGAGTCGGTTTTGTGGCTCTTTCGGGCGTCGCCGTCCTGGGCGACATGGTGCTTGTCTCCGCAGTGCGGGACTTGCTCGCCAAGGGAACCCCGCTGATCGAAGCGATCCAGAAAGCTGCCGAACAGCGTCTGCGCCCGGTGCTCATGACAGCAATGGTCGCCAGTTTCGGCTTCATTCCGATGGCGTTGAACACCGGTATCGGAGCCGAGGTACAGAGACCGTTGGCAACTGTGGTTATCGGTGGTGTTGTCTCCTCGACCCTGCTTACCCTGCTTGTGCTGCCGGTGCTGTACGCAGTATTCGGCAGGGCAAAGGTGACGGATGAGGATGATGCGTCAGTCACCGTCATTGATTCAGGATCTGTTTGACGCTTGTCTGGAAAAGAGGTGTCGTAGGTTATGAAGTCAATGAAATTCCCGCGTGTTTCAAGTTGACTTCTCAGTCTTGTATTGATATTAGGATATTCGAATATGTTTTAGGAGGAGACGTAGTGGACGTTGATACTGTACAAAAGAGTGCCGATTTGCTTAAAGCCCTCGCGCATTCGACCCGTTTGCAGATTGTTATGGAACTTCTCAAGGGCACCAAGTGCGTAACCGACATTCAAGAGATTCTGCCGGCGTCCCAGGCCAACATATCCCAGCATTTGACCGTGCTGCGGAATGCCCGACTGGTAGACTTTGCCCAGGATGGTTCCCTGCGTTGTTATTATGTCAGCCGTCCCAGGCTGGCTTCTGCTGTTTTTGAGCTGCTAGCCGAAGATGAGCCAGTCATTCGCAAATCCAAGGATGACCTGAACCGTGAAAAAAACACAGCAGGGGGTAGCTGCTGTGTCCGGTAAAGATATCTCTCCACTTTTTGAACACAATCATACTGACGAGCCGGTATTCCTGCCCGGCAATATGCTGGATGCTGCCAGAATCCAGAAAAATCTGCCTCCCTTGATTGTGCCGGAAGGCTGTATACTGGACTTTGACGGTGAGCTGGTGGACTTTCTGGTGGCAAGCGGCAAGGTAAAACTGGAGCCTGCCTGGCCCTGTTTCCATACTCGTCTCTACCTCTGGCATGTCAACGACACAGAATACGGAATTATTGGCGGCACTGTCGGGGCGTCATTTGCGGTTCTTGTTGCCGAAGAACTCTTTGCCCTGGGGTGCAGGGTGCTTGTAACAATCTCATCAGCCGGACTCATTGCCGAACAGCACCAGACCCCATTGTTTTTGTTAATCGAACAGGCACTGCGTGATGAAGGGACAAGTTATCACTATCTGCCACCTGAACGTTACGCACAGGCATCATCGCCGTTACTGGAAGCAGTAGCCCGAAGGTTGAGCGATGCTGACCTCCAGTGTATCCGGGGCAAATCCTGGACAACCGATGCGCCATTCCGGGAGACACAGAAGCTGATTACTGCACGACGAGACGAAGGTATCATTTCTGTGGAAATGGAAGCCGCTGCCTTGCTGGCGATGGGGGCAGCCCTCAACAAACCAGTTATCTGCTTTGCACACATTACAAACTCCATGGCGACTCGTGAAGACGACTTTGAAAAAGGTGGCGACGATGGCCAAGAAGCCGCATTAAAAGTATGTGCCCTGGCTCTCTCCGCACTATTGGAGCACATAGCAATCAATATCTAGGAGGTTTAGCATGAAACTCGCTGTCATCATTACGCAGAACAATCCTGAACAAGTATTCACGGCGATGAGATTTGCCAATTTCGCATTAAAGGAAGGTGATGCCGTCTCAGTATTCCTGACAGCCGAAGGCGTTGAGCTGGAACAGTTAAGCGATGACCGCTTCGATATTCGTGGCCAAGCAGAGAGCCTCGTTAAAGCTGGTGGAAATATCCAGGCGTGCGGTACTTGTCTCAAGTCTCGCGATGCACAAGGCACTGAAATCTGTCCGTCATCAACCATGCAGGTGATGTACACCCTGGTCAAGGAATCAGACCGGGTAGTTACCTTTTAAGCCCAATGAACAGGAGGTTTCCATGTTGAAAATGGTTGTATTTCACACTGGAAGTACTGGTTGAACGAGTTGCGCCATGGCTACAGGTGTAGCCAATAAAATGAAGGCTCACTTCGGTGAGGCGATTGACGTAGCGATACATCTGATAGATTCTCCGGAAGCCGCCAACTATGTATTGAGAGCGTCTACAACCGTCTTTCTCAATGACGCATGGGTTCCTCTTGACATCGCTACATCGGCGGGCAGGATGCAGGAGTATATTGAACAGGCACTGACCAGTGAGGGGACGTATGAAAGTTCGTGACAGCGGGATGCCGGATGAGGAAATGTGGGACGGTTTTTTTGAGCCAGCCAAGGTGCTGGCGACGTTTGGCCTCGACCGTGGCGTCCAGGACTTGGTTGAATTCGGTTGCGGTTATGGAACTTTTACCCTGGCCGCCGCCGCGATTGCATCTGGAACCGTGCATGCCCTGGACATTGAACCGGAGATGACAACCGTCGTCCAGCAGAAATGCAAAGATGCCGGGGTGCACAATGTTGAGGTAACGCTACGCGATTTTGTCGCCACTGGTACCGGACTAACCGACAACTCCATGGATGTTGCGTTGCTTTTCAATATCCTGCACCACGAAGAGCCAGTCGCCTTGATGAAGGAGGCACTACGTGTGCTTAAGCCCAATGGCATACTGGCGGTGATTCACTGGAACTACGACCCCACCACGCCCCGAGGGCCGGCCATGGAGATCCGTCCCCGTCCGGAACAGTGCATCGCGTGGGGAAGAGAAGTCGGATTCCGTTTTGACGAGCGCAGCCGCCACGATCTGCCGCCGTACCACTACGGGTTACTCTTCAGGAAACCCTTTGCTTGATGAACCCCTGGCTGCCCGTGAGGCATCCGAGAGCCATCGTGACCAACACAACCTCGTTTGATGCGCAGGCAAACGAGTAGGATCAGTTTGATGCTTTTCAGGAAAAGGGTTACTGTAGGTTATGGGAATTGATACTGCTGAACAACGCAAGCTTTACACTAGAGCACATCTTCTGGCCATCTTGACGATTTATTATAATCTGGTCGAAGGCATCGTATCTGTTTGGGCCGGGTCCTCTGATGAGACCCTGGCTCTCTTCGGCTTCGGAGTTGATTCGTTCATCGAGGTCATTTCGGCGATAGGTGTCTGGCACATGATTCGTCGGATCAGGGCAAACAACGGCGAGACCAAGGATGCATTTGAACAGAGAGCACTCAGGATCACTGGTGGTTCGTTTTACGTGTTAACCGCAGGATTGGTTATCATGGCCATTATGAATATCTATCAGCAGCACAAGCCGAATACGACATTCTGGGGTATTGTCATATCCCTGCTATCAATTTCCTTCATGTGGCTCTTGATCCATTACAAGACAAGGGTGGGCAAGGCTCTTAACTCTTCCGCGATTCTGGCGGATGCTGCTTGTTCTCGGGCCTGTGTTTACCTTTCGGTTGTGTTGCTGGTAGCCAGCGTTGGTTTTGAGTTAACCGGTCTTGGTTATCTTGATGCTATTGGTGCGCTGCTTATCGCCTGGTTTGCATGGAAAGAAGGACGGGAATCCTTTGATAAGGCAAAGGGGTTGAATGATACTTGTGGCTGTTGCAGGGTATAGATTGGATCTAACTGGCAAGAACTACGGAAGAGTGAAGTTGGAAATGTTAATCAGAACCATTACGCGCTGTTGTAATGCGTTAATTCCAATAGATGCCAAAATTCCTGTTTGTTACAAAATTTCAGTGATGTACTGCTAATGTACCGAATATTGTACCGTTTTGCCAATGAGAGTGCCGTATAGTAATTCTCGTCTGATGTTAGAGCATTTCAAGAGTTTGTGCTATTTGTAATTTGTTTAGCGGTATTATCTAGTTAAAGCGTTTTGGACACGGGTTAATAATTGGAAGATTTGTAAAAAAATAGCGCTGCAAGCGATTGATATTGTTATCAATTTCAGGCGGTGTCCATGCAACTGAAATTATAAGTAACTGTGTAATAACAATTTTATTTAGTTTATTGACGCTCAATACCACAAAAAATACCACCAAATCTTCAGGCTATTTACCTTTGACCATATATCTGTTTGAGTATCTATTAACTGTCTCACTTCTCTCTCTCGTACAACTTGATATGTTATCGACCGTCACGAACAGGCCACGCACAGAGAGGTCCTCTTCTAACACTTTCGTCATATTCAAGCACATTGCTACCTTCTTGAATATTCCAGCCACCATCATAATTACCGTTACGGGCTGACCAATAAAGTACACATTCATAGTTAGTAAAGCCGTTGGCACCAAACCATGTCCGTGAGTACCCCCATCGCCGATTAGCAAAAGACGCAAACTCAGCTTTGGTCGGCAGCCTCCAATCAGTGTATCCACCGTACTTCAGATTGCTCGCCCAGCGTGATGCCTCATAAAGAGAAACCTCTTTCCCAATGATATTGGCATCTTTCGTCCACATAAGACCAGTTGTCGGGTCAGTATAGATTATACGATCATGTTCAATTTTCGCATGTTCTGCTGCGGTTAGGAATTCACCCTTCTGACATTCCAAGGTGTAATTTTGAGCAACGTTGACAATTTCTGACTTTAGTATCTCACCATTAACCTTAGCGTGAAGTTGCGGACGAACTTGATTACTTTCAAGATCAGCTTTAAAGGATTTTGCTCTTTGCGGAGTCATTCGGATAATGCTGACAATTTCGACAGTGACAGTGGTAGACGGCTCATTCTTCATAACTACCGGAAATAGTTCGCGATCAATATCATATTTCCCTAATTCAATATGAATTTGAGATCCATCGAGTATGTATTCTTTCTTCGAAAGTCTTTCAACCTGTTCGCGTAACACATTTGCCTCAGCTTCCAGCTGAGAAAGCTCCTTTTGTTTACTTACTTCCAACTTCTCTTTCTCGCTTTGCGTCCGCGCTTTAAAATCGTTCAGACTTTCAAATTCAGTCTGCTTCCATCCGTCAACAGTGTCGGCTTCCGCTTTGTATTTCGCAAGAATTTTTTCTCGATTGGGAGCTGTTTTGTAATCCAAAGCAGAAATTTGCAGGCCGATAGTACAAATATCGGCCAAATCAGCTTCAATGCTTTCAGTTTTTGTTACGAGAGCATTCAACTTCTTGCACTTTTGCTCCGCTTGGGCTTTTGCAATTTGTCTCGCTTCTTCTCTTGTCAGTTTTCGCTCTCTGAGCTCTTTCGCGCGGAGCGCTTCAGCTTTAAGAGGGTTCAGAGATTTATTCTTTGCCAGTATTTCACCAGTTTCATAATTAAAGAGCCAAGCTTCAGTTGGCTTTACTGCGATGTTATGGATCGTGTGTGATTCCTCATATGGATTATCAAACTTAGCCTGACGTGATTCATAGTCATCCTTATCAATATAAGGATCTTCGACGTTAAACACGAAAAGTAATGCCAACTTATCGGACACAGCTTTAGCTTTTTTAGGATCGAGATTCGCCACAAATACAACGTCATCATCGAGCCGAATATCCTTCATCTGAAAACAGTACGATGTGCTGACAGTTCTTTCAACTCTAACAGATGCCCCGAAGGCATTAGACCCTATATAGTGGCTTGTGCTACCTTCATACTTACTCCTAAGTACTCTTTTATCGCCACTTGAGTATTTGCCTTTAGTATAATGGACAGTTAACTTCTTTGTCTCAGCATCATAACTGACTGTCGTCGAAGTATCCAACGGGGGCACTCTCATGTTCTTGCTATTGGGTAGTTCGTATGTGCCAGCAAAATGTTGGTGGGCGATTCCCTCATTAAGTGATCGTTTTACCTTTTCTATTCTCGCCTGGTATTCTTGTTGAGTTTCGAACTCGTTCTTCTGTAAAGACCGTACCGTTTGCAGCAGATTAAGGTAGATGGCCTTCGCATCGCTGCCTTTGTAATGTTTCGGAAGCCGCGTAACAGTTGTGTCGAAACTAGTACCACATATCATTTAAAATTTCGTATTTAACTCAATGGTGATATAC
>CAYWJJ010000017.1:0-70213 GCA_964458105.1 uncultured Geobacter sp.
CGGTTGCGGAAAGTTCCTGGCTGCCGGAGGCGACATTGTCGGAAGCGGTCATGACCTCGCCAACCACCTGTTTCAACTTCGCAACCATCTGGCTGATGGCAGCCATCATGATACCGGTTTCATCCTTGGATTTTGATTCGACAGTAATTGTCAGATCGCCCTTGGCCAGTGCGTTGGCTACACCGACCGCCTCATTGATCGGCCGGGTAATGGTGCGGGTTATGAACAGGCCCAGTGCGATTGCCAACAACGCACCGGCAATGGCAAGTCCGGTCATCAGGCTAACAGCGGTTTTTGTAATCGCCGTAATTTCTTGATCAATCAGCTTCCCCTGTTTCAACTTCGCCTCAACCAGCTTTTCAATCTGGTTCTGCAGATCGCGGGAGGCCTTGCCGGCCGGGCCTTGCAGATGCGCCTGTGCTTCAGCATTCTTGTTCTGTAGTGCCAGCGCAACCAGCTTGTCCAGTTCGACACCATAGGCCGCGCGTAACTGTTTGTATTCTTCAAATAACTTACGCCCCTCGTCAGTAAGTATTGTCTTTTCAAAGTCTGTTACATTTTTATTATTACTCTCCCGCAGCTCCTTGATGCGATTGGCAAATTTCTGTTTATCCTCAGGAGTGACAGCCGTAATTACGTCCCGCGAATTAACTCGTATCCTCTGGAAATTTGTCGCAATTTCTCCAATATCCCCCAACGGCACAGTGACCTTTTCATATAGCTTGGTGCTGGCATCATCAACCACCTTGATCTCTTTAATGCCGATAAAACCAATGATCCCTGCGATGAGAGCAACGGTGATGAAACCTGAAATCAGTTTGGTGCCGATCTTGAGATTATTGAACCATTGCATGATGTATCCTCCTGTAATTGTTGATTATGAAAATTTATTTAATTTTCCTGACCCGAGACCGCGGCCAGTTCCGTGCCGGAAAACACCCTGTCAATATCCAGTATCATGACAAAGCGCTCGTCATGCTTGCCCATCCCCTTGATAAATTCTGTCTTGAGATGCGTGCCGATGTGCGGCGCAGCCTCGATCTGGGAAGGTTCCATCTCGATCACCTCCTGGACACTGTCTGCCAGCGCCCCCAGCACGATGTTCTCGCCGTCCATCTCGACCTCGACCACGATGATGCAGGTGTTGACGGTCTGGGCGGTTTCCTGCATGCCGAATTTCAGCCGCAGGTCGATCACCGGCACCACACAACCGCGCAGGTTGATGACACCCCGCATGAAATCCGGCACCTGAGGCACCTTGGTAATGCTGGTGATCTCCAATATCTCCCGCACCCTGGCCACATCGACGGCAAACACCTCATCGGCCAGCGTAAAGGTCAGATATTGGGTAGTCTGTAATTCTTCTTCGGCCATACTCTGCCTCCTTTCCTGCTTTGGTATGTACAACAAAAGTTTCAGAACGTGTTTACATCACTCTTGCCATGGCTTTAGAGAGCATGGCTTGTTTCCCATCACTTTCGCAGGATGGAATCGTCAAGCTGCCCGGCGACCAGGGCGAACTGAGAAAAATCTAAGTGCTTAAGAAACGACATCTCTACTGTTGAGAGGGCGATTCCCTCAATACAGCAGACACTCATCACTGAACTTGCCGCCTTTGCCCTGAAGCCCGCATCAGTTATGAGCCTGCCCAAAAAACGCTCGACTTCAATCTGAGACATTCTGTACCCCTTTGGTACAACGTCCCTTAATGGGACATTGTAGTTATAAGCAGTGCTTTTGGGGGTAGTCTCTACAGGAATGATGCCAATAAATAAATATCAGCAAAATTGGTGGGTTAGAATGTTGGGGGAAAAAGGGAGTGTCCCTGTTGGGGACATGGTGTGACAGTGGGGGACAGCGCGGTTTAGGAGCCTGTCGGACTTAGGAGAAATCTACTGCAAATCCGTCTGAACGGTCCATATTTTGCCGTTTTCTTGGTCAATAGAACAACTATTGACCTTCAAAATCGGCAAAATCTGTCCTCGCCCAGCCGAATTTTCGTTACGATTTCCTAAGTCCGGCAGACTCCTGGCGGTAGAACATTTTGCGGTTGACCTTGAGGAGCGAAGCGGCCTGGGATTTATTGCCGCCGCAGCGCTCCAGGGTCAATTCCAGTATCTTGCCGGTTATGCTATCCAGGGAGAGTTCTTCAACAGAAAGGCTGATCCGGAAGTCAACCGTGGTTGTATCGGGTTTGTCCGACAACTGCCGGGCTGTTGGAAGGCGGAGATGTTCAGGCCTGATAAGTTCATCGGAGACCATGATGGCGGCATATTCCAACACATTGCGCAGCTCACGGACATTGCCCGGCCAGGAGTAGCAGGCGAGCAGATCCATGGCCTTTTTTGAGACCCCCGGAAGAGACTTGCCCTGGTGCTTGCGGAAGAGATCGAGAAAGAAATCCACCAGCAGCGGGATGTCTTCCCTGCGTTCCCGCAGGGAAGGAATCGAGATCGAAACAACATTGATGCGGTGGAACAGGTCCTCCCGAAATTTACCTTGCCTGACCAGCTCGGCAAGATTGCGATGGGTAGCAGCTATTACGCGGAAATCGGCCGGCAGCGGTTTATCGGCGCCTACTTTTTCGTAAATTCTTTCCTCCAGCACCCGTAAAAGTTTGGCTTGGAGCGGCAAGGGCATGTCGCCGATCTCGTCCAGGAGTAAAGTCCCGCCGCGGGCCTGGCTGAACTTCCCCTCCCGCTCCCGTTCGGCGCCGGTGAAGGCCCCGCGCACATGGCCGAACAGTTCGCTTTCCAGCAGCGCCTCGGGAATAGCGGCGCAATTGACCGCCACAAAACTGCCGGGCAGGCAGCCGGATGCGAAATGCACGGCCCGGGCCAGCACTTCTTTGCCGACCCCGCTTTCACCGGTCAGACTGATAGTCGTTTTTTGTGACGCCGCTACGCGGGCGGCCAGTTCCAAAACCTGACGCATGGCTGCCGACTGCGTGACGATGTTGTGAAAATTGTAACGCTCGCAAAAATGTTTGCGAAGCTGAACGTTCTCGCCGGAGATACGACCGAACTCCAGGGCGCGTTGCAGCACTACTTCAAATGTTTTGGGATCAAACGGTTTTTCCAGGTAGTCGAGTGCGCCCTGTTTCATTGCCGTTACAGCGGTATCGATACTGCCCTGGGCCGTGAAGACGATAAAGGGAAGCCCGGGGTAGCACTCCTTTACCGTTCGCATCAACTGGATGCCGTCCATGCCCGGCATGACGAGATCGGAAATCACCAGATCCACCGTCTGCTTTTCCAGCACGGACAGGGCTTCATGGCCATTGGCGGCGCAGATGACATCATAGCCCTGGCACTGCAGGGTACCTCGCAGGCTCAAACAGGAAACTTCTTCGTCATCGACAATCAAGATGCGGGGGGCAGGGGCTGAGCTTTTCTGTTCTTTCGACATGATTTAAATCTCCTCACGTGCGGCAGTTTGCTCCCTCAACTGGACAAGAGCATCTGAAAGCGGCAATTGGTTTTAAACACTCACTCCTGGACTGTCCAGCCGCGCTCCGCCAACGCCGTCACCAGGCATTCGTATTCTTTTTCAAGTTGCTGTACTGCATGCCCGGCCTTGTCAAGCTGGTTGCGCTCGCCCAGGATTACCAGTTCGGCAGCCGCGGCAGCAAGCTTGTCCGCCCCCAGCGTGGCAGCTGACCCTTTGAGTTTGTGTGCCTGGAACTGAACTCCAAGATTATCACCTTGGAGCAGACTGTCTTGAATCCCGGCAATATAGCCGGGAGCCTTTGACACAAACAGCAGCGCGATTTGCCTGGTCAATGCTCCATAGCCGTCATGACGCAGCAACAAACCTGCTTCGTCAAAAACGGCAGGACCAATCTGGGGTAACTTCGCCGACCATTTGACCAGCATCTCTGCCAGAGCCTCAATGTAAAGTGGCTTTGCCAGATAGTCGTCCATTCCGGCGGCCAGGCATCTTTCCCGGTCTCCTTTAAGCGCGTTGGCTGTCAAGGCAATTAACGGCACCGCATGGTTCCGTACTTTAGATCCGGGATCACGGATAACGGCCGTGGCCTCCAAGCCGCTCATTTCCGGCATCTGGCAGTCCATCAGCACCAGGGAGTAGTCGCGCTCCGACAGCATCCGCAGCGCTTCGCGACCATTTTCAACGATATCGACCGGGTACCCGAGTTGAGTCAGAAACCCCTCGGCGACCAATTGGTTGACGGGGTCGTCCTCCGCCAGCAGTACGCGTATATCTTGCCTCGCGGTTGCGTTCTGAATGATCTGCGCAGCAGGCCTTGTGAGGGCTGTATGCGCCGCAAGCTCCTCCGCGGACGGCATTCCGAACAGGGCGGTGAACCAGAACTTTGACCCGCCCCCTTCGAGGCTCTCGACACCGATTTCGCCACCCATCATTTCCGCCAGTTGCTTGCTGATTGCCAGTCCCAGGCCACTGCCGCCGAATTTGCGGGTGGTGGAGCTGTCAGCCTGAGTGAATGGCTCGAATATGGATTCCAGTTTGTCGGCGGGTATGCCGATGTCGCAGTCGGTTACTTCAAATCGCAGCATGGTTTTTTGTTCACCGGGAGGGGCCAGATGAATGTTCAATGCCACTGAGCCGCGCGGGGTAAACTTGATGGAGTTGCCGATCAGGTTGGTAATTATCTGGCGCAGACGCCCTATGTCCCCTTTCAACAGCACGGGCACATCGGAATCGATGAGTACGCCGAGCTCCAATCCCTGTTCGCGTGCCTGAAAAGACAAAAGTTCAATAGTCGCTGATATTTCTGCCCGCAGATCAAAGGGCTGGTCATCCAATTCGATCTTGTTCGCCTCGGTCCTGGAGAGATCGAGAATATTGTTGATCAGTTGCAACAGGATGTCGCCCGACTTCCTGATCAGCCCGGCGTACTTGCGTTGCTTCTGATCGAGTTCCGTCTTAAGCAGCAGGCCGGTCATGCCGATCACGCCATTCATCGGGGTGCGAATTTCGTGGCTCATGTTGGCCAGGAACCGGCTCTTTGCGAGACTGGCCCTTTCGACCTCTTCATTGGCCTCTTTCAGCGCGGCATTGCTCTCGGTCAGTTGGGCCGTACGCACCCCGACCTGCTGTTCGAGCTCCTGATTGTACTTCTGCAGCCGCTCTTCCTGACCCTGGATCCTGCCGATCAACTCGTCGAAATAACGCATCAGGCTTCCCAGTTCATCCTTGCGGGAGGAATTGATGCGGAGGGCGTAATTGCCGGATGTGGAGATGACCTGCATGAAATCGGACAGGCGCCGGATCGGTTCGGAGATAAACGTCTGCATCCTGCCGGCAATGATGCAGACCAGCACTATGGCCAGACAGAAAATGGACAGCACTATTATCATAAACCGCCGCAGCGTCTTGAAGACCTTGTCGACGGACGAACTGATCAGCACCTGCCCCACAACTTTTCCGTCATTGTCAAGCACCGGGCTGACCACATCGATGTCGCCATCCCAATCCCATTTGCCCTCATGCAGGACCTCAAACCGAAGCTCCGCCAATCCTTTTTTAGGAAGCCGGTTAGCGGCTTGACCGGATTGGTAACCGGCGAACAGTGTGCCGTCAGCGGTGACAATATAAGCCGAGATAATGTCCGGGTATTCTTTCAGCGCCTGCAATACTGAAACGCCATCTTTTTGCTCCCCGAAGAGGAGCGGGAAAAGCGCCTGCCGGGCGATGATGCGGGAGGTAGTTGAAACTCCATTCCGAATCTCCTGACGCGTGGCAATCGCCTCGTAGATCGTTATGGCGGACATCACCAGGGCGAGAACCAGGGCGCTGGTTGCAACCAGTATCAGGGTCAGCTTCCTCTGAATCGAGATATCGTTTATTTTGTCGATCAGTTTCATGGGTCAGTACCCACTTCTTTTGTCAGCGCCATATATTTTCCTGGCCAGCCTCAGCAGTTGCGGGTTCGGTTTTAACCCGGCGCGCCGCATCTCCAGGATGTTCACATCAAAGACGATCTTCCCGCTTTCGTTAACAAGGGAAAGCATCCCCCCCCTTTCGGAAAAACCATCGAGATCGGCAACGGTCAATACCGGCACACCCCCGAGATGATCCAGAATCGACTCCAGCCGGGGCAGTTCCGAGCGGCTGATAAAGAGAACCTGGCAGTGCGCGGCCTCTTCAGGAGAGCCGAGCCGTCGAAACACAATGCTCCGACCCTGGACGATCTTGCCGTTCAGCGCAGCCAATTCCTTGTCCAGCGAGCTTCGTCCCAGAGTTGCAATACAGAATTCCACTTTCCCCCTGAGGGTGCTGTCGGGCCATTCGACATACTTGGCGAAATTGAAGATAAAGGCAGATTTCAGACTGTATTCATCCGATGTCGTCACCGCAAGGCCCGGAATCGGGAGGCAGAAGATGAAGGCAGAGGCCAGCCCCAGTGAAACAAGCCGGAAGAGGTGCGCCTGTTGGCGCCGTATCCTCTGGATAATAATGGTTAGAATGCCCATGTCACTTTGCCGTACACCGTGCGTTCCACTTCGTGTCTCACCTTAGTCAGGTCCGTAACCGTCTCGAGGTGCCGCTGCTCAAGCAGGTTCCGGCCCGACACCGAAAGCTCGACTCCGGCCGTCGGCCGCCAGGCCAGCCGGAGATCCAGGGTGACATAGGCCGGGATGTGAACGGTCTCATACAACTGATATTGGTTGGCGTCGACATAGCGCGCCCAGAGATCGAGATCGACGTCCCTGCCCAGCGCCAGCATGGAACGCAGCGTCGCCTGGTGGGCCGGTGTCGCCCGTGCCGCCGGACTGACTTCCACCCCTTCCCCGATGAACCGGATATAAGCGTACCCCCCCTTGATCTTCCACCATTCGCACGGCTGCCACTGAAGCGAAACCTCACCGCCGTAGCTGTCGTAATCATTCAAATTGGTGAATTTCAAAGGGATGCTGACCTGTGTCCCTCCTTCGACAAAGGGGGTGCCGGGCTTCAGGTCAACAAGGTTGTGGTAACGGTTGTAGAATGATGAGATATCCAGGGAGAGGGTCTCGCTCAGATCGGAGCGAAAGCCCAGTTCATACGACAGCAGGGACTCCGACTTCAACCGCCGGTCACCCGTGGCAACGACAACCGAGGGCAAGGGTGAGGGTGGAGCCGGGGGGATGACCGCGAGATTGATTCTGACGTCCTGCTCAGCCCGCGTAGGGGTCCGGACGGAACGCGACACCGCGGCCCATAGGCTGTACCCTCTCCGCGGTGTCCATAAGAGCCGTGCCGACGGCTGCAGCTCCCAGCCGGTATAATCGTTGTGTTCAAACTTGGCGCCGATGATGAAGCGGAGCTTTTCAGGCAACAGGGTAATTTCGTCCTGGACGAACAGGTTCAGCAGGTTGTCCGAACGGCTCCCGGGTGTCAGGAGAAAGCCTCTGTTTTTGCTGCTGGTCCGGTCATGCATGAATCTGTAGCCGCCTCCCCAGGTCAACTCATGGATTTTGTCAAACCGGAGGTTGTGCTGCAGGTCGATATCGAGAGTGTCGCGGTCTTCCCCGGAAATCGCCGCATCCCGGCTGGTCCTGTCATAGTAAAGCTGAAGGGAATACTTGGATGATTCCGACTGCAGCCAGTCCAGGCGTGAAAGGATATTCCCGCCGAACAGTCCGGTAGGCCGGGAAATGGTCTCACTGAAGGCCGGAGAAAAGGTGTCGAATGTGTTGCTGACCTGGCCGCCGTACAGATCCCCCCGCAGGGTCAGGCCAAGGCTGACGGCAGGGGCGCTGTCGAGCCGGAATCCGCCGCGGGTTACCCGTATGGAATCGGGGGCTTTGGCGGCCGCATGGGTGTCGCCGCGATCGAGATGCTTGACGTAGAGGCGGTAATGCGTGCTGTCGCCAACTGCGGCGCCGTAGCGGGCGCCGACGGCCACACGCTCGTTGCTCCCGGTAAGGCCGGTCAGCAGCGCACCATTGGTATCCTGCGCGTTCCTGGTGATGATGTTGATGACGCCGTTTACCGCGTTCGCCCCCCACATGGTGCTTCCGGGGCCCCTGATGACCTCGATCCTCTCGATGTCTTCGAGCAGGGTATCCTGCACGTCCCAGAAGACACCGCCATAGAGGGGTGTATAGACAGAGCGGCCGTCGATCATCACCAGCAGCTTGTTGGCAAAGTTGCCGTTGAAGCCGCGGATCGAAACGGCCCAGGAGTTGCCGTCGACGCTTGCCACCTGGACGCCCGGAACCATCCTGAGCAGGTCCGGAATGGTCGTCGCCCCCGAGTGGCGGATGTCATCCTGATTAATGACAAATACCGCCGAGCTCACATCCGCAAGTGTCTGGCTTTTGCGCGCGGCGGAAACAACGGAAACGGCCAGCAGCCGTTCCAGCGAGAGTTCGGTAAGGGCCGGCCCGCTTTGATCAGTTTCTGCAGCGGACCCCGCTGTCACATAAACCATGATGATGAGACACATAAACGTCACGATATTGATAAAGCGGGGCATAATATTATTTCTCCAGTCAGCGCATTCCCTGCTCGCCTGAAGGCTTACGACGAAAGCAGGATCATCGGCATACAGAATTATGTCGGCATGTGAATCTTCCGGTTTCGCAGCTGATAAAATTCAAAATAAGGGGAGCCTCTTACATAAGTTTTTCCGTTCACCCACCCGGTCTTCCTCCAACTTTTTAACGTTACATCAGATGCAACTACCCGTCAATTGTCATGCCGGTTTGCGCAGATTAAATCAGTCGAGGATTGATAATCACGGTTGCCTGTATTTTGTGCAGGTTCGACCAGGCAAAGCCGTTCTTACTCTTGTCCTTAGTTCCAAGGCGCCGGAATATCACAGGTTTAATTATTGGTACAACCAATGCACAACCCTGATTGGTATCAGAATCCGGCAAAGGCGCCGCCATTCGTCTGAATGGCGGCGCCTTTGTGTTTATCGGGGGTGAGAACATGACTGGATTAACCATGAACAATGACATCATCATCGACGACACGACCCTGCGGGACGGTGAACAGACCGCCGGCGTCGTTTTCTCCCGCCGCGAAAAGCTGGCAATAGCCCGCATGCTGGATTCGATCGGCGTGCAGGAGATCGAGTGCGGAATTCCGGCCATGGGCGTCGAGGAGCAGGCCGGCATCAAGGCCCTGGTCGATCTGGGGCTGAACGCCCGGCTGATCACCTGGAACCGGGCCCTGGTGCCGGAAATAATGGCAAGTGTCGCCTGCGGAGTGCAGGCGGTGGACATCTCGCTCTCGGTTTCCGACCAGATGATTGCTCATAAATTGCGCAAGGACCGCGAGGCGGTCAAGGAACAGCTGAAAGTGGCGCTCGGTTTCGCAAAGCAACACAATCTGTACGTCTCGGTGGGGGGCGAAGATGCCAGCCGGGCCGAGCTGGGTTTTCTGGTGGAACTGATGGAGATCACCCGTTCCATGGGGGGCGACCGCTTCCGCTTCTGCGATACGCTGGGGATCATGGACCCCTTCGGCATGTACGATAAGGTTTCCTTTCTGCGCAAAGCTGTGCCGGAAGTAGATATCGAGGTGCATACCCACAACGACCTGGGGATGGCCACCGCCAACGCCATCGCCGGCATCCGGGCCGGGGCCAGGTTCGTCAACACAACGATCAACGGCCTGGGGGAACGGGCAGGAAATGCCGCGCTGGAAGAGGTGGTCATGGGGCTCAAGCATGCCTGCGGCATCGAGACCGGTATCGATACCCACCGCTTCCGCGAGATGTCGCTGTTCGTGGCCAAGGCCTCCCACCGTCCGCTTTCAGTATCCAAACCGGTGGTCGGGTCGCGGGTCTTTGCCCATGAATCGGGACTGCACGCCGACGGCGTCATCAAGGACCCGCACAACTACGAAGGATTTGATCCGGCCGAAGTTGGCTTGACCCGCAGCATCGTGGTCGGCAAGCACTCCGGCACCAGCGGCTTGATCGAACGCTATCGCAGCATGGGCATATCCATCGACCGCAAACGGGCGGAGCCGATGCTGGAAATGACACGGGCCATGTCCTGCAGGCGCAAACGGGATCTTTCCAACTGCGAACTGATGGGCATCTATCTGGAAAATGAAACGCTGCCGAAGGCGGCATAAAAGGAGAGTAATCATGTGTGAAGCGGGAACGTCATTTGTAGCGATTGCCGAAGCGGCCCAACTGCTGGAAACAACCGAAATGCGGGTGCTGATGATGCTCAAGAAAAAAGAGCTGCAAGGGAAACTGGAAGACGAGGCCTGGTATGTGGACCGTTCATCGCTTAATCTCTGCGACAAGCCGAAAGCCGGCGATATCATCAAGCCGGGCTGCGGCGGCGGATGTGGAAGCGGCTGCGGCGGGCATTGACAGGGAGGTAAGTTATGTCAATCATCATTAAAGTATCAGACCTCAAATTCAGATATCCCCGCGACATCGCCAGGCGCGAAGAGCCCAAGTTTTCCGGTCTGCCCGACCCTGCGCCGTTCAATCGCCACGACCTGTACGAAATCCTGCCGATCATGACCGCTGTCATGAACGAACTGGAAAGTGATGACGGACGGGAGCTGAACCTGCTGGAGGACATCCTCAACGATATGCCCGGTTTCGTCACCACCCGTGGCGAGGTTTACGGTTATCTGCTGGGATCGGCGCGGGAATGCTTGAGGTCGTAGGGGACATCTGGGAGTACGAGGGGCGAGCCGTGATTGTCATAACCACCAACGGCTCCGTCACCAAAAGTGGCATGGCAATCTTCGGGAATGGTGTGGCGCGGCAGGCCGCAGGTCGCTTTCCGATGCTTGCCGAAATACTGGGCAGGCTGCTGGCGGAACTGGGCTGCCACGTCTTCGACCTGGGGGGCGGTATCGTCAGTTTCCCGGTGGAGGAGACCGCCTGGTCTCAGCCCGATCTGCGTATTATTAGCAGGTCGGCGGAAGAACTGCGGTTGCTGGCGGATCGTTGCGGCTGGAAGCAGGTGTTAGTCCCACGCCCCGGCTGCGGCGGCGGTGGTCTGGCGTGGAAGGATGTACAGCCTCTTCTGGCACCTTGGCTTGATGACCGGTTTATTGTCATAAACCATTAGCATCAAATATTGAAAATGGCGGAGAGTCCCCGCCTGAATCAAATATTTCAGCCATTCGCTTGACAATGCTTCATTAAATGTTATTGTGACCGGAATTTACTGGCCACAGACAACGGAGTCTCCCGGCACACTATCCATTAATGGAGGTTGCTGTAATGAGAAGCTCCGGAACACCCCCTACCCTTACATCCAAACTTATCGCCACCTGCTGTCTTATCGCCTTCGGTGTTTTAGCCATCGTAATGACCATGGGCCTTTCAACCGAGCGCATCAAGGTCAACGGCCCGGTCTATCAGGACATCATCAGAGGAAAAGACCTGATCGCCGACATCCTCCCGCCACCTGAATATATCATCGAATCCTATCTGGTAGTACTGCAGGCCATGGAGGAAAAAGATTCCTCCAAAATCACCCCACTTCTGGAGCGCTTCAGGAAACTGCGGAGCGAGTATGACGATCGCCATGTCTATTGGACAAAGGAACTGCCGGAAGGCAAAATAAAAATATTGATGCTGGAGCAAGCCTACAAGCCGGCCGTGACATTTTACGACACTGCCGAAAAACAGTATTTCCCGGCATTGATAGCCGGCAATCGCGAACCGGCTGATAAAGTGCTCCTCGACATCCTCTCGCCGGCTTATGAGGCGCACCGCAAGGTGATTGACGAGATTGTCACCTTGAGCAACGCCGAGAATGCGGAAACCGAAAAACGAGCGGCCACAATGCTGCAGACGTCCAGAATCACTGTCGTGACCCTTGGTATAATTTTTTTGGCATCACTGGCTGCCATATTCTTTTTCCTGGTCCGAAACCTGACCAAACTCCTGGGCGGCGATCCGGCCTATGTCGCCTCCATTGCCCGTCAGGTGGCGGACGGCAATCTTTCCGTCAATGTGCGGGCGAAAGGCGGACCCCACAGTGTTTTGGGTGCCATGCGTGAGATGGTTGAAAATCTGCGGGGGATGGTTTCGCAGGTCGTTGGTTCGGCTGAAAGCATCGCTTCCGCATCACAGCAACTGCATTCCTCCGCCGAACAGATCGCCACCGGCAGCGAGCAGGTAGCCTGCCAAGCCACGACCGTTGCCACCGCTGGCGAGGAAATGTCGGCTACCTCCGGAGACATAGCCCAAAACTGCCAGATAGCGGCCAATGGGGCCGGACTGGCAAGTAGTACCGCCAACAACGGGACCGAGGTGGTTAACGCAACGGTACAGGTCATGATACGGATTGCAGAGCGTGTCAGCGCAACGGCATGTACAGTACATAATCTGGGGGAACGTTCGGATCAGATCGGTGCCATTATCGGTACCATCGAAGATATTGCCGACCAGACCAATTTGCTGGCTCTGAATGCCGCTATCGAAGCAGCCCGTGCGGGAGAACAGGGTCGCGGCTTTGCCGTCGTGGCCGATGAGGTCAGGGCGCTGGCAGAGCGAACCACGCGCGCCACCAGGGAGATCGGCGACATGATAAAAACCATACAGGCAGAAACCAGGGTTGCCGTCAATGCCATGGAGCAGGGGGTACGCGAGGTAGAAAGCGGAACCAGTGAAGCATCCCGATCCGGACAGGCGCTGCAGCAGATACTGAATGAGATCAACCAGGTTACCATACAGGTCAACCAGATTGCCACGGCAGCCGAGCAACAGACCGCAACCACCAGCGAAATATCAAGCAACATGATGCAGATTACCGATGCGGTGCAGGCCACCGCCCGCGGGGCCGAGGAATCGGCCTATGCGTCAAGAATGCTGGCGAAGCAGGCGGAAGATCTTAAACGTATTGTGGGATGGTTCAAGCTGTAGTCACATGGTAGTGTGTGCTGCGACGCCTATGAAGCAGTGCCCGTGAACTGCATGATTACCGGTCACTCTGTATAGAACATGATCATTCAGGATACCCATATCCCCTGTTTATAAGATTTATGTAACAACGCCATAACCTTCTGACAGCACAGAATTAAAGGCTCAGCGGTTGTTGTCGGCGGTTGGCATAGATTGTGTAAAACAGTTAAGTATGGTGACAGGAAGAAACGTCACCACAACAACCATCAAACTCTGTCAACCAGGCATCCTCGCCCCGCTCTCAGTCATGAGATGCGGGGCGTTTTTTTATCCATTGATTGGTTGGAACTTAGTTATCAAAAATGAATGGAGCACGCGGCTCAACAGGCCGGGGATCATGACGGCAGCGCCGCCATCATGAGGCGCCTCTTTCGCTGCCCCGATACATGCTGGCGTCCACTTCGAAGGACGAGGGAGATTCACATGAGACAGATTGCGATTTATGGAAAAGGCGGCATCGGCAAGTCAACCACAACCCAGAACACTGTGGCTGGTCTGGCGGCTTTAGGCAAAAAAATCATGATCGTCGGATGCGATCCCAAGGCCGACTCCACCCGCCTGATCCTGCATGCCAAGGCCCAGAACACAGTCATGGATCTGGTGCGCGAATTAGGAACAGTTGAAGACTTGGAACTTGATAGCGTGATGAAGATCGGTTACGGAGATATCAAGTGTGTTGAGTCCGGCGGTCCTGAGCCGGGTGTCGGGTGTGCCGGTCGCGGCGTTATCACCGCTATCAATTTTCTTGAGGAGAACGGCGCTTATACCGATGACCTGGATTTTGTTTTTTATGACGTTCTTGGCGACGTTGTCTGTGGCGGCTTTGCCATGCCGATCCGTGAAGGAAAAGCTGAAGAGATCTATATCGTCTGTTCCGGCGAAATGATGGCCATGTATGCAGCCAATAACATCGCCAAGGGTATCCTTAAATACGCCACATCAGGAAAGGTGCGTCTGGCCGGATTGATCTGCAACGCCAGAAAGACCGACAAGGAGTTTGAGCTGGTCTCAGCTCTGGCCGAAAAACTGGGCACCCAGATGATCCATTTCGTACCGCGCGACAACCAGGTTCAGCGGGCCGAAATGCGCCGCATGACGGTCATCGAATATTCGCCGGAACATCCCCAGGCCCAGGAATACCGCACCCTGGCCCAGAAGATCAACGATAACAAGATGCTGGTCATTCCGAAACCGCTGGAGATGGAAGAGCTGGAAGATTTACTGATGGAGTTCGGGATCATGGAAGCGGATGATGAAGCCAACGTAGGCGTGGTGGAAGCTGCATAGAGGTTATTTGCCAGGCCGCATCTCTAACGGGATTCGGCCTGGCCGGTTCAGCAGCTTTCGGTTTCGATCCGTTCCAGCAGAGCCAGGGCCGGCTGGTCGTCGTACTGTTCGAACAGCTCCCTGATGTTGTTGATATAGGAATGTATCAAAAACAGCTCGTCCAGGCAGCGGCCCCCATTCAGATCCGGCTGGCCGACCCGTGCCAGTTTTTCCTTGAACAGCTCCCAGAAGCGGTCGGACTTGTGTGGGATGTCGATATGCCGGCGCAACATGTCAATCAGCTCCCGGGAGTTTTTGTCCCCTTCAATACCCTCAAATGATACGTAGCGATCCGGCTTGCGTCCCTGTTGCATTGTTCCTCCCTTATTTTCAGTGATGATCCCCGGATGCACAGCCGCAGTTGATGCAGTAAAGCTTCCTGTCATTACCATCCTTGGGAGCGATATGAATGGAGCCGCAGATCAGACAGATCGAAGCCATCTCCGGTTTGTTGCGGATACCGGCGTGCTGTTTGCGGTAATGGTCGAATAGCTTTTTGGCCGTGTCCCTGTCAAGAGGAGCTACTTTATCCATGATTGTCTCCATATCCCATAGTTTCTAATTGCACGGCGGCATGCAACTATGCTGCCGTTTCACATGGTCAGAATGAAACGTGTCAACCGATGCGCTTGATTCAGTTTGTGCATACTGCCGAAGCAACTGTGGTGACTAAAAAAAAGGCATTTGCGTTTTGACTCGGCAGACTAACCTCCTGATGGATCATTAAAATAAGCCTTTTTTTGCGGCACTTATAGTTAATGTGTTGAAATATAATGAATAAGTATCTTTGGCACGGCATATGCTAGTTCAATGACATAGACAGGGACCAGCCAATAATCACGTAGCAAACAATTAATATGACCCGGCAAAGGCGCCGCCATTCAAAGGAATGGGGCGCCTTTTTTATTGCCCCGAAAAAAAACCACTGGCACAGATTAGTGACCGAAAGGAGTAACACAATGAGACAGATCGCAATTTACGGAAAAGGCGGTATCGGTAAATCAACCACAACTCAGAACACGGTGGCAGGCCTGGCCTACCTCGGCAAGAAGGTCATGATCGTTGGTTGCGACCCCAAGGCTGATTCAACCCGCCTGATTCTACATGCAAAAGCCCAGAACACCGTCATGGACCTGGTTCGCGAAAAGGGTACCGTTGAGGATCTGGAGTTGGAAGATGTCATGAAGGTCGGCTACGGCGACACCAAGTGCGTTGAATCCGGTGGACCCGAGCCGGGTGTCGGTTGCGCCGGTCGTGGTGTTATCACAGCCATTAACTTCCTGGAAGAGAACGGCGCGTATACCGATGATCTTGACTTTGTATTCTATGATGTTTTGGGCGACGTTGTCTGCGGCGGGTTCGCAATGCCGATCCGTGAAGGCAAAGCCGAAGAAATCTACATTGTATGCTCCGGTGAAATGATGGCCATGTACGCCGCCAACAACATCGCCAAAGGTATTCTGAAATACGCATCTTCCGGCAAGGTCCGTCTGGCCGGTCTGATCTGCAACGCCCGTAAGACCGATAAGGAATTCGAGCTGGTCAGCGCCCTGGCAGCCAAACTGAGCACCCAGATGATTCACTTCGTGCCCCGAGACAACCAGGTTCAGCGTGCAGAAATGCGCCGCATGACCGTTATCGAATATTCACCCGAGCACAAACAGGCCCAGGAGTATCGCGAACTGGCCCGTAAAATTTCTGAGAACAAGATGCTGGTAATTCCGACCCCGCTGGAGATGGAAGAGCTGGAAGACCTGCTGATGGAGTACGGCATCATGGAAGCTGAGGATGAGAGCGTCGTGGGTGTGGCAGAAAAGGCAGCGTAGATAAAACAGGGTCAAGGAGCCAGGGGCAAGGGGCAAGTAGAAGCATAATACATTTTTCCTTGACCCTTGACCCTTGACCCTTGACCCTTGACCCACAAAAAAGTCCCTTGACCCTAAAAAGGAGAGTTTTCCATGTCAGACAAAATACGAAAAATTGAAGGCATAACCAAGGAATCGACCCAGGCCATGATCGACGAGGCCCTGTCGGTTTATCCCGAGAAAGCCAGAAAGAAGCGCGCCCCGCACCTGGCGCCCAATGATGCCGCCTCCGGCTGCGCCAGCGTCAAGTCCAACAAGAAAACCGTTCCAGGTGTGATGAGTGCCCGCGGCTGCGCCTACGCCGGTGCCAAAGGGGTTGTCTGGGGCCCGATCCGCGACATGGTGCATGTTTCCCACGGCCCGGTCGGCTGCGGCTGGTACTCCTGGGGCACGCGCCGCAACATGATGAGCGGCATCACCGGCGTCACCAACTTCGCGATGCAGTTCACCTCCGACTTCCAGGAAAAGGACATCGTCTACGGTGGCGACAAGAAGCTCAAGACTCTGCTGGAAGAGGCCCATGACCTGTTCCCGTTGGCCAAGGGCATCTCGGTCCTGTCCGAATGCCCGGTCGGCCTGATCGGCGACGATATCAACTCGGTTGCCAAGCAGTCCGCCAAGGACCTGGACATTCCGATCATTCCCTGCAACTGCGAAGGTTTCCGCGGAGTTTCCCAGTCGCTTGGCCATCACATCAGTAACGATACCATTCGCGACTACATCATCGGTACGCGAGAGTTCGCCGAACCGGAAAGCCCCTATGACATCGCCCTGATCGGCGAATACAACATCGGCGGCGATGCCTGGTCGACCAAGCCGCTCCTGGAGGAGTGCGGTTTCAACGTCAAGGCGGTCTGGACCGGCGACGGCGAATTGGAAAAGATTGCCGCCACCCATACCGTCAAGCTCAACGTAATCCACTGCTACCGCTCCATGAACTACATGTGCAAGGTCATGGAAGAGAAATTCGGTATTCCATGGATCGAGCTGAACTTCTTCGGTCCGACCAAGATCAAGCAGAGTCTTCGGGCGCTGGCCGAACTGTTCGACGATCACATCAAGGAGAAGGTTGAGGCGGTTATTGCCAAGTATGACCCGATCATGCAGGCCATCGTCGACGAGTACAAGCCGCGCCTGGACGGCAAGAAAGTCATGCTGCTGGTGGGTGGTCTCCGGCCGCGTCACACCATCGGCGCTTATGAGGATCTGGGCATGGATTGCGTCGGCTCCGGTTACGAGTTTGCCCACACCGACGACTACGACCGTACCGCCCCGGAAATGCCGGATGCCACCGTGGTCTATGACGACCCCTCCGAGTTCGAGTTCGAGAAGTTCGCCGATGCACTCAAGCCGGACCTGATCGGCTCGGGCATCAAGGAAAAGTATGTTTTCCAGAAGATGGGCATCCCGTTCCGTCAGATGCACAGCTGGGATTATTCCGGTCCTTACCACGGTTACAAAGGCTTTGAAGTTTTTGCCAGGGATATAGACATGGCGATCAACAGCCCGACCTGGAAACTGGTAAAAAGTCCCTTTTAGGAGAAAACAGGGGCAAGGGGCAAGGGGCAAGTAAAGTCCACACCCTTGATCCCTGACCCTTGCCCCTTGACCCTAAACTATCGGCTGTGTAACGGATGAGTTTCCGGCCCAAAGGAGAATATCATGTCAAACCTACTAGGACTCGAGGTTAAAAAAATAGTCGAAACAACGCCGGAAGAGATTGAGCGGGTTAAAAACTGGATCGATACGGAAGAATACAAAGAGAAAAACTTTGCCCGTCAGGCGCTGGTGATCAACCCGGCCCATGCCTGCCAGCCGTTGGGCGCCCAGTTGGCCGCACACGGTTTTGAAGGGACGCTCCCTTTCGTGCATGGGTCGCAGGGCTGCGCCTCCTACTACCGCTCGACCCTCAACCGCCACTTCCGCGAGCCGGCTCCGGCGGTGTCGGACTCGATGACTGAGGACGGCGCGGTGTTCGGCGGCCAGAACAACCTGCATGAAGGCCTGGAAAACGCCAACGCCATTTACAAGCCGAAGATGATCGCGGTTTTCACCTCCTGCATGCCGGAAGTCATCGGCGACGACCTGACCGCCTTCATCAAGAACGCCAAACAGAAAGCTTGCGTTCCCAAGGAGTTGCCGGTTCCCTATGCCAACACCCCCAGCTTCAACGGCACCCATATTCACGGCTATGACTCGATGCTGGTTTCGATCCTGCAGACCCTGACCGAGGGGAAACAGGTCGAGGGACGCTGTACCGGCAAACTGAACCTGATTCCAGGCTGCGACTTCAATACCGGCGATTATCGCGAATACAAGCGCATCCTGAAGGAGTTCGGCGTCCCCAGCACGATTCTGGCCGACATCTCCGACACCTTCGATTCGCCCTGCGACGGCAGCTACCATGTTTATGCCGGCGGCACCAAGCTGGATGACGCCGCCGACTCGATCAACGGCAAGGCCACCATCACGCTGGGACCCTATGCGACTCCCAAAACCTTCGGCTGGATCAAGGACAACTACTCCGGCAAGCATGTCTCGATGCCGATGCCGATCGGGATCGAGAAGACCGACGCCTTTATCATGAAAGTGGCCGAGCTGTTCGGCAAGGAAGTTCCGGCTTCGATCAGGAACGAGCGCGGCCGTGCGGTGGATGCGTTGACCGACTCGCACCAGTACATGCACGGCAAGAAGTTTGCCGTCTACGGCGATCCGGATTACCTGATGGGTTATGTTTCCTTCCTGCTGGAGATGGGCGCCGTACCGCACCACATCCTCTGCAGCCGCGGCACCAAGAAGATCGAGAAGGAACTGCAGGCTCTGCTGGACGGCTCGACCTACGGCCAGGGCTGCAAGATCTACATGAACAAGGACCTCTGGCACTTGAGGAGCCTGCTGGTGACCGATCCGGTCGATGCAGTGATCGGCGACAGCCACGGCAAGTTCGCCGCCCGCGACGCCAAGGTGCCGCTGTTCCGCTTCGGCTTCCCGATTTTCGACCGGGTCAACAAGCACCGCTATCCGCTGGTCGGCTACCAGGGCGTCATTAATATGGTGACCGAGATCTGCAACAAGTTCATCGACATCAAGGATGAGACCTGCGAGGATCAGTACTTTGAGTTGATGAGGTAACAACTCAAAAATATTAAACGTATAAACTGTACAGTGTTTTTAACGAAAAGGGACTCGAATGAGTCCCTTTTCGCAATCTGCTAGAATGCCAACCCTTGCATATATTCTTCTTCCGATATCCAGCCGTGCGGTATCAAGTCCCGCTGCATGTATCCTGCAAGCGCTATCGGCCCACCAAAACCTGAAGCGCCAAGGCGGAGAAAGTACAGTACAAGATCCCGCAACTTTACCTTATTCGTTGGTAGAGTAGCAGTATCGATAATTTGCCTGTCATTGTTTTCCATATCATCGCCTCATATCCTTTCTGCCCATGCTAGTTTCACGGTTCTCGAAAAGTGGCAATCATTTTCGTTGAACAACAATGTAACGTCTGTTATATTATGTATCATGCTCTACATGTGGCAGGAAAACAAGAGGCTCTTAAACGGGAAGGGAGGTATAGAAAACAATGAAGAGTCCACGTCACCCGCAAGAAATACACGTAAAAAACTGGCTGCTCTTCTTCTACAGCGTACCTTCCAAGCCGGTGAATATCAGGATGAAAGTCTGGCGGATGCTGACAAAGGCCGGGGCCGTGCAGTTCAAAGGCTCCATCTATATCCTTCCCGACAGCGATGACCATTATGAGTTTTTCCAATGGCTGGTATCCAGTGTCATTGCCATGGATGGCGAAGCGGCATTTGTCAAGATCGAGAAAATCGAAACCATGAAAGATGCTGAAATTATCGTAATGTTTAATCAAAACAGGGTCAAGGACTACCAGGAAATCGATAATAGACTTGATGATTTGGCCGACAAAATCCGTAACGCCAAAAAGTCTGTTGACTCGTTGATTGGCAAAAATCTTAAGGAAGAATTGCGCAAAATCGAAAAAGATTTTCAAGGCATTGTGAAAACAGATTTTTTCTATTCCGATATGCGCAAAGAGTTGGAAAAGAGATTGGACACTATAAACACGGCACTTGCGGCACTGACTGGCGAAGATAACATCATCATTCCGGCTGAAGTTGTCGTGCGGAATGTTGCCGACTATCAAGGCAGGCTCTGGGTAACCAGAAGTAAGCCGTTTATAGACAGAATGGCATCAGCATGGCTGATTAAACGATTTATCGACAAGACTCCCACATTTGGTTTTGCAGACGGAAACAGTCTCGGGCATCTCGACAAGAATACTATCGCTTACGACATCGTAGGTGGAGAGTTCACTCACGTTGGAGATCTGTGCACTTTTGAAGTATTGCTCAAAGCATTCCTATTAAAAGACAAGGCGCTCGTCACCATCGGCGAAATCATCCACCAACTGGATTTGAATGATGAAAAATACCGTAATTCCGCTGCTGATGGCCTGAGAGGGATCCTTGATGGAGTCAGAAGGACAGCGCAAAACGACCACGAAGCTCTTGAAAAAGGTATGAGCATTATGGAGATGCTCTATGCATCAAAAGCAACAATCACTACATCTTAAACAAAAAGGAGAAATGCATGGCAAAGATGGGAAGTAAGATACTGGTGTCCGGATTGCTCATTATGGCTGGAGTTTCAACAGGAATAGCTCTGGCGTATGAGTCAACTCCTGGTAAATCCTTGCCACTCGCAGCAAAAGAACCGCTGGTTGTCAGTGACGCCCTGAAAAATGCAAAGTACGTTGGTTCTAAAACATGCGCCAGTTGCCACAAAGATGACCACGCGGAGTGGAAACAAACCTGGCACGCCAATATGCATCGCTCAGTTCAGCCGGGCATTGTCATTGCTGACTTTGCCGGCAAGGAAATCACCTACAGAGATGTCGAGGTGGAAACGCCCGACAAAAAAAAGGTGAAAATTTCCCCTACCATCAGGCTGAACCGAGATGGAGACAGCTTCAGTTTTACTCTTCTGGACAAAGACAACCCGACAAACAATCAGACCTACTCGATTGCCTACGTATTTGGCGGAAACTGGAACCAGCACTTTGAAGCCCAGGTAGGCAACGTCTATTACCCTACGCCCATGCGTTGGATTGTCGAGGATAGCCAGTGGACCACCAAGCCATTCAACGATATGTGGTGGGCTGCCGACGGTACTCCTGACGGACGACCTAAGCGACCGGAAGAAATGCCCAAAACAAAGACCGGTGACGCTACCTGTGATGGTTGCCACACCACAGGCTTCACTGTTGCTAAAAATAAGGACAGCGGCAAGTGGGTAGGCCAGAAAATCGAACTGGGAATTGGCTGTGAAGCCTGTCACGGGCCGGGTAGTGTACATGCAACTACTAAGAATAAAAATGATATCGTCAATCCTGCACAACTTAATGCTGCGCAGCAGGACCAGCTCTGCGGTCAGTGCCATTCACGCATAACCAATAAACCCGAGAAAGAATTGTCCTTCCCTCAGGGGTTCAAGCCAGGTAATACCGATCTGGCACAACGAGTCACATTCTGGACTTACTCGGCAAATCGGAAAAACTTCTGGTCTAACGGGTTTTCCAGCAAAAACCGGCAGCAGTACCACGATGTCCAGTTCAGCGGTCACACCAAGGCAGGCGTAACTTGCATTACCTGCCATGACACCCATTCAGCCCAGAAAGGCATCTCTCAGGTCAGGGGCGACAAAAACTCTCTGTGTGTTCAATGCCATAAGGCAAGCAGTGAGTTTTATGCCGGAAGCGCCATGGAGAAATCTGGTGTCAGGTGCATCGACTGCCATATGGCCAAAATTGCCAATCGCTCCGATGCAACACCGAAGAGCAAGGATCATTGGGATGTAAGCTCACACACTTTTGCAGTGGTCTCGCCTCAGGCTGCCGATAAACTCAAAATGAAGTCCAGCTGCGACACCTGCCATAGCGGCGCCGACAAAACAGCTAAAGGTACATCCAGCATCCAAAGCCAAGTAGGGATCAAGATAAAAATTGCTGAAGTAGAGAAAGCACTTGCTTCATCAAAGAAAAATAAAAATGCAATAGTTGCAGGGAATCTGTTGGCAATTGTTAAAAATGATCGCAGCTACGGCGCACACAACCCTCAGAAAGCCTTATCATTGCTGAGCGATGCACTGAAAAGTCTGTCAAAGTAGTCAAAGGCTCTGTTGTTTCGGGCAGCCTTGTAAGGGTTGCCCGGAACGCAGACTTTTTGGAAGTTTAATTCGCGGTGGTAGTGCCAAGTAATCCATAAAACTCCTCTCTTTTGTGTCGAGTGGAGTCCAAAGTGTGTTTCCGGTGTACTTCGTAGCCGGCAAATACTTTTTGATACTCATAAGTTGTTGTAATATAGTAAAAATATTGATTGTGTAAGAGGGTGGTCAACATGATGACCGAGATCTGCAACAAGTTCATCGACATCAAGGATGAAACCTGCGAGGATCGCTTCTTTGAGCTGATGCGCTAGAGTAGAAAAATAGCAGAATCAAAAAGGGCGCCCGATTCGGGCGCCCTTTTCTTGTGCATGATCATGATAAAAGCATTTGAAACTTTCAAATGGCGGAACACCCAGTCGGACGATCACAATAACTTCCCGACAATTTTATCAAACTCTTTCTGCGGTATTTCTCCGGCTATAACCGAGCGCGCCTTTCCGCTGCGGTCGATAAAAAAAGTTGTCGGTACTGCCCGGACCGAATATTTATTTGCGGCAATCAGAGCCGGGTCGAGCAGGAGCGGATAGGAGATGTTCAGCTTTTGGGCAAATTCTCCCACCAGCTCCTTTGAAGCGCCCAGGTTTACCCCGAGTACCGCCAGGTCGTTATCGGTATATTTTTTCCTGAACCGGTCCAGTGCGGGCATTTCGGCGACACAGGCTTTGCAGCCGGTTTCCCAGAAGCGGAGCACAACCACTTTGCCCTTGAAGTCGGAGAGTTTCACCGTTGCGTCCTGCAGATCGAGAACGCTGATCTGCGGGGCCTGGGAACCGCTTTCCCATTTCTGCTCCTTGACGCAGCCGGAACACAGCAGCACGGATGCCAATAGTGTGGCGAGCAGCACCTGTCGTCCCCTGATAATCCGCTCAGGCATGCGCATCGTGCTGGACCCTCCCGTGCTGCAGCCTGACGACCCGGTCCGCGAATTGGGCCAGCTCCGGATTGTGGGTGACCAGGATGATTGTGCGCCCCTCGCGGTGCAGCCCCTGGAAGAGCTCCAGAACAACCTCTTCGTTGGCCTCATCCAGGTTGCCGGTCGGTTCGTCGGCCAGGATGATGGCGGGCTGGTTGATCAGCGCCCGGGCGATGCAGACCCGCTGCTGTTCTCCGCCGGAAAGCTGGGAGGGCAAATGGCCGATCCGGTGTCCCAGCCCGACGTGGAGCAGGGCCTGCTCCGCATCCTTGCTGTCGATCATGCTGTGGTAGTACTGGGCCAGCATGACGTTCTCCAGGGCGGTCAGATAGGGCACCAGGTGGAACTGCTGGAAGATCAGGCCGATCTTTTCCCGCCTGACCGCCACGCGTTGCTTCTCGGCCAGGGTGGCGGTCGCGACCCCGTCCAGGATGTATTCCCCTTCGCTGGGGGCATCCAGGCAGGAGAGCAGGTTCAGCATGGTGGTCTTGCCGGAACCGGACGGTCCCATGATCGCGACCCATTCCCCTTCATGCACCTGCATGTCGATGCTGTCCAGCGGGGTGACACTGCCGTAGCGCTTGGTCAGCCCCCTGGTTTCCAGGACTATCTTTGCCATCTTTTGTCTCCTTGTATTGCTAACCTTAAAAATCATTTTGCCACAGAGGACACAGAGTTCTCAGAGAAAACCAAGTCTGTTACAACTCAAAATCTTTCCCTGTAAAAGTGATTCTAAAAAAGTTCTATATTGTAATTCCTCTGTGTCCTCTGTGGCTGACTGCCGTTTTCAAGTTCAATCTTCCTTCAACACCTTGGCCGGGACGATCCTGACCGCCATCCGCACCGGCAGGGCCGCCGCCAGCAGCGAAGCCAGGATCGACGGAACCAGCGTCATAGGCAGCACGATCGGGCGGAAGGCAATGGCGGAACCGAAGACCGCCTGGCCAAGCAGCTGGGCTAGCGCAAAACCGGCCACCAGTCCGGCTGCCACCCCGGCCAGCCCGATGATCAGGGTTTCAGCCAGAAACTGCAGCACGATCTCCCGATCCTCGGCACCGATGGCCTTCATCAGTCCGATTTCGCGGGTGCGCTCCGAAACCACCGTGATCAGGGTCGTCATGACGCACAGGGTGGTGACGGTCAGGATGATCACGGCGATGATCGCCATCAGCCCCTTGATCTTCTCCAGGATTCTCCCCTCGGAATAGGACACCTTGCGGATCGGCTTGGCATCCAGCTCCGGCAGCGCTGCCTGTATCCGTGCCGCCAGGCCGTCGATGTCGGTTCCTTCGCTAACGATGCTCAGCATGGCATGGTTGACCCGGCCGGCGCTCCCCAGGATCCTGTCAGCCAGGGGCAGATTGACGAAGATCTGCTCGTCCTCCGCTTGTCCGGTTTCGGCGATGCCCTTGATCGTAAGCGCTTTCTGAAAACCGGTTTCGTTCCTGATCACGTTGACCGAGTCGCCGACCTTCAGCTCCATCTTTTTGGCCAGGGTTTTGCCGATCATGCAGGAATCCTCATCGAAATCGATCGTGATCCATTTACCCTCCACCTGCCAGTAGGGGGAGAGTCGTTTCAGTCCGGCAAAGTCCACCCCGGCCAGGACCGCATTACCCAGATCCAGCCGCACCACGCCGTAGAGGTGTGCGGAAGCGCCGGCCAGCCTGTCCGCCGGAACCATTGCAATGGCCTTGGCGATGACGGCGTTTTCGACGCTCCGCTCCCCTCCGGCCGCAGCCGGCCCGATGAAGAAGTTAGCCCCGTAGGCCCTCAGCTCGCGGCTCATCTTGGCCGAAATGTCAAAGTAGATGCTGGCCAGGGCGGTGATGATCGATGCGCCGATCATGATCGAAAAAAAGGTGATGAATACCCGATTCTTGCGGACCTTGAGGGATTTGAACAGGATCCGCAGGAACATGGCGGTCCGGGTGGTGTCGGAGCGGCTATCTCCTGCCATGGAGCACCTCCGCGGGGTAGAGTTTCGTTATCAGCCGGGATGGCATCAGCGATCCGGAAAGTGCTATCAGCACAGAAACGGCGATGTTGACCGGAATGACGATCGGGTTGAAGGAGACGGTGGAGCCGAAGATGGACAGGCCGATGATCTGCGACAGTCCGGCCCCGGCCAGGCACCCCAAAAGTCCCCCCACGACGCCGACCACGGCTGATTCGCTCAGGAAGAGCAGATAGACCTCCCGGTTGGCCGCTCCAAGTGCCTTCATCAGGCCGATCTCGCGGGCCCGTTCCATGATGGTGGTCACCATCAGGGACGAGATGCCCAGGCCGGAGGCGATGAAGGCGGCGATCGTCACGACGATCATCAGCAGCTGGATCTTGTTGACCACCGCCCCTTCGCCGGCCGCCACCTGCCAGATCGGGCGGGAGGTGACGTTCGGGATCGCCTCCTCGATCTGCAGCGAGACCGAGCTGACATAGGCGGTGCAGTACCAGCGGTCGTATTCGGCCGAATCCAGGCTGTCGGCGCTGTGTCGGGCTTTGCGCGAAAGCCGGTCCTCCGGGACGGTCAACGCGCTGACGCTGACCGACTGGACCCGGCCGGCCAGGCCGGCCAGCCGCTGCACCGTCGCCAGGGGCGCCACCAGCGCGTTTTCCTCGGCGCCGCCGGTGGTGAGGATTCCCCTGACCACGAAGTTTTCTTCCCGGGGCTCCCTGTCACCCGACCGGACCGTTAGCCGGTCGCCGGCCTTCAGGCTCAACTCCCGCGCCAGCAGAGCACCGACCAGGACCTCGCCCTGCTGCGCTCCCTGATCGAGCGGCCACTCTCCCTTGACCTGCCAATAGGGGGAGACCAGCCTTATGCCGGTCCGGTACTCGTCATCCCCTGAAATCGGGACCTGCCGGTCGAAATAAGTGCCGATCAGGTTGATGCGTTTTTTATCCCGGCCGGCAATTTCCACCGGGGTCTTCAGAAAGGGGGCGAACCCGACGATGTTGTTGTGCCAGAAGATTTCCTTGATCTTGGGCAGGTCGGCTTCGTTGATGAAGACCCGATCCTTGAGCGGATTGTAATCGACGCCGCCGATCTCCAGTGGAATGGCTTCGCTCTTGGGGACCACGCTGATGTTGGCTCCATAGGATTTCATCTCCCGCGACATCTTGTCGCCCACGTCGATGGAGATGTTCATCAGAGCCGTGATCAGGCTGGCCGACAGAACGATGGTGGCGGTTGCCAGCGCCTTTCGCCGCCGGCCGCGGAAAAAGGATTGTCTTAGCATGCGAAAAAACATGGTTTATGCCCCCTGGAAGCCCTGTGTTCTGTAATAGCGTGATTCCTTTTCCCCGATGTACTTCTCGGGGTTGGCCCTGAAGCGCTCCAGCGACTCGGCCGATTCGAAAAAGTAGGTCCGCCCCTTGTATTCATCGCGATGAAGTGCCTCGCGGCTGATCAGTTGCTTGCCGCTGACCGGGTCCTTGACCTTGACGGTGACCACCTCGGAGAAATATTTGGCGCCCTTGTCCAGCTCTGCTACGCTTACCGCTACATAGCCACCTTCGATCAAATGGGGCAGCGGAATCGGGTTGCATCCGCCGGCCTTGCCGATGGAGGGGATGAAGATTCTGACGTTGCAGGCGATACAGATGACCTCGTTCTTTTCCTGCAGATAGCCCATGTCGCCGCAGAGCATGCAGGCATCGTAGACCACGCCGATCTTTTTGCCTCCGGAGCGGTTGATCAGGACGAAACGCACCACGTGCCCGTCTTCGGTCACATAGGCGTAACGATGGAGTTTGCCGTCGGCCAGGGCTGCGATCGCGACCTTGAGCTGTCCATCCGGAGCGGGTGTCAACATGACCGGTGCGGATATCCTGGGGGGACGCGATGCATAGAGGTCATGGTACAGCAGCAGCGTCAGCAGAATCAGCAGCGAAGCCAGGGCGCCCCTGAACCAGCGCAGCTCCAACAACACCACGTTACGCGTTTTCCGGCGCTCGGCCGGTCCCATCCCGGCCAGTTCAACAGCCGTGGCCACCGGGCGCTTCCGAAAAAAGGCCAGGGCCAGCAGAGCCACCATCAACAGCTGGAAATAGGAAAACAGGCCGGCGTATTTGCCGATCTTGGCAACAACCGAAACCCGGACACTGGTCAATTCGATCAGTTCCAGCCGCATCGCCCCCAGCAGCAGGTCGGCGGACCAGCGCAGCGCCAGTAGCGCCGTGGCGGACAGCAGGATGGCGCTGACGGCCCATTTCCCGTTGCGTGAACCCAGGCGGGCGGTCAGAGGAATCAGGAATGCGGTCAGCGAGAGTCCGCTCAGAATCCCTGCCACGTTCATGATCAGCTCCGTGTTAAGGACCGAGCTGCCGGAGATGGTCTGTTCGGCGATGAAGAGGGAAAAGGTGTAGGCCGAGGTTGCAGCCAGCAGCGCGCTGAAGAAGACCGCTACCCACTGCACGACGATGCCCCAAACCCGGGAACGGTTTGGGGGAAGGAGCATCAGCGCGGCATTCAGCACTCCCGCCGTGAGCGCCGTGCCGTTCAGGGCGGTGCGGGCGGCCGTGGCCATCTCCTGGCGCAGGGCCAGCGGATGGAGGACGAAACCGGCCAGTACCCCGCAGGCAATGGCGGTGGCCAGGGTGCCATACGGTTTTGTCCCGTCTGGCTTGGCCGCCAGGGCCAGCAGCAGCCCGGTCACCAGCGCCAACGGGACAAAGGAATGGATAAAATTCACCAGATAGGCAAGCATCTTCTTCTCCGTTCAACATCTAACCCCTCCAAACCGCCCCTTATCAGGGGAGGCTTAAAAGCTTCCCCCCTGATAAGGGGGGATGGAGGGGGGTTGGATTTTGGTACTACTTGAGCGGCACGTACTTGAACTTGTAATCGACCGTGAAGGGCTGGAACCACTTGCCGACGCCGGTGGCGGTATCGGTATGCCGGCCGAAACCCTGCTTGATGGGCGGCTCGATCGTGTAGGAAACCTTGTAGTTTCCGGGTCCCAGCATCTTGACGTTGCTGCCGTAATGCGGGCCGTCCTTGGCCACCATCGGCATGAACTTGCCTTCCTTCCTGGCACCGGTGTCCAGGTTCTCCAGTTTGTAGGTGATGGTCAGGTAGGGAATCCACTCCCCGGCGCCGAAACCGTTCAGGTTGCCCGGTGCGGCATGGATATCAGCCTCCAGATGGACATCGGCCTGGGAGGCGGCCAGATCGGAGCCCCTCGGTTCCATGTCGATCGGTTTGAGGTAGACGGCGGCGATCTTCATGCGGTTGATGACTTTTTCCACGTCGATCGGATACTCCTTGATCTTCTCCTCGAAGGCCATGGCTCCAGTGGCCGTCAGCAGTCCCAACAGTGTGCACAATAAAATCAGCTTCTTCATCTTGACTCCCTCCAATTTGGTTTTTTGATGTTCAGGTTTCGGCAATGCCGGTTTGTTTTAGATTTAACCTTTCGCTGCCGCCGTCGCGACATACTTGTTTCTGCTCATCACCACCGCTCCGGCAACGGCGGCTAGCACGATGGCCAGCTGCGGAACCAGGGTCTGGAGATAGGGATAGATACCCACAAACTCAATGGTGGGCATCCAGGAAACCAGGGTCGGCTGGAATACCTTGCCCGAGATCAGCTCGGCTACCCCCTTGCCGGTGAATACGAAGGCCATGTAATAGAGCAGCGCCCCGGTGAACAGGAAGAACGGCTTGATCGGGAGCTTCATCGCGCCGCGGCTCATGGCGATATACACGGCCACCAGCAGGATGCAGCCGGCCAGGAAACCGCCGGTGATGGCCGTCAGGCCGGTCGAGGTCGATGAATCGGCCACCAGAGCCTGGTAGAAGAGCACCATTTCGGCCCCTTCGCGGTATACGGCCAGAAACGCCGCCACCCAGAGCGCCCGTAGCGAGTTGGCCGAAATGGAACTGCCGACCTTGTCCTTGATATAGGCGCTCCATTTCTGTGCATTGGCCTTGGAGACCAACCAGTAGCTGACGCTGAACAGGACCACCGCCGCGATCAGCATGGTTGCACCTTCCATGGTTTCCCGGCTGGCGGCGGAGGTCTTGAAAACCCATTTCACCAGGACCGCCGTGATCCCGCTCAGCACGATGGCCGAGATACAGCCGTTGTAGATCACCTTGAGCTTGTCGCGGTTGCCGGTCTTGGCCAGGTAGGCGATGATTGCCGATATGATCAGGATCGCCTCGATCCCCTCCCGCAGGATAATCATCAGGGAATAGAAGAACAGCGTCGCGTCGGACTCCTGCCCCTTGCCGAGCATGGCGGCCGCCTTGTCGAAGTCGGCCCGCATGGGTGTCAGCATCCCCCTGATATCATCGCCGGGAGCGCCGCTTTTCATCTTGGCGACGATCATGCTGAAATGCCCCTCCAGCCTGGCCTTGAAGTTCACATCCCGGGCGCCCAGTTTGGACTCCATTCCGCTCCCCTCGAACAGGTCGAAATAGGAATCCTGCACGGCCAGGATCGCGCTCTTCGCATCCCCGTTTTCATAGATCACCAGCGCCTTGTCGATCCCGTCGAACAGCTCGGCCGTGACTTTGCTCCAGTCCTTGGCGGGCGCACCCGTCTCGGCCGGCTTTCCGGCCTCGCGTTTCGAAACGGCTCCATCGATAATCTGCAGACCGGGCAGATCCCCCTGCAAGCCGGCCAGCAGGACCGAGATCCTCGCCTCGACCTGGTCCGGCGCCTTGCCGTCCCGCATCATGGTGGCGACGTCGGTGAAGCCGGAGTTGTTTTCGAAATCCTTCTTCTGGGAAACGAAGCGCCTGACCGCGGTTTCCAGCAGGCTGTTCTTGTAATGGTCGTACTGGGTCTGCAGCACCAGTTCCGAAGCGGCCTTGGCATCGCCCTTTTTATGGGCGTCCAGGGCTCCCTTCAATCCTGCCTTGATGTTTTCGAAGGAGTTGAGCCAGACCGGTTCGATATTTGCCCCGTTCTCCTTAACTTCCGCCGCTGACTGTTGTGTGTGGGGTCCGCCGGACTCGGCAATGATTTCGACTCCGCCCTCCAGCTGTGGAATCAAGGTTCTCAGTCTGGCCATGAATGCGTTGATTCTCTGCTCGATGGCCCCGGCCGGTTCCTTGGCCACGATCATCTTGCGGATGGCGATGAACTCCGCTTCCAGCTCGGTGTTCAGTCTGGCGGAGATATTGATCCGGATCGGTCCCTCCAGGTTTTCATAAACCTGGAAATAGGCCCCTTGGGCCTTTTGCTTCGCCTCCTGGACATTTCCCTGCTTGTACTGGCTGAGTGCTTCATTCAGAAACTGGCCGACTTCCTCGACCATCTCCTTGTAGTCAGGTTTGGCATGCAGTTCCGTGGTGGCGCCCAAGGCCATTACCGCCACAATCAACATCACGCACAGCGCTTTAATCATTCGCATGGCTCTCTCCATAAACAATTTGCTCTTAGATTTGTTCCCCTTCTTTGGCGGCAAGGGGTGTCTTACCGTTTGCGTTTGGTCCAGTCGTAATTGAACTGGAGCATGGCATAGGCATAATTGATGTCCTTATTGCTGCCGACCGCGTCTCGAAAAAATTTGCCGGTAAAGAAATGGTCATAGCCGAGGACCAGCGTGTAATCCTTGTTGTGGGTATAGGTCAGAGTGAAATCAGCCTCTACCCCCACATCCCTGCTGAAGCCGGCTTCGACCTTGTCGGCCATGAATTTGCGGCCGGTGGCGGAAAAGTTCAGCTTCCTGGAGAGGTTGATCCCCCAGCCGAGCGTATAGACCTGCATGCCGCTGGCATGGTGCTCGCCCACGTCGATGCCGGAAAGATCGCCCACCACGCCCATGTCGCCCACCAGCGAAGTGTCGTTGTTGCCGTTGCGGAACTCCCGGCCGGAGCCGTTTCCGCTCACGGCATTGCTGTCGCCCGAACCGATTGCAAAGCTCAGGAAAACCGAGTTTTCATAGGAGTTGCCGAAAGCCCTGATCGGAAATCCGCCGGTCAGGTCGACATGGCCGCCGTATGCGGCGATGTTGTCGTTGCTGGTGCCGTTGAAGGTCTTGCCGGTCTGGTAAGCTAGTTCGTATTCCAGCCAGAACGAGCCGACCGCATTGGTGCTGCGGAAACCGAGCGTGTCCAGATGTTCTCCGGAGTGACGCTCTTTCGAGCCGGTGTCGCGGAGAAAATATGCTTCAAGGGTGCTGTCCTCGGCCGCTTTGTAGGTCAGGTAGGCCCCCAGCAGATTGCCCTTCAGGCCGTCAGAAAAGGGGGTGGCGTATTCTCCGCCCAGAAGATCCACCGTCAGCAGGTTAAGCTGCTGCAAGGAGGGCTGAATCCTGAGCCTGGCACCGTCGAAGGTCAGTCCGTTGAAGAAACTGTCGGCGCCGAGTATGAAGCCGCTGCCATAGTTGAATTCCTGTCGTCCGGCCTTGAGGGCCAGCAGGTTTTTACCGGAAGCGTCACCTTGTGGCAGTTTGGTTTCCACGAACCCCTGATACAGGTTGGCTTCATGGGAATTGCGGGACTCCTCGCCGGTAAAACCGTATCCCTGCCCTTCCAGATGGATATCCAGGTAGTCATTGGGATGCCAGTAAACGAACGGCTTGACCCGGTAGAGCAGCCGTCCTGCATCGCGTCCCGCCGCATAGCTCATGTCGGCCAGCCTTAAGTTTCCCGCGCCTTCGCCACGTACGAATCCATTCACGCCAAGCTTGTACTTGAAGACCGGAACCGGCGGTTCAACCAGCGTCAGCAGCTGTTCGACGGTGGTCCTGATGGTGCGGTAGGCCGACTGGCCGAACAGCTCATCCTCCAGCGCCATGATCAGTCTGCGGGCGCTCTCCATGTCGTCCCGCGAAATCGACTGTCCACCCTCCTTGTCATAGGTTTCAGCGATCCTGGCCAGCGCAATGATGAATTTATCCACCAGTTGATTCTTGGCGACCGGTTGCCCCTCGTCGAGTCGCAACTCCGCCCCGTACTTCTCTCCCAGTTCTGCGACATACTTGTAGGCCCAGTGTTCCTTGGTAATACTATCGGGAATCTGAGTATCGCTTTCCCCGCCGATCCCGTCGATGCTGGTTATAGCCGGAGAAGCTTCCTGTGCAGAATTCTGGCTGTACAGGGACGGAGCAGCCAGGGCGGTGCTGGCGGTCAGTGCCACTAGAGCCAGGGTTGTTGCTGTCCTCAAAATAGTTAGGGGGAATCTGATGGTACGCTGCATAGCCAAGCTTCTCCTTATGAGTGAGTTTCCTGGCTGGCGGCGTTGAAGTGAGTAAATACGCGGGGCTGGCTTGGATATAAGTGTATAATCTAATTTCTGTTCTGATCGGTTTTCGGTTGCTGATCCTGGCGCCTTGACGGGCAACGTTCTCCTTGGCGATCGTTGTTGCCTTCTACGCTGATGGCGATGGTGGCCCGTGTTGTGATCTTGAAAGTCCGTATCAATCGGATTGCAAAAAAAAGCTGTTCAGGTTTGCCGTTCACCCGGAAGCGCTTACCTCAGCATTGGAACGGAACCGGTTTGATGCCGATGCCTGGTCACGCCTGGGAAATCGCAATTGCCAGGCGAACTTCAACAATTAATCTTGGACAAAATAGGGATAATGACAATCGATGTCAATAGAATTATGCAGCCATGCCACAACCGATTCGCTCCCCGTTGGTCAGCATGCCTTGACGCTTGCTGCGTCGTGGATGATCTGCATGCAGTTCAGGCAATCCCTCAAGCTGCAGACACCGCAGGAATGATGCATGAATACCGGAATGTCATTCAATTTGGCGGCGGTCATCGCTTCCTTTTTGACCCGGTGCGATACCATGTTGGTGAAGATCACCACCGCGTCGGCTTTTTTCAGCTTCGCGCCGATGTTGTTCTCGGATCTGGTAAAGACCTGCAGCTCAACCCCCGCTCGTCCGGCTTCATTCATGTAATGTTTCTCCAGTCTGTCCATACCGCCGATCAAAGCTATGCACATACAGCCCCCCTTTCCCGGTTTTTCCCGTTAATTCCAATTCCAAATCAAAGCGCCGTCTTGGTTGGCTCGTCTTCGGCTTCTCATGATACTGATTGTATGCTTCCGCCGGCTCAGTCCTCGTTGTCTTGATGGCATCTCTGATTTAACACTGGAATAAGGCTCATACAATTACTCGATTCCATAAGTTTACGTCCTGAAACGACTGGTTGATTGCCGTTGGAGTGTATAAAGCTCCAGCGACAGGTTCTGGAAAATGCCATGGGCTGTCCGGGACCGGGATGAGCAGCATGTCCCGTATTTGATCCAGTCTGCTATACAGGGCAGATACCGCTTCGGGATCGAACTGGGTTCCTGAGCAGCGCCTGATTTCGGAAATCGCCTCTTCGAAGGAACACCCGCGGCGGTAGGGACGGTCCCGTAACAGGGCTGAGAGCGTGTCAGCCACCGCCACGATCCGCGCTCCCAAGGGAATGGCTTTCCCCTCAAGTCCGTGCGGATAGCCTTTGCCGTCAAAACGCTCATGATGGCCGAGGATGATGTCGGCAATCCCCCCGCTGGTGTTGAAGGCCAGTACCGGACGTACGATCTCGGCCCCGATTTCAGGATGCCGGCTCATCCAGCGCCACTCGTCTTTATCCAGCACACCCCGTTTTTTCAGAACGGCATCGGGAATACCGATTTTGCCGATGTCGTGCAGATGTCCGGCGATATGGACCAGTTCGGTCCCGGCGGCCGAAAGCCCCATGCCGTCCGCCAGGATGCGCCCGGTTTCGGCTACGTCACGGGAGTGGTTGTAGAGTTGGGGATCCTTGGCGTCAACGGCATTACCCAGCGCTTCGGCAAGCTGGTGCAAGGTCAGGCAGGCCGCGGCGCACGATCCAAACGGCGCTCCCGCATCCGGCCCGGCAAACTTTCCCGGTTCCCCCGGCTTCAAAGTTGCCAGATTCATTTTTACCTGCTGACCGTTATTTTCATGGCCATGTGCCGATCTATCTCGATGCGCGCATCATCCACCAGCAACAGGAGCTGGTCGCCGTTGTTTTTCAGCATCTCGACCCGTTTGCCGACCCTGAGGCCGATCTGCTCGGCGCGGGTGGTCTTTTTAGGGAGGCCACCATGTTCATGCCCGTGTCCGGCGTTGTGACAACCGCCGCCGCACCCGCCGCAATGTCTGATTTCAACGATCTCGCACCGCTCTCCGCTGTTTACCAATCCAAGTGTCATAATCATTCTCCCGTGTCTGTATCAAAACTTGAGTGATAGTTGTCGGATCATCCTCCGGCTTGCCCAAGCCAGATGACCCGTTGGAAACATTCAATAAGGAAGAAACCCCGCCCCTTCTCCGGTCAGGGATTGCGATCAAGGCAAGCGGGCAGCGGGCAGGAAACCGATTCCGATCTGTTAGGCAGGGTGCCAATCCGCGGCCTGGCCCGTGGTTCTTCCGGTGCTATGAAGCTCCTGGCTGGCTGCGCCGGATTTAACAGGCATGGCTTGCTTGGGGCCGTAGCAAAGTACGGATTATTTGGTGAGGATCAGTTTCCCGTTTTTGGTAATTCGAAGATGGTATTCTTCACCGGCATGAATGATGAGCAGTTCCGGTGCCTCGCCCAGCAGCTCACGACTGGTGATCCTTCGTCTAAGCGACATAATGGTTTTTACCCTTCTTCTATTGCAAATATTGAATATCGCTTTCAGCTTATTGAGTCTTCCTGCCGTTCCCGGTTCTCAAGGCTGAAATCTTTGTCGCAATTGATTTTCAAGATCAATAACAAGAGACGCTGTTGGTTGTCAAGCAAAAATCTGGTTGGAGGCAATAATAATAATCGTGGTGGTTCCTATCCGGTTTCCCATCCGGAGTTTCGGATGAAAATGATTTCGGACCAGGATTGGAAATGTTGGCCAGCAAAAAACGGAATCCTTTTTTATTCTGTTTCAGCGACATAATCACCACTAACACCTTGAGTCGGCGCGCCAATCAGGTATAATGAGAAACTGTTTTGCAGACCCGTTTTCATTAACCAGCAGCCAGTTTTTCCATGACTACACGAAACGACCTCCCTTGAGCTGCGCTGGGTGGATGTCGGGCTCGAACAGCTGGAAAAGAATCTTGCGGCAACTTTCGGCCGTGCCAAGGCGGGCAAATCATGAACAAAGACATTCAAAGCATCCCCTCGACAGCGGAAGAAATGGAAATACGGCTGTCCGAGATGGCCAGGAGCAAATCACGCCTGGAACTGATCAACCGGCTGCTGATAAACCTCAGCTCCGTCGCCGGTCTCGACAACATGCTGGAACACACTCTCAAGATACTGATGCAGGCCATTGGGGCCGCCAACATCTCTATCGTCTTCCATCTGGACGGCGCCTGGTACTTCCGCGATATTTACGGCACAACCCGCCGGCTTGAGGATCTTGACGACCCGGATCTGGTCAGGGCTCTTGCCGCTGGAGAGCCGTTGCGGATCCACGGTCCGGGGATGCAAGTCCCCTATCCAGCCGGAAACGGCTTCGTGGCGGTAGAAAACTGGATTTTCCCGCTGCTGTCGCGGGGGCGGAAAATCGGCGCCGTCTGCATGGAGGGCATGCAGTTGAACGACGGGAGCATCTTTGAGGAGCTTCAGCCTTTCTTTGTTTATGCCGGCCTGATGCTGGACAACGAAATCTCCAACTATTCACAGTTGGCCGAGGCCCACCGCCGCCTGCAGCATTCGGAAACTCTCTATCGCACCCTGTTCGAGCAGCTGCCGGACGGGGTTGTGCTCTGGGGCGCGCCGGAACTCATGCCGCTGCAATTCAATCCGGCTGCCCATAATCTGCTGGGCTATTCCCGCGCGGAATTTGCCTCACTGACGGTGGCGGACTTTGAAGCCTCCCTGGGCACGGCGGAGATAGCCGGCATGCTGGATACACTGCGCCGGGAAGGGAGCGCCAGCTTTGAATCCATTCATCGCACCAAGGCTGGCGACAGCCGCTTTGTGTTCATCTACCTGAAACTGTTCGAGCTTGCCGGGCGGCAGATGGTTCTGGCGATCCACCGCGATATCACCAAGCGCAAGCGGGCCGAGGAGGAGCGTCACAAACTGGAACAGCAACTGCTGCATGCCCAGAAGCTGGAGAGCCTGGGGGTGCTGGCGGGAGGCATCGCCCACGACTTCAACAACATTCTGACCACGATCATCGGCAACGCCGACCTGGCGCTGATGCGGATCAACAGGGAATCTCCGGCGGTGGAGAACCTGCACCGCATCGAACAGGCCTCCTCCCAGGCCGCCGACCTGGCCAAACAGATGCTGGCCTACTCCGGCAAGGGCAAGTTCGTGGTCCAAAACCTGGACATGAACCGCCTGCTGGAAGATATGCTGCACATGCTGGAGGTTTCGATCTCCAAAAAAGCCGTGCTCCGTTTTAATCTGACCAAGCCGCTGCCGCCGGTGGAAGCCGATGCGACCCAGATACGCCAGATCATCATGAACCTGATCATCAACGCCTCGGAAGCGATCGGTGACAGAAGTGGCGTGATCGCGGTCACGACCGGCTGCATGGACTGTGACGACAGCTACCTGAAAGATGTCTGGCTGGATGAAAATCTAACCGACGGGCTGTATGTCTACCTGGAAATTTCCGATAGCGGCTGCGGCATGGACAAGGACACCATGACAAAACTGTTCGACCCCTTCTTCACAACCAAGTTCACCGGGCGGGGCCTGGGCATGGCGGCGGTGCTGGGCATCGTGCGCGGCCACCGCGGGGCGATCAAGGTCTACAGCGAGCCGGGTAAGGGCTCTACCTTCAAAATCCTGCTGCCGGCCAGTTCCAGGCCGGCCGAGATCTTCAACTGCGACAGTGCAAAGGACGAGTGGCAGGGGAGCGGAGCAGCGCTGCTGGTGGACGATGAAGAAACCGTGCGCGGCATCGGAGCCGAGATGCTGAAGGAGCTCGGCTTCACTGTCGTCACAGCCAACGATGGCCGCCAGGCTCTGGAAGTCTTCAAAAGCCGGAACGACATCGGCTTCATCATCCTGGATCTGACCATGCCGCACATGGACGGCGAACAGTGCTTCCGCGAACTGCGACGGTTGAAACCGGATGTCAAGGTGATCATGAGCAGCGGCTACAACGAGCAGGAAGTCACCCAGAAGTTTGTCGGCAAGGGGCTGGCCGGCTTCATCCAGAAACCGTACAAATTTTCGACGCTGAAAGAAGCGATCAGGAACATCTGAATATCCGGATTCCGTTTGTCCATGAGGAGAATTAATTGTGCGTTTCATAACCATTGTTCAATTAGTCATTTGCGGAGCAACCCTGGCAATGCTGACATCCTGCCGAAAACCGGAACCGGTCCGGCTGGGATTTGTGGGCGGCCTTTCCGGCCGGGTGGCCGACCTGGGGGTTGCCGGCCGGAACGGGGTCCAGCTGGCGGTGGAGCAGCGCAACGCAGCCGGAGGCATCAACGGCCACGCGGTGGAGCTGGTTGTCAGGGATGACGAACAGAATCCGGAAACCGCCAAGCGGGTTGTGGGCGAGTTGATTTGGCAGGGGCTTGAGCTGATCATCGGCCCCATGACCAGCGGCATGGCGATGGCGGTAACTTCGCAGATCAACGCATCGAACAGCATTCTGTTGAGCCCGACGGTGACAACTGTCGACCTGGGCGGCAAGGATGACAACTTTCTGCGGGTGATTGCCACGACTACCGAATATGCCTCGCAAAATGCCCGCTACCTGTCCGATAAGCTTGGCGTCCGCACCGTCGCAGCCATTTACGACACCGGCAACCGCTCCTATAGCGAGAGCTGGCTGAACGACTTCCGCACCGCATTTTCGGCGCTGGGCGGGAAGATCGTGCTGACCAGAACCTTTCAGTCAGGCCAGGATACCGTTTTCCAGCCCCTGGTGCAGGACCTGCTTTCATCCAAGGCCGATACCGTGCTGATCATTACCAATGCGGTGGATTCGGCACTGATCTGCCAGCAGATTCGCAAGCTTGACCGGCATAAACGGATAGCAATGTCGGAATGGGCTTCCACGGAACGTTTCACGGAACTGGCCGGCACGGCCTCTGAAGGGGTGGTCGTATCCCAGTTTTTGGACCGGAACGATACCTCTCCACGCTACCTGGATTTTTTAGGAGCGTACCGGGCCCGCTTCAAGCAGGAGCCCGGCTTTGCGGGGATGGCCGGATACGACGCGGCGCAGGTCGCTTTGGAAGCGCATTCCATCCGCAGGAAGGGCGAGTCATTTAAAAATGTCATCATTGGAAAAGGTACGTTCCAGGGGGTTCAGCAGACAATGACCATCAACCGTTTCGGTGATGCCGACCGGAAGACCTTTACGACCGTGATCCGTAACGGTCAGTACGTTACGGTGAAATAGACCATGCCAGTTAATTCATTGCGCCGCATACTGACTCTGCAGCCCATTCTGGCAATGCTCCTGCCGTTCGGAGTGGCAGCTCTGATCGGATTGTTCTGGCTGCAGCCGCAGATCAGAAAAGATACCGAATCCCGGCAGTTGCAGATTGCGCGGGCAGTAAGCAGCCAGGTCGAAAGCTATCTGGAAACCAGCATCGCCATTGTCAGGGCTGCCGCCGCCATCCCCCATGACCGGAACATGACATCGCACAATTACCAGCGCATGCTGGATGCCATGCTGGCTTCTTCCGGGTCGCTGAGCAGCCTGTATGTCGTCAATCAGGATGGCATGATCTCCGCTGTCTCCATCAACAGGGATAAGCTGAAGCAGGGCCATGATCTTGTCAATCTTGATCTCTCCCGCAATTCACTGTTCCGGAACGTCATGCAGAGCAGAAAATCGCACTGGTCGGAAGCCTTCCTGTCGGTGATCAGCGGCGGACTCTCCGCAGCCTATGCCGTACCGGGCGATGGTGCAGTCATCATCGGAGAGGTGGACCTGGGGCGCCTGACGAAATTCCTCAAGCAGATCAGCGGCGGAAACGAACTGCAGATTATGATCGTTGACAACAAAGGACAGGTCATTGCCGACCATGACGGCCGATATACGGCCCAGCAGCTCAATATCGGCAACATTGCGATGGTGCGCAAAGGGATCGTAAGCAATGCGCCGGTCACCGGCAGCCTTGATTTTTCCGGGGAAAGCATGACCGGCAGCATGCTCCAGATTCCGGCAGTGGACTGGCATGTGCTGGTGGCGCAAAATAATGCTTCGCTTTACCGGACAGAGCTGAACATGGTCTGGGCCGTTATGGCTTGCCTGCTGATCGCCCTCTCCTGCGCCATTGCGGCTTCGATCTACCTGGCCCGCAAGCTGGCGGCGCGTTTCGATGTCCTGGCCCTTCACGCCAATAATTTTGCCCAGGGCAAGCGGTCCGGCTCCTGGCCGGTGACATCAATTGCCGAATTCAACCAGCTTTCCGGCAATCTCCAGTACATGGCCGATACGCTCCACCGGCAGGAACTTGTGCTGCGGGAGAGCGAAAACCGCATGACCCGGCTGTACAACATTTCCCAACACCCGTTTGCAGATGAGGCAAGCTTTTTTGATCATGCACTGAACGAGGTCATACAACTGACCGGCAGCGAATTCGGCTACATCTATTTCTACAGCGAGCGGAAGCGCCAGTTCACGCTGAACAGCTGGTCGAACGGTGTGATTAAGGAGTGCACGGTACAGAAACATGAAACGGTTTATGATCTGGATAATACCGGGATATGGGGCGAAGCGGTCCGCCAGAGAAAAGCGATTCTGCTGAACGATTTCAGCGCCCGCAATCCGCTCAAGAAGGGGTTGCCGGAGGGGCATGTATCCCTGAAACGGTTTCTGACCGTCCCGGTAATGGCCGATGACAGCATTGTGGCTGTCGTGGGTGTTGCCAATAAGGGTAGCGATTATCTTGACACCGATGTAATGCAGTTGACCCTGTTCATGGACGCGGTCTGGAAAGTCGTCAGCCGCAAACGCGACGAAGAGGAACGCCTCAAGCTGGAACATCAGATGTTGCACACCCAGAAGCTGGAGAGTCTGGGGGTGCTGGCCGGAGGCATCGCCCACGATTTCAACAACATACTGACCGCCATCATCGGCAATGCGGATCTGGCGCTGATGCGGGTGAACAAGGAATCACCGGCTGTGGACAATCTGCACCGCATCGAGCAGGCCGCCTCCCGGGCCGCCGACCTGGCCAAGCAGATGCTGGCCTATTCCGGCAAGGGTAAGTTCGTGGTCGAAAACCTGGACCTGAACCGGCTGCTGGAAGAGATGCTGCATATGCTGGAAGTCTCGATCTCGAAAAATGCCGTGTTGTGCTTCAAGCTCACCAAGCCGCTGCCGCCGGTGGAAGCCGATGCCACCCAGATGCGCCAGATCATTATGAATCTGCTGATCAACGCCTCGGAAGCGATCTGCGACAAAAGCGGCGTGATCACCATCGCCACCGGCTATATGGAGTGCGACCGGAACTACCTGAAGGATGTCTGGCTGGACGAGAACCTGGCCGACGGCCTGTACGTCTGCCTTGAAATCGCCGATAATGGCTGCGGCATGGACAAGAGTGTCATGGCAAAATTGTTTGATCCGTTCTTTACCACCAAATTCACCGGCCGCGGTTTGGGCATGGCGGCGGTGCTGGGCATCGTGCGGGGGCACCGTGGGGCCATCAAAGTCTACAGCGAACCAGGCAAAGGGAGCAGCTTCAAGATTCTGCTGCCGGTTTCCGGCAGACCGATTGAATTTTGTAACGCTGACGCTCACAACGATGTATGGCGGGGGAGCGGTACGGTTTTGCTGGTGGATGACGAAGAAACGATCCGTGCCATCGGGTCCGAGATGCTGAAGGAACTGGGTTTCAGTGTGATAACCGCCGATGATGGCCGGGACGCGGTCGAGATCTTCGAGGCCAACCCCGGACTAAGCTTCGTGATTCTGGATCTGACCATGCCGCACATGGATGGCGAACAGGCCTTCTGCGAACTGCGGCGACTGAAGCCGGATGTAAAAGTCATAATGTCCAGCGGTTACAACGAGCATGAGGTCGCCCAAAGGTTCCTCGGCAAGGGGGTGGCCGGTTTCATCCAGAAACCGTACCGGCTGTCGGCCCTGAAAGAGGCGGTCAAACTGTCGTTTTTGGATTGATTCCCGGCCCGAGTTTTAGCGGCGCAGTGATGAAACCCCATACCCTGAAAATTCTCTCGGATGAACTTGGACGAATTCTGAACGAAAACAGTTCCTAACTGCCATTCCGGCCAAACAGTGGAGTAGAGCATGGAACCTCACCACATCATGACCAGTCCGTATATGGAACACGGCTTCTGCTTTTCGTGGGAAAAGCCGTTGGTGGCGCTGCACGTCACTTCCGACATCATTACCGGCCTGTCCTATTATTCGATCCCGATCGCGATGTTCTACTTTGCCTACCGCCGGCGCGATCTGCCCTTCTACAAGATTTTCCTGCTCTTTGCGTTTTTCATCCTCTCCTGCGGCACCACCCATCTGTTTGCCGCCTGGACCATATTTTATCCCGATTACTGGCCGGAGGGTTTCGTCAAGGCATTAACTGCCGGCATTTCCGCCGCGACCGCCATACTCTTCATCCCACGCATTCCTGAGGCTATCGCCCTGCCGAGCCTGGCCGAGAGCAATGATAAGATCAGAAAGCTGAACGAAGAGCTGAAAGCCAGTGAGGAAAACTACCGCCACTTTGCCGGGCTGACATCGGACTACATCTATAAATGTTTCCGGACGGGAAGCGCGCCGTTCCGCGTGCAGTGGGTCGGCGGGGCGGTGGAGGCCATTACCGGCTACGGCGAAAACGAGCTTTATGAACTGGGTTGCTGGCTCCCGCTTGTGCATCCCGATGACCGGCAGACTGTATCTTCCCATATGATGGATCTGACGCCTGGGGATTTAAAGCAGATTGAATTCAGACTGATCTCAAAAGACGGACAGATCCGCTGGATATCGGAAAGATCGCGCTGCGACGGCGGTAACGAACCGGGCGAACTGATACTTTACGGCGGCTCGACGGACATCACCGACAAGAAGCGCGCCGATGAAGAACAACAAAAACTGGAAAAACAACTGCTGCACACCCAGAAGCTGGAGAGCCTGGGGGTGCTGGCCGGCGGCATAGCCCACGACTTCAACAACATCCTGACCGCGATCATCGGCAACGCCGACATGGCGTTGATGCGCATAAACAAGGAATCACCGGTGGTGGACAATTTGCACAGAATCGAGCAGGCTGCCTCCCGGGCCGCCGATCTGGCCAAACAGATGCTGGCCTATTCCGGCAGGGGCAAATTTGTGATCGAAAGCCTGGACATGAATCTCCTGCTGGAAGAAATGCTGCACATGCTGGAAGTCTCAATATCCAAAAAAGCGCTGCTGCGCTTCAACCTCACCAAACCGCTGTCGCTGGTGGAAGCCGATGCGACCCAGATGCGCCAGATCATCATGAATCTGGTCATCAACGCTTCGGAAGCGATCGGGGACAAAAGCGGCGTGATTACCGTTGCCACCGGCTGCATGGAGTGCGACCGGAGCTATCTTAAAGATGCCTGGCTGGATGAGAACCTATCGGACGGATTGTACGTCTACCTTGAAATCTCCGACAGCGGTTGCGGAATGGACAAGGACACCATGGCAAAACTGTTCGACCCCTTCTTCACCACCAAATTCACCGGCCGCGGTCTGGGCATGGCGGCTGTTCTGGGGATCATACGCGGCCACCGCGGAGCGATCAAGGTCTACAGCGAGCCTGGCAAAGGCAGCAGCTTCAAGATTTTGCTGCCGGTATCCGGCCGGCCGGAGGAAATCTTCAGCAGCGACAGCGAAATAGACGACTGGCGCGGAAGCGGCACGGTTCTGCTGGTGGACGACGAGGAGACGGTGCGGAGTATCGGCAGCGAAATGCTGAAGGCACTCGGCTTCGAGGTCATCGCCGCCGATGACGGTTGTCTTGCCGTTGAAACCTTCAAAAGCAGGGACGACATCTGCTTGGTGATCCTGGACCTGACCATGCCGCACATGGATGGAGAACAATGCTTCCGCGAACTGCGCCGCCTGAGCCCTGACCTGAAGGTGATCATGTCCAGCGGTTACAACGAGCATGAAGTGACCCGAAGGTTCGTTGGCAAGGGGCTGGCCGGCTTCATTCAGAAGCCGTACAAGCTGTCGGAATTGAAAGAGGCTGTCAGGGGAGTGTACGGTCAAAAGAGTTAAATGAAATTCTAAAGGAGTGATCATGAACCATAAGCCGCTTTCCAAAAATGAGTACCAGGCGCTGGTCGAACAGGCGCCGATTTTGATCTGGCGGGCGCGGCCGGACGCCCTCTGCGACTACTTCAACGAGCGTTGGTTGGCCTTCCGGGGCAGGACTCTTGATGAGGAGTTCGGCAACGGCTGGGCCGAGGGAGTTCATCCTGATGACTTTGATCGTTGTCTGAAAATATATCTGGACAATTTCAACGCCCGTAAGATCTTTGAGATGGATTACCGTCTGATGCGTCACGATGGGGTCTATCGCTGGATATTCGATCGGGGAGTCCCTTTTTATTCCGAAGATGGCCAGTTTGCCGGATATATCGGGAGCTGCATCGATATTACCGAAAAGTATGAGGCCCAAGAAGCGCTGAAAGTCGCGCAGGAGGCGGAAATCAACAGCCTCCAGGGTTTGCTGCCGATCTGTATGGGATGTAAAAAAATACGGGATGACGATGGTTACTGGAATCAGCTGGAGAGTTACATCAGCAGCCACTCCCCGGTTCAGTTCAGCCATGGCATCTGTGCTGAATGCGCAGTGGAGCTTTACGGCGATCTGGCCATAAAGGCCGGGATTTGTGTAACCAAATGATTTGTGATTCCGAGGGTAGAACTATGGATGGACACGTTTCAAAACAGCAGCTGGAGGCTATCTTTGAAACCATGCAGGCGGGAATCATTCTGGTGAATCCGCAGCGTATCATCACCTTTGCCAACCGGCGCATGGCGGCCATGTTCGGCTGCCCGCTGGAGGAGCTGATCGGTTCCGGATACTCCGAGCATGTCCATCCCGAACAGCGCAATGAGGGCGATGAGCGTATACGCCAGATTATTTCGGGAGAGATTAATCATCTGCATAACGAGCGGCGTTATATTCGCCGGGATGGCCAGGATTTCTGCGGATACATCAGCGGCCGCCGTCTTGAGGATTCCGACGGGAACCTGATCTCTCTGGTGGGCGTCATCACCAATATATCGGAAGTAAAGCAGGTCGAGGAAGCCCTGCGAATCAGCGAACAGACCTTCTCCAAGGCTTTCAGCCATGCTCCGATGCTGATGTCGATCAGCGATATACAGACGGGCCGGTATCTTGACGTAAACAACCGTTTTTGCGAGGCATCGGGATTCAGCCGCGACGAGACGATCGGGAGGACGTCCATCGAACTCGGCTGGCTGTCGGCCGCCGGCCGGGATCTGCTGCTCGGGCTTTTGGAACGTGACGGCAGGATAAATGAAATTGAAATTCCGCTTACAGCAAAGGACGGCAGTCCGGTTATCTGCCTCTATTCCGCGGAAATAATAAATGTGGATGGATGTGACCGGCTTCTCTCCATAGCGCTGGATATCACCGAACGCAAACGAACTGCTGAACTTCTGAAGGAGAGCGAGGAACGCTACCGCCGGCTGGTGGAGCAATCGTCGGCCTGGATCTGGAAGACTGATGCCGACTTGCGGCACAACTACTCCAACGACAATGTGGAAAAAATTCTGGGATATTCGCCCGAAGAGTTCTGTGCCATGGATATAATGAAGTTGGTGCACCCCGATGACCACGCTAATCTATGCAAAACAGTCGCGGAGTCGGTAGCCGGCAGGTCTGCCTGGAACGGACTTGTGCTGCGCTGGCTGACACGGGATGGATCGTGGCGCTTTGTTGAATCCAGCGGCGGGCCTATCTTCGATGAACAGGGAGCTTTAATCGGCCTGCAGGGAGTGGATATTGATATTACCGACCGGCTCCAACTGCAGCAAGAGCGTGAAAAGGGACAGCGTCTGGAATCCCTGGGCCTTCTGGCCGGCGGTATCGCCCACGACTTCAACAATATCCTGACCGGCATCGTCGGCAATCTTTCCCTGGCGAGAATGATGATTGACAGCGATCATCGTGCGGCCGGACGGCTCGGGGAGTGTGAGAAAGCCGCTAAAAGAGCCAGTGAATTGACCCAGCAACTGCTGACCTTCGCCCGTGGGGGGGGAACCGGTCAAAAAACGTGTAGATGTGTCCCGGCTGGCAAGCGAGGCGTTATCTTTTGCGCTGCTCGGTTCCGGCGTGAAGGGTGAGCTGGAACTTCCCGATTGCCTGTGGGCTATTGAAGCAGACGAAGGGCAAATCAACCAGGCCCTGAACAATCTCCTGATCAACGCCACCCAGGCCATGCCGGAGGGAGGAATCGTCACCGTCCGCGGCGAAAACTGCTTCAGTGAAAATGCGGCGCAACCGGCCGACCGCTATATCAAGTTGACAGTAAAAGATACCGGCGTCGGTATTCCGGCTGATCAGATTTCGCGGATCTTCGATCCTTATTTCACCACCAAAAAGACCGGAACCGGTCTGGGATTGGCTTCGGTATATTCGATTATCACCAGGCATGGCGGCACCTTGACAGTCTTTTCACAGCCGGGGATCGGGTCGGAGTTCGTGATCTGCCTGCCGGCGATCCGGGAACTGCCGGCAACCGAACCTGAAGGGCACGGAGCCGACGAGATCGACATGTTTGCCGGTCGGCGTGTGTTGGTGATGGACGATGAGGAGATGATCCGCGATGTTGTTTCGATGATGCTGTCCGAGATTGGCTGCGGTGCGGAGCTCTGCGGCGATGGGAGGGCGGCGGTGGAGTTGTATCGAAACGCGTTGGAACAGGGGAAGCCCTATGATGCAGTAATCCTGGATCTGACTGTGCCGGGAGGCATGGGCGGACTGGAGGCGGCCCGCCGGATCAGGGAGATGGATGGCAAAGCCAGGCTTTTGGTCTCCAGCGGCTATTCCAATGATACCGTTGTGTCGGATTTGGGCAGCCACGGTTTTTCCGGGGCGGTGATGAAACCCTACACGCTGGAAAATCTCACGGAAGAACTTGGGCGAGTTCTGGGCAAGGCAGGTGAACAGCAATGACACTGCCAGCAAAACCGACAAACCCGAAACAGTCGCCGCTCCGGCAACTGTTCGGCCTGGCTGCAATTGTCTGGACAGCCGTTGCCGTCGCAACCCTGACCATGGAACTGAGCGACCAGAGGAATTTTGTGGCCGCCAATGCCCTCAGCATAGCCAGAGCCGGTTTCGAGAAGGATATAGCCTTCAGGCGCTGGGCTGCCAAGCATGGCGGGGTTTATGTACCCGTCACGGAGGAGACCCCGCCCAACCCTTACCTCGAAATCCCCGAACGGGAGATCAGAACCCCCTCCGGCCAGCTGTTGACCCGCATGAACCCGGCTTACATGAGTCGGCAGCTCTATGAGAACAGCCGTTCCTCGGCCGGATCTCCCCATGGACATATCACCAGCCTGAATCCGATCAGGCCGGAAAACGCGCCGGACCCCTGGGAAAGAAAGGCCCTGGAGAGTTTTGAAAAAGGCGGCAGCGAGTTCAGCGGGTTCCAGACGTTAAGTGGCGCAAAATACTTCCGCTATATGCATGCCCTCAATACGGAGAAGCCATGTCTTAAGTGTCATGCAGCACAGGGTTATAGAGAAGGGGACATTCGCGGCGGTATTAGTGTTTCAGTGCCGATGGCCATGCTCGATAATTCCATGGCCAGAAGCGACCGTTTTCACGCTTTGATCATCGTGGCGGTCTGGCTGAGCGGAATCGCGGGATTATGGTTCGGTTTCCGAAATGTCAACGCTTCTTCCCGGGCACTGCTGGAGAGCGAAGAGCGTTATCGACGCCAGTTCCAGGAAAGCAAGGCGGTCATGCTGATCGTGAATCCTGAAAATGGCGGAATTGAAGACACAAATCCGGCAGCCTGCGGCTTTTACGGGTTCAGTCGTGAAAAAATATGCACGATGACAGTCTTTGACATCAATTGCGGGGCGCGTGAAAACGTTATGCAACGCCTGATTGATGCGAAAAACGGGATTGTCGGGCGCTCCCAGTTCCGGCACCTTCTGGCAGACGGCCGTGTGCGGGATGTGGAAGTCTTCAGCAGTCCCTTTCACAGCCATGGCACGGTTCGCCTGCATTCGATCGTTATCGACATTACCAGTCAGGTGGCTGCTGAGCGCCAACTGCGGGAAAAGATGGGTTTCGCCGAAAACCTGATCTACAATTCAACCGCTCCGACTTTTGTCATCGGCGCCGATCACAGGGTGCTGATCTGGAATCGTGCATTGGAGGAGCTCAGCGGATCGTCGGCGTCGGACGTGATCGGTACAAACGAGCAGTGGCGGCCGTTCTACCCATCGCCCAGGCCGACTCTGGCTGATATTGTTATTGATGATAAAGTCGAGGAAGCACTTCAACTGTATCCCCATCTGCAGCGGTCACGCCTGATACCGGATGGTCTGCACTCCGAAGGGGACTACATTCTCGGCAACCGCAAGCGGCACCTGGTGTATTCATCCGCGCCGATCCGCGATAATGACGGCAGAATCGTCGCGGCCATTGAAACGGTCGAGGATATTACCGAGCGCCTTTCACTGGAAGCGCAACTGCTGCAGTCCCAGAAAATGGAGTCGGTCGGAATTATGGCCGGCGGTATCGCCCACGATTTCAACAATGTGCTGACGGTCATCAACGGTTATGCCGACCTGCTGCAGTTGACACTTCCTGAAAACGACGAAAACCGTTACATCGCCCGTGAAATATCCGCTTCAGTGGACAGGGCAGCGGAGATGACCCACAGCCTGCTGGCTTTCAGCGGCAAGCACGACATGCTGCTGCAGCATGATGATCTGAACCATATCCTGAACACGATCCGCAAGAGCCTTACCCGTCTTATCCGCGAGGACATCATACTTGCAATCCAGCCGTGCGAGGAAATTCTTCCGGTGTATGTGGACCGGGTGCAGATCGAGCAGGTTCTGATAAACCTGGTGGTCAATGCCCGTGATGCGGTCGGGAACGGCGGCCGGATCACGGTTTCAACTGCTCCGTCACGATTTGATGAAACAGTGATCCTGGGGAACACAGTCATCCCGCCCGGCCAATATGGCTGTCTTTGCGTCAGGGACAGCGGCAGTGGAATTGATCCCGCCATGCTTGACCGGATTTTCCAGCCTTTCTTCACCACCAAGGAAAAGGACAAGGGGACCGGCCTGGGGCTTTCGATCGTGCAAAGCATTGTCGCCAGGCACAACGGATATGTAACGGTTGCCAGTACGCCGGGCAAAGGGACCGAATTCAGCATCTACCTGCAGAATCACGAAGGAGGGCAGTCCGTCAAACAGGCTGAACCATTACGGTCGGTTGACCTTCACGGCAGTGAAACGGTACTCATCGTTGATGACGATGCCGCTATCACGGGGCTGCTCCGGGATCTGCTGGAGCACTACGGATACTCGATCCTGGCGGCCGGGGACGGGGTTGAGGCCCTGGAGTTGCTAGAGACTCACCGCGAAAGTATACGGATCGTAATTTCCGACGTGATCATGCCACGCATGAATGGCCGGGAACTGGTGGAAAACATCAGGAAACGTCTTCCGGAGTTGCCGATCATAATGAGTAGCGGTTACGCCGACGATATTGTTGATCGGGCAGCGTTTGATGAACTCAAGGTGGTCTTCTTGCAGAAACCGCTAAAACCGCTGGATGTTCTTACCGCAATCCGAATCGGTTTGCAGCAGGAGTAATGCAGGCCAAGCCTGCTTAAATAATATGCATATCGGCCTGCGCAAATTGCGGCCGGTTTGGCAAACCGACGTAGAATAGGTATGTTATAGTTGTTGTGCCGATTGGCACGTCAAATGCTCTACAAGATCACAACAGAATACGATTAATCTTTGGCAACGGCGCCATCCACTTTCATCACGGCATGAAATGGGGCGCCGTTTTTCGTTGCCGAAAGTAAAAAAGGCCAAAAGGGATACGATCATGGCAAAACCGGACTGGTACGATACAGACAATTGCGAAACCCACGACAAGGGAGCCCCCAAGTTCTGCAAAAAATCCGAACCGGGCGAGGGAACCGAACGTTCCTGCGCCTATGATGGCGCCCGCGTGGTATTGATGCCGATCACCGACGCAATCCACCTGGTGCATGGCCCGATCGCTTGTGCCGGCAATTCCTGGGACAACCGCGGCGCCCGCTCCTCCGATTCGCAGCTTTACCGGCGCGGCTTTACGACCGAGATGCTGGAGAACGACGTCATTTTCGGCGGGGAGAAGAAACTCTACAAGGCGATCCTCGACCTGGCCGGGCGCTATCCGGAGGCCCGGGCGATTTTCGTGTACGCCACCTGCGTTACCGCCATGACCGGTGACGATGTGGAAGCGGTCTGCGCAGCTGCATCGGAAAAAGTCGCAGTTCCTGTCATCCCGGTCAACACCCCCGGGTTCATCGGCGACAAGAACATCGGCAACCGACTGGCTGGTGAAATCCTCTACAAGTACGTGGTTGGCACTAAAGAACCGGCCGAGCTGGGTGAATACCCGATCAACCTGATCGGCGAGTACAATATCGCCGGCGACCTGTGGGGCATGCTGCCGCTCTTCGAACGGCTGGGGATCCAGATCCTGTCATGCTTCAGCGGCGATGCCAAATTCGAGGAGCTGCGTTACGCCCACCGTGCCAAGCTGAACATCATCATCTGTTCCAAATCGCTGACCAACCTGGCCAAGAAGATGCAGAAAACCTACGGAATGCCCTACCTGGAGGAATCATTCTACGGCATGACCGATACCGCCAAGGCGTTGCGCGACATTGCCCGCGAGTTGGACAACATCGTCAACGGCCTGGAAAAAAGGGTCATGCAGGACCGGGTCGAAAAGCTGCTGGCAGAGGAGGAAGAAAAATGCCGACGGCGCATCGCTCCATACCGGCAGCGGCTGGAGGGAAAACGGGCGGTGCTGTTTACCGGCGGAGTCAAGACCTGGTCGATGGTCAACTCGCTGCGCGAGCTGGGAGTCGAGATTCTGGCGGCCGGCACCCAGAATTCGACGCTGGAGGATTTCTACCGCATGAAGGGGCTGATGCACAAGGACGCCCGCATCATCGAGGACACTTCAACCGCCGGACTGCTGGCGGTCATGCATGAAAAAATGCCGGACCTGATCGTGGCCGGCGGCAAGACCAAATTTCTGGCGCTCAAGACCAAGACCCCTTTTCTCGACATCAACCATGGCCGTTCCCATCCCTATGCCGGCTACGAGGGGATGGTGACTTTTGCGCAACAGCTGGATATGACGGTCAACAACCCGATCTGGCCGGTACTGAACGCTCCGGCGCCCTGGGAAAAGGACGACAGCCGGCTGGCAGCCGATCTGGCCGCTGCAGCCGGACATGCCGAAAGTTTCCTGGCCGAAGACCTTTCCGCCTCGCGGGTAGCGGTGCCCAAAAAAGCGGCAACGGTTAACCCCCAGAAGAATTCGCCGGCACTGGGGGCAACCATGGCCTATCTGGGGATCGACAGGATGCTGGGCCTGCTGCATGGCGCCCAGGGCTGCTCAACCTTTATCCGGTTGCAGCTCTCAAGGCATTACAAGGAGTCCATTGCTCTCAATGCCACCGCCATGAGCGAGGATACCGCCATATTCGGCGGCTGGGATAACCTGAAAAAAGGAATCGGACGGGTGATCGAGAAGTTCCATCCGCAGGTGGTGGGGGTCATGACTTCCGGTCTGACCGAGACCATGGGTGACGACGTGCACAGCGCCATCGTCCATTTTCGCCAGGAGAACCCGGAGCTTTCCCATGTTCCGGTTATCCATGCCTCAACTCCGGATTACTGCGGTTCGCTGCAGGAAGGCTATGCCGCTGCGGTTGAAGCGATTGTCGCCACTCTGCCGGAAGGCGGTTCGAGCGTGGCGAACCAGGTCAATCTGTTGCCCGGCGCCCATCTGACTCCGGCCGATGTGGAAGAGCTGAAGGAGCTGGTCGAATCCTTCGGACTGACGGTGTTGACGATTCCGGACATTTCCAACGCCATGGACGGCCACATCGACGAAGTCGTCTCGCCGCTGTCAACCGGTGGCATCACTGTAGAAGATATCAGAAAGGCCGGCTGCAGCATCGCAACATTATACGTCGGAGATTCGCTGGCTAAGGCTGCCGTAAGACTGAAGGAAAAGTTCGGCATTACGCACTATGGCTTCACATCACTGACCGGCTTGGCGGAAAGCGACCGTTTCATGGAGACGTTGAGTGTGATATCCGGCCGCCCGATCCCTGAGAAGCATCGCCGCTGGCGCAGCCGTCTGATGGATGCGATGGTGGACAGCCACTACCAGTTCGGCAACAAGAAGGTCGCGCTGGCGCTGGAATCTGACAATCTCAAGACTTTAACGACATTTCTGCACGGCATGGGGTGCGAGATCCAGGCGGCGCTTTCCGCCACGCGCACCCGCGGGCTGGACTCGTTGCCATGTGACAATGTTTTTGTCGGGGATCTGGAGGATCTGGAAACGGCGGCAATTGGGGCAAACCTGATTGTAGCCAATTCCAACGGGCGGCAGGCGGCGGCCAAACTCAAGATCGGCGCCCACTTGCGGGCCGGTCTGCCGGTTTTCGACCGGCTGGGGGCCCATCAGAAGATGTGGGTCGGTTATCGAGGAACATTGAACCTGGTATTTGAAACCGCCAACCTGTTCCAGGCCAATGCCAAGGAGGCTCAGAAACTGGCGCACAACTGATTTTGTTTTTATGGTTATCTACAAAACTCAAGTTGCATCAGAATTATGTCCCCCCTCCCTTGACGGGAGGGGGTTAGGGGGTGGGTGAAGCAGCAACTTTGTGCATTCCATAGCTACTTCCCCCCCGCCCTAACCCTCCCCCGCCAAGGGGGAGGGGATCTCTTGCTGCTCGAAAAAGGTCACTTAAGCCAAGTGGATAACCAGATTTGTTTTTATTCAAGCAGTCCCGCAGCTTTGACGGATCCGGTGAGTTTAGCGGATAACTGCTTGTTCAGGATTTACGGTTTTAGCGGTTCCATAACGCTTTGAAGTATCCCGGCAAGTTCCGAAAGCCGGTATGGTTTCTGAATGAATCCGGCCAGCCCTTTTCCGACGAACTTCTGGCAGATCTCCTGCTCGTGGTAGCCGCTGGAGATGATCACCTTTACGTCCGGATCAAGCCGGCGCAATTCACGAAAGGTCTGTTCCCCATCCAGGTTGGGCATGGTCAGATCGAGGATCACGCAGTTGATAGATTGCCGATTGGCCTGAAACACGTTCAGAGCTTCGCGCCCATCGCAGGCGGTAATTACTCCGAAGCCAAGCTCGCGCAGCATCTCGCCGCCGATATTCAGGATGCATTCTTCATCATCGACCAGCAGTATGGTTCCGCCGCCCTGCCAGCCGGATGGTTGTCTGCTGTTGTCGTCGGCAAGCCCGGGCAGATCGGCACTGGCCGGGAAAAATACCTTGAAGCTGGTTCCCTTGCCTGGTTCGCTGTAGACCTTTATCGCACCTTTATGTCCGCGAACAATGCCCAGAACTGCGGCCATTCCCAATCCCCGTCCGGTGAACTTGGTGGTGAAGAATGGGTCGAATATCCTGGACACCGTTTCCTGGTTCATGCCACAGCCACTATCGGCAATTTCCAGGTAAACATAGGGGCCGTCGGCCAGGTTTTTATCCAGCCAGATCTTCTTGAGATAGGCGCTGTCGCAATTCATGCAACCGGTGGTAATGGTGATGCTGCCGTTCTCGTCCCCGATGGCCTCGGAGGCATTGATGACCAGATTCATAATGACCTGGCGCAGCTGAGTGGCATCGGCCTCCACCGGTGGCAGCGGACGGGTCAGATTCAGACGCAGCGCGGCTTTTTTGGAGATCGAAACCCCCAGCATGTGAGTCATCTCCTCCACCAGCTGATTAAGATCGATGTTCTCGATGACGAACTTGCCCTTGCCCGAGTAGGCCAGCATCTGTTTGGCCAGGTCGGCGGCTTGGGAGGCGGCGCGTTCGATACGCTGCAAATTCTCCACCGCCGGTGATTCCTTATTCGTACGCATCAGCGCCAGATCGGCGTTGCCGATGATCGCGGTCAGGATGTTGTTGAAGTCGTGGGCGATGCCTCCCGCCAGGACACCCAGGCTTTCCAGTTTTTGAGAATGCAGCAGCTGACGCTCCATGGCGATGCGCTCATCTTCCATCTTCTTGCGGATTGTAATGTCCTGGATTTGTGAAATGAAGTATTCCGGCTCGCCGGCGGCATTGCGCACCAGCGAACTGGCGACCTGCCCCCAGACCACATGCCCATCCTTGTGGTAATAACGTTTTTCAAAAGCGGAACTTTCTTCGGCGGACGAGATCGCCTTTTTTATGAACTCATGGTTCAGCTCGCTATCTTCCGGGACAGCCAGCGAGTTGACCGTCATATGTTCCAGTTCGTCCTTGCTGTAACCCATAATTTCCGCCATTTTGTTGTTAACGCGCATCAGTTTGCCGGACAAATCCACCAGGCACATTCCGGTGTTGGCATTTTCAAAAGCCAGCCGGAACTTTTGCTCACTTTCATGCAGCACGGCCTGATTCTCCAGCAACTCACGGGTACGTTCCGCAACTTCCTGCCGCAGCATGGCCGGTTGCCGCAGCAGCACGTACATGACAAATGCGCACATCAGGCTGATAAACAGGCCAAGCAAGCTGCCAAAAGCGACTGCCGAAATGCTGTGCCAGCCCGAGACCGGCGTCACGCCCAGGATCCACTCGCCGTTGGGAAGCGACAGGGGGATTTCAACCGGTCTGTTCAACCCTGATTTCAACGATGATGCAATAATCTGTTTATTCCCGGTGTCGGGATGGATTCTCCAGAGCTCGTAATCGTAGCCGCTTTTGACGATAGCCGGCAATCCGGCCGCCTCAAGAATTTCCGGGAAGCGGATCAGTACCGCGGTAAATCCCCAGAAGCGCCGTTCTCCATTGCTGCTTGTCAGGAAAACCGGCAGTCGTCCAACCACGCCAAGCCCCCCCTGGATAAGCTTGAACGGCCCTGCCAGAGTAAGCTTCCCGCTGGAGCGGGCCAGAAATGCTTCTTTGGTGCGGGTTGGATCCTTGAGCAGATCATGCCCGATCGCTTTTTCATTCCCGGCCAACGGCACGCTTTTTTTGATAATTCCGGAGGGAGCCAACTGCAGGGCGCCGACGCCCGGATACAGGTGGAGCATTTCGCCGGCGATTTTATCGAAATCGGGTATATCTCCATTGCCCTGGATTACCAGTGCCGAGAGGGCGTAGGTGGCCGAAAGAGCCTGGTTTATGTTGGTGGAGAGCGTGCGCAGGTGGGTTTGGGCAAGATTGGCGGCCTGGTTTCGTTTCTCTGAAAGGGAATGTTGTTCCAGAAGCATTATTGCTGCACCACAGGAGGCGGCTGTTACGAGAAAGATCAGCAGGGCCAGCAGCCACAGCCGTTTTTCGCTCTGAAGATTTTTTGCCGGGTCGGAGTCGTGATGAATTTTCATACGAAACGCATCCTTGAGGCATGGGTTCTTGAAGCAAACTCCGTGCAAAAGGAAGTATAACAGCAATTATTGGCAACTCAACAATAGAGAATAAGCTGAAGGCACGAAGAGGAGCTTTGCGCGGCGCTCTCCTTCTGCGTCTTGATAAAAAATTGACCCATCCCGACCCCATCTTGACACCACCTTTATCTCCTCCCTGCTACCCTGAAATCATGAAAGTTATGTCGAAGCCAGGGAGCGCAGCCATGAAAACCTATCTGTTCAATACTGAAAACGGTTTGTACGAGGGTGAAACATTTGAAGAAGCTGATATGCTTCAGTATGAAGAGGGCATCACCACCATCGCACCACCCGATTACGAACATGGCCAGGTGCCGGTGTTCGACGGTCGGAAAAATTCATGGACGGTAATGCCGATAGTTGTAGCTCGACGGCTGCTGGCCGGCGGCAAGTCAGGCTTGTCGGAGAAATAACCATGAGAATGCATGAATGGCTGCAAACAATCATCTTTTTTGTTGTCCTGCTGGCCCTGATCAAACCCATGGGCGGCTTCATGGCCAAGGTCTACCAGGGGGAGCGGACCTTGCTGTCGCCACTGCTCGCCCCATGCGAGAATCTGCTTTACCGGATCTGCGGGGTGAAGCGGGACGAGGAGATGGGCTGGCGTCGCTACGCCGGGGCCATGCTGCTCTTCAACCTGGTGCTGTTCGTGGCGCTCTTCGCCATGCTGATGACCCAGCAGCTGCTGCCGCTCAACCCGCAGAAGCTGCCAGCCTTCTCGTGGCAGCTGGCGCTTAATACCGCTGTAAGCTTCACGACCAACACCAACTGGCAGGCCTATGCCGGCGAGCAGGCCGCCAGCTATTTTACCCAGATGGCCGGGCTGACGGTGCATAATTTCGTTTCGGCAGCCACCGGCATGGCGGTCGTAATCGCGCTGATCCGTGGCTTCGCGCGCCGCAAGACCTCCACCATCGGCAATTTCTGGGTCGATATGACCCGCGGCACCCTCTACATCCTGCTGCCGATCTCGCTGATTGCCGCCCTAATGCTGGTCTCCCAAGGAGTAATCCAGAATTTCAACGCATACAAAAACGTTCCGCTGGCTCAGCCCACCAGCTATGACAAGCCCAGACTGGATGACAAGGGGGCTCCGCTCAAGGATGCCAAAGGCAATCATGTCACCGGGAGCGTGACGGTCAAGGGGGTCATTATCCCGATGGGGCCGGTGGCTTCCCAGGAAGCGATCAAGGTGTTGGGCACCAACGGTGGCGGTTTCTTCAACGCCAACTCGGCCCACCCCTTTGAGAATCCGACGCCACTTTCAAACATGCTGGAGATTCTGCTGATCCTGCTGATCCCCGGCTCATTGACCCATACCTTCGGAGTGATGGTGGGCAACACCCGTCAGGGGTGGGCGCTTTTAGGTGTGATGCTGCTATTGTTGGTCGTTTCTTTTGGCGTGCTGCAGTGGGCGGAGATAAGCGTCAATCCACAGGTAGCCGGGCTGGGTGTACAGAGTATTAATATGGAAGGGAAGGAGCTCCGCTTCGGACTGGCCGGCAGCAACCTGTTCACCGTGGCCACCACCGGTACATCCTGCGGCGCAGTGGTCGCCACGCACGATTCACTGACTCCGTTGGGAGGCATGATCCCGCTCAGTCTGATGCTGCTGGGCGAGATCGTTTTTGGCGGGGTTGGCTCCGGGCTCTACACCATGCTGGCCTTTGCCGTAATCGCCGTGTTCGTCTCGGGGCTGATGATCGGGCGCACCCCGGAATACCTGGGCAAGAAGATCGAAGTGCAGGAGATGTGGCTGTCGATCCTGACCATCCTGACGTCCGGAGTGGTGGTGCTGGTCCTGTCGGGGGTTGCCATGATCACCCCCCAGGCGGTGGCATCCATGTCCAATCCGGGCGCCCACGGACTGTCCGAGGTGCTTTATGCCCTGGCCTCGATGGCCAACAACAACGGCAGCGCCTTTGCCGGGCTGAACGCCAACGTCAATTTCTATAATATCCTCGGTTCCATGGCCATGACCATCGGCCGTTACGTTCCGGCTGTGGCGGTACTGGCCATGGCCGGTTCGCTGGCGGATAAAAAGTACATCCCCCCCAGCCTGGGGACCCTGCCGACCGACAAGCTCCCCTTTGCGCTCTGGTTGACGGTGGTGATCCTGATTGTCGGGGCGCTGACCTTCTTCCCGGCCCTGGCCCTGGGACCGATTGTGGAACATCTGATGATGGTCTCGTAGGGGCGAATCTTGTATTCGCCCTGATGAAATTGTCATCAACGTTAAAGCCGGGCGATCACAAGGATCGCCCCTACGGAGAACACAAAATGTCCAAACATATCCAACCGCCGTTATCTGCCTTCGATAAAAACCTGATGCGGGGCGCTCTGCTGGAGTCCTTCAAAAAGCTCGATCCCCGGCAACTGTGGCGTAACCCGGTCATTCTATCCGTCGAGATTGCCGGCATCATCACGCTGGTGACGTTTGGCATGTCGCTCAGCGGCGCCAACCGTGAACCGGCCTGGTTCACCGGCACCGTGTCGCTCTGGCTCTGGTTGACGGTGATCTTCTCCACTTTTGCCGAGGCCCTGGCCGAAGGAAGGGGCAAGGCTCGTGCCGCCTCGCTCAGAAAAAGCCGCACCGATGTGACTGCCAAGCGTCTGGAAAAGGCCGAGTTTGGTCGGAATTTTACGACTGTCGGCGCCAGCCAGCTCCGCAAGGGAGACCTGATTCTGGTTGAAGCAAACGATATGATCGCCGGTGACGGCGACGTGGTGGCCGGCGCGGCCCTGGTCAACGAGTCGGCCGTGACCGGCGAGTCGGCTCCGGTGATCCGTGAATCGGGCGGCGATCGCAGTGCCGTCACCGGCGGCACGACGGTCATCGCCAACGCCATCATCGTGCGCATCACCGCCAATCCGGGCGAGACCTTCCTGGACCGCATGATCGGCCTGATCGAAGGGGCCAAGCGGCGCAAGACTCCCAACGAAGTTGCCCTGGAAGTGCTTTTGATAGCGCTGACGCTGGTTTTCCTGCTGGTCTGCGCCAACATCAGCCCGCTCTCGATCTACAGTGTCAAGGCCGCCGGGCAGGGCACGCCGGTCTCGTTGACGATTCTGGTGGCGCTGTTCGTCTGCCTGGCTCCCACCACGATCGCGGCGCTGTTGCCGGCCATCGGCATCGCCGGCATGGACCGCCTGTTCCAGAAGAATGTCATCGCCCTCTCCGGCCGGGCCATAGAGGCGGCCGGCGACGTCAACGTGCTGCTCTTGGACAAGACCGGCACCATCACCCACGGTAACCGTGAGGCGGTAGCCTTCGTGCCGGTCGGTGGACACAGCGAGCGGGAACTGGCAGAAGCAGCCCTGATGGCCTCGCTGGCCGATGAAACCCCGGAGGGGCGCAGCGTGGTGCTGTTGGCCAAACAGAAGTACGACCTGGCCAGGGAGACACCGGCCGAGGTCGAGACAGTGGAGTTCAATGCCGACACGCGCCTCTCCGGCCTCAACCTGGAGGGCACACGCTACCGCAAGGGCGCCTCCGACTCGATCATCGCTTTTGCCAAAAGCTTGGGGGGGAAGAACATATCCGGCGAACTGGCGGGCGTGGTGGACAAGATCGCCCGGGGCGGGGCCACGCCGCTGGTAGTCAGCCGGGACAACCAGATCCTGGGTGTGATCAACCTGAAGGACATCGTCAAGGCCGGTATCCAGGAGCGCTTCCTCCAGCTGCGCAGCATGGGGATCAAGACGGTGATGATCACCGGAGACAACCCGCTGACTGCCGCAGCCATTGCCGCCGAGGCCAAGGTGGACGACTTTCTGGCCCAGGCCAAACCGGAGGAGAAGCTGCGCCTGATCCGCGAGTACCAGGAAGCCGGCTACATGGTGGCCATGACCGGCGACGGCACCAACGACGCCCCGGCCCTGGCCCAGGCCGATGTGGCGGTGGCCATGAACACCGGCACCCAGCCGGCCCGCGAAGCGGCCAACATCATCGACCTGGACAGCAACCCGACCAAACTGCTGGACATCGTAGAGGTCGGCAAGCAGATCCTGATGACGCGCGGCAACCTGACCACCTTCAGCATCTCCAACGACATCGCCAAGTACTTCGCGATCATCCCGGCGGCGCTGCTCTCGATTTATCCCCAGCTGAGCGTTCTGAACGTGATGGGGTTGGCCAGCCCCTTCAGCGCCATTCTGTCGGCGGTGATCTTTAACGCGATCATCATTCCGCTACTGGTACCGCTAGCCCTTAAAGGCACAAAGTTCCGCCCCATGCCGGCTGAGAGGCTGCTGATCCACAACCTGCTGATCTATGGGGTGGGCGGGATTATTGCACCGTTTGTGGGGATCAAGGCCATCGATATGGTGATCGGGATGATGGTGTAACAAATACCCCCTCCCCTGGCGGGAGGGGGCCAGGGGGTGGGGGAAGCTGCCAACATTGACGTCATGGCAATTTCACCCCCACCCTAACCCTCCCCCGCCAAGGGGGAGGGAAGAATTACAAGGAGACAACCCCATGAAAGACATGAAACCGGCAATTTTGATGCTGATACTGTTTACCGTCATCTGCGGCGGCATCTATCCTTTGGTAGTGACCGGCATTGCTCAGGCACTCTTCCCGAAGCAGGCCAACGGCAGTTTTATCACCGACAAAAACGGAAAGGAAATCGGCTCCGCGCTGATCGGCCAGCCCTTCTCCGATGCCGGATACTTCTGGCCGCGCCCCTCCGCCACGGCCGATTTCGGCTACAATCCGCTGGCCTCGGGCGGTTCCAATCTCGGGCCGACCAACCCGGATTACCTGAAAACGGTTGGCGAGCGGGTCAGGGCACTGCGCGCAAGCGGCATGACCGATCCGATACCAGCGGAGCTGGCGCAGGCCTCGGCCAGCGGTTTGGATCCGCATGTCTCGCCCGAAGCCGCCCTGTTGCAGGTGCCACGGGTTGCCAAGGCGCGCGGCATCAGTGAAGACATACTGCGCAAAGTGCTCAACGGCCTTATCGAAGAGCGGCATTTCGGCTTTATTGGCGAACCACGGGTAAATGTGCTTGTGTTGAATCTGGAATTGGATAGACTTGCCAGATGATGACCGATCCCGACGACATCCGCCCTTCCCCGGAGGCGATGCTGAAGCTGGCCCAGGCCGAAGAGGTCACGGCCGAGTTGGGCAAGCTGAAGATTTTTCTCGGCTATGCGGCCGGGGTCGGCAAGACCTACGCCATGCTGGAGGCCGCCCGCAACCGCAAAGCCGATGGCCGTGACCTGCTGGTGGGTTATGTGGAATCCCATGGCCGCCCCGAGACCGATGCCCTGCTGGAGGGGCTGGAGGTGCTGCCCCGCAAGGAGGTTGCTTACCAGGGAGTAAAGCTTCCGGAGATGGACCTGGATGCGGTTCTGGCCCGCAAGCCGCAGATCGTGCTGGTGGACGAACTGGCCCACAGCAACGCCGCCGGGTCGAGGCACGAAAAGCGCTGGCAGGATGTGGAAGAGATCCTGGAGGCCGGCATCGATGTTTACACCACGGTCAACATCCAGCACTTCGAGAGCCTGAATGACGTGGTGGCCCAGATCACCGGCATCACCGTGCGCGAGACCGTGCCGGACCGCCTGCTGGATCTGGCCTTCGAAATCAAGTTGATCGATATCCCCCCCGAAGACCTGCTGCAACGACTGAATGAAGGCAAGGTCTACATTCCCGACCAGGCCGCCAAGGCCATCGAAAAGTTTTTCCGTCCCGGCAACCTGATGGCCCTGCGGGAACTGTCGCTGCGCCGCACCGCCGCCCGGGTCGATGACCAGATGCGGGCCTACATGGAGACCCAGTCCATCGCCGGGCCGTGGCCGACGGCGGAGCGGCTGCTGGTCTGTGTCAGCGGCAGCCCCTACAGCGAAAAGCTGATCCGCGCCACCTGCCGCCTGGCCGAGGAGTTGAAGGCCCAGTGGTTCACACTCTACATCGAGACCCCCGGCAGCGGGAAACACGTCCGGGAGAACCGGGAGCGCATCTGGCAGAACCTGAGGCTGGCAGAAGGGCTGGGAGCCCAGGTTGCGACCGTCACCGCCACCGACATCAGCGATGCGGTCATGGAATACGCCGCCCGCCATAATGTCACCAAGATCATGATCGGCAAGCCCAGCAAGCCCCGCTGGCGCGAAATTCTTAATCCTCCTGTCGTGGACCGGATTATCCGCAGGAGCGGTGCCGTCGATGTGGTAGTCGTCAGTTTTGAACAGGAGAAGTCCGCCGAGACTGTTTCCATGCCGAAACACCGCTACCCGTTTGAAGCGCGGGGATATGCGGCAAGCATCGCTCTTGTTTCAGCCGCTACAGTTTTGTGCGAGCTTTTGCGCCCCTTTCTGGAGCCGACCAACATGGTCATGTTCTACCTGCTGGCCGTGGTGGTCGCCTCGGTGCGGCTGGGTCAAAAAGCGGCAATTGCCACCGCCTTTATCGGCGTACTGGCTTTCGATTTCTTCTTTGTCCCCCCCCGCCTGACTTTTGTCGTGGCCGATACCCAGTATCTGCTGACCTTTCTGGGGCTGTTCGTGGTGGGGGTCGTAATCAGCACGCTGGTGGCCCATGCCCGTGAACGGGCCGATGTGATGCGGGCCCGTGAGCTGCATACCGCCAGCCTGTACTACCTGAGCCGGGATCTGGCCGCCTCGGTCGATAGTGAAGCCGTGCTGAAAGCGGTACTCAAAAACGTGGAAGAGGCGCTCAATGCCCAGGTTGTAATCCTGCTGCCGGAAGGTGAACGGCTGGACATAATGGCGACCAGCGACGGACTGGAAATGAACCTCAAGGAGCAGGCCGTGGCGGACTGGGCTTTCCGCAACAGCCACCCGGCCGGGCGGGCTACGGATACGCTGGTGTCTGCCGAGTTGATCTATCTGCCGCTGCAGACTCCGGCCAGCGTGCTGGGGGTGCTGGGGGTCAGACTGGAGAACCAGCAAGCCTATCATTCCCAAGATAACCGCCAGCTGTTGGACGCCTTTGCCACTCAGGCCGCCATGGCCATGGAGCGGATTCGCTTCTCACGCCAGGCGGAGCAGGCCCAGATCCTGCAGGCCCGGGAAAATCTGGAGCGCGCGCTGCTGAACTCCATATCACACGATTTGCGTACGCCATTGGTCTCGGTGACCGGCGTCCTCTCCAGCCTGAAGGAAGGCGGAACTCATCTTGGTGATCGGGCGCGACAAGAGTTGCTGGAGAGCGCCTGCAGCGAGGCGGAACGCCTGAATCGCTTCGTAGGCAATCTTTTGGACATGACCCGCATTGAAGCGGGCGCCATCAAGCTTAACATTGAACTGTGTGATATACAGGACCTTGTCGGCTGCGCATTGGCCGCCATAGAGCAGCGCATCGATGACCGCAAAATAAAGGTCTGGCTTTCCGATGACCTGCCGCCGATTCCCATGGATCTGGTGCTGATGACCCAGGTACTGGTGAACCTGATTGACAATGCCCACAAGTATGCCCCGCTGGATAGCATCATCGAGATCAGTGCCGTCGTTGACGGGGAATGGTTGACTCTGGAGGTGTCCGATCATGGTCCCGGCGTGCCTGAACATGATCTGAAACGGGTCTTCGACAAGTTCTACCGCATTCCGTTCCCCGAAGGGGCCGGCGGGACCGGCTTGGGACTTTCCATCTGCAAGGGCATCGTTGAAGCGCACGGCGGCAGGATTCGGGCCGAAAACCGCTCCGGCGGCGGGCTGGCCATAATTATTCGGCTGCGCTATAGCCCGGGACAGTAAAAAACGTGAGGGGGAAATATGATAACGGAGCGAGGCGGAGACAATCTACCCCGCATATTGGTAGTGGACGACGAGCTGGCGATCAGGCGTTTTCTGCATACGATATTGTCCAGCGAGGAATTCTCGCTGCACGAGGCAGAGAACGGCCATGCCGGACTGGCGGCGGCGGCCGCGTTCCGGCCGGACGTCATCCTGCTCGACCTGGGGCTGCCGGATTTGGACGGTATTGAGCTGATCAGGCGGATTCGCGAATGGTCCAAAGTGCCGATCATCGTGTTGTCGGTGCGCGAGCGGGAGAGCGACAAAGTAGCCGCCCTGGATGCCGGGGCCGACGATTATCTCACCAAGCCGTTCGGAGTCGGAGAGCTGCTGGCCCGTATCCGGGCGGCCCTGCGCCGTTCGTTGCAGGAAGTTCCGGAGCCGGTGTTCATCAGCAACGAGCTGCAGGTGGATTTAAGCAGCAGACGGGTGACGGTCAACGGCGCAGATATCCCGCTGACGCCGACCGAATACGACATTCTGCGCCTTTTGGTCGTCCACGCCGGCAAGGTCCTGACACACAGCCAGATCCTGAAGCAGGTCTGGGGCATCGCCTACCTGGAGCAGCCGCACGTGCTGCGGGTCAATATCAGCAATCTGCGGCGCAAGCTGGAAAAGGATCCTTCCCGTCCGCAGTTTATTGTTACCGAACCGGGAGTTGGCTATCGCCTGCTCTGATTTTCAGGTATGGCAGTGCGTCAAAGACAGCTACTATCGAAACAATCCGCAAATTTTAATGGATAGCGGCTCCTCCGGCAAGTTGGGGAGCCGCGTTTTATGGTAAGGGTTTATCTGATTACAGCTTGAACTGCCGCACCAGCCGTTGCAACTGCTCGGCATTGCCGTTCAACTGTGCCGCTGCCGTGGCGGATTCATGCGCCCCCTGCGAAGTTTGCTGAACAACCTCGATGATCTGAAGCATGTTGCTGGATATTTCACTGGTGGTGGCGGTCTGTTCTTCAGCGGCTGTGGCGATATGGTTGACCTGGGTGGCCACATCGTTGACCTGCTGCAGGATGTTTCGCAGCGCATCCCCTGACTTGGCCGCTTCCATCGTACCGGTCTCGACTTCGCGAACTCCCTGCTCCATGGCGGCGACAGCGCCTTTGGTCTCTTTCTGGATGGCTTTTATCATCTCGCCGATCTCTTTGGTGGCACGGGTGGTGCGTTCGGCCAGGGCGCGCACTTCGTCGGCGACTACCGCAAACCCTCTCCCCTGCTCACCGGCTCGGGCAGCTTCGATGGCGGCATTCAGCGCCAGCAGGTTGGTCTGGTCGGCAATGTCCTCTATGGTGCCGATAATCGTTCCGATCTGGTCGCTTCTGGCCCCTAGGCTTTCCACCGTCCTGGCTGATTCCTGGACCTTGTCCGCGATCTGCCCCATGACCGAAACCGTTCTCTCAACCACGTCAGCCCCGTCGCTGGCAGTTTTCGAGGCGCGCTGGGCGCCTTCCGCAGCCAGCTGGCAGTTCTGAGCGATGTCTCCGGACGTGGCCGACATCTCTTCACCGGCGGTGGCAACAGTTCCGGCCTGGGCGGCAACCTGTTCGGCGCCGGTGGCGATATGTTCGGCAGTGGAGTGCAACTGGCTGGAGGCAGCTGCCACCTGGCTGGAGGTGCCGGATATCTGGCTGATCATGTGGCGCAGTTTTTCAATGAACAGGTTGAAATATTTACTGATCTCTGCCAGTTCATCTTTGGTGCTGTCGTCCAGCCGTTTGGTCAGGTCACCCTCACCCTGGGAAATATCCATCAGCATCAGGCGCAGTGCGTTGACCGGCTTCATGATGCTGTTCAGCAGCCATCCCGCCAGACCGGCCTGCAGCAGCAGTCCGACAAATCCGATGATCATTGCCTGCAAGATCGCATTCTTTACATCCGCTGCAATTTGCCGGTCGGCGGCCTCCATTTTCTTTTGCATGGAATCCACAACCTTGTCCATGCCGGACTCAACCTTATCAACTTGAGCATCAATCTTGCCGTCCAGATCCCGGATCTCGGGCGTGATGCCCTCGCTTAACTTGAGAATCGGAAGCATTTTTCTTTCGAAGAGGTTGATGATCTCCTGAATAGCGCTCTTTACCTCATCTACCTGTTTCTTTTCTTCCGGCGTGTCGGCGGCCTTTATTGACAGGTCCATAAATTTTAAAACTTCTGATTTTCTCTCAGACCATTTCTTTGCAGTCATATCCAGGTCGTGGTTGATCTCGGCGTCGGCGATGATCTGGTACAGCGCCATGCCGCCCATGGAGGCCTCCTTGGCATCCACGGCATCCTGGGAACGCTTGGCGCTGACAATCTGCAGTTGCTGCACCTCTTTCAGATCCATGTAATTCATGCCGACGATACCGAAAATGGTCAGCAGGATGATGACGACGTTGGTGATGATCTTTGACTTGATGGTTGCCATGTTCAGCTGCTCCTTGGGCAGATATTCTCATTAAGATGGCAGTATCGGGTAATGCTTGAATTATGTCAATTAATCTTGAGCACAATTATGATTTAATGGCACTAATAAACATGTAAAACAGCGGGTTAGCTATGGTTGAATATTTTACTCGCCTCGAATCTTACCAACGGGTTCCGGAAGGCATGCGGCTTTCAATTGGGGCGGTTAGCTCCTTCAAGTCTCCAAGCGTGGCATGACTCTGAATATGCACAAGGCCTGACTAAATGTGCTTTAAATTTAGGCAAAATAAGAGATTCTTGTGGATTTTGTTCGGATAACGTCAGATATTTCCTATAGATATGTGGTTGGCATGACCTGTGCTTTTGGTAAGTCAATAAACAATTTCAGAAACGTACAAAATTACGGCAAAGGCGCCGCCATCAGAGAGATGGTGCGCTTTTTTTGCTTCAGGAAAGGATATGATCCATGAAAATCGCATTTACCACATCAAACGGGGAAACCATCGACCAGCATTTTGGTCAGTGCCAGAGTTTTCACATCTGGGAAGTTGGGGCGGACGAGGCCTGTTTCCTGGAGGCGGTCAGCGTAGGCGAGCATGGCGCAGACGAGGAGGACCGGATTGCCGCCCGGGCACAGCTGCTCTCCGATTGCGCCATCGTTTATACGATGCAGATCGGCGGTCCGGCTGCGGCCAAACTGGTGGCCCAGAAAATTCATCCGATGAAAACCAACAGCGAGGTCAGTCTGAAGGAAACCGTGGAACGCTTCCAGCAGGTCTTGCGCGGCAATCCGCCCCCCTGGCTGCGCAAAGCAATGAACAAGGGTGCATCAACATCATTTCTGGACGATTACATCACTAAAGGAGACTGAATCATGGCTTACATTACCGGATTGACACGAGACAAACAGGAATGGACTCCGCAGTTTATTACCAGCATAGATGAGGAAACCTGCATCGGCTGCGGCCGTTGCTACAAGGTCTGTGCCCATGATGTTCTGGAATTCGAGGAATTGGACGGAGAGGATTCCGCCAAGATGTACATGCGGGTAGCCACTCCCGGCAACTGCATCGGCTGCCAGGCCTGTGCCCGGACCTGCTCCAAGAAGTGTTTCAGCTTCGAGCCGGTAGTAATGTAACGAAGCGTGGCGGGAGGCACCGTCTTCTGTCTGCGTTTCAGGTTAAGGAGGCTGTCATGCTTATTGCAGTTGCATCCAAGGACGGTAAGGAAATCAACCAGCATTTCGGTCATGCCGAGCGTTTTCTGATCTATGATGTGGAACAGGGCGAGGCCCGGCTGGTGGACGAAAAGAAAGTCGAGCGCTACTGCAGCTTTGACCCGGAGCACCCGTTGCGGGGGCACCTGCTCAAGGGCATCGCCGAGGCGCTTCAGGGTTGCCGGGCTGTTGTCACGGCCCAGATGGGCGAGCATCCCATGGGAGAGCTTGAACGGCTGGGTATTGAATCTTTTGTGGCCAGCGGACCGATCAGAACGGCAGTGGTGGAATTGGCAAAGATTCTGTAGGGGCGAATCCTTGTGATCGCCCGCCTTAACTGTCAGGGCGATCGCGAGGATCGCCCCTACGTGGATTCACAGTGAGGTGATGACCCGACATGCACAATGGCTCTTTCAACAATTGTAACCTGCCGCCCTGGGTCATCGCCTCGCATCATTTCAACGAGAATCCGCAGCCCCTTGAAATCCAGGGAGTCAAGACCGGCAACCGCTTCCTGTTCGACAGGCTTGCCACGATCTGCAGCCAGGAAGAACGGGCCATGGTTTTCAATGACTACATGTCGGTCAAGTTCCAGTTGCATCACTGGCAGGACCAGACCGACACCGCGCGAAAAAGCATCAAGAACAGTTATCTGCGCTTTCTGCGCGGCTGGATGATGGATTCCAACTCGGTCGAAGGGGCTGTTCTGAAGCGCTGGGTGGAAAGCCGGATCGGAATCATGCCCAGTTTCCATAAAGAGCACATTGCCGGCATTCACAGCAAAGCATATTTCGACTATTCGGTGGATGTCATGAAAGGCAGTGCCCGGACCAATGCGATCCAGTCGCAGCTTGACATCCTTTATGAATACTGCCAGTTCGAGCTGATGGAAAAGTTCCGTGATTCATGGTCAATAGCTCTTTACCGAGGAACATACGATGCCAATGAACATGAAATCATTGAACAGACCGGCAAGCGGGAACAGATCGTAAGGCTCAACAACCTGGTCTCCTTTACTTCGGACGAAGAGCGGGCCTGGGAATTCGGATCGACTGTCTGGAAAGTGGTTGTGCCCCTGTGCAAGATCTTTTTCTATAACGATCTGCTGCCGGGCAGCATAATGAAAGGTGAAGGCGAGTATCTGGTGATCGGCGGTGAATACCGTGTTCGGCAGGTGATGTGCACCATATGAAAAAAGCCCGGCCGGAGCCGGGCTTTAATCGCATCATAAGCTTTGATACGGATCAGATCAGTCCGTGGGCGACCATGGCGTTGGCGACCTTGATGAAGCCGCAGATGTTGGCGCCGCGCACGTAGTTGCCCGGCGCGCCGTATTCTTCGGCGGTTTCGAAACAGTTATTGTGGATATTGACCATGATTTCTTCCAGTTTCTTCTCGGTAAACTCGAAAGTCCATGAATCGCGGCCGGCGTTCTGCTGCATTTCGAGAGCAGAAGTGGCCACGCCGCCGGCATTGGCGGCCTTGCCGGGACCGTAGGCAATCTTTGCATCCAGAAAGACCTTGACGCCTTCCGGGGTGGTCGGCATGTTGGCACCTTCGCCGACGGCGATGCAGCCGTTTTTAACAAGAGTGGCTGCGTCCTTGCCGTTGATCTCGTTTTGGGTAGCGGACGGCATGGCCACCTGGCAGGGGATTTCCCAGATATTACCGCCAGGAATATACTTGGCATCCTTGTGTTTGGTAGTGTAATCGGAAATACGGCGCCGCTCGACCTCTTTCAGCTGCTTGATCAGTTCCAGATCGAGACCTTTTTCGTGGTAGATCACGCCGTTGGAGTCGGAGCAGGCCACGCATTTGCCGCCCAGCTGGTGAATCTTCTCGATGGTGTAGATGGCCACGTTGCCGGAGCCGGAAACGGTGCAGACCTTGCCGTCGAAGGAATCCTTGCGGGCTTTCAACATCTCGTTGACAAAGAAGGTGGCGCCATAGCCGGTGGCTTCGGTGCGGACCAGTGAGCCGCCCCAGGTAAGACCTTTGCCGGTCAGCACGCCCGGTTCGTAGCGGTTGGTGATGCGTTTGTACTGGCCGAACATGTAACCGATTTCGCGACCGCCGACTCCGATGTCGCCGGCCGGCACGTCGGTGTGCTCGCCCAGGTGACGATAAAGTTCGGTCATGAAGCTCTGGCAGAAACGCATGACTTCATCGTCGGACTTGCCCTTCGGATCGAAGTCGGAACCGCCTTTGCCGCCGCCGATCGGCAGGCCGGTCAGGGAGTTTTTAAAAATCTGTTCGAAGCCCAGGAACTTGACGATACCGAGATAAACGGAAGGATGGAAGCGGAGACCGCCCTTGTATGGCCCCAGGGAGCTGTTGAACTCAACCCGGAAACCGCGGTTGATCTGAACGATGCCTTTGTCGTCCTGCCAGGGTACCCGGAATATAATCTGGCGTTCCGGCTCGCAGATGCGCTCGATGATCTTGCGCTCAAGGTACTCGGGGTGCTTGACAACAACCGGTCCCAGACACTCCAGAACTTCAAGAACCGCTTGATGGAACTCGGTTTCTCCGGGGTTGCGTTTCAGAACTTCCTGATACATTCCTTCAATTTTTTCGTCGACTTTTGCCATGATGCCTCCTGTGGTGAGCAAAATTAGTGCAGATGTGTGCGTAATTTGTGCATATCTGCAGTATTGAAGCTCATTTTGTAAGCACGTTTCATGCCGCCCGAGGAATATGCTATGTTTTTATGCAAGCACGGCTTAAAAATTAACCAGTTGCGTTTTTAGTCGTCATGGGAAACACTACAAAGCTGTCAGCTAATGACCGCATATAGAGTTGTTTATGTACACGATTGAGTGCACTGATTTGTCACCCAGGCATGACCTCCGGGGTTTTAATAACTCCGGAGGTCGGTAGTGTTGAGTGCTTGCATGCGAATGGAATGTGGCTTGCCTGCCGCTTTATATCATTTCAGATCAGAATGTCCATTTCAGCATCAGATATGGTGTGTTTCTTTCATAATGCTTATAAAAAGCTGATTCAAGGCGAACACCTGCCTGGATCTGCCCTTTGTTGAATACATCAGCTAACAGATCCAGTTGAGTGAACGCATTGACGCCATTGTCGGTTGACTTGATTAATGCAAGTCCGTCGAAGTGCATTCCCACCGGACCGGCCGAAAACGGAGCCAGCCAGACGGTACGCGACAGAAATTCCGCCCCCTTGTCATAATTGGTCCTGCGAACATAAAAGTCCTGCTCGAAGAATACGGTGCCGGGAATCTTCAGGTCGAAGGAAATACCGATGTTTTCGGCTTCGAAACTGCCATAACTGGCACGCTCCAGTCGGCCGGCCAGATAAATATCCTTGATGAAACCGGAAAGAGGTGCATTTGCAATTTTGGTGAGGCTGAGACGCGGCACGTAGACCAGAAACAGTTGAGAATCCGTACGAGTTCCAAATGAACCGGCGGTATTACCACCCACATTGCGCCCCTGAGTCAGATCAAGGCAAAAGAAGTTGTCTCCATACTTCCAGGTTCCGTAATGTTCGAGTCTGACCGCGGTGATACTTTCGTCTTTGGTGAAGATTCCGTTATTGAGATCCGGATCTTTTTTATCCAGAAACGGCGTGTAGAGGATTTGAAGGTCGGTCGACGAGAATTCTTCAGCCTGGCTGGGACTGCTCACCTGCAGCAGCAAACAAATAACGATGCTCCAGAATCCGATTGTCAGAATGCTTTTTTTCATATGTATCTCCTTATGGTTAGATGTCTGTCAAGTATTCAGGGTCTGATGTGTGTCGGTATGAATCTCCCTGCAAGGCCTCATTCCCACCCGAATGAAATCCGCAGGCGTATAGTGGTCGGCAACAATGAGTGGTTGCTGCAGCTCAACTATTCGCGGGTAATTCATAATCTGCTGTTTTTCAGCAGTTTATTTTGCAACAGAACTATGTATAGCTGTAGTTTCAGGTACTTTGTCCGGCGAAGTTTCTGGTCAGGTGCCCCTTGAGCATTTCCTCGAAATCAGCCTCGCGGTCTCCGCAGTAGACCAATGACGAAGCCAGTTCCGCGGCAAGGATGGCATAGCGGTATTTTGCCGGCA
>CAYWJJ010000018.1:0-67935 GCA_964458105.1 uncultured Geobacter sp.
TGTCAAACATTTGGGGTCCCCCACCAGAGGTGGGGGTTTACCTAAAAGAAATTAACATTATTGTCTGATTGACTGCAAACGCCTACGTCGGGCAGAACGATTTTCGGAGACACTCACAGGGAGGTAATAATGAGAGTTGAAGAGCAAATTGTCAGCATGGTGGCTGCGGCACTGGAACGGGAGAGGATGGTCAATCTTCACAATTTTCCTGTGCAGCTGGAGTTCAATGACGGAGTCCTTACCATGGAAGGCGAAGTGGAACATATCATGTCTAAAAAACGATCGTTGGAGGTAGCTGCAGCGATCCCGGGTGTGGAGCGGATCGTCGACCGTCTCCGGTTGGTTCCTGCCGTGCAGATGCAGGATGGCGAAATCAGGGACCATGTCTGTAATGCCCTGCTGGACGAAAGCATGCTGGGGTCCTGCGCTATCTGGGCTATCGTCAAGGGAAAGCCTGAAGTGGTGCGCGAGCCGGATAACGATGTGGACGGAAGTATCGACGTGGATGTAAGCGATGGCATTGTGGTTTTAAATGGCGCAGTGTCGAGCCTGACCGCCAAACGTCTGGCAGGAGCGTTCGCCTGGTGGGTTCCGGGCAGCAGGGATGTCGTCAACGGCATTGAAATCTCCCCGGCCCAGGATGACAACGACGATGAAGTTGTTGATGCGGTCCGGTTGGTTCTTGAAAAGAACCCCTTTATCAACGTTTCCCAGATCAGAGTCAGCTGCAGTAACTATTCAGTTAAACTCGAAGGGCTTGTCAGGAACGAAGCCCAAAAGCAGATGGCGGAGGCTGACGCCTGGTACGTTTTCCGGGTCGACGGTGTCACTAACCAGCTGATGGTTGAGGAGTAAGTTCAGACTGGGGAGGCCGAGCATGCGGCTTTTTATTGCCATAGAGCTTTCCGACGACATCAAAACGGCTCTCGGCAGGCTGAGAAGCGATATTCCCGGTGCCCGTTGGGTGCCTGCGGATCAGATTCACTTGACCCTGGCTTTCCTGGGCGAGGTGGACGAGGCGACCACTGAACGGCTGAGCGGTGAACTCTTGCAGATACAAGCGCCTGAATTCAAACTCCGCTTTACAGGGACCGGATGCTTCCCCGACCGTCGTCGGCCGCGTGTGTTGTGGATCGGGCTGGAACCTGAACCGCGCCTGAATATTCTCGCAGCCGGTGTGCGTGCAGCTGTGCTCAGCTGTGGAATTCCGCAGGAGGAACGCCCCTTTTCTCCGCACATAACCCTGGCCCGGCTCAAGTTGCCGGCATCCAAGGAAGCCGGCGCATTTCTCGACCAGCCCGCAAAACAGACCATCCCGTCTCTTTTGGTGCGGGAGTTCACCCTTTTCCAAAGCCGCTTGACCACCCAAGGAGCCGTGCATACGCAGATCAAGCATTTTCCGCTTGAGGCTGCGGGTATCGACGGCAGGCACAGCCTGTCAGGCATGGCCCATATTCGCCGATCATAAAGGGGGTAATCGTAATGCCAGGCTATGTCAAACCTGTATTTTTCTTGTTTCTTGTTGTTATTGCAGCGGGTATTGCCGGCGGCTTCATGGCGGCCGACAGGGGTCGGAAAGTTGCAGTCTGGTGCATGTCCTGCGCACTGCTTCCGCCACTACTTCTGTTCCTATATTTTGCCAAACCGTTATGCGAGGTCGAGGGGATGTTCAGAAAGTGCACGAATTGCGGGGAGTTGATCAAGTGGCATGCTTCTGCATGCAAATATTGCAAATCTGCACAACCGGGGTGAGGTAACATTACGTTCATCAAAGGAGATAAGACTATGCGAGCCTATTCATGTGGATTTTTGTTTGTATTGCTTACAGGATTTGTGCTGGCTGGCTGTGCAAAAAAAGAGGTTATAAAAACTGAAGAACCTGTTGTCCCGGCTGTGGTAGCTGCGCCTGCCCCCCCACCTGTTCCGGAACCGCCACGTCCGGCACCACCGGAACCCGCAAAGAGTGAACCTGTTCCGGAGCAGATTGTACCGGCGGAGCCGCTGCAAAAACCGGCGACTGCAGAAACTGCACAGACGTCTCTTGAAAATATCTACTTTGACTTTGACAAATCAGACCTGCGGGATCCTGACCGTGAAATTCTTAACAGAAATGCTGCGATATTATTGAAAGCACCCAAGTCAAATGTTCAGATTGAGGGGCATTGCGATGAGCGGGGATCAGCTGAATACAACCTTGCACTCGGTGAAAGACGTGCCAGCAGTGCCATGAACTACCTGATATCGCTGGGTGTGCCTGCCGGGAGGCTCTCAATAATCAGTTACGGCAAGGAAAAACCGATTGATCCGGGACACGATGAGAATGCCTGGGCTAAAAACAGGCGGGCTCAATTTGTGAAAAGCGGGGAATAGTAGCATTAAGTCTCGGAGATATGAAAAAGGCTGCAGTGAGGGCTGCGACGGCAGCCCTCGAACTGTTCATACGGATTTTAAAGAGCCATGCCGAGTATCCGGTAGTCACGGCCCTGACCTACCTCAAAGCTTGTAACCAATCTTTCTCAACAGTTCATGACGTTCCTGACGGTCTGCATCGGTCTCGATACCTTTTGGCGGCAATCCGTCGATGACGCCGATGATGCCCCACCCCTGGAGGGTGGAGGCGACGATTACCTGAAGCGGGTTGGCGGTGGCACAATATATTCCGCAGACCTCCGGACAGTTTTTGATCTGATTAAGAACATTGATCGGGTAGGCATCACGAAGCAGTATGCAGAAGACGTGGCCGGCACCGATCGCCTTCAAGGCGGTAATGCATTTTTTTACCAGTTCGTCGTCGTTGCCTTCGGTCCTGATCAGGCAGGGACCGGACGCTTCGCTAAAAGCGATGCCGAAGCTGGCCTTGGGTACCGTGGTGGCAATGACCTCGTACAGATCCTCGGCGGTTTTGATGAAGTGTGTCTGTCCGATGATAATGTTGCACCCTTCCGGATAATCTATTTTGACGGCATGTATTTCCAGGTTCATGTTCCCCTCCAGGATTTCTTCCGCATACCCGTTCAATCAGGTTTCAAGATCACACCATTGCACTGCTTTATCAGTTTTAGCCTACTTCATGCGCAATCCTCGCGCCATAAACAGTTTTCTTGTCCGCATTCCCTTGAACTGTCGCTATTAAAGCATTGCTGATTCCCCTCGGCCTGCTGTATTTCACGAATCAGTTCACTCTTTTTTGCTTTGCCTGTTTTAATTTGATGCATTTTGGCCATTTCCTTTATTTCGTCCAGTTTCATTCGTGAATCCCCTTTTTCCAAGTTTTGATAATTGATAATTCTGACTTGCACATTTATGCAATACGCTTCGAGAACTCATGACGATCCGGAGATCGGCACAGGTAATTAAATCCATATGAGAAAGCATGTTCGCAATCAGGTTTATTGATATTGCAAAGATAGAAACCATCTATAAGTGGACTGGTCCTGCATTCGGACTTACCATTGGGTTTGTCTGTCGTCATCAATGAATCTTTTATGTTTTGCTTCTCGGTTTTCTTAAGCACTCTCTTCTCCTCTTCTGTAGCAAGGCGGTTTATCATCAAGGCCGCCTGAATTTTCATGAAGCAACCATGAGCAGAAATATCTGAACCCGAAGGAAAACCTGCAGCTGCAGTCTTTATCGCCTGAAATGCATTCATACAGGTTTCCAGATACCCATCTAATCCGTTCATCAGAAACGGCTTTTTGCTCTGGTCTTATATTGTCAGCAGAATGTGAGATCAGCCCGGTCTGCAGGACAGGCACATGCGGACAACCGCTTTTATCGGAAGGGATTTTTTTGTTCACCAAGTCCCCCCTGTTTCATACATGATAAGCATCAACCAATAAACACACATTAACTATAAAGAATTATTACAAAGATAATCTATGGGGCTTTTTGCAAGTGATGGTTGAAAAAGCCCCCGGATGTAGTTGGATTAATTGCTGTGGATAGGGATGGTTATTTCGTAAGAGATGACAAACCATGCCTTACGGCATATTTGGTGAGTTCGGCAATACTGAAAAGTTTCAGTTTATGCATGATGGACTGACGTTGGTTTTCCACGGTTTTATGACTTATATCGAGTAGATGAGCGATTTCCTTGATACTTTTCCCGTCGGCGACCAACTGGAGTACTTCACGTTCACGAGGAGTCAGGTTCTGATAGACAAGGGTCATCTCTTCCGGAATGCATTGCAGAAAATCTTTTATCAACAGAGTTGAGATCTTTCGTGGCAGATAGGTCTCGCCCCTGGCAACAGCATTTATCGCATCCAGAAGTTCTGCAAAAACTGTATCTTTAAGCAGGTATCCTGCCGCTCCGGCCTTCAGCACCTCCACCACGAAGAATCGGTCACTTTCCATCGAAAGTGCCAGAACTCGCGTGTCGGGGCATTTCTTGATAATCTCCCGGGTGGCGTCAATGCCGTTCATGCCAGGCATGGTCAGGTCCATTATAACGAGATCCGGTTTAAGTTCGCCGGAGAGTCGAACCGCCTCGGCACCATCCCCGGCCTCACCTATCACGGTTGCCGCGTCACATTTATCAATCAGTGCCCGTAATCCTTCGCGAAATATGTGATGGTCATCGACGAGCAGAATGGTTGTTTGCATGCATGACTCCTTACAATTCAGCGTTCTCTGAACGGCACTTCCAAAATAACCTTAGTTCCTTTCCCAAGAGCTGATTCAACAACAAATCTGCCGCCCATCTGCTCGACCCTTTGTTTAACATTATAAAGGCCGTAACCACCATTATTGACAAGTTTCATAATCGCTTCCGGGTAATTAAACCCGACGCCATTGTCCATAACCTGCACAACAAGAGAACGCTTTTCGGTTTTCAGCAGTAGTTGCGCATTTGCGGTCCGGGCATGTTTAACCACGTTCAACAAAAGCTCCCGTACGGCCTGATAGAGGGAATAACGCAGCTCGGCAGGCAGTGGCTTTGGCTGATTGTCGTTTTCAAATTCGATCTTCAGGTCGTAATCGCTGCTGACTGATGTACAGAGCCATTCCAGGGCGGTCTCAATTCCAGCGGTGTCCAGAATGGGCGGCCTCATTTTGAAGGTCAGCGACCGGATATCCTTGATTGAATGTTCCAGTAAAGTGCAGGCTTCCTCTGCAGAGGTGCGAAGCGAAACTGATGAAATCTTATCCGCCAGCTCATCCAACTTCATTTTAGCCAAAAGAAGAGACTGCCCTACCCGGTCGTGAAGTTCACCGGCAATACGTTCCCGTTCCCGCTCTTCAGCCCAGACCAGCTCAAAAGACACTTTTTTCATCTGTTCGTTTGCCGATGCGAGTGCCGAGGTTCTCTCCGTAACACGCTGCTCAAGTTCGTCACGTGCTTGTTGAAGTGCCTCTTCGGCCTGCTTGCGCTCACGAATATCGCTCAATACCATTCTCAATACGGTCGCCCCGTTATCTTTGTCGTGGGCCGCAACCGCCTGCATCTTCACCCATATCTGTGCACCGCTCATACTTAACAGCCGGAACTCGATGGATTGTTGATTTTCTGTCTTCGTAAGTTGTTTGCAGGTCTGGTAGAAAATGTGCTGATCAACGGGAAGGATGTAGCGTGAAAGGCGCTGCTTGACCAGCATAGTGCGTTCCGTCCCCAGCATGGTGGCAGCGGTTAAATTGGCCTCCAGGATTTGCCCCTGTTCGTTAAGGGTAAAATAACCGATCGGCGCTTGATCATACAGATCATAACAGCGTATCCGAGAAGCTTCCAGATCATGTTGTGTGCGGAGCAATTCTTCATTCTGTAACTCCAGTTCAACCTGATGCACTTTCAGTTCATGGAGCATCTGCTGCATCTGTTCGGGGGATAGCAGCGTTTTCGAAGAGGTTTCTGCATTTCTGACCTTTTCCTCGGCCCGCCTGCGAAAATTGCCTCTTTCGGCTGAAAAGTTTTTATTGACAGTCACAGGAGCACCTCCTCCCACCATATCAGCGTAACGATTCCCGTACAAAGTGGCAGCATCAGCCACCCTCTGGGAGAACTAATTTCTAATTGCGGCTTGAGATCTGAAGTCAGCCGGATAATAATGAGTTGCCGATTTACCGTGTATTGGAAACCGGACCGCTTTTCCTGCTGATGCAACTCTAGCCAATAATCTCGTCCACCCGCGCCCCGTCCAGGGTTTCCTCCTCCTGCAGCGCATCCGCCAACAAATCCAGCCTGGCGCGGTTAGCGCTCAAAATGTCCTCTGCCTGCTGTTCCGCTTTGCGGATAAAAGCTGCTATTTCCTGGTCAATGCGCCAGGCCATGGCTTCGGAAAAAGTTTTCTCCTCGGCCAGCTTCATCCCCAGGAAGGGATGCTCCTCTCCCCTGCTGAAGGTCATTGCCCCCACCTTTTCGCTCATTCCCCACTGGCAAACCATCTTTTCCGCCAATTGAGTTACCATCTTCAAGTCGCTTTGGGCGCCGGTGGAGACCTCACCAAATACCAGCCGCTCAGCCACCCGCCCCCCCATGGTCACCACCAGCCGATTTTCCAGGTAGCTCTGTGGATAATGGTAGCGGTCATCCTCGGGAAGTTGCTGCGTCACGCCCAAGGCCATGCCGTGTGGAATTATTGTGACCTTGTGTATCGGATCGGTGCCCGGCAGCAGTTTGGCCACCAGGGTATGACCGGCCTCGTGGTAGGCGGTTATCCGTTTCTCCTCGGGCGAGATGAACATCTTCCGCTCGCCCCCCATCAGTATTTTATCCTTGGCCTTTTCCAGATGTTCCTTGCTGACTGCCGCCGCGCTTTCCCGCGAAGCCAGGATGGCCGCCTCATTGACCAGATTTTCCAGATCGGCTCCGGTCATGCCCGGTGTACCGCGTGCGATGACAGCCAGGTCGATCCCTTCTTCCAGGGCAATCTTGCGGACATGGACCTGGAGAATCTTCTGCCGGTCGCGCCAGTCGGGCCGTTCAATCACCACGTGCCGGTCGAAGCGCCCGGGACGAAGCAGGGCCGGGTCAAGTACGTCGGGGCGGTTGGTGGCAGCCAGAACGACAACCTCTTCGTGCCGGTCGAAACCGTCCATCTCCGACAGAAGCTGGTTCAGAGTCTGCTCCCGCTCATCATGCCCACCGCCGAATCCGGCCCCGCGACTGCGACCGACCGCATCCAACTCATCAATAAAGATGATGCTGGGAGCGGCCTTCTTGGCATTGCCAAACAGATCCCGCACCCGGCTGGCACCGACTCCGACGAACATCTCGATGAACTGGGAGGCGGAAATGCTGAAAAAGGCGACGCCGGCCTCTCCGGCCACGGCCCGGGCTAGCAGAGTCTTGCCGGTCCCCGGCGGACCAACCAGCAGCACGCCCTTGGGCACCTTGCCGCCGATCCGCTGGAACTGCCCGGGGTTGCGCAGATAATCGATGATCTCCTTCAATTCCTGCTTGCTGTTTTCCATGCCGGCCACATCATCGAAGGTCACGGCAATCTTCTCCGCTGCGGCATAGGAACGGGCTCCCGAGCGGGCGAAACCGCCCAGCATCCCGCCCGGCCCCTGATTGCGCATTGTCCGGGTTCCCATCCACCAGATGCCGATCAGGATCAGCCATGGAACTATGTAGATCAGGGCATTGGCAAATAAAGACACTTCCGTGGAAATTGCCGTCATCTCGACCTTGCGCTCCATCAGTTCCGGCATCAGGGTCTGGTCTGCAATGGCCGGCATGACTGTACTGAAAGCGGCCACCTCCCGAATCGTTTCTTTCCCCTGGAACTGTTCGCTTACCTTGGTTTTGGCCCGGAAATTACCGGTGATGAACGTCCCTTTGATGCGGACATTCTTGATGTTGTCAGCCGCCAGTTCGCTGCGGAAGCGGCTGTAGCTGATCTGCGTCATCTGGGCGCTCTGTTGCGCAACAAAGCTGTACGTAACGTTAAAGACCAGTACGACCAGCATTACGAGCAGCAACGTTTTCCAGAAGTCCTGCTTCATGGTCTCACGCCTCTCTAAAAACAAATCTGATGAACTCAAGTGTACCGTTATATTAGTATTTGACAAGAATAGCTGTTCTGGCCACGATAATCATAATCTCATCAACTGGAAAAAAAAGAGGGCGCATCCACATGAATGCGCCCTCTAAGAGATGAAAACTAATTTGAAACCAACCGGGTTATTTGCTCAACAATATGTCGAGATCTTTTTCTGTTTCTTTCAGCTTACTTTCCAGCTTCTTAATTTCATCAGCCGTGTAAGCTTTATCGCCTTTATTTATTTCTTCCTGCAGTTTCTTCATCTTTTCCTGGATACTCAAAGATGTGTTCTGGCAATTTTTAGAAACCAGCAGACATTCATCTTTTTGGGCTGTGGACATAGTTTTGTCATCGGCATAGGCAACGCTCAGGCCCATGCATGCAAAAGCGAGTACAAGACGAACAACCATTCTTTTCATAACAACACCCCCTTTTTTTAATTAACCTCGATTATTATAATATCGATTTTATGTCTCTAAGTCAAGAAAGTCTATGATGGTTTATCATCAATTAACAAAATGTTTTAATTGTAGCTTGTTATAACGATGTTTAAAATATTCGATCAGCCCACCTTGACATAAGCATTTTGATTGCTATATTTTAATCATAGTAAGCTGATACCGCAAGGAGGTAAATATCATGGCAAGCTGGGACATTCTGAGAGAGATGGACAATTTGAGAAGGGAAATAGATGACGCCTTTCGGGGAAGCGGATACAGCCGTCCTTTCGGAAGGGGGTTTCTCACGCCGTTGACCTCACACCGTTTTCCTCTGGTCAACTTCAGTGAAGACGACCAATACCTTTATGTAGATGCGCTGGTTCCCGGTGTCAATCCCAAGGACATCGATCTTTCGGCCATGAGAAACACCATCACCATCAATGGTGAACGGAAGCCGTTTGAGGAGCAGAAGGGGCAGATCGTGCATCGAAGCGAGCTCGGTTCCGGCAAATTTTCCCGAACCCTGGAACTGCCGGTAGATATCAACCCGGACAAGATAACCGCCCAGTGCAAGAACGGCATCATGAGCATTGCACTTGGCAAGGCGGAACACGCCAAGCCGAAGAAAATTGAAGTAAAGCTTTCCTGATCAGTAATTTCAGTAAAAGAAACAGATTAAGCATGGGAGGAGGTAGTCATTATGGAATCCAAAAGCATGACTGAAAGTAATCCTGGGAAAAATGTCCAGGTTCGCGAAGAAACCAGATCCAACGAACATTACATCAGGCCGTTGGTCAATATTATTGAGACGGAGGATGGGCTTACACTCATCGCCGATATTCCGGGAGCGGTAAAAGAGTCTCTGGATATCAACGTTGAAAAGGGTGTTCTCACAATCACTGCGCCAGTCTCGCACAATATGCCGGGCCAGTCTGTGTACACCGAATTCGAGCTGGGCTCCTATTATCGCCAGTTCTCAATTCCGGAAGTGTTGGACAATGAAAAAGCAAAAGCCGATTTAGCCAACGGAATTCTGACCCTTCATGTTCCAAAGATGGAGGCGGCCAAACCCCGCAAAATCGAAATCAAGGTAGCTTGATACCCGATAACTTGATACATGAGACAGATACTTTATAACCGGATGCAGCTGACTCAGAACAAGCCGCATCCGGTTTCAACGGTTGTTATATCGCCCACCCGCCCCCTCAGCGTTTGTAATCAATATTTCCAAGACCATCGTCGGCACTTTATTAACCCTTAAATTCGTCAGGTATGGTTGGTGTTTTATTTTCATGCTTTCACAAGTGCAAGATGAACAATCGTTGTGAAGGGGGCCGGGATGATCAGAAAAAAATTTGATCCCGAACTTGCTAAGAAAATCATGAAATCTGTACCGTTGTTTACAAACCTTAGCGACCAGGAATTATCTTCGCTGCTGGACAGAACCAACGTTTACAGCTATCGAAAAAATGAAATCATTATTATGGCGGAAGAACATACCAAACAAATGTATGTTGTCCTCAAGGGACAGGCCAGAGTTGTCAGCATTACGCATGACGGACAGGAGCGGATAATGGCGCTTCGGCATCGTGGTGACTATTTCGGCGACATGGGCCTGCTCGACGGCAGAACAGATTCCGCGACGGTCATAGCGACCGAGCCTTGTCAGGTTCTATTGATTACGAAGAGTGTTTTTGATGATTTTTTTCTGGAAAACAAAAATACATTATGCCAGGTCGTGGAGATGCTCTGCGGACGCCTGCGTGAAAGCTGGCTGTTCCACACGATTATCGGGATCAATGATGCCGAGTCAAAGATCAGGGCAACACTGGCACATTACAGCAAGACATTGGGGATACGGGATGCCAATGGCGTGATCATCAATTCAACCTTATCTCACCAAAGCATTGCCGATCGCGTACACATCACCCGGGAGACGGTAACCAGGATGCTTAGAAAAATGAGGGATCATCACGAAATCGTAATGGATGGGAGACGCTATAAACTGATGCCGGCCTTCTTTGACAAGTACGAGAAATCGGACCTCTACAAAAGCTTGAAGGCGAACACCAAACATCGCTGAGTTTACAGGATATTGCCGTTCGCCCTGCAATTTCTGAAACATATGGAATAACCAGTTTCCCGGCAGAAGTTAAGTACATCTCAATACTTGACTTATTTTTTCGCCTCGGCATAATTAACTCAAACTTAGTTTACGTCGGGGGTAAATGCCATGAATATTCCCAGGACAAACGCGATCGATTTGCCATACCGCTGCGGTAACGGCAAGGAAAACAGCGACTGCATGGTTTACGGCATCGACCGGTGGTTGGTGCGCAAATTCCTGCAAGCCATCGGCAATCCTGCAATACGGGTGATTTTGTGGGACGGAAAGGAAATTACCGGCCCTGACCCCGCAAGCACGGTAGCAATGCATATTCGTGACAGGACAACTCTCTGGCGACTTATGAGCAATCCCATGCTCAACTTCGGTGATGATTACAGTGCCGGATGGATAGAAATAGAGGGAGGGCTGATTTCCTTCCTGAAAACAGTTTACCGCTCCATGGCTCAGTCGCCGAAGTTCCCTAAAATATCCGATCCGGCAGCGTACCGCCGCAATCAGCCAAACCTGAACTCACTCTCCGAATCCCGCCGCAACATCCATCATCACTACGATATCGGCAACGATTTTTACCAGCTATGGCTGGATCAGGAAATGCTTTATACCTGCGCCTATTTTCCGGATCAGCAAACCTCGCTGGAAAATGCCCAGACAGCCAAAATGGACCTGGTGTGCCGCAAGCTTCGGCTGCAGGCTGGGCAGAAGGTTGCTGAAGCCGGTTGCGGTTGGGGGGCACTGGCACGGCACATGGCCAGGCATTATGGGGTCAAGGTCAGGGCGTACAACATTTCGCACGAGCAGATCGCCTATGCCCGGCAACGGGCCAGAACCGAAGGGCTGGAAGGGCTGATCGAGTATGTCGAGGACGATTATCGCAACATATCGGGCGAGTTTGACGCATTCGTTTCAGTGGGGATGCTGGAGCATGTGGGACCTGACCACTACCTTGAACTGGGCAACGTTATCAATCGATGTCTGAGTGAACAGGGAACCGGCCTGATCCATACCATCGGGCAAAACATGGCAAGGCCGATGAGCCCCTGGTTCCTGCGTCGCATGTTTCCCGGCAGCTACCCCCCTACCCTGCGGGAAATAATGACGATATTCGAACCATTGGATTTCTCGGTTCTGGATGTGGAGAACCTGCGGCTGCACTATGCGAAAACCTGCGAGCATTGGCTGGAGCGATTCGAACATAAGCGGGAGCAGATACGGGATATGTTCGATGAAAGCTTTGTACGGGCCTGGCGGCTCTACCTGTCCGGCTGCATCGCAAACTTCAGCATAGGTTCCCTGCAATTGTACCAGGTTGTTTTTTCACGTTCCGCCAACAACCAGATACCCTGGACGCGCTCACATCTGACGGTCCCGGCTGAGCCATGATGGATAGCTGTGATGTACTTGTTGTCGGCGGCGGTCCGGCCGGATCGACCTGTGCCGGCAAGCTGAGGCAGGCCGGGCTTGATGTGCTGCTGATGGACAAGGAGCCGTTTCCCAGGCAGAAACCGTGTGCCGGGTGGATAACTCCGGCGGTGCTGGAAGCGCTGGCGATCGATTGCGAGGAATACCGCCAGAAGCGGGTTCTTCAGGATATCAGCAGCTTTCGCACCGGCCTGATTGGTGGTTCGGAGCTGGTTACCGGTTATGGCACAACCGTAAGTTACGGCATCCGGCGCAGCGAATTCGATTACTTCCTGCTGCAACGCAGCGGCGTGCGCCAGATACTCGGTGAACCGGTAACGACGCTGGAGCGAAATGATCGCGACTGGATCGTGAACGGGCATGTTCGGGCTCGGCTGCTGGTTGGTGCCGGCGGCCATTACTGCCCGGTGGCTCGACGGCTGGGTGCAAAAATCGGGAAAGAGGAGGTTATCGCCGCCCAGGTGGCGGAATTTGCCATGACCCCGGATCAGGAGCGTCTCTGCCGCACCCCGGCTGATACCCCGGCGCTTTATTTCTGCCGGGACATGAAAGGTTACGGATGGCTATTCCGTAAAGGGCGCTTTCTGAATATCGGACTGGGACGCATGGACAGATCCAATCTTGCCGGCCATATGAATGACTTTTGCCAGTTTCTCAAGCAGCGCGGTGATCTGGCGGCTGACTTTGCCATCAGTTTTCATGGGCATGCCTATCTATTGTACGACCCAAAAGAAGGGCGCAACTGCATCGGGGATGGCGCGATGCTGATCGGAGACGCTGCCGGCCTCGCCCATCCGCAGAGCGGCGAAGGGATTATGCCTGCGATCGAGTCGGCTCTGTTGGCCGCGGATACAATCCTGTCGGCCAACGGCGATTATCGATCCGACAAGCTGGGCTCATATGCGACAGCGCTTGCCGGCCGTTTTAGCGGCACAAACAGTAAAATAACCTCTTCACCCGTTTACTCCCGAATATCGCGTTTTCTCGGAGCCAGACTTCTCTCAAGCAGCTGGTTTACACGTAATATTGTTCTGGATCGCTGGTTCCTGCATGACAACCGGACACATTCATTCCAAAATGAAACACATAAGACTGAAAGCCTTATTGTATAGCTTCGGGAGCGGATAGTACCATCCCCCAAAAACTAACATTTGTTTTGACGGAAGCTCATTCAGGGTGGTAGATTCAGCTTTGAAACAGTTAATCTATTTGTTTCTAAAGTTATATCCATGGATGATGAACGATAAATTACGCCTGCGGGTTGCGTTTTCATTGTTCATTCTCCGTTTCTGCCAACGCATCGAATATCCGCGATATCCGGAGGTTCCAATGATTTCATTTTCCAGGCTGCTCGTCTTGTCTCTGCTGGGCGTTTCTCTCAACCCTTTCGGTTCGTATGCTCAGCCTGAGTCGTCCAATCCGCAACCGACCTCCAATCAAACCGGAAATCCTGTGACCTCCCAACCGCCAGCCGTTCCCGCAACACGCCCGTCACAGATGATCCTGTCATTGAATGCAGCCATTGCAATGGCAGTGCAGAAAAACATTGACCTGCGGATCGAGGCACATAACTCCAAAATGGCAACAATCGATGCGATCAAGAGCTATGGTGTATATAACCCGATCCTGAATGTGTCCGGAACCGGAGGAGTAACTGCAGTGCCGGGAGAGGCGTTCTTCTCTACAAAAAACATGACGACAACGATCGGCCTGACTCAATATCTTCCGACTGGAGGTAATATCTCCGCAACGACCCAGTCAGGTTATTTCAGCTTTGAGCCAACGACAACCCCCTCGAAAGAGTGGCAGTCAACTGCCGGTATCGCCTTCAGCCAGCCGTTACTGAGAAATGCCGGCAAGGAAACTTTTGAACTGAACATAACCCTCTCTGCCACAACGCTTCAAGATTCGCTGGAACGCTTTCGCTCTTCCACAAGCGACACGGTTTCCAATGTAATAAACTCATACAATCGTCTTTATGTGCTGAGGCAGATCCAGGAAACACGGAATTCGGCGCTGATTTCCGCACAGGCGTTGCTGGACGGAATCAAAAAGAAAGAACCGGGACCGGCTCAAGAGCTGGAAATTGCCAATGCGGAGTTCGCCATTGCCCAGCGCAGAAAGGATTTTATCGAAGCATCTCGAAGTGTCACGGACCAGGAGACAAACCTCCGATACCAGATTGGACTCGATTCAACGATAAAAATTGTTCCCAGCGATCCCCCATCCAAGACTGAACCGATGGAAACCGATGAAATGGCAGTGAAAGCAGCCTTGGAATTTCGTTCTGACCTGAAACAGCTTAAAACCAGCTTATATACAGCCCAGTTGCAGGAAAGAGTTGCCAAGCATCAGTCACTGCCGGATCTTTCCATCAATGCGAGCGGAGGTCTTTCCGGAACCGGTTACAACTTTGGCGAAAGTTACCGGCAGATCGGCAGCCACCCTGGTACATACTGGACCGCCGGCATGCAGTTCAGCGTTCCACTCGGCAATACAACAGCCAGCAACGAATATATCAAGAGCAAAATCAGGACGGAACAGGTCCAGGACCAGATCAAAGCCTTGTCATGGAGAATCCGCAACGATGTTGAATATAACATGCGCGCCCTTATATCAGCGCGATTACAGATGCAGCTTGCCGACAAATCAAGTCAGTCTGCCGAACAACGCCTGGAACAGTACCGAAAGAGCAACCTGCTCAACACATCCACTATTCAAGATGTTCTTAATGCCGAAAACGATTTGAACTTCGCCCGTAATACACAATTGGAGGCGGTCGAAACTTTTTCGAATGCGGTAACAAAACTTTGGAAAGACACCGGTCTGTTGCTTGACCGCCATGGCATTCGCATTAGCAAATCCCAACCATGGAACGTGACTGACAGCCAGGTTCCCGGCACATCCCTCATTATGGATCTTCCAGGTACCGCCAGCCAGGCAACAACTACAGCAGCCGAGCAAGAACAGGCATCAGAAAAGCCAACGGCGACAGCGCCACCCTCCGGCGCAGTTCCGTCCGCGGATGCAGGCAGAATGGCGGCCACTGAAAGCGCGACAGCACAAGTTGCTGCAACGGTAACAAGTAAATCCACGGACGGTAAAACCTATACACTGACGATCGGCGAGTATCTGTCGAAATCGGTGATGGCTGATGCCATCGCAAAGATGAAAAGCGTCGGACTGGAACCGCAGATAAAACCGGGACCACAGAAACTGGAACAGGTCATACGGCTGTATTTTGCAGAATTCCCGGACCAGCTGCAGGCGCAGAAAGCGCTCAAGAAACTTCAGCTCAAAAAGGTCAATGGCTTCATAATGATAAATAAAAAACAAAAATATGCCGTATATACCGGTTCATACCTTGATCAAAACTCTGCAGAGAGTGAACAGTCGCGGCTTGCCAAACTCGGCATCAAGGTTCGTTTTGAAAAAACATCCAACGAGGTGTCAACGTTCCTGCTTTCGGCTGAAAATATCCGGGGTCTGGAGATGGCTCAGAAATATGCAAAAGATCTCGAACAACAGGGCTTGAAACCTGTCGTATCGGAGAACCCGTGATAGCAGAGTTTTACAGACAGGCGGCATTGTCCCGGATCATGCAAATGCAAACAGAATGAAACGACTGATTAAACGACATCGCCATTCCATCGGCGAATTTATTAAATTCGCACTGGTCGGCCTGCTGAATACCGGCGTGGATGTGGCGATTTTTTTTATGCTGACCCGGATCGGCACCCCCTACGTGGCTGCGCAAGTGGCTTCCTACTCCTGCGGGGCCGCCAACAGTTATCTGCTAAACAAGGTCTGGACATTTCGATCCAGCGGCCTTTCCTATGCCGAAATCGTTCGTTTCACGGTTGTAAATCTGTTTTCCCTGGGGATATCAGTAGTTGTACTGACCCTGCTCCATGACAAGGCCGGGTTGGAACTGGCAGGGGCCAAAGCCGGTGCAACGGTTTGTGCCCTGGCGGCGAATTTTCTCGGAAACAAACTCTGGGTCTTCAGATGAGCGGAGGTAACATGACAGGGGAATGGTGGGTTTTAATGTCGCTCTGTTGCGTGATTTTCCTGCTGGGATCCTGGGTAGTTGCCCGGCGGACGAATCGGGACGAAGCGCAAGCTTCCGCGGCTGTTGGCGGTAAACTGACCCTTCTGCTGGTCGGGGCCGGACTGCTCAGGTTGGCGCTGGCGGCAACGACCAGAGGCTACGCTGCTGACATATCAACCTTCAGTGCCTGGGCGGCGCATGCAGCCGAAGGCTTGACCTCGTTCTACTCGCCCGGCTACTTTGCCGACTACCCCCCCGGTTATATCTATCTGCTCTGGCTAATTGGCAAGCTGCGGCTTATTCTGGGAATCGATTTCGACACCCCCGCTTTCATGGTGCTGCTCAAGTTTCCGGCGATACTGGCCGACTGCGCTACGGTATGGCTCCTTTTCCGCCTTGGCATCCGTTATTGGAATCCGGGAGCCGCACTTATCCTGGCGGCCTTGTATGCCTTCAATCCGGCAGTCATCCTGGACTCGTCGGTCTGGGGCCAGGTGGACAGTGTTCTGACTCTGCCGATCCTGCTGGGTGTGATGCTGCTGGAAAAAAAACCGGCGGGAGCCGGAGCCGCTTTTGCAGCGGCGCTGCTGATCAAACCCCAGGCACTGATCTTCGCCCCGCTCCCGCTGCTCTGGTTCGGAATCCGCTTATTGCGCCGGGAGCGTCATGCTGCGGCGGATCTGCTGGTTTTCAGCGGTACGGCGATCGCAGTGTTTTGTCTGGTAATCCTCCCCTTTGCCATGAACGAGAGCCCGACCTGGATCATTTCGAAGTACGGCAGTACCCTGGCATCCTATCCCTACGCCACCCTCAATGCATTCAACCTGTTTGCCCTGACCGGCGGCAACACCGCACCCGTGGACCAGCGACTCCTGTTGCTCACCTATGGCAAATGGGGAAACATCTTCATCGTGCTGACAGTTATCTTCACGGCGATTGTCATGCTGCGCGGCAAGGAACCATCCCGACTCTGGTATACTCCCCTTTTTCTGTCGGCATCGGTCTTCATCCTGGCGGCAAAGATGCATGAACGCTACATGTTTCCGGCCCTGGCGCTGACGTTGGGATTCCACATCGTCAGCCGCGACAAACTGGCTCTTCTTCTTTACGCCGGGTTCAGTACGGCCCAGTTCCTCAATGTGGCCCAGGTTCTGGCGCTCAGCCACAACAACGTCTACGGTGTGCCCCGGCTCGATCCGCTTTTGCTGGCGGTATCCCTTGCCAACCTGATCCTCTGGCTGCTGCTCGTCCGAACCGGATACCGGCACTATGTCGGATCAATTCACTCTCTCAGATACTGAGATAGAAAAGTCAGATAAGAATCACTCCATTCGTTTTTGGGTTTGTCTTAGAAAACGGCTCCCCAGCGGCACTCACTTGGCCATTTAACGAATTTCTAAGCCGTTTGCGATCACTATTCCATTCTGGACGATAAGAGAGCCGTTTAAAATGATATTACCGACAATTGACGAGTACCCGCTATCATATCCGCCGACAAAAGAAACGGTCTTCGCGTTACCGCAGGTCACCGTTTCGGAGTAGTCCGTGGCCCAGAGTTTGATAATTGCGCCGTCTGTAGCCGCATCGTAAGCGGCTTGAATAGTGGGGTAATACGTGCCGTTGATATTGACTTGATGAGCGGTGTCTTTATCGAATGTGGAAGTCGTGGAGGTGTCGGCATTAAGAACAAACTGGCAAAGACCTGTGCCGGAACAAGTCCCATTTGCCCATCCGCTGAAGAGTGAATACTGGTCTGGGGTAGCGGTCAGAGTAAAATCCGCTCCGGCCTGGTAGGGTGCGGAAAACGTGGTGTTAGCTGAGAATCCCATCGGATTGCTGATTATGTTGCCACCCCCGGTGCCGTTTATGATTACTTGCACACTGTATTGAATAGGTGTGAACATGATTGATTGAGCGGTGTTGTATGTGGTGGGTGAGCCGTAATTACTGGTGACGCTGATGAAGTGATTGTTGTCGTCTTTGGTTATGCCGGTGCCGGAATCTGACAAGTTGCCTGCATTGACGGGATTGTAGTCATATCTGATGTTGCCGCTGTCGAACAAGACCACTTCAAAATCGTTCGTGATCATGGTCCCTTCATCGGTATAACTCTCCGTCCGCCACTCGACAACTACCCGCTCCGGTGAAGTCAGATGTTGAATGAAGACTCCTCCGTTATACAGCGATGAGAGGTCATCATTCCAGGCGGCAGCCACACGTCCCAGATTGGCATTGGGGAGTTGAAAGGAATTGGCTGACCGTGGATTACCGAACCAGATATTGCCATTGGAATCGGCGGTGATTTGTGTGTAGGAACGCCCATAGAATTTAAACTGCCATGATATTGGCAAATTATAGGTCAGATATTCTTCGTCGCCGAAGGTGTATGTGTAATCAAGCGAGGTTGGTTCGAGCAGGTTGGCGTAAGTGCCGTCCCAAGTTGCATTGACAGGGCTGGATGTATAGTTGCCGTCAGTAGCAGCAACAGCGATATTACAACACAGAACAGTTACAACAAGATAAATATACATGACATTCGGTAGTTTCATCGTGTTACTCCATTATTTACGTGATACTGCCGGGATAAGCGCCAAATGTTTTTTGCCTAGAATTATGGTCTTCTCTTTCTCAAAATCAGTAGTTGTAGTGATTTCTAACTCAAAATCGAAGGAAATACCCTCTTGTTTAAACTTTTCTATCTGGATGAATCGACTAAAATAATCCGGTTTGATGGCCGCAGCAGCTACGATAATAGATCCAGTGACAGTCGTATTCCACGATGGGTCATTGTCAATTGTGACATTCCAGCCGATAGGTACTTTGCCTAATGAGGCTATCCGCCCAGATGTAACTTTCAACTTGTATCCGACGATCCGCTCCGTTCCGGCCAGCTTAAAATCTTTCACTGTTAAATCATAAAGATCTGCCGATGCGGCTAATGAAGGAATTGTCAATACAAGAACAACTAACAATAGCCGAAATGGTGTCAAAATCATTTTAAGGCACCTTGCGAGATCTCATTTTAATGTTCCAACGAACCCAAAAGTAAAATATTACTTACTAATCAAACTAGAGTATCCAGTAAACGTATTATTTGAGCATTCATTTAATTTTATGTCATTGTTGTATAAAAGCCGTTTCATATTTATTATGCTATTGGTTGTTTCTTCGGAATTAACAAATAATTTGCTCTGTTTATATGCTCCCATTTCACATATATTTTGCTCAATCCACTTTGTTAAAACTTTCTTTGCTTCATATGACTTGTTATCAATAATAAGTTTGAGGAGTTTAGCTTGAATGTCAATTTCGGATGATATTCCTTGATGGCGATATATTTCAAATTCCTTAATTTGATTATGACTAGACTTACTTGCCCCTATTTTAATTCCAGCAAACAATATTACTATTCCAATAACTGTATAAATAATTGTTTTCTTCATAGTTATCTCCTTTTACAACAGGCATTTTCCTTAGTGGCAAATTGGAGCGTCATCCATGCCTCGTATGGATGATCTTGAGCCCATACTTGATCAATAGTACTGTCACATCCGTTAGTTATAATTTGTAAATTATATCTGTTAACAGCTATTGAAACTACAGAAGCAAACCTATCTTTGTCCATAACAACACCACCAATGGAATTTACACCAGAGTCTGGGACAATAAATCCTATGACGTAGTCAGCCCAAGATCTAAATGTTTCATTTGTGTAATATAACCAAGCTGTTGCAACCACTACTCCACCTGCAATAATTGTAGGTACAGCACCTGTTTTACCTTTAGGGTCAGTCAAATTAACTGGGTTATTTTGGACCATTGCATACAAGTTCACATCCCCACCAGCATATGACAGCGGATCTTTCGATAAGAACCGCCCAAGATACGGATCATAGCCCCTTGCCCTGTAGTGATACAGTTGCGTTTCCGGGTCCCATTCGCGGCCGGTGAATTGGTATGGGTTGTGGAATGGTGTGGAGGCCTTCGGCACACCGAAACTGTCATATGTGTATCGCTGCACAACGTTTTTACCAGCATCGCTAATGGCAGTGATACTGCCCAACCCCTCGGCATGATAGTAGTAGAAACTACCGTTACGTTCCAGGGCCAGGTGCTCGTCGGTGCCTTGTCCCTGAGTGTAGAAAGTCTTTTCCGTTGAGCCATCGGGTTTCGTGAATATCTCCAGGACAATATTGTCCCCATCGTAGACATAGGTTGCAGCGGTGGTGATGGTTGTCGTCGTGGGTACGCCACTGATTGTGACCGTTTTGCTGGTTACATGCTGCTTGCCGATCCGTCTGCCCAATGGATCGTAGGTGAACGTGGTGGTCCGCTTCTCTGAGGTTCCCTTGCCCTTCTCAATCTTGGTAAGCCGGTTCTCGTAGTCCCAAGTATAGACCCAACTCTTGTCCGGAGCGTTGTTGATGATCCGTTGCGTCTGGTTGCCTTGGTTGTCATATTGGTAGGTCAGTGTTCTGCCTGCTGTAATCTGGTTGGCATCGTTATACTGGTAATCGGTGTTTCTCGGTCCGGGCCCGGTTTGACGGTTGCCAACATCATCATACGTGTAGTTCTCGGTGCCTCGTGGCGTGACCGCCTGGGTCAGACGATAAATATCGTCGTAGGTATAACTTTCCGCAGTGGTGCCGGTCTTGGTCTTGCGGTTGCCCGCCTGGTCGTGGGTATAGCCATAGCTGATGATGATGGGGCCGTTTTGCGGCTGGTGGGTCAGGCTGGTCAAACGGTTCAGATCGTCATAAAGACTGCTGGCGATGATGCCATTGGGATAGTTGACGGTATTTCTTCTGCTCAGGCTGTCGTAGTCGATGGTGAACAGACCGGCAGGGCTGGTGATGCTGTCCAGGCGGTTGGCGGAATCATAGTGATACTGCATAACACGCTGGTCCGCAGTGGTGGGGAAGTAAGTGACGGCCTTTCTCTGGCCGATGTTGTCATATAGGTCATAACTGATGGTGCGCCCGTTGGAGTCCGTGACGCTCTTCAGCCAACCGTTGTTGTAATAAGTATAGGTGTAGCTGATGTTCGGATTAGTGGCGGTCCAGAGAGCCCCATCAGGATAATAGGTGAATGTGGACTCGGTGTTGTCCGTATAGTGTTTCTTGGTCAGCTTGCCGTTGGTGTCGTAGTAATGGGTGATCAGGGTCATTTCAGCGGCAGGGTTCGTGGTGTCGATTTTGTCCTTGAGCAGGTTGTTGTCGTAGTAGGTGTAGCGGATCACCTTGCCCAGCGGGTCGGTCTCCCGTTCCAGGCTGCCCCTTGTGTCATATTGATAGGTGGTGGTCTTCTGGCGGGCATCGGTAATTGTGGTAAGTTTATCTACACCGCTGCATGACGGGCAGCCGTTGGCGCCATACTGATAATTGGTATCCTTCAACCGGGCATCGGTAACTTTGGTTACTTGCCCCTGGTAGTTGTATTGATACTTGGTTTCTTTCGATTCCGGGTCGATGGCGCTGGTGCGGTTGCTGTTGTTGTCATACGCAAAACGCGTAATATTATCCGGCAAGTTGGCTGCATAGCGGGTGATAGTGCGCAGGCGGTTCAGGGTGTCATAGGTCTGGACAGTGCGGGTTTCACGTTGATTGATGTCCTTAACCCGTATTTCCAGTGGATTGCCATTTTTGTCATAGCTGGTGTAGGTGGTAACGATGGTATCCGGTGTGGTGATTGACTGCAACAGGCCGACAATACCGGCAGTCCGGTTGTCGGTGGTATCCGGGTAGTAGCTGTAGGCGGTCTTCTTGCCGTTGCCATCCTGAAGTTCGGCGATAGTACCGTTAGGATTATAACGGCTGATAGTCTGTTTGCCTTCGGGGTCGGTGACGGTGGTAACTTTCAGGCCATTCTCAGTGGTGTAAGCATAGGTAGTGGTTCGTACCGGAGTGAAACGCTGATCGGTAATCGTGGCTAACTGGTCGAAGTTGGCGGCATCGTAGGTATAACTGAGCGCGGTCTTGATTGACGGGGTAAGAGTTGCCATCGAGGCGATATCTACAGCCTGGGGATCAATGGTGGGGTTGGTGTAGGTGGATATATCCACCGGATCGGTTTGTGTCAGCACATTACCGTTATTGTCGTAGGTGTAGAAGGTGGTCAGGAAGTTGGTGTTGAACGGTTCCGTCTTGGCCCGCAGGGTGGTATCGCTGTTATAGTAGTATGAGGTCGCCGGACCGTTGAGAGAATTCTTGGATTTGAGAAAGCCGGTCTGGATGTCGTAGGTAAACTGCCACTGGCTGTTGTCTTTTTCAGTAAAGGTAGTAGTACGGACATTGCCGGTTGCGGTGGGATAAAGCAAGCCACGAGTCTTTTGGTTCGGGTCGGTGGAGCTGTTGACACGTTTACCGGAATAACCATACTGAATGGTGTTATTGCCGGGATCGGTCTTGTATTGCAGCAGATTGTCAGTGTTGTAGGTGTATTGCCAATAACCAGCCGCTACACCAGCATCGGTAACAGGGTTGATGACCTTCCAGAGCATGTTCCCCTGGTAGGCAAAGGTATAGGCATTACTGTTAGAATCAGTGACTGTGTTCAGCCGATGGGCAATAACAGGATCGTATCCAAAGGTAATGGTACGCATGCCATCGCTGACTGATGTCAAATCCGAGCCGGTATAGCCAAAGGTCAGGATGTTGTTGTATTTGTCAGTGATTGTGTTCAGAGTGCCGTCGGTGAGGAAATGATACGTTCTACCATCGACAAAGGAGAGGTCATGAGTGCCATCGCCGTTTTTGAGCAGGGTAGAGGTGTCGCCTACCTTCGCAACATAAGCACTGCCGTTCCAAGTATAGACATGGCGGGTTCCACCCTCGGCCAGTACCTTACCACTACTATCGCTGCTTTGGAGGGAGATTTCGTAATTATGTTTCCAACTGGTACCGAGTGAACCTTGTATGGCGTCGAGGCTGTTGTAGGACAAGGTGACACCAAGCGGACTAGCACTGCCTTTGACGGAAAACACCTCTTGGCTGAATGAGAGATTACCAGTGGCAACATTGGCCGTTGAGCCTATCGGGGCATTCAATTGACAGCTTTTGGGCGGTTCGACGACGTTGACCGGGACTGGGTTGACATTGAGACTACAAGAACCCGATGTGGCACTGATGGCAGCATTATAAACACCGGACGGAACAGGAAAACCGTTGGCGTCTTTCCCGTCCCAAGTATAATTCGGTGAGCCGGACCCGGACGTTGTTACCCCGTTGAGCGTTAATGTCCAGCTGATTGGGTAATTGGCCGTGGCGTTTGCTGTAATATTTGCCGTTTCACCCATAGAGGGTTTGAAGGTTGCCGGTGATGAAGAAGGGGCGTTTACTGTAAGGCAACAGGGAGGAGGAGTTGCAGTGAGGTAATCAAACTGACCAAAATCGTAAGTGCAGAATGTCGGCCATGATGGATATGAACCCGTATTTTGACCGTCAATCTGATTGCCGGGAATACTCGCAAACGCTCCCATCACCTGTACAAAAGAGGAGCCGGAGGAGTTTTTGAACATTTTTAGTGTGTTGACAAAGTAAGGGTCTATATAACCATTATCGACCAAATAATTGTAATAACCAGTTATCCAGGTTTGCATTTCGTCGCCGGTTCGTGGAGTCTGCCCAACAGAAGGGTTTATGGCTTGTACAGAACCGTCAATGCAATTTAAGTCATAGCGTATATAAACGCTTCTTCCGGTGCCTTGGCATACTTGGGCAACGTATTGAAAACCTATATTGGCACCGGCATCCGGGCTATTGCTCGGATAGCAACTAACAGCCGCTCCAGCGTTTGAAATAGGTCTCATCAGAGAGGTAAGGAGTATAAGGCATAACAGGAGACAAGAAAATCCACGCGGCATATCAAAACTCCTTTGGGAGAATACTATGTGAGAAAGTATTATAAATTGTGAGGGAATTTATCACCGAGCATCATTTAGATTCAACTTTAAATTGTGTTGATTTGACTAAAACCCGCGAAGGGTCATGTTTACAAAGATCAGTAACACCAAACAAAAGTTCGTATTTTGGGTTCAGACCTTATGGCCGCGGGTTGTTAACGTATCTTTACTGACACTGCCAGTGGAGCCAAGACACAGCGGCAGGGACTTACCAAAGCGCTACAATACTGTCGGCCTGCCGTTACGCTGGTTGTGTGGAAGCTTGATCGCCTGGGACGTTCCTTGCCGCACCTGGTTGAAACGGTACGTGATCTCGTTGCACAAAGCATTGAGTTCAAACGTTTGCAGGAGAACATTGACACCACGTCTTCCGGTGGCAAGCTCATCTTCCATAACTTTACATCGTTGGCCGAATTCGAGCTGGATATCATCCGCGAACGAACCGGAGCCGGGTTATCAGCCGCCCGGGCACGGGGGAAAATGGGTGATATGCCAAAGGGAGTGGATGAGAATAAAAAGAAAGCTGCCCCTCTCTCTAAAGAAAGATCCCGAACGAAGCGTTAAGGAGATTTGTGAAATCGTAGGTATCTCTCGCAACACCTATTATAAATAAACGGGTACTGAGGACAAACGCGTAGCAAATGCTAAACTTGAAAAGCAAACCAGCCAAAAGGGCATGAAAAGCCGGAGACGATGAAGCGAAGCAGCCAAGGGCTTAATGATGACCAGCCCCCTCATTAACCGCCCAGTTAGGCGTATTGGACAAATTCCGCCGGTTTGGGCTTAGAACCCCAACGACCCTGGTCAAGCGGCAAGCGGATAACGTTTTCCCACGCTTTTCTGAACAACCGCCGGCTTTGTCTGTGTCCTCGTACGGTTTTCTTCCTTGCTGAAATTCAGTGCCTCACGCACCACGTAGAGCGGTCGCCCCTTGGCCTCGTCATAGATTCTTCCGATATACTCGCCGATGATTCCCAGCATCAGCAGAACAACCCCGTTGAAGAAGAGGTTCACCGCCATCATTGATGCCCAACCGGTTATCGTACTGGCAGTGAAAAGTTTGAGGTAGAATACCACCAGCATATAAGCGAACCCGCCGAGGGAGACGGCAACTCCGGCATAGGTAGCCAGTTTCAGCGGTTTGTAGGAAAATGAAGTAATGGCGTCAAAGGCAAAGCGGAGCATCTTCTTGAGCGGATATTTGGTCTCACCCGCAAAACGTTTTTCCCGAATAAACTCCACTCCGGTCTGTCTGAATCCGAGCCAGCTGATGATCCCCCGCACATAGCGGTTGCGTTCCTTGATTTGTTTCAAGGCGTCGCACACCTTGCGGTCGATCAATCGAAAATCGCCGGTATCCACCGGGATGTCGACATCGGTCAGCTTCTGAAGTACACGGTAGAAGGCGGCCGACGTGAAACGCTTGAAAAGGGTCTCTCCCTTTCGCTGGGCGCGTTGGCCATAGACAACATCAAAACCCTCGCGCCACTTTGCGATCATCTCCGGGATCACCTCGGGAGGATCCTGCAGGTCGGCATCGATAACAATCACCGCATCACCCGAGGCGTAGTCCATACCGGCCGTTATGGCGGTCTGATGGCCGAAATTACGGGCAAAATCGATCAGCCGTACTGTAGCGTCGGTCTTGCAGATACCACTGATGATTGCCGGGGTTGCGTCGCGGCTGCCATCATTGACGAAAATCAGCTCATAGGCATCATCTTGCCCCTCCATTACATGTTTGAGCCGCGAGTATGATTCATAAATCACCGCTTCTTCATTGTAAACCGGTACTACTATGGATATTAATGTCTTTTTCATGATATTGCCTTTCATAATGTTGTTGCATTCATGTCGAATGTATATCTACTATTTCAAGCCAACTCCGCAGTATTGGCAGTTGAAGCGTTCGCGTGCCGCCCACGCGGAGCAATACATACTAAAAGATCCAGGTCGGAAGCCACCTGAGCGAAGCCACATAGCTTTGCGGAACGTGCAGTCCGGACAGGACCGGGTAAAACAGGATAAAGAACCCGGCCGCAATACACAGATACCCGCAGGTTACGGCGCGGAAGCGAGGACAACCAAGCTCCACATTCCTCAGGGATGCCACTATGCAGAGGATCAGAAACGGCACTGTTGAAAAAAAATGATAAATGAACGCCAGACGGTTTATTCCGACCCACGGCAGGTATTGGCAGATTAGTGCCACCAGCACGACCCCGATAGATGCGTCACGTTTTCTTACGGCAATAAAAGCGGCCGTGGCAACGGCGGGGATACCAACCCAGAAAATGGCGGGATTGCCGAAGGAAACTATGGATGAAGCAGATCCCGCAGGGAGGCCGGCACCGGTATAGATCCACATCGGGTGCAGGTCCAGCGGCCATGACCACCAGGAAGAGGAAAATGGATGAGTTGCCTGCAGCGTGCGGTGATAATTCAGCATATGGACCTGCAGGCGGAATATATCCGTCAGGCCGTGCCCCGGTCCGGGCAGAATCAGATATGGAATATAGGACATCAGGTAAATCAGGGACGGCAACACACCGAATGCGATCAAACAGACACCGATCCGCCGCAGGATAAATCCGGCCATCCCGTGCGCTACGGGAAAATCCCGTTGCCGCAGTTCCGCAAAAGTCCGCAGAACTACCAACAGGACCATGCCGCAGCCGGCATAGAGCGCAATCCACTTGCATGCCGCACCAATGCCGAAGGCGGTTCCGGCCAGTAACAGAGTCAGATTCACACTGCGACGGGGACGTTCACCTCTTTCCGGAAACAGGTCCAGAATAAAGTAGTACATCACCAGAATGAAGAAGACCCCATAGACATCTATGACAGCCACGCGGCTCTGGGCAAAGCGCATGAATTCAACCATCATCAGAAATGCTGCGCAGAAGGCGTAAAAGCGATCGCGGAACAGTTTCAGTCCGAACAGGTACATCAGCGGCACCAGCGCGACTCCGAAAAGCGCCCCGGCAACCCGCCAGCCAAATGGATTCATTCCAAAGATGGCAATGCCCGAGGCGATCAGGAGTTTTCCCAGCGGTGGATGGGTCGTCTCGTAAGGTTCGATCCGGTTCAGCATTTCCCAGGCTGTCCGGGCATGATAGATTTCGTCGAAGTAGAAACCGGTCCGGAAAGATGGGGCGTACTCGAATGATGACTGTTCATCGAAGAGGTTTTTAGTTTTTTCCCGGTCAGCGCCGGAGATTTCACCTTCAACAATTTTGAGGTCCGTCAGCGGAATCCGGCTCCCCTTTTCGACAAAGGCAATTTCATTCAAACGGCCGCCGGGGGTGACGGCGGTGAGGCGTACGGCGCTGGTCCTTACGTCAACCTCGCTGAACTTCCAGATGTTTGTGTCATCCTTGGAGAATGTTGCAAGCGCGACAAAGGCACCGGATCGGTTGCGCGTTGAAATCGCGTAGCGGCTTTCATCGCCGCTGCGGTCATTGATGCCGCAGTAATAATATATACGGGAAAGGTCAACCTCGCGGCCAAGTTCGATGGTCACGGATTCGCCTGGTACGGTGGATTGCCAGCCTGTTTCAGGGGCGGCATGGCCACCGAGATTGAAGAGTGAAATTATCAGACAGACCGACGACAGCGCCAACATCATGGCCACGTCGGCCAATTCTATTTTCTTTCGCGGAGCAACAGACCTGACGGGCTCATCCGGCAATACTCCAGCATCAATCACGGTCCGGCGACTGAGAATCCACCCAAATCCAACGAGCATCAGTCCGAAACAACCCAGAGCAGCAATGACCGTTCCACCATTTCGGCTCCTGACAGACGGTACCGGAGCACTATCCAAAGGGGGCTGCAGCGCCGCTATCCTGATGCCGGCCGGCACGTTGCCGACCTTTGTCACGGTAATATCCTTGAACCAGGCGGTGCCGCTGTTCAAACTGCCATATCCGCCGATACCGACCGTAACTGAAAGCTTGCGCTGTGCCGGTCCGGTTTTCCCGTAAAACTCAAGCAGTTGCCATTCATTGACGCTGCCTTTGATATCAGGGGAGCCATCCATAACCTCTAATACCGAAATTCCGGCTCCTCTGGCCGAGTCTCCGATATTTTCGCTGCGGGCCCGGCAGGCGAAGCGATAAACCGAATCCGGCTCTACTGCAAGTTCCTGGACAAAGCGTGCATCGTTGGGAGTTGCTGCAACGATCTGAAACGGTTCAGTATCATTTCCCTGCACGGTCTCGAAAGAGGCAGCGCCGGACTTTCCGGAGGAGGCGTTCCAGTCATATTTCGTCCACTGTCGCGCAGTTGATGACGTGCCGTCAATCCGCAATGATTGCGGATCCCCGGCAAAAACAACTGACGACGTCAACAGCAGCAGCATGGTTAATAGCGTTTGTAATACACCGCTCATTTTTTCCTATCCTTTGTACGAACTGCAGGTTCAAAAAAACCGGGAAAGCTTTTTGGCTCTCCCGGTTGGAACAATCGCGGCATCAGCATATCTGATATGTTGAATTTGCCTGCAGCCGGGCGTTGATCAGGAACCTGATGTTGACCAGGCTGCGAAAAGGATTACAGTCCAGCTGCCAGTGAAGTAATCTGTGCTGGAGTCAGACTGATGAAACCCATGCCGCCTATATTGTTGGTGATGGCGGACTGAATGGCAGATGCCGTTTTGCCCTGTTTCGATGTTCCGTGGCACATTGAGCAGTTTGCGTTGTAAAGAGCCCATGTTTTGACAACGGGTGCAGGAGTCGGAGCAGGGGTTGGTGCCGGAGTAGGAGCTGGTGTCGGAGCAGGGGTTGGAGCTGGAGTCGGCTTAGGCGTAGGTGCCGGAGTCGGTGCCGGAGTCGGCTTAGGTGTCGGAGCTGGAGTAGGAGCCGGAGTAGGCTTAGGTGTCGGAGCAGGTGTAGGAGCAGGGGTTGAGGTCGGACGAGGGGTCGGTCTCACGTAATGCTCTCTATCATCTCTTTCTCTGTTTCTGTAATCTGATGAATATCTGCTATCATCGCCGAAACCGGCGGACACAAGACCTGCAACCAGAAGGGAAGCTACACTGCATACGGAAATGATTTTTTTTGAATTGTTGAACATTTAGTTTTCTCCATTGATTTTTAAAGTTTTGTTAGCGTTTGTACTGCTGTTTACTGCTGATTACTGCTGATTACTGATATCCATTAGCTAATTGTCGACTTACGACACCCCCTTGAGTTGGTCCCCGCTCCGTTTGTGTCCGGACACAAAAAAACCGGGAACCGAAATAAGTGGTGACATTTCGGCAACCCGGCTGTCTCTGTGAGACCCAATAGGCTTTCCGCCCCACCCTCGCGGATGGTTTAGTATTATCGTCTATCGCCTGCTGAGAAGAATGGGCACAAAAAAAACCGGGTTGCCAGATATCTTTTATGATATTTCGGCAACCCGGCTGTCTCTGTAAGACCCTATAGGCTTTCCGCCCCACCCTCGCGGATGGTTTAGTATTTTCGTCTACCTTCTCAACAAATTGTGAGTTGACAATAAAAGAAGTCAGGAATCATGTCAACAGTTTTTTTTTAATGCTTTTTCGTCAGCAAAATTCAAAACGAGAAATTTTCATGTCAATACCGGTCATAACATGTTTGTAGTCCATGTCAAAATATGCGAACACAATGATACTGATTGATGCAATATGTATGTTATTGATACATTTTACGCACAGTTTTCGAGTGTGCCGTTAATGCCGTTTGCATCAAACAAACAGCGGGACGCTGGCACCCAGTCCATGGACAACGCCGGTGAATGCATCCCGGTTTTCCAGTTTGTCTCGTCCGAAACGCTCGGCAAACAGTGTCTGAATATGGGGAATCCGCGAGGTGCCTCCCGTCAGAAAGACCGTATCGATCTGCGCCGGCAGCAACCCGGAACGCGCTACTACCTCATCGATGCAGGTCGAAATCTGCTTGAAATTCTCCGCATTGAGTACCTCAAACTCACTCTTGCCAAGTTCCTCGCAGATGTTCAGATCGCGCTCAGTGAAGCGTATCAGGGTATGATCCAGGTCGGAAAGCTCACATTTGGCCTTTTCGATGGCCTGAAACAGGAAGAAACCGAAGTTGTCACTGATGATGTTCTCCAGATGCTCGATCGCCTGGCGGTCATCGGTGGTGCTTTTGATTACACGGATATGCTCCCTGGTCTTGCGCGCCCTTAAAAGCGGGATACGGTGCCACTGGCAGAGGGTGTAGATGATGCTCTTGGGGATGCTGATCCAATCATCCTTGCCCATGGTCGTATAGCGGGCATGGCGACCGAAATAGCGGGCGACCTTATCCCACATGATCTGCGAATCGAATTTGTCTCCGGCCACATAGACGCCCCCCAGTGAGAGCACGTCACTACGCCGGTCGGAACGATCAAAGGCGCCCCCCTTGACGCGGATGACCGAGAAGTCCGATGTTCCACCGCCAAAATCGCCAATGAACACGATCCGTTCCTGCCCGGCCTGCAATGTTTCCTCAAAGGCCAGAGCCGCCGCTACCGGTTCATACTGGAACCAGATGTTTTTGAAACCAGCCTTGCGTGCAGCCTTTACCAGTCGCTGTTCAGCCACGGCGTCCTTGGCGGTGTCGGTTGAAAATACCACCGGCCGCCCCAGTACCACGCTATCCACGTTACAACCGACGTGCGCTTCCCCCCGCATCTTGATTTTTTTGAGAATGATTGCCACAAGGTCATCAATTGTGTAACGTTTGCCGAAAATCTCGGTACTGTCGAAACTGGTGTTCGGCAGAAAAGTCTTGATCGACTGCATGAAACGCCCGGCAGCCCCATCTCCCACATACTGGCAAATAGCCTCCTGCCCGGCATAAATCTCGTTTTCCTCGTTAAAATAAAGCACCGAGCGCATCAGTTCCCCGGCACGGTCGTTGCCATCCACTGCAACCACCTCAACCGTACCGTTCCTGTACACCGAAAGCGCCGAATTGGTAGTACCAAAGTCGATGCCGAATACAATCTGCAATTAAAATTCCTCCCGGGCAAAAAATAAAACCCCATCCGGATAAGCCCGAACGGGGGGAGCACACTACGCCATCAGCCTCCAGGCTTCAAGTTTTTTAACGCTAACCAGTTATACAATATTGAGTTGTTGCTCGACATTTTGAATTTTTGCATTGAACAAAGTCACTCAAACTTCTGTGTAGAACCATGTATGTTTTTGCTAATTTATGTCGATATATTTTACAGCCCATATTGCAAGCAAAAGTAGTGTCGTAAAAACAGCACAATACAAATTTGTACGATAATTGCATTAATCACAACTAAGATATATATCCGCTGTTGAAAGGAGGAAGAAAATATCATGAAACTAAAAATACTATGGGTCATTGCTGCTGTAATCATCGCTTTGCCTATTCAGGCATTTGCAATCGAGACAAATGTTGCGTTCAATAAGAATGTTACTTTAAACGGATCTTTTTTTACTAACGGCTGGGGTAGTGGTCTTGTAGTAAACAAGCAGACTGTTGTAGATGGCTTATTTTTCCCGCGCGCCACCCAATGGGATCAGGGACCTGTGTGGTGGGACTCTAATCCTGCTCAAACACGAGGCCAAAATATTGTTATCGACTTGAGCGGAACATTTAGTATCTCTAGTTTTATTGTTCAGGCTGATGACAACGACGCTTATGACCTCTTTTACAGGGATGGCGCCGCTGACTCCTGGCATCTTGCCTGGGCAGTTCCAACGTTATATGATTACGGCATGCAAACCAGACCAGATCCTACGGACAATACTCGTAGATATAATCTGGCAAGCTCTATTTTTGCTACAGATCTGATGCTTACCGGAAATCCAAATTCCGATTTTTATTATTCCGTTTCTGAGATTCAGGCATTTGGTGCGCCAGTTCCCGAACCCTCTACGATAATACTTTTGGGAGCAGGTCTTCTGGGAGTCGGTTTCTTAAGAAAACGTATTAAAAACTGATACGATTGCAGATAATAAAAATGGGGCGCGTAATTTAAGCGCCCCATTTTTATTATTTAAATTAAAATATTCTTTGTGTCGAATTATTTTACAACATCAAATAATAGTGATTCACCAATCCGCAAATCAAATACCTTCCTTTTATCGATCATTCCATACTACACGAACAGCTCAACACACGCCCATAAATGATTTTGTAAATGATGCTGCAGAGTTGTCGTCGAATTGATTATTGTTTATTTTTCATAATACACTTATAATAATAGCAATCAAGTTTTGGGTCGTCTAAGTAGATTGCGGGCAAGCCGTTACGTTATAGATCCCATGCGGCTTTCGCAGATTCGGCACCCATTTTGATGTTTAAGTAACCAAAAGGAGGTGATCCACGAATAATTTGAATGGAAATTTTATTCAGTGCAGGTTGTGTAAATGGCTTCGGATACGTTGATAAGCAGACAACGTCCTCGATCGTATTTTAATGATTGATATAAAAGGAGATTACAAATGGCTGAAATTCTGGATCAAGATCTGACACAAGATGTCACCCAGACCGCAGAGGTGCTTGGCAAAATTGCTCAGGATGAGTTCGCCTTCCGTTTGCTGGTCGAATCGTATCGGGCACAGGATTACGAGGTGTTCCGTGAGCTTCTGAACCGTTTCGGCATGCTTGACCGTTGCGACCTGATCTGCAAATGGCTCTGTTCGAAAGAGTGCACCCTGATTTGCTTCGAACTGTGCGGACCGCCCCTGAAGGACCCGCCGCAACTCAATTTGCGTGAGTTCGCCGAGCTGACTGCGAAGATCTCGTCGAACCGGGACATCCTTGGACGTTTGGCGGGAGCGGTTATCGAACGCGACGAGAGAGCCTTCAATGCCTTGCTTGAAAAACTGGGGTTGGAGCGCTATTGCCACTACATCTGCAACTGGATCTGCTCGGTTCGCTGCCGACTTGTGTGCAATCTCCTCTGCGCTGCTGACAAACCTTTCTACCTGATCAGCTGCACCCATCTGATGGAAGGGCTGCAACAGGCCAGTTCGGCTGTCGCCAGACTACTCAAGGATCCCAAAACACTCGCCATCGTGGAGAAAGGCGTTCTTGAACGAAACTGTGAAATCGTACGCACCGCTCTGGAACGCGCCGGATTCCAAAGCATCTGCCACTGGATTTGTCATTGGGTTTGCGCATGGCGCTGCGTCCGGGTTTGCATACTGCTGTGCCGTCCCTATACACCTGTCCCGATCGTGCACGAGATTACCGAGATCCAGGCCTTCGCTCAAGCGGTTGCAGTTCTCGCCACCCGTCCGGAACTGGTCGCGAAGCTGATAGAGGCGGTCGATACGGAAAATTCCGATGCTTATGCGGAACTGGTCAATAAACTTGGCTTAGAGCGGTTCTGTCACCAGCTCTGCCATTGGCTGTGCCGCCTGATCTGCCGGCAATTCTGCCGGTGCGTTTGTCCGCCGCCGCGTCCTCGGCCATGGTTCACTCACGTTGGTCACTTCCACATTTACGGCGACATCAACGCTGCAAACGGTCTCACCAACAAGGCCGTCTTCGGCCACGGCGGGCCGGATTTCGGATTTTTCAGTTGCCTGGAATTACGCGGCTTCTGCCCGTTGAATTCGCCGACCGCACCCGGCAGCACAATGCGCTATCGTTTCCTATATGAGCGCGGCGGCAGCCGGACAGCGTTGGTAGGAAGCCTGCTCTGCCCGGTCATCGTCGGAAGCCGGACAATCTTCTGGGATGTCAACGGAACGGGACTTGAGGAGACCTTCCAGACCGTGGTGATTGCTGGAAGCGGAGCAACGCCTGATCCAACCCCTACGCCGATATTACCGCCGGGAACCCCTTGGGGGGCACCACCGCCTCACGTGATCGTGCCGGACGTTGACGGGTGGATCGCCGTCGACCCGAACGCCCTTGGCGCTGCCTTCAACGGCGCGCTGGTCGGCTTCAACACGTCTGTCCCCTTCCCCGATGGTGACCCTGCGCCAGGCGTGGCAGCCGGAGTGCAGGTGCCGGCAGCCAATCTCAAGAATGGAGTGGATGTGGCCATCATCTTCGAAGCAACCCGTGTCGGAGGCCCTGTCAGCCCGCCCGACTATACCAACAGTCTGAGCCGCATCCATATCAACAACTGGAACGAGGTAACCCTGCTGGATATTCTCCAGTTTCACAGCGGCGGCGGCACTCCCTGCTCGCCACTGTCGACGGATCTGGATATCGAGTACACCACGGACCACGAGCTCATGCGATCTTGGAGCATTGGTATCGAAACAGCCGCATCCATACCGGTTCTAGTACTGCCTTCAGGTACAAGCACCCGCGACGCCGGCGGTGCCAATATCGCATTTGGAACGCATCATGAGGACATATCGGCTTGGCCGATGTGTTCGTACACGGTAAAACTGACTTACCAGCGAGCGCTTACTACCGGCCTTATTGACGACGATGCGGACACAATCCGCAAAACATTCTGCATCGGGCGAAAAACTAATTCCTAACAGCGGCAACCGTTCCTCAGGCGACCGTGGGATATGATTTGTGATCTCTCACGGTCGCCCGTGGAAATCCGCAGGTTTGCAAGCGTAGAAATCACGCTGTTTCAAACTATGGGTAATGAAAGGATATAGCTATGAAAACTGTAATTTTATTCGGTGGCGGTGATGGTGGCGGCTTGATCCTGACGGAAAACGGAGTACGGCCGATCCCACCTTTCGACCCGGCCATACGGCAGAATCTGAAATCTGCGGCGGCGATGGTGAATGCGGCTTCGGCCACGGAAAATGTGAACATCCAACGCAAAATGGCTAAACTGGCGACGAGCATTTGTAATCTCGCAGTAGAACAGGTAGAGGAGGTTGTGGGACCACTTGACGCTGACCGGTCGCTGATCTTCCAGGATGACGAAGGCGGCTTTACCTGCGGCTCCACCGGCAAACCTCCAATTCCGCTCCCGTGGCCGCCGATGTCGTTTCAATCGTTGCAAGAGTTCGTCGCGGCAGGCGTTGTCGAAACGGAAATGATAGATCTTGTGAAGCAGGCGCATAACAATAACATCGCATTAGCCGAAATATTCGAGGAGCCGGTAAATATCGCGAAGAAGCTGGGTCTCAAACTGTCGAAGAAAAGTATAAATGACTTGCAGATGTTGGCGCCATCCAGGCTTGCAAGCATCAAGGACGCAACAGACAGGGAGATAGTCAGGTTTTTTCACAAGGTCGCCGAAGACGGGCGTTATCTGGATACCTGGTTGAACCGCCCATACGAAGTGTCGCGGGAACTGAAGATTAAACTCAGTGAAGATGCGCTGGAGCGGTTGGTCACGCGTGGCGGGTTAATGCTTCAACGAGGTGCCAAAGTTGCCATTGGTCCACTGATTGTGATCATAATTGTTGTCATAATTGTAGATCGCTGTAAGCCGCCACGCCCCCATATCATTGACCGCTCGGGCATAGAGAAGATTTAGGAGTCCATTTTGATTGCACCTGAAGAGCAACATCTTGATGCGCCCTCGGTGTTGCTCTTGAGCTTGCCATGGACATCGCAAGGTGAGCCGAGCCTAGGTCTGAGTTTGCTGAAAGCTGTGCTGGACCGTCAAGGTATTCGCTGTAGAATTCTGCATTTGGAATTATTCCTGCTTGAGCACCTTCAGGCGGAAACATATGAGTCGTTGTCACGCGTAAGCCCGCTGAACGAATTCCTGTTTAGCGGGCCTCTTGATCCGGACTTGACCAACGCGCAGCAGCGATGTTTACGCCAGAAGGTGTGGGATTTGGTGAATGCGGGACTGATCGATACGCAACGGTTCGGTGGAACGGAAGGCATGGTGGCGACATTGCTGCATCTGCGCAATGAAGTTATTCCCGCATGGCTGCACGGATGGGCGGATGAGATCGCGCGGCACGAAGCAACACTCGTTGGTTTCACCTGCATGTTTGACCAGACAATCGCTTCCCTTGCCTTGGCACGACTGGTGCGCGAACGGGCGTCTAACAAGATGCTCGTGCTGGGCGGCTATGCAGTGCGGTCGCCCACCGCACAAATGGTGCTACGTTCCTGTCCGTGGATCGACGCAGTATGTGCCGGAGAAGGCGAAGTCAGCATAGTGCAGTTAGCCAGGGCCACAGTCGGTGAAATCCCTCTTGAGGAAGTACAGGGCATATTCTACCGCGCAGCCTCAGGCGAGCCGGTTTCTACAGCGCCGCCACCAATCATTAATCTTGATGAAAACCCTGCACCGAATTTCGACGATTTCTTCGCCGATGTACGCCGTTTGTCTGAAGAGTTCATGGTAGACGTGATTCCACTCAATCTACCAATTGAGAACTCGCGGGGATGCTGGTGGGGAGCGAAGAGTCATTGTGTTTTTTGTGGCATAAATAGAGATGACCTCGCCTATCGTTTTTGTGATGCCGGGAGCGTATTGGCAAACATGAAGGAGTTGCGGCATCGTTACGGTATCGACTCCTTCCGATTCAATGATTTTATCCTTCCGAATCAATACTTTGACACCCTGCTGCCGGAACTGGCCCGACTGGGGCGGCCCTACCGTTTAGGTGCGGAGATAAAAGCAAATATCACGGAGAAAAGGTTTGCGCTACTTGCACAGGCTGGTTTCATATGGGTACAGCCAGGCATTGAGTCGTTCAGCTCCAATGTGCTGAGCAAGATGCACAAAGGTGTCACGGCCGCGCAGAACATTCACACGCTGTTGCTGGGTCGCAGATACAACATGCAGGTTCACTACAACCTTCTCTACGGATTACCTGATGATGACGCGGACGAGTACGAACGGATGGTGGCGATATTGCCGCGACTGCTACATCTTGACCCGCCGGCGTTCTGCCTGCCGGTACAGATCACTCGCTTTGCACCGTTGCAGGCTCGTCCGGAAGACTTTGGGATAGATCGGGCTGATCCGGATCCCGGCTACGAACTGTTGTTCTCCCGTGATTATCTTGATAACACAGGATTTTCCATAGCAGACTATTGTTACTATTTTGAGCGGCCGTTCAATAATTCTGTACGGCTGCAAAGCTTATATTCTGATATCAACAAAATTGTCGCACGGTGGAAAACGGAATTCGCCGAAAAAACATCCTGGTTGTATTCTGAAGATAACGAATTGACAATTCATGATCGACGTGGGGTGGAAGAAACCATTCACCGCCTGGATGCAGCGACCGCCAAGGTGCTGCGTGCCTGCAAGCAGCCTGTTTCGATGCACGAACTATGTAAAGCCGTATTAAGAGATGCGGTACCGAATGCGGTTTATGATATCGTTGATGCACTTGATTCGCTCGGATTGATCTTTCGTGACGGTGAACAACTGATTTCGCTGGTAATGACCGGGCAATCCCCACGGCCGGACGAGAAAGACAAGGGGGTGCTTCCTGACTCCACATGAACCGGACAAAGGAACTCGACCGGTCTGAGTGCTAAGGAAGCAGCTGTTGGCTACAGTTGATCTATACGACCAGATTCGCATTCCTGCCGTCATTCAACGATTTGGAACCGTTGAATGACCGGGCCTCTTAACACAACCATTTGTCACGGGATCACAACTCCACCCGAGACCACGAATTTTACTGCATCCTCAACCGTCATTCCGCACTCAAACACATCACACTCACGGAACCAAAGCGCAAAACCGGAAGTCGGGTTTGGCATGGTGGGAATATAGACAACCACGCAACGCTCACCGTCCCGCTCCAACTCGGCCGTCACAAAACCGACTGCGCGTACGCCTGGACGGGGCCATTCCACGAAGACAGCGCGCCGGTAGGACCCTCCCCCTTCCCGAAACACCTTGGTCAGCTGCTTGCTAGAGGTGTAGATCGACTTGACCAGCGGTATGCGCGTCATCAGATCGTCGCCCAGTTTCAGCAGCCGTTTGCCAAGCACGTTGGTAGCCACCAGGCCGGTCAGATAGACCACTACTGCGCCGGTGATCATACCAATGCCGTGGATATGGCCGTCGCTCCGGCCATAGAGCACCATCAGGCTGTCAAGATAACTGCCCAGAATTCCGTCGGCGAAGTTGAACAGGAATTTGAGGATAAAGATCGTGATACCGAACGGGACGACGATGAAAATGCCGGCCAGGAATGTTCCCTTGAGATGATTGATCACGGTTTTCATGCGACTGTTCCCCTTTCCTTACGAATATCTACCGAATGAGTATTATGGGTACCCCATGTGCCGGCGGATGGCAAGCAGAAACCCCCGTCCGGGCATGCCCGGGCGGGGGTTTCTCACTTCATGCTTTCAGCATTTCAGCCTCAAGCTATAACATCGCAATGCCTTATTTGTATTCCGGCATCTCGTCAAACTGCAGATAGCGGTAGATCTTCTCTTTGTTCGGCACAACTTTTTCATTGTAAATCGACAGGAACTCAGCCGGTGTCGGCAGTTTGCCCATGCGTGCGGCAACAGCGCCCAGTTCGGCGGAACCGAGGAACACCTTGGCGCCATCGCCAATGCGGTCATCGAAGTTGCGGGTCGAGGTGGAGAACATGTTGACCCCATCCGGCACGCGAGCCTGGTTACCCATGCAGAGTGAACAGCCGGCAATCTCGATGCGGGCGCCGAATGCGCTGTAGACCGAGAAATAAGCCTCTTCCTTGAGCAGATCGCTGTCCATGCGGGTCGGCGGTGTAATCCAGGTGCGGACGGCCGGGTTGAACTTCTGGCCGCGCCAGATCTCGGCGGCAGCACGGAAATGACCGATATTGGTCATGCAGGAACCGATGAACACGTCCTGGATAGGAGTACCGGCCACGTCGGACAACAGCTTGACATCATCCGGGTCATTCGGGCAGGCCAGGATCGGTTCGGTGATCTCGGACAGATCGATCTCGATCACGGCAGCATACTCGGCGTTCTTATCCGCTTCGAGCAGTTCAGGCTTTTTGAGCCACTCATTTACGGCATCGATGCGGTTCTGCAGGGTCTGCGGATCCTTGTAACCGTCCTTGATCATCTTTTTCATCAGTGCCACGTTGGAGCGCAGGTAGGTTGCGACAGAATCCTTGGAAAGCTGGATGCAACCGGCAGCTGCGGAACGCTCGGCTGCTGCGTCGGTCAGCTCGAATGCCTGCTCGACGGTCAACTCGGGAAGTCCTTCCATCTCCAGGATGCGGCCGTTGAAAATATTGACCTTGTTCTTCTTCGGAACAGTCAGATGGCCCTGTTTGATGGCCCAGTACGGGATAGCATTAACAGCGTCACGCAGTGTGATGCCGGGGTTGAATTTGCCCTTGAAACGGACCAGAACGGATTCCGGCATATCCAGCGGCATAAAGCCCATTGCGCCGGCAAAGGCCACCAAACCGGAACCGGCCGGGAAGGAGATGCCGATCGGGAAGCGGGTGTGGGAGTCGCCGCCGGTGCCGACTGTATCAGGCAGCAGCAGACGGTTCAGCCAGGAGTGGATAACGCCGTCGCCCGGTTTGAGGGCAACACCGCCACGCTCGGAGATGAAAGGGGGCAGGTTCTTGTGCATCTTGACATCAGCCGGTTTGGGATAAGCGGCGGTGTGGCAGAAAGACTGCATGAACATCGGCGACAGGAACTTGAGACAAGCAAGCTCTTTCAGTTCGTCGGCTGTCATCGGGCCGGTGGTGTCCTGTGAACCGACGGTAGTCATCTTGGGATCGCAGGCTGTGCCGGGCAGAACGCCGGCTACGCCGCAGGCCTTGCCGACCATCTTCTGTGCCAGGGAGTAGCCCTGGCCAGCCTTGGCAACCGGGTTGACCGGCAGGGTGAATACATCGGTGTCAGGCAGACCGAGAGCCTTGCGGGCATTAATCGTAACAGCGCGGCCGATGATCAGCGGAATACGGCCGCCGGCGCGGAATTCATCGGCAATGGTGTTGGGGTTCAGCTTGAAGGTGGAGATGACCTCGCCCTTTTCGTTGCTGATCTCGCCCTTGGCGGTGTTGATCGTGATCACGTCGCCGTCGTTCATTTTGGTCACGTCGGCCTTGATCGGCAGCGCTCCGGAATCCTGGGCGGTGTTGAAGAAGATCGGGGCGATGACGCCGCCGATGATCACGCCGGCAGTCTTCTTGTTCGGAACGCAGGGGATATCCTGACCCATGTGCCAGAGCACACTGTTGCAGGCCGATTTACGGGAAGAACCGGTACCTACCACGTCACCCACAAAGGCGACCTGATGGCCGGCGGCACGCCAGTCGGCGATGTTTTTCAGGCGATTGGGGAAGCGGGTTTTGCCCATTGCCAGTGCGTGCAGCGGGATGTCGGGACGGCTCCAGGCATCGCCGGCCGGGGAGAAGTCATCGGTGTTGATCTCGCCTTCAACCTTGAATACCTTGACCTTGATGGTCTCGGGCACGCCCTGGCGCTTGGTGAACCAGTCGGCATCGGCCCAGGATTGCAGGACCTTTTTGGCAGCGGCATTGGATGCCGAGAGAGCAACCACCTGGTCAAAACCGTCATAAACCAGTGTCATGCCGGAAAGTGCGCAGGCGGCCTCTTCGGCCAGCTCGGCGTCTTTCAGGGCTTCGACCAGCGGATTCACATTATAGCCGCCCAGCATGGTGCCCAGAAGACGAACGGCGTCCACGCGCGAAACCAGCGGAGATTTTTTGCTGCCGTTCACGATCCCGGCCAGGAACTCGGCCTTGACCTTGGCGGCCGGATCGACACCAGGGGAAACGCGCTCTTTCAGCAGGTCGAGCAGGAATGCTTCCTTGCCGGACGGTGGGGATTCCAGCAGCTTGCAAAGCTCAGTGGTTTGTTCAGGGGTTAGCGGCAGCGCGGGGATACCCTGGGCGGCCCTTTCCTCTTGATGTGCTAGATAAGCTTCAATCATCTTTGTTCCTCCTTCGTGGGATATTGTTGTTTCAAGCAGGCGATTTGAACAGAAAAACTGCATACTGTATACATTTTAGGAGTGGGCTTGTCAATTGAAGATTTGTCGCAATATAAGCGGTCTCAAACGTTCTGCAGCAGCATGTTCCCGGCATTTATCCGCAAAAACCGATCGTAACATGATATTGGTTGACCTTAACCTCAAATAATATTATTCAATTTGTCCGGATAATACCGGAACATATCAATTCCAGAATAAATCGGTGCCGCTATGAAACGTATGCTTGTTCCGCTGCTGATCTGCCCGGCCTGTCTCCCCAAGGAAAATCCATTAGACATATCTTCTTCCAGGGAACAGGATGGCGACATCATCAACGGAGAACTCTCCTGCCGCAAATGCCGAAAGCGCTTTCCAATCCGTGATGGTATTGCGATTCTGACTCCGGAACCGCAGGCCGGTACAAGCGGCGGGCAATGGAAATATGAAGAAGCCGGGACAGTTGACCGCTATCTCTGGAGCCATTACGCGGATTTGATAAAAGCACCGGATGCGGGTAATGCCTACGCCGCCTGGTCAGCAATGCTTGCCACTCGCAGCGACATCTCCTTTGATGCCGGCTGCGCCGTTGGCAGGATGACATTCGAAATGTCGCTTAGAAGCGAACTGGCGATAGGTTGCGATCTGTCGCCAGCCTTCATTCGAATCGCGCGACGTTTGGCAATGGAGCGCGGCATCAGCTTTTCACTCCCGCTGGAGGGGAATCTTCGGGAAACTTTCCGTTTTGATCTTCCCGCGGCCTGGCGCTCCGACAACATCGAGTTTATCGTAGCCGATGCACTGGCCCTACCCTTTGCCGCTGAAACATTCCAGCAGGTCGCTTCGCTCAATCTGGTTGACCGGGTGCGGTATCCGCTGGCCCATCTCTTTGATATCAACAGGATTGCACGAGCAAATGACGCTTTTTTTCTTTTCTCCGATCCATTTTCATGGTCTACCGCCAATACACCGGAAGAGCTCTGGCTGGGCGGAATGCCAAACGGAACCAACTCGGGTCGCGGCATCGACAATGTCCGGCTTTTGCTGGAAGGAAAACAGAACATAATCTCCCCTCCCTGGCGGATCACACGGCAGGGGAGCGTGAACTGGCGCCTCCGCTCCCACCGCAACCACTTTGAAATGATCAGGAGTGAATTCCTGGCAGCGCAACGCTGAGCGGATCAGGCGGAGATTCAAATCAGGGGCAAGCCTGTTTTTCCGTATTTCCTGCTATTTTTCCATCATCAGACTCAGCAACTCTTTTTCCAGGCGACTCATGCTGAATGGTTTCTGCATGAAAGCATCCATGCCCACTCCCTCGAAGCGTTCAGCGATTTCATCTTCGCTGTGGCCGCTGGCAAGCAGAATCTTTACATCCGGATTGATACTCTTTAATTCGCGAATCAAGATGATACCGTTCATCCGGGGCATGCTCTTATTCAACAGCACCACGCGGATTCTGTCCGACTGCTCGCGAAATATTTTCTGTGCTTCTTCACCGTCGGAAGCTGTCAACACAACATAGCCAAGTTCCGCCAACATTGCGGCCATCACCTTGCATGGCGCTTCATCATCATCAACAATCAGCACGACCCTGGGATTATTGATGGCAGCCGGCTGGGCCTGCGGATTTTCATTTGAAACGGATTCCACTTCTACCGGCGTACTTATGGCAATCGGAAAAAGAATCCGGATCTTTGTGCCGCCGCCGGGCCGGCTTTCAACAAAAATGCCGCCCCCGTGAACGCTTATGATACCGTGTGTTGCCGACATGCTTAAACCGCGACCGGTAAATTTGGTTGTAAAAAACGGGTCAAACAACTTGTACAATGTGTCATCATCCATGCCACATCCGCTGTCACGCACCTCTATCCAGACATAACGCCCAGCCGGCAACTTTTCTTTAAGTCGGCTTCCGTTAAGATCTGTTTGATCGAACTCGCTCACACCGGTTGATATTGTTATCGATCCTTCTGCATCACCGATCGCCTCGGACGAATTTGCTATCAGACTCATCAGTACCTGTTCCAGTTGACCGGCATCGGCTTTTATAAGCGGTAGAACCTCGGCAAGTTTGATCTCGAAAACGATCGAGTTGGGAATGGAAGCGGCCAACAGCTTGGAGTATTCCTCAACCAGTTCGTTTAGATTCAGCTCCATGGTGCTCAATTGTGCCCTTCCTGAATAAGCCAGCATCAATCCGCTCAGTTTGGCGGCATGCTCAGTTGCCCTGGACGCCTGATCAATATTCCTGCACACATCTGAATCTTTGGGGAGTTTCATCGATGCCAGTTCAAGGTTGCCGAGCACCACCTGCAGCAGGTTGTTGAAGTCATGGGCAATACCTGCGGACATGCGTCCCAGGCTCTCCATCTTGTGAATATAAAGCAGCTGACGCTCCAGATTCAGGCGTTCTGTTTCCTCCACGCAACGGTCGGTAGTGTCAATTGTATAGCCGGCCAGCAAAATCCTGTCTCCCATGGAAATCGGAAATTTGATTGTGGTGTAGTTGCGGCCGTTGAAATATTCATCGACTTTCATTGTTTGGCAGCTGGAAACCACCATCTGGTCGTCTTTGTTGATCTTCTCAGCAAATTCAGGCGGGAAAAGCTCCTCCATCTGTTTGCCGGACATTTCAGAACCGGACATTCCGATCATCTGTGCAAAATTGTCGCTGGCACGCAGGACACGACTACCAGTGGGGGTTACTTCCTTGATATACGCGTACACCGGCGAGTGACTTAAAAACTGTGAGAACATCTCATTGGTTTCAAGCAGTTTCTTCTCGGCCTGTTTGTGCTTGCTGATATCGCTGATTATGAATCTGTACTCCCCTTTCCATACTGTATTTACATCGAGATGCGCCCAAAAGCTGCTGCCGTCGGCACGCATCATACGCGTCTCACAATCTTGCCGCACACCTGTCTCCATGATCCGTTCGTAAAGTCTGTTGAAATCGATCTGGTCCTCAGGATGGATGTAGCGGGGTATCTCCTGCTTCAAAAGAGATTTTCGATCTACACCGAGAAAGGTTGCTGCCGTCAGGTTTGCTTCTATAATGGCACCGCCTTCGTTGATGGTCAGATAGCCGACCGGCGAAAAATCATAAAGGTCAGAGTACAAAGCTCGCGAGGTTTCAAGCTGCTCCAGCATCTCGCGCAACTCATTATTTTGCAGCTCCAGCTCTATCTGATGCACCCTTAATTCGTACAAGATATTGTTGATTTCATCCGGCGTAAATGAATCGCTGTTCTCGTAAGTCAAGTTTTTAGCCATGTTCTGCGCTTTTTCTCGCAATGTCTGTCCCGATTCGGAGTGGAAGTCTGTCATGAGGTTATCCTCTGAATAGATAGTTGCGTCATGTTCCAAGGGTGACAGTAAATTCAGATATGATCGCCAAGTGATTTTATCCATCGGAAATCGCCCGCCGGCCACGCCCCGGATAATTACACCAATCACTGTCAATCCCTGTTTCTATCAATTGTTTTTAATTATCTGTCAAGCAGGATACTTGGTCAATCACTCGAACAGACAATTATTATTGCGTAATAGAGTTAACTCTATAACAGATGATTTCAGCGTATCCAGGACTTTAACAAAGGCATTATACAAGTCATCGCCGACACCGGAATGACATGTTATGTTCATACAATTTCGGTATGTTACGCATTTGTCTCGATCAGGATGTTAAACAGGTTGTCATCTTTTGAGTTAACCTTTTAGGCGAGCATATGGTGAATGTCACTAGGGCGTTATTAAGAAGAGTGATGATACTTTAGGACTATGGGAGGATTTCACGGCGAATGACTGATGACATGATTCAGCCAATAACAAGTAAGCCCTTGATACGCGCAACCACATATCAAGGGCTTATTGGAAAAATCACTGACAAAGGTTCGTCATCTATTTCGGTAGCTGGTTTGACGGAGTTCCATCACAAACCATATTTTTTCAAAACAGCAGTAAGCTCCGATATCAGCCGACTGGCGTCCTCGTGTTCCAACAGTTCCTCGATCCGCCGGAAATGGGCCGGTTCACGGATGCCCGGATGGGTGGCACACATTATTTTTATTGATGCAGTCGATGTACGCCTGCACACGTCTTGAAAGAAGTAATTGAAATCATACGGAATCCTGTAAACGCAGCTTCATTGCAATCGGTACGAGCTGTGAACGGCGTGATATGCGGGATTTTCTGAAGATGCGACTGAGGTGGGTTTTGACGGTCTGTTCGCTAATATGCTGATTTTCGGCGATGGCCCTGTTTGTAAGTCCCTGTGAAACCAGCATTATGATTTCCCGCTCTTTTTTACTGTATGATTCATCCGGTACCGCTGTCTTTGCCAGTTCACCTTGCCGGACAATCGCCTTGATTCTGTTGTTGTCGATCCAGATTTGTCCAGCCATCACAACTTCCAGCGCCTTTTTGAAAAGCGGCAAATCCGATGTTGTCGCCAGAACTCCGTCGATTTTGCATGAAAGGAGCAGTGATGTCATTTCCTGATCGCTCAGACAGAAATCCAAAAGCACAATTTTTGTGTCGGGCTCGAGATACGGTACGCTACGACGGATTGTGGAGCTGTCAACCACAATGAAATCCGGCTTAAACCCGTCGCACTGTCGAACATCCGAAACAGAAAGAACCTGATATCCTTCAGGTTCACGCTCAAGCAACTCCTGCAAAGCCCTGCCCAGCAGGACGCTGCCCAGATTAATAAGAAGTTTCATGCTTTTTCACCATATATCAACCGCACAGTCCCTGATTGATGTTTCGAGAGCTAATAACCCTCAAGGACCGCAGCAGTACGACAACATTTATTATTTAAATAAACTAATCTTATATCCTGATCAACTGACCTTGTCAATACAACTAATAATAATATCTAAAATATAATCAGCTAATTAGCGCTCATCCTGATCGAAGGACATCCATTTCTCCAGCATCGTCAGCAACTCCGCATATTCAAGCGGCTTGGCCAGGTAATCATTCATTCCGGCCTGAATGCATTTATCACGGTCTTCCCTCAAGGCATTTGCCGTGAGTGCAATCACCGGTATGGAGTGATTTCTGACTTTTGAAGTTTTATCCCGGATGACGGTAGTTGCTACATATCCATCCATCACCGGCATCATGCAGTCCATCAGTACCAGGTCATAGTCGTTGTTCTCAAGCAACCATAGCGCCTCATTGCCATTGTTCACCACGTCCACCTGAAAACCATATTTAGAAAGGATCGTCCTTGCCACAAGTTGCGTGGTAGGGTCATCCTCGGCCAGAAGCAGTCGATGAATGTTGGGATGGGGCAATCCCTCGCCTCCTTCGGAATCCTGCCGCCGGGAATAATCAACAGCTCCCTCTTCCAGCACGGCAGAACCGGTAAGGAGTAGCGGAGTTTTGATCTGCTTCTCCAACACAACGGTAAACCAGAAAGTTGACCCCTTGCCTTTGGCGCTTTCCACGCCGACATTCCCGCCCATCAGCTCCGCAAGCTGTCGCGAGATAGTCAGTCCCAGTCCGGTACCGCCATAATTACGGGTGGTGGAACTGTCCGCCTGCGTGAACGGCTCGAATATCATTTCCAATTTGTCTGCCGCGATACCGATCCCGCAGTCGCGCACGAGAAAACAGAGAGTCGTATGCTGATCATCTTCCGATTCTTTGCGGATATTCAGCAGAACAGAGCCTGTGGCGGTAAACTTGATGGCGTTGCCGACCAGGTTGGTGATGATCTGGCGCAACCGTCCCGCGTCACCAATCAGGAGCAACGGAACATCGGGATCAATCCGCGAAACCAGCTCCAGCCCCTTTTCCCTGGCGCGAAGAGAAAGGAGATTGACCAAGCCGGTTATCTCTGCCTGCAGATCAAAGTTTTGTGTTTCAAGCACGATCTTGTGCGCCTCGATTTTGGAGAGATCGAGAATATCGCTGATCAGCTGTACCAGGTTTTTGCCGGACAGTTTGACCATTTCAACATATTTTCGCTGTTCTTCAGTCAGATCCGTACCCTGCAGCAGTTCGATCAAGCCAATGACACCGTTGATCGGGGTACGGATCTCGTGGCTCATGTTGGCCAGGAATTGACTCTTGGCGAGTGTGGCCGACTCTGCTTCGGCTTTGGCTTGCCGCAATTCCTGCTCCGCCCGCTTGCGATCAGTGATGTCGAATGCCGTGCCGCTCGTGCCTATTATGTATCCATTTTCATCACTTACAAAAAGGGCGTTGAATACCAGATGGATTTCGTTACCAGCTTTTCCTCTATGAATGGTTTCAAAACCATTGACCGGGTTGCCTTCCAGCAATTTGTTGAATTGAATCTGACTGCTTGCCGCATCCTCAGAAGTTTGAAAATCGCTGAATTTCATTCCGAGCATTTCATTCAATTCGTAGCCGAAGACCTGCTCCCAGGCAAGATTCAGATAAGTGTATCTGCCTTCAGCGTCACATTGCCAGATCAGGTCCTGTGATGTCTCGACCAGCGAGTGATAGAGTGCTTCGGATCTTCTCAATTTTTCTTCCGCCTGTTTTCGCTCGGTAATATCATGGACAATCGACATCAATAATGTCTTGCCGTTGGTCTGGATTGGCCCGCTATAAACCTCCACATCCCGCACCGTCCCATCCGCCCGGTAGTGCTTGAAGAAGAAATGATTGCGGATCTGTCTTTTAGCCAGTTCCATCTCGGCGGCAACCTCCGCCTGACTTAACGTGTTGATCTCGGAGATCGTCTTTTGGGTCAGCTCTTCCCGTGACCACCCGTAATACTCGCAGGCGGCGGGGTTGGCAGCGACGATGCGGCCATTTTCCGAGTCCATAACAAGCATTACGGATCGATTTTTTTCAAAGAAATTTCGATGCCGCGACTCGCTTTTCTGCAACTCCTCCGTCCGTTCCTCCACACGTTTTTCCAATATTTCGTTAATCTGGCTGACCTTATGGAACTGCTCCGACAGTGAATGAGACATCTCCCTGAAATTATTGATCAGGTGATTTGTTTCTTTAATGCCGCTTTCAGGCCATACGATCTCTTTGTCACTATTCTTCAGCCTGATCGGCAGTTCTCGCGTTAGTGCGTGAAGCTGCCCAAGTGTAACAAAAATCTTTCGGCTCAAAAACTCAGCCAGCGCCAGTGCCCCTAATAAAATCACGAACAGCAGAGTCAACTTGCCGGAGTAGTTATGATAGAGCGATTTCTGGAAAGGAGCCACCGGCTGTTCAAGAATCAATTTCCATTCAGCCAGGTCGCCTATGGTGGATTCAGCGATATAAAACGATTTATTCCAACGTTCCGATAACGGGGTATTGTAAGGCACATCCGGAACCCATTGACTAATTACTTTATCGAGCTGATTAAACGTGCCTTTGTCACGCACAAAGGGTGTCATGACCTTTTGATCAACACGATTGGTCATAATGACATTGCCGTTTTTATCCAGCAGAGTGTAGAGCGAGGCATTCTCATTGGTACTCTTGTCGAGGTGTTCCCGAATCTGACCCATATTCAGCGTGCCTGCAACATAGCCGCCGTATTCTCCTTGAATAACCACCGGAGACAAAATAAGAACTCTAGGCTTTGGAATGTCTACTCTGCTCATCTCGACGTCCGAGAGCATCGGATTAAGGTTTTTTTTGAGCACCGGTATAAAGGGACGATCAGCATAGTTCCTACCGATGTTATTTTGCCCAAGTTCGTCAACAAGTGGAAAGAATGCTATAGTTGTCGCATTTTTGTCGATAAGCCCGATTCGCTGAAAATTGATATCCGACTTTATTGCTTGCTCAAGATGAAGTTGCATTTGCTGCAAGTTTCTAGATGCAGCCATCTCAGCCAGATAGAGAACAGCGGATTTTCTGTTCATTACCCAGGTTTCCAATCTATCTGACACGCGCTTGCTGTCTTGCATCAGCACTGTACGAATCTGGCGGTCCGTTTCTTTAATATCGGTTCCACTGCCGACCGCCATCAGTATCAGTGATGGGCACAGTACGAAAAAGGCCAGCAGGTTGTGGATGATCTCACTGAAAGAGATCAGCAAAGTGCGCGAACGAAGCGCATAAACAGTAAATACCAACTGGGCGACCAGGACATTGGCAATACCGTTAACAGCCTGTTTGATGACAGTTATATAGGTATTGCCTAGAGGAACATGCATGACGAAGTGATATAAGATGTAAATCAGCGGCATACCGATGATCAGCCAGTAGAGCGCGTCAGCAAGCACCAGCCCTATTTTGCGCCGCCCGGTCAGCCAGCCGACAACCGCCACCTCGACGGTCAAGATGACGATGGCATAGGGATGATTCCAGAGAAAGTAGGTATATCCGGCAATGATGGCGGCCGCTGCGACTCCCCGGCCATATCCGTAAAACTGAAGTGCCAGCATGGCGAAGATGCTGCCGAAGATGAAGTCGATATTGAGGAAGAGCGGAAATTTGAAATAGTTGCCAGCCAGACCGGTGGCAATCAAAATCAGAAAAAGGGGCATTCCGTTTTTATTGGTTATTGCGATGCCGGCAGGTGGTGGAGTGGTCACGATGTCTCCTGTACAGACGACAAAAACGCCTATGATTAGAAGTATATCGATTAAACTTGAGATATGCAGTAGATCTGATAATCTCAAACATCTTTTAATTCACTGACGGCTGACCAGGCTCAAGCGAGACGGAATATTGAAATGTTATGGGGAATTGACCAATCTGAATCAGGTACGAAAAGTCAGTATCAAATAGCAGTTCCGCAGTATTTGCAGGAGGTATCCTTCCAGGGAAAGGTTCTGCCGCAATGGCTGCATTTCCTGAAATGTCCGCGCACTTCATCATTCGGCTTGTTGAAGTGCAGAACCACCAGAAAAAACGGAAAAATGCCGGATAAAAGCCCCCACAACAGCGGGTTTTTCCCACGGGACAAGGCAAGCTTAAAACCAATCGCAGCCGGCAGACCGAAAAGCAGCAATAAAAATATCATTTCACTCATAAATATCACCCGATACAATTTTCAGGCACTCTAGCATCACTCGTCCGACTTTGCAAACCACACTTAAATAAACTGAAATCGAGAGAGAATACTATGAATCCGGATACTGCCAATTTCGAACAACTGCTGAGCATCATGCGTAAACTGCGGGGACCGGGCGGCTGTCCATGGGACGCCGAACAGACTCACGAAAGCCTCACACGCTATCTGCTGGAAGAAACCTATGAAGTCATCGAAGCCATTGATGAAAAATCCCCCCAGCACCTTAAGGAAGAATTGGGAGATCTGCTGCTGCAGCCTGTTTTTCATGCGGCAATCGCCGAGGAATCCGGTGATTTTACAATGAAGGACATCATCGACACTCTCTGTGAAAAACTTATCCGTCGACACCCCCATGTTTTCGGCGATCTTGATATCAGGGACAGCAATGCCCAGATTGAGAATTGGGAAAAGATCAAAAAGGAGGAAAAGGTTGCCGAGCGTCCATCTGCCCTGTCTGGTGTGCCAAACCGGCTGCCTGCGCTGTTAAGGGCTCACAAGATCAGCGAGAAAGCATCCCGGGTAGGTTTTGACTGGGAACATTCCGATCAGGTGTTTGCCAAGGTGATGGAGGAGCTTCACGAATTCGAAGAGGCTTGGGCTGGAGCCGACCCGCAACGCATGGAGGACGAATTGGGTGACCTGTTGTTTTCGATTGTAAACCTGGGAAGATTTCTATCACTTAATCCGGAAGAAGCCTTGCGCAAGACAATCAACCGTTTTCAGAAAAGATTTTCGTATGTCGAAGAGACACTTCATGGGCAGGGACTGCAGATTCAAAACGCATCGCTGGAAGAGCTGGAGAAGCTTTGGCAACAGGCGAAAAATGAGGAACATTCAACAAACTGATGGGGATGTTACAGCAATGTGACTGATATTGCAGACATGTTAATCTTATCCACAAAATTTGTGGATAACTTGTGGACAACTGTGTTGACGTGATTCAAAAGTGATATTTTTTCAAGAGTTTTTTCCGATCTGCCGTTTTTTTATACACCAGCATAGTCCATATATTTCAAATAGTTACGATCTTCTTCGTAATTATGGGGGGTTACGCTGTCAAGCTTTTTTAGTGCTTCATGAACATTTTATTTAATCAAATGAGCTCTGTTCATAAACCGACTGTTTTGAGCGACAAGCAACTCTATGAATTCAGTACGTTCCATCTTTGAAAACATCCACATAAACACTTAGTCAAACAGATATGGAAGGCCTAAAAAGCGAGCTACCCTTTCCCCAGTTTTCTCTTCAGCAGTGAAACAGCTTCCAAAGCTTCCTCGGTTTTCAGTAAACGCACGGCAACCATGTAGATGCAGGAACCGAGCATGATTGCCCCGCCTAACACACCGCCTTTCAATAGCTTATGCCCATCCTGAGACCAGTCGACCAGCGAACAGGCATACCAGACCGCGGCCGCCATCGGAATAGATCCTGCCAGGGATTTCATTCCGGTCTTCATAATGGCCGTTCCGCCGAAGGAACCGGTCTTGCGTCTCAGAAACCAGAGCAGCATCAGCATATTGCCGCAGGCAGAAAGAGTACTTGCCAGCGCCAGGCCGCCATGTTTGAGCGGCCCCATCAAAGCCAAGCTCAGGCAGAGGTTTAACAGAAAGGCGATAAAAGCCGTCACTACCGGTGTTTTTGTGTCTTTCAGGGCATAGAAAGCCGGGGCCAGAACCCTTGTCATTGCCACGAATGAAAGCCCCAGTGAATAGTACAGCAGTGCCTGGGAGGAGTTGACAGCCTTGGCATAGTCGAAAGCGCCCCCCATGAAAATCAGGCTGAAGATCGGTGTGGAGCAGGCCATCAGTCCTGCCATGGCCGGGATCGTGATAAACAGCGTCAGGCGCATGCCGAATGACAGTGACTCCTTCATGCCCGCCATATCCCCGGATGCCGCCTGTTTGCTCATGGAAGGCAGTACCGCCTGTGCTACGGACACCGTGAATATGCCCTGCGGAAACTCAAACAGACGCTGGGCATAATAAAGATACGACACACTTCCCTGTGGCAACTGTGAAGCCAGGATGGCGCTGACGACGATATTGAGATAATAGACACCGACACCGAACAGTGACGGCAACATCAACAGCGCAATACGACGGACATCGGGATTGCTGAAATCAAAACTCGGCCGTATCGGGAAACCTTTACGCCAGAGAACCGGCAACTGCATGATCAATTGGACACACCCTCCCAGCAGAACCCCCACCGCCAGAGCGGTGATCGGCGCCTCAAACAAATCGCGCAGGCAAAGAGCAGCCAGAATCATCGAAATGTTCAGGAAAACTGTGGAAATGGCGGGCGTGAAAAAGTGTCTCAGAGTATTCAGAATACCCATGCAGAGCGCCACCAGGCTGATGAAGAATATGTAGGGGAACATCAGACGATTCAGCAGGACAGCCAGTTCGAATTTACCCGGCTCTGCCATGAACCCTGGAAACATCAGTCTTACGATCAGCGGAGAAAAGACGATGCCAGCCAGGGTGATGAAGGCCATTACAATCGTCAGCAGCGTAAAACAGATGTTGGCAAGCTCCCTGGCTTCCGCATCACCCTTTTGGTTGAGCGTCGCCGAGAAGGTCGGGACGAAAGCGGCTGTAAGAGCTCCTTCCGCAAAAAAACGGCGCAACATGTTGGGTATCTGGAACGCGGCAATAAAGGCGTCACTCGCCAGGCCGGCCCCGAACAAACGTGCCACAACCATATCTCGGATCATTCCCATGATGCGCGACAGCATTGTGGCGCTGCCCAAAATTCCGGCAGCCCGGACTATCTTATCTTTTTCAGACATGTATCCCTATAACCCTTGTCTTCCCTTGAATGGCAACACCAGCAGGTACAGAAGCCCGAGTTGATTAGCAGAGCGGAACTCTTTCAGCCCGATCTGCATGCTGTCGTGTCCCGCCGCCGGTTGAGCGCGGTATGTTCCCATCAATCTGTCCCACCACGGAAAATTGAAACAGAAATTACTGTCGGTCTCGCTGGGAACAATCGAGTGATGGACACGGTGCATGTCGGGCGTTACCAGAAACAGCCGCAGCCAGCGGTCAACAGGCACTGGTATGGCAAGATTGCCATGGCTGAACAATGAGGTGGCATTCAGAATGATTTCGAAAATTACTACTGCCAGCGGCGGAGCGCCGACCAGCACAACCACAGCCAGTTTTATGCAGGCGGAGATGATGATTTCTATCGGATGGAAACGGTTGCCGCTGGAAACGTCCAGATCAAGATCGGTGTGATGAACGCGATGGAGGCGCCACAGGAAGGGAATGCGGTGGAAAGCACGATGCTGAAGGTAGATGATGACGTCAAATACCACAAAAGCAAGAACAATGCTGCTCCAGTGCGGCAGCTTCACCAGATTCAGAAGCCCCCATCCCTTACCTGCGGCCAGTTCAGCCATGCCGTATGGCAGCAAAGGCATTGCAGCACGTACGGCCAGCGTATCCAGCACGACCATGGAACCGTTGACGAACCAGCGCTGCCCTTTGGGCGTCGAAAGTGGCCGCCGCGGATAGATAATCTCGGCCAGGGCGACCACTATCAAGACCGACAGGAAACAGATCAGGCGAGCGCTAGATTCGTACGGCATCGGCCTGGATGTCAGCTTACCTGCGCCACAAAGAACTCCCGCACCTTTTCAAGGTCGGCATCCATGATCTCGCAGCGGGTAGGTTTTCCTTGCAGTTCCCGCACCGATTCCGGAACGGGGGCCGGTACTCCGAGAGCCTTTTCGACCGTTTCACCAAATTTAGCCGGATGGGCCGTGGCCAGACAGATGCGGGCGGATTCGGCCGGAAGCAGGTCCAGAGCGGCCTTGACGCCGACGGCGGTGTGTGGATCCAGCAGATATCCTGTTTTGACGTGAAAATCGCGAATTGTGTTCAGCGTTTGCTCCTGGTTGACCGAAGCTGAACAAAAATCCTCGCGGACCTGCGCCATTTCTGCAGGGTTGCACGAAATCCCCCCTGACTCCTTCAGCTCGACAAATGCCTCCTTGACCCGCTCCGGATTATCGCCAAACAGGTGAAACAGGTAGCGTTCGAAGTTGGAAGCGATCTGGATATCCATCGATGGGGAAACGGTCTGAACGACCTCTCCCAGCGAGTAATCGCCTTTTGTGATGAAACGGGTAAGGATGTTGTTTTCATTGGTAGCCAGCAGAAGTTTGTCGATCGGCAAGCCCATCCGTTTAGCCACATAGCCTGCAAAAATGTCCCCAAAGTTCCCGGTGGGGACCGAGAAACTGACCGGCTGGTCGTTTTTATCGGTAACCCGCAGCCAGGCGTAGAAATAATAGGCTACCTGTGCCAGCACCCGCGCCCAGTTGATCGAATTGACTGCACCCAGTGAATACTTTTCCTTGAAATCCAGGTCTCCGAAAAGCGCCTTGACCATATCCTGGCAATCGTCAAAGGTGCCATGTACGGCAATATTGTGGACGTTGGCATCGGTTACGGTTGTCATCTGCAGGGCCTGGACGGCGGATGTCTTGCCGTAGGGATGGAGAATGAAGATCGTAATACCCTTTTTGCCCCGAACGCCATGGATCGCGGCGCTGCCGGTGTCACCCGATGTTGCGCCGATTATGTTCAATTTTTGCTTGCGTTCGGCCAGGATGTACTCAAACAGATTGCCCAGGAACTGCAGTGCAACGTCCTTGAAAGCAAGCGTAACACCATGGAAGAGTTCCAGGATATAAACCCCGTCCTGTTTGACCACCGGTGTGACCTCCGGGTGTGTAAAGGTGGAGTAGGAGCGGTCGATTATCGTTTTCAGGTCGTCGGCAGGAATGTCATCGACAAAGCGGGATATGACTTCGTAAGCCAGTTGCGGGTAACTGAGTGAACGCCATGCATCAAGCTGCGCCCTGGTAACGGTCGGGTACGACTGTGGCAGGAGCAGTCCGCCGTCCGAGGCCAACCCCATCATGACGGCGTCCTTGAATGCAATCGGCTGAATGCCGCCGCGTGTACTGATATAGCGCATAAGAAACCTTTCGTTTGTAAAATATTCCGGGAATGTATCAGGGATTGGGCAAAATTGGAAGAGCCCGCACATAAGTTCGGGAGTTTGGCGCTAACCGCCCGAGATGGCCGGAAGCACGCCCTCACGCAACTCTCCCGGAGCAAGCATGAAGAACAGTCTGAACATGCAGTATTTGTAGAACTCGCGAAACAGCAGATCAAAACTGCCGCCGTGGTTCCACCATGACACCTTGAGATTCTTTGAGTCAACCGGATGTGGATAAATTTCAACATATTGCGGAAGGGAATTTCGGAACAGAATCGATGATCTTTTCAGATGATAGCGAGAAGTTATCAGAATTATGGATCGAATGTTATTTTTCAGGATAACGTCTCGTCCAAAGATCGCATTTTCGAGTGTATTGCGTGAAGCCTTCTCGAGAATGACTTTTTCAGCAGATGGATCTCCTGCACGTGGGCGGTACAGGTCGCTTTTGCGAACGGATGGATCCACACCGATAAAAAACAGGTATTCGGCACGTGATTCTCTAAACAGACGTATCCCCTCTTCCACCCTACCCTTTCCGCCTGCCAGCACGACGATCGCGTCGGCTTTTCGAGTGCTCTGCCGATATGAGAAGGTTTTGTAGGTGAAATCAATAAAAAGGGCTGTTACCGCAAACAGCCCTATCACAGCCAATGTAATAAATGCCTTGATAATATTCATGCCATAATCCATATTTTCCTTGCAACCACGACATCAGTCTGCTATAAAATTTTTTTCAGCAATCAAGGGAGGACAAAAATATGTCAAGAAAATGTGAAATTTGTGGAAAAGGTCCCAGCTTCGGTAACAATGTCAGCCACGCCAACAACAAGACCCGTACTGTCTGGCGTCCCAATCTCCAGAAAATCAGAGCCGTAAAAAACGGCAGCATCTCTACCGTTAAGGTTTGCACCCGCTGCATCCGTTCCGGTTTTGTAACTAAAGTCATCTGACATTCCGTATCCCGGCGCTATGAATCAGCCGCTCTCCCCAGAGGAGTGCGGCTTTTTTAGTTTGTTCCCCAGCCGACATTCTATACAGCGGCAATAACCTCTATCTCCACCAGTGCCCCGCGCGGAAGCGCCTTGACCGCAACGGTCGATCTGGCCGGCTTGTGGTTTTGAAAGCATCTGCCATACACCTCATTGACCGCGGCAAAGTCCCCCATATCCACCAGATAGATCGCAGTCTTGATAATATCATCAAAGCCGGCGCCAGATACATCAAGAACTGCGGCAATGTTACCCATAACCCGTTCGGTCTGAGCAGTGACATCGCCCTCTATCATCTCTCCGGTAGCAGGATCCAGGGGGATCTGGCCGGAACAAAACAGCATGTTACCGAATTTTACTGCCTGCGAGTAGGGACCAATAGCCGCAGGAGCCTTGTCTGTCGAAATTGCCTGAAGTTTCATCGTTTTAACCTCTCCACTTTGATTACCCCTTTTACCTTCATCACTGAATTCATAACCTTCTGCAGATGCGCCAGATCCGTAACATTGACTTCAAAGGTGTTTTCTCCGCGCTGGTCGACCGTGCTCTGAACATGGGCGCTGGCAATATTTGCCTCGCAATTGGTAATTGCCAGGGTGATGTTGGCAAGAATCCCTTTGATGTCATGGCAGATAACCCTGATTTTGACCGGCAATACCGATGTTTTGGCCTTGTTCCAGGCTACATCAATGCGACGCTCGGGATCGTTCTCAAGTGCGAACTGGCAATCGGAGGTATGTATCGTCACCCCCTTGCCGCGGGTGATAAATCCGATGATATCGTCGCCGGGAACCGGGTTGCAGCATTTGCCGAAACGCACCAGCACATCGTCGATTCCGCTGATCTCAACCGCACTGGAAGATTTCCCTTTCAGCTTGTTGATGACCGACTCTAGCCGGGACTCCTTGTGATCGGCCCGTTCCTTTATTTTGGAATCAGGCAGCAGTTTTCCGACAATCTGGCCGATTGATATCTTGCCGTAGCCGACCGCCGCCAGCAGATCGTCATCTGCCGCATATCCGAATTCCGAGGCAATCTTTTTAAATTCGCCGCTCTTTTGGATCTTCTGCAGATTTATTGAATACTTTCGAAGATCTTTTTCGCAGATTTCACGACCGAGCACAATGCTGCGCTTGCGTTCTTCAATCTTGATCCAGGCCCTGATCTTGTTGCGGGCACGGGAGCTTTTGACGATTTTGAGCCAATCCTTGCTGGGCGTATGATGCGGAGAGGTGATCACTTCGACGATGTCGCCGTTCTTCAGCTCGTATTTCAGCGGCACCAGCTTACCGTTGACCTTGGCCCCCACGCAGCGATGCCCGATATCGGTATGCACGCTGTAAGCAAAATCGATCGGTGTCGATCCTTTGGGATAGCCCTTCACATCCCCCTTGGGAGTAAATACGTAAACTTCTTCGGTGAACAGCTCAACTTTGACCGAATCCATGAACTCCCTGGAGTCCTGCAGATCCTGCTGCCATTCGAGCAACTGCCGCAGCCAGGCAAAACGTTTGACCTCTTTTTCGTCATAGCCCTTGCCTTCCTTGTACTTCCAGTGCGCGGCAATACCGGCATCGGCAACACTGTGCATCTCGTGGGTGCGGATCTGCACCTCCATCCGGTCGCCATGCGGACCTATGACCGTCGTGTGCAGCGACTGGTACATGTTCCCCTTGGGCATGGCGATGTAATCCTTGAAACGCCCGGGAATAGGCTTCCAGGCTGAATGAATGACGCCCAGCACCTCATAGCACTCACGCAGATCATTGACCAGGATGCGAACCGCAATCAGGTCATAAATTTCCTCGAACTCCACATTCCGCTTTTCCATTTTACGATAGATGGAATAGAGATGCTTGCTACGGCCGGATATTTCACCATTAATGCCATAGAATTTCAGTTTTTCAGATATGATGGCCTTTGCTTCCTCAACAAAAGCTTCACGTTCCTGCTTTTTAAGTGAAATTTTCCGTACCAGGTCAAAATAAACTTCCGGCTGCAGATAGCGGAAAGAAAGATCCTCCAGCTCCACCTTGATCCAGGATATTCCCAGACGGTTGGCGATGGGAGCATAAATATCCATTGTTTCTTTGGCAATGCTGCGCTGTTTCAGTTCGGGCTGAAACTCCATCGTGCGCATGTTGTGCAGACGGTCAGCCAGTTTGACCAGAATGACGCGGATATCAATCGCCATGGCCAGCAGCATCTTGCGAAAGTTCTCGGCCTGGCTCTCTTCCTTGGTCTTGAAATTAATCTTGCTGATCTTGGTAACGCCGTCCACCAGCGCCGTAACCTCATCTCCGAACATCGCGGCCAACTCTTCCGAAGTAGCCAGGGTGTCTTCGATGGTATCATGCAAAAAACCGGTAACAATGCTGGGCACATCCAGTTTCAGATCGGCCAGCAGGCCGGCCACCTCCATCGGATGAATAATATACGGTTCTCCGGACAGACGTGTCTGTCCCTGATGCACCTTGGCGCAGTAAACATATGCCTTGCGGATCAGATTGAAATCAGCCGCAGGATTATATGCCGCAACTTTGTCAAGAATGTCATTAAGCCTGATCATATTAATTTATCGCCCATATGGAATTGTTACGCAGAAAGCTGGGGAACAAGATAAAAAAAGGGTGAAATCGGAGGGGTATTCCGGCTTCACCCTGGGTTACGGGTAGTAATCAGCGGTGTTTTTTGGTGACCTCAAAACCGATTTTACCGGCAGCGATCTCGCGCAGAGCGGTCACGACATTGCGGTTATTCTTGGGATCAATCAGGGGGTTGGCTCCTTTGTAAAGCTGCTTGACCCTTTTGGATGCCAGCATTACCAACTGGAATCTGTTCTCGACTTTTTCAAGACAATCTTCAACGGTTACTCGAGCCATAATCAAACTCCTTCTTGCTACGTAAAATGAACAACTTATGTAACCTGTTTTTACTCAAATATCAAACAATTTCCCGACCTGTTCCATCATACGGAACGTTTTACGACGATGAGCGATTACAATTGCAGACAGCTCGCTGATGGCAACTTCAAAATTATCGTTGATAATAATGTAGTCGTACCAGCGTGATTCCTTTATCTCGTCAGCGGCCCTGGCAATCCGCCGGTCAATGACGTCCTGAGAATCCGACGAACGGCTCTCCAGACGCCGCCGCAGTTCATCCATACTGGGGGGAAGGATAAATACATAAACACCGCCCTCAAACTGCTCCTTCAACTTGAGAGCCCCCTGGCAATCAATGTCCAATACCAGGTTGACACCGTTTTTTCGGGCTTCCTCCAGCGTTTTCAATGCTGTACCGTACATGTTGCCATGAACCACAGCCCACTCGGCAAAGGCATCTTCAGCCACCATCCGCTCAAACTCTTCCTGGGATACAAAATGGTATGCCTCGCCATCCACTTCCCCGGTTCGCGGTTTGCGGGTCGTATAGCTGACGGATTCCTTTATATCCGGAAATGTTTTAAACAATTCACGACAGAGGGAAGTCTTGCCGGCGCCGGAAGGGGCAGACAATATCAAAATCAAACCTTCGCGTTTCATAACTAATTCCTCACAAATTAATATTTATCGGACAACAGATCCATGTCTCAACAGAACTGAAGCGTGAACATGTTTAATGAATATAACACTTGCCGTAGATTTGACCAGCTTGTCACTCCACATTTTGAACCTGTTCCCGCATTTTTTCCATTTCGGCCTTGATCCGGATAACAAGTGTCGTCAGCTCGGCATCATTGGACTTGGAGCCGATCGTGTTCACTTCGCGATTCATTTCCTGCATCAGGAAGTCCAGCTTGCGGCCGACCGGTTCCGACAATTTCAGCGCCTCGTCGAACTGGTTGAAGTGGCTGGCAAGCCGCACCAGTTCCTCGGTGACATCGCTGCGGTCGGCCATCAGGGCTATTTCCTGCGCCAGGCGGGTTTCATCCATCTCATTTCCTTCAAGAAGCTGATCCAGCCGGGTTTTAAGTTTCTGGCGATACTCGGCCACCACCTGCGGAGTCCGCTCACTGATCTGCCCGGTCCATTCCGACACCTGTCTGCGCCTGGCAAGCAGATCACTCTCCAGCGCCTCGCCTTCACGGGTCCGCATGGCATCGATGGCTGCAACGGCCGTTTGCACGGCTGAAAACAGCATCGGCTGAAGTTCGGTTTCATCGATGGTACCGGAAGAATCCTTCATGACCCCTTTCTGGGACAGTATCAGTGACAGCGGTACGTCTTTAGGCAACTGCAATTGATCCGCCAGGCGGCAAAAAGCCTCGTGATACCCGCGTGCGGCGTCCGGATCAACCTGGGGAATCGCACTGGCGGCGACCGTCTCTTCCCACTGGACAAATACATCTATCTTGCCACGTTTGAGCAGCGCTGACACAAGCCGTTTCACGTCGTTCTCCAAAGCCATGAAACTGCGCGGCAGCCGGACGGACACTTCGCCGTAGCGGTGGTTTACCGAACGGATCTCTACCGTGAAATTGCCCTGTAATGTGGTTGCCTCACCCTTGCCGTAACCTGTCATGCTTTTGAGCATATATTCAATTCCCTTTCCTGCTGTGCCATATCCTGGCTGATTCTGCTTCACATACCGTAATTCCTGCTTGTTTGTCCAGCCAATTCCGGTATAGTTTCCAGCCATGCACACGCTCAGACTCATAACCAGCAGTTCGCAGCGGCGTCTGGCCGGGGCGCTTGCCGACAACCTTTTAAAATCACCGGTTTCTCCGCTGGAACGCGAAACCATTGTTGTCTTGAGTAACGGCATGGCCCGCTGGATATCGATGGAGTTGGCCACCCGCCACGGAGTTTCGGCAGGGATCGATTTCCGCTTCCCCAACGACCTGCTGGACAGCTGCTTCCGTGCGGTTCTTCCCGAGGCACCCGCATCGGCCCCCTTCGCGCCGGATGACATGACCTGGCGGATTGCGTCACTGCTGCCGGAACTGGTGGGAATGGACGGCTTCGAGCCGATTGCGGCATACCTTGGAAACGGTTCCGACGATCGCCGACTGCTGCAGATTTCCCGCAGCCTGGCTGACACCTTCGATCAATACACGATCTTCCGCCCTGAAATGATCATAAGCTGGGACAACGGCGAAGGAGACGATTGGCAGCCGCTGTTATGGAGGGCCATCAGCAGCAGATACCCCAGCAGACACCGGGCCGCCCTGCTGCATGAATTCAGCAGGCAGATGACCTCGGAAGGTTGCCGGCCCGGCAAACTTCCCCGCCGCGTCAGCCTGTTCGGCATTTCCTACCTGCCCCCCTTCCACCTGGAGGCACTGCGGCTGCTCTCAGCCCGCTGCGAGGTGACCTGCTACCTGCTCAACCCCTGCGGTCAATACTGGGGCAATCTGATCTCGGAACGTGACAAGGCCAAGCTGTCGCTGAAAAACGGTCTGCCGGCCGAGGCCGAAGAGTATTACGAAACCGGAAATCCGTTACTTTCATCGCTGGGCACGCTTGGACAGGAGTTCTTCGAGACACTGCTGGAGTATGGTTTTGAGTGCGAAGAACTGGATCAAGAACCATCCTTTGTTCCTTCTCTGCTGCAATCAGAAGTATCCGGACTGCTGGCCGCCATTCAGTCCGACATACTGAACCTGCATGATCGTCCCGCCAGCGAGACAAAGGGCATTGTATCGCAGGACGACCGTACGCTGCAGATTCACTCCTGCCACGGCCCTCTGCGCGAGATGGAGATCCTGTACGACAACCTGCTGGCAATGTTTGACGAACTTCCCGAGCTTGAACCGCGCCAGATTCTGGTCATGATTCCTGATATAGAAAGCTACGCTCCTTACATCAGCGCCGTTTTCGGAAACCGCGCCGGAGGGCGTCCGTCACTCCCCTTCTCGATCGCGGACCGGAGCGTCCGCCGTGAAAGCCCTTTTGTCGAGGCGTTCCTGAGTCTTCTTGACCTCTCATCAGGCCGGTTCGGCGTCAACGAGGTGCTGAACATCCTGGAAATTCCATCGGTTGCTGCCAGTTACGATATTTCTGCCGATGAACTGTCGATGATGCGCGAATGGCTCCATCAAAGCGGTGTTCGCTGGGGATTGGATGCCAAACACCGGGCTGAACTCGGTTTCCCGGAGTTTGGCGATTACAGCTGGCAATCAGGTCTGGACCGGCTTTTCCTGGGATATGCCCTGCCACCCGACGGTGCAAACACATTTCACGGCATCCTGGCCTACCCCGCCATCGAAGGACGCCAGGCAATACCGCTCGGAAAGCTGGGCGAGTTCATCCGGCAACTGCGCAGGGTTCATTCCGGATTTGCTTCACGTCAAACGCTTCGTCAATGGGCCGACCTGCTTTCCGAAACAGCCGAGATTATGCTGAAAGCCGATGATCTTGACTCCAGCGGCCCGACGGCGGTAGCCAAGGCACTCAACAGCCTGCGCGAGGCCCAATCATCCTACGGTTTTATTCAACCGATATCCCTGGAGGCTGTCCGTGACTGCCTGAAGCAACGCCTTGCGCAGGGCGGAGGCGGTTATGGGTTTATGGGGGGCGCAATCACTTTCTGCGCCATGCTGCCGATGCGCAGCATACCGATGCGGGTGGTCTGGCTGGCCGGCATGAACGATGGCCTGTTTCCCCGCACATCCCGCCAGCCCGGATTCAGCCTGATGTCCGGCGCCAGGAGACGGGGAGACCGCTCACTGCGGGACGAAGACCGCTACCTGTTCCTGGAGGCGCTCATGTCGGCCGAGGAGCGGCTCTGCATCAGCTACAACGGCCAGAGTGACCGCGACAACAGCATCGTCCCGCCATCGGTACTGGTGGCCGAACTTCAGGACTATGTATACAAGGGCTTTGTCTGCCGTGACAAGGACGTGGCGCCGGAGATCCTGCGCCGCCACCGTTTGCAGGGATTCAGCAGCGCATACTTTGAAGCCGGTCATGATTCGCAACTCTTCAGTTATGACCGGGAAAGCTGTCATGCCATTGAGGCGCGGCGACTGACGGGGCGCACGCAACGCGCCTTTGTCACCGGGATGATACCTGAAGCGAGCCAGACTAATCGAATCGACATCCAGCAACTGCGGCGTTTTCTGGCCAATCCGTCTGCGGCCTTTCTGGAGCGCCGGATGAAAATTTCCCCTTTCAACCCGGCCGAAGAAACGGAGGAGCGCGAGCCGTTCACCGTTGACGGGTTGCCCGGATACTCGCTTTCCCAGGAACTTGTCTCAAGTATTCTGGATGGGACAAGCAGGGAAAACTGTTTTTCAGCTGCCCGTTCCCGCGGCATACTTCCGCCGCTAACAGCCGGAAAAGCAGCCTTTGATGCAGCCTGGAACAAATGCGGCCAGTTTGCCGCTGCGGTTGCGCCCCATCTCGGTGAACAGCTTGAACGCCTCACGGTTGAGTTTGAGATGAACGGATTCGAGATTTCCGGCGTACTGGACGGCATCAACAGCGGCACGCATCTGCGCTGGCGCTGCGCCGGAATGAAAGGCAGAGACCGTCTTTCGATCTGGCTCGATCATCTGCTGCTGAATATCCTGACGCCCCCCGGTTACCCGCGTGAAAGCGTCATGATTGCAAGCGACCTGATCTTGAGGCTGCCTCCAGTTGAAAATGCCGACGTGATTCTGACCGATCTGATGAAACTGTATGCCGAAGGAATGCAGCGGCCGCTTCAGTTTTTTCCCCAGACGTCATGGGATTTTCTTACAGAAAATATCAGCAAGGCAGAAAAAAGCTGGCTGGGTGAAGAACGTGCCGGAATTCCCGGTGAATCTAGCGATCCGGCGGTGTCAATCTGTTTTCGGGATCTGGAACTGTTTGGGGAAGAGTTTTGCCTGCTGGCAGAGCGGGTATATGCTCCGCTGAAAGCGGTTTTTATGGAAGAAAAGCGGGCATGAGCGAGGTTATCGATTCAAACCGCAAAGAGATGCATATCGCACTGATATGCCCGTTCAGCTCCGGCCCCGGCCGGGGAAACATAACCACAGTGCGCCGGATTGCCGATCATTTACCGGCAGCAGGCTGTCGGATTACCACGATCAACCTGGACACCATGAGTGCAGTTAAACAGCATGCCGTTCTCGATCAGGCCCGTCCGGAGCTGCTGCACGCTTTTCACGCCTATCATGCCGGTCCTGCGGCCAGACTGGCTTCCCGGACATTTGGCATCCCATACCTGATCACGATTACCGGCAGTGACCTGTTTGACACAAACATCTGCAATACCGATGAAACCCGGACGGCAATAGTCGACGCAGCCGCCGTTACCTGCTTTGATCCGCTGGTGGCGCAACGTCTGATAAAAGTTTTTCCTCAAATAGCCGGCAGACTGACTGTCATCCCGCAAGGCGTTGCTCCGCTGCCGGTGCTAAATCCGTATCCTCATCCCGAAGATGATTTCCTGATACTTCTTCCGGCCGCCCTGCGCCCGGTCAAAGGGGTCATCAATGCCATTGCCGCGCTGACGCCTCTGACGCCGGAATTTCCATCCCTGCGATTGCTGGTGGTTGGTGGCGCAATTGACCGGGAATATGCCGATAAAGTTCATGAAATGGCCGCCGCCCTGCCATGGGTGCGACTGTTAGGAGATATTCCCTATCAACAGATGGGATCATTATACTCTGCCGCAGACCTTGTTCTAAATTCTTCTATCTTTGAAGGAGGAATGGCCAACGCCCTCCTGGAAGCCATGGTTATGGGAAGGCCGGTCCTGGCGCGGGATGTTCTGGGTAACCGTTCCCTGATACGCCATGGAGAAACCGGATGGCTGTACGGTAATGATGACGAATTTAGAAAACTTGTACGGATGTTACTGCATAATCCAGATTGCGGCCTTGGTATCGCTGAAGCAGGCAGAAATTTTGTTCAGAAGTATTGTTCACCTCTGACAGAAGCAAACTGTTATGCCGCACTGTATAAGCGTCTGCTCGAATAAACGCAGCAGCACCGGATTCATTTAATATAAGCGATTGTCGTTTGACTCACCGGTTCAGATCATTCAGACGCTTTTGCCTTCTTCGCCGCAAAACTGCACGAATACCAAAAAAACAGCCCGATACCGTCAAAACCCAAATTGTTATGGTTACTGCGATTTCACTTATTGTCAGCATGCTGCTCCTCTTTTGAAACTGGTTGGGTGCGGATAAGCTTCTCAATCATGGCTGAAATGTTTAGAATTGGTTTGATGCAAGTCAAGGAGTCGATCATGATAATACCAAGTCGCAATCAAACGATTACGTCGTTGGCTTCGTCGGTGGCTCCTCAACGTACTTATAGTACGCCTCGGTCGCCACTCTCCTCGCCGCCTTGTACTCATTTTGATTGCATCTTGGTATGAATCTGATTTGGCTGATACGGAATGCAGCAAAAGTTGCATGATTTTTTACGTCGTTGTGGTAATATTCTAACAAGACATGGCTTGTTAAAGTCCTGTTTTTAATGAAATATATCTTTTTGAGGGGACGTTAAATGATCTGGTTTTCAATCAGAATGGAGGTGTCCCATGACAACCATCAAGATCGACGAGGCAATTGAGCGATACGTCAGCGAGCGAAAGAAAAGCGAAAGGAAAGTTGCCGAAAACAAATTCCTGAGCTACGCCTATCTGGCTTGCGGCGAGAGTGACACTGCAACCTTCATGAAAAGGGCCAGGGGTTTGATACGCTATTATATTGATTACCTGTCGGTGTTGGAGAATCCGCTGCGCGGCCCTCAGGCGGGCTGGCTGGCATTGATGTCGATGGTGTTCTGTTTCGGAATTTACATGATAAGTGATGAGGATATGCGGTTTGCAGGAATATTTGTCACTTCGGGAACACTCGTAAACGGAATTTCGCTGGCCAGGGCCGTCTTTGCAAAATGGGTTGAGACAGCGGTCATGATCGCCTTTTACAGGGAGATCGTTGAACTGATTGACAAATCCATTCCGGCAGAGTGCTGATGGCCTGTTGCTGGCGTCATCATCCCAAATGCAGTTCCGGCTTTAGATTGGAAGGTGTGTAATTCGTGCTGACCCGCCACCCCTTCTTTCCATTCAGAACCGGTTCCAGGCCACTGGCGATATAACCGATCAAGCTGGCGCTTTCCGGCAGTTCTGTGGCGATCCTGACGATGCAGAACGCCACCAGGTCACCAACAGCGGGATGTGCAGGCGCATCAGCCAGTGTGCAACCCCAAATATCGAGCGCACGTTTCTGACCGGCAAGCTGCAATCGATAGCAATGCTCCCCCTCGACTCCGCGTCGCCCTTCTTCCATAACAAGAGCAGGAATCCTCGCTTTTACCAAGTGAACATACCCAAGTGTGCAGGCATGGGCAAAGGCCGTTTCGTTATCGGGAAACACGGTCGGAAGTTCTTCTTTTTTTTGAAACCAGCCGAACATGCCGCGCTCCTTTCCAGCCAGAACATACGCCTTTCCCTTAAAGCATTGTCACAATATATCATCCTTCACAGCAGAATGGTACCAACCGCTTTATCAATCACAAAATTCGGGGGTATCTACGGGATCAGGTTCAACTTTTAAATATTATCAGGTGGGTCATTAGGCGTTTAGCGCCTAACCATACAAAAGCAACCTCGCCACCTATCTACCCCAAAACGTCCTGCCCAAATCATGAAAAAGTACGGTTTTCCTGCTCCTCCACCATGATAAAAGTCGTCCGCTTGGTCAACTCCTTCAATGCGGCAGCCCCTACATAGGTGCAGGCGGAACGGACGCCGCCCAGGATATCCTTGACTGTCTCGGCAATCGGCCCGCGGCAGGGAACCAGTACTGTTTTCCCCTCGGAAGCGCGATAATCGGCTACCCCCCCGGAGTGTATCGTCATGGCGGTCATGGAACTCATGCCGTAGAACTGCTTGTATTGATGCCCGTCTTTTTCTACAAGCTCCCCGCCGCATTCGTCGTGGCCGGCAAACATTCCCCCCAGCATCACAAAATCGGCGCCGCCGCCAAAAGCCTTGGCCACATCGCCGGGACAGTTGCAGCCGCCGTCCGAAATTATTCTGCCTCCAAGGCCGTGGGCGGCATCGGCGCATTCGATGACCGCCGACAGCTGCGGATAGCCGACACCGGCCTTGACCCTGGTGGTGCAGACCGAACCAGGCCCGATGCCGACCTTGACGATGTCTGCCCCTGACAGCAGCAGCTCTTCCACCATTTCTCCGGTTACAACATTACCGGCCACAATGGTTTTGTCCGGAAACGCGTTGCGTACTTTGCCGACATACTCCACAAAGGCCTCGGTGTAACCATTGGCAACATCCAGACAGATAAATTGCAGCATTGGGTGCCTTGTGACAATTTCGACAAGTTTGCTGAAGTCCTCATCCGCGGCACCGGAACTAACCATGATCCTGGAGTAGAAATCACCGTTTCGTCCGGCCAGAAAATCGTCCCATTGCTGCAGGGAGTAGTGTTTGTGGATGGCGGTCAAAAGTCCGTATTCCGCCAGAACGGCAGCCACCTCGAATGTACCGGTCGTGTCCATGTTTGCGGCAATGACCGGCACGCCGTTCCACTCGCGTCGACTGTGAAGAAACGAAAAAGTCCGCTCCAGATTGACCTGGGAACGGCTCTTGAGGTTGGAGCGCTTAGGCTTGATCAGTACATTTCTGAAGCCCAGCTTAAGATCTGTTTCAACTCGCATTCATAATCCTTTTTGTTCAATCGCCAAAGGCTTCGCTGTCAACAATTTCATCGAATGGCCTCGCAATAATTGTAACCTTGCCGCGATACAGAATGTACTGCCGTTCGCATGAGCAGTTGTACAGCAACTTGACATCCCAATGGTCGTGGGCATAGGGAGGAAAGTTGTTGCGTATACCGCATTCACACGTAAAACCGTCTTTATCATTTTTAAACTTCGACATCGGTTCCTCCCGGTCAGTACAAAAATCTGCCAAAGGCCTCATACCAAGTCGCAATCCAACGATTACCTCGTTGGCTTCGTCGGTGGCTCCTCAACGTACTTATAGTACGCCTCGGTCGCCACTCTCCTCGCCGCCTTGTACTCATTTTGATTGCACCTTGGTATCAATCCATACTTCGAACGAAATGCATCAGATCCGATCATGAAACATCGGATACTGTATACAACATATTATTCTAATTTCATATTATATTTAAGTAATAATCATTGCTGTCCAAGATAATCCGGAACTGAGTTTCGGGCGTTGATATTTCAAGA